>JAUIKM010000040.1 GCA_030430495.1 bacterium | reverse complement strand
GCTGTTCGCCGTGCAACCGCGGATTGCAGCCACCACCGGCATCCTGACTTTTGTCCCGGCGACGAACCAGAATGGCCAGGCAATTGTTTCGGTCGTGTTGCACGACGACGGTCCGTCGGGCGGTCTGCACACGAGTTCGAGCGCCGCTCAGCAGTTTGTCATTGACGTTCTGCCGGTTAACGACGCGCCGGTAATCAGTACCAACAATGCTGTAGTTAACACGCCGGAAGATACGCCGCTTACGTTGTCCGTTAATCTGGCGGACATCGACACTCCGTTTAACAATCTGATCCTGAGCGCCACAAGCGCCAATCAGTCCCTCGTGGCCGACGGCGATCTGACGATTGTGACGCCGACGAGTGCAAACACACAGATACTGTTAAACCCCGGGGCAAATGCGAACGGCAGCGTAGACATTGCGGTTTCGGTCTTTGACGGCGAATACACGCGTTCAACGACCTTCGTGGTCGACGTTCTGCCGGTCAACGACGCGCCGATTATCAGCACAAACAATGCGGTTGTAACTATCGATGAAGACATGCCGGCGCAGCTGACCTTCGATCTGAGCGACATCGATACGCCCATGGCACAGCTGTCGCTTGACGCTGTTTCGAACAATGAAACGCTGATTCAATCGGCTTCGATCGGCTTTGGAACTACCAGTGCCACGACAAGCATGATGTTTACGCCGCAGGCCGATGCCAATGGTTCGGCGGTAATCACCGTAACGGTCGGCGACGGCGAATACAATCGCTCGACGGCGTTTAATGTTACGGTCAATCCGGTTAACGACGCGCCTACGATTACTGGTCCGGCCTCATTGAGCAGCTATCAAAATCAGATGGTAACAACGGCGGTGCAGTTAAATGATATAGATAATGCGCTGTCGCAGCTGGTTGTCGGCGTCACGTCGAACAATCAGGCACTGTTTGCCGATGCGGATCTGACAACTGGAACAACGGCGGCAAGCGTGCGGTTAAACATGTCGCCGCAGTGCGGCGCATACGGCAATGCGCTGATCACCGTGCGGGTTTCGGACGGTGAGCTTGAAAACAGCACAACGTTTAATATTGCGGTTCAGCCGCCGGCGGAACTTGCAATCACCGGCGCCGACTGTGGCTGTCCGAACGTGCAGCTGACGTACCAGGCTCTGCCTGCCGACAATACGGCGACCCACAATTGGAATGTTGAGGGCGGCAGCATTGTCGGCGGACAGGGAACTGGGACGGTCCAGATTGTGTGGGAGCAGGGTGCAAGTTCGGCCTCACTCTCGGTTGTCCGTACCGCAAGCGCCGGCTGTACGACCGGCTCCGTTTTGATAGTGACGCCCAGGACTGTGCAGGCCTTGATGGATCACGTCCTGGTCACGGCTTCGGGCGTTGTGGCCGATGTGTTAAACAACGATGTCGGATCGGGCCTGAGCATTCTCTCGGTGGAACAGCCGGCGCATGGTCAGGCGCAGCTTGTCAACGGCAAGATTGAATACACGCCGGATTCCGGTTTTAACGGTATCGATGTGTTTAACTACGTGGTTGCGTCGGTGGACAACTGCGTGGCGACAGGCGCTTTGGTCGCCGTCTCGCCTTTGATGGCGGCGGCGCAGGTCAATGCCTCTTTTGTTGAATACAGACAGGATCGCGTCGGCGATGTGCGCGGCCTCGGCGGCGCGTATTGTGCGGCGGTCAGTCCGGACGGCGAAAACCTTTACGTTGCCGGCCGCAACGATCATTCGATCGCCATTTTTCAACGCAATACATCGACCGGCGACCTGACGTGGGTGACGCGCGTGCGCAATCTCAGGAACGGCGTCGTTGGACTGGAATACCCCAGCGACCTGGCTGTCGACCCCGCCGGAGAATACCTCTACGCGGCCTGTTACGGCGACAATGCTCTGCTGGTGTTCAGGCGCGACGCCGGCAACGGTGAACTGACCTTTGTTGAACGCAAGAAAAAAGGAGAAGACGACAACGGCGCCACGATTAACGGCATGAAAGGACCGCGCGGTGTTGACGTCAGCGCTGACGGACGCGGTGTTCTGGTCAGCGGATACTCGGATAATTCAATCGCCGTGTTTAACCGGGTGGACGCCACGGACGAACTGCACTTTGTCGGTTATTTCAAGGATGGTCTTAACGGAGTGAACGGTTTGCGTCAGGCGATCGGTCTGGATGTCAGCCTGGACGGCCGTCACGTGTACGTCGCCGGAACGGGCGACAACGCCGTGGCGCTGTTTGAGCGCAAGCTGGATGACGGGGAATTAACATATTCTACGATGTACAAGGACGGTGTCGGCGGCGTGGAAGGTCTGAGCAAGGCGATTGATGTTGCTGTTTCACCTGATGGCGCACACGTCTACGTGGCCGGAAATGCCGACGATGCGATTGCATTGTTTAATCGCACTTCCGCGGACGGCACGTTGAGTTTTGTGGAAAGTTACGAAAACGGCAGCGGTGGCATTGATGGTCTTGACGGCATCACGGGCGTGGCGGTCAGTCCTGACGGCGCACAGGTCTGGGCCGGTGCACGCGATTCCGACGCTCTGGTTCTGTTTAATCGCGATCGCGAAAATGGCAAGCTGACCTTTGTTGAAGTTTGTCGCGACGGTGTTGACGGCATCAACGGTCTGGCCGGAGCCATCATGCCCGCGTTAAGCTGGAATGGTCAGCATGTCTACGTGCCTGGATACGACGAGAACGCGGTGGCTGTGCTGTACCGCAATCACGTACCTGCGGCGGCCGACGACAACGCAGGCGCGGCTACGGCAAACGGGACATTGCAGATATGTCCCTTAAACAATGACGGCGACTCCGACGGACATACACTTACGATCAATTCGGCCACCGACGGCGGACTGGGGACGGTCGCGATCAGCGGCGGCGGGACGACGCTGGAGTACAGCGCCGGCGCTACTACCGGACTGGATCAGATTCAGTACACGATTAACGACGGCCACGGCGGCGAGTCAACCGCCACGGTCACCATAAGCGTTGTCCAGCCGAAACTGTCGCAGGCTGCCGACGCAAACGCGGAACAGACGCCTCGGGTCAGCATCACGCCCAATCCCTTGCGCAGCGGGGAAGAGGTCCGAATTGAAGTCGGTATCGGCGCACCTGTCACCTGCACGATTCACGATCTGGCGGGGCGTCGCATCGCGACTTTGACGCAGCCGGCGTCGCACGGCGGCGTGCAGGAAATCCGTTGGACGGCGGAGGACGGCGACGGTACGCCCCTGGCGGCGGGCGCGTACATCCTGTTGGTGGAGTACCGCGGCAGCGACGGGCGCCGGCACGCGTTGGAGTCCAAGCTCCTGATTCGACGCTAAAACACATGGTTTGACATAGCGCTTTCGTGGCGTAAAGAGACCTCATCGGCCGGCACACTGATGGGGTCTTTTGTTGTTTGCGACGTTCAGGGGCGAAAACTGCCCGCTTGCTACGGTATAGGGGACGTTTAACTTTTTCCGGTTTGAGATGGGTGAATTTGTGCTGATGTTGCGGGTGTCGACTGACGAGTCGGCGAGGTGACACAGGCGCAAAGCCGGGCGGAATCTGCTGATTCGGGCCGGCAGGGAGGCCTGTGTGGTGGAGGATAACCAGACTTGGAGGTGGTGGCAGGGGGCGGGCCCAACTTGATTTCACGGAGGGGTCTGTTCATTTTCTAACTCCAATCCAAAAAACTCCGCGACAATCGCTGCACACTCCGCAAAACCCTCACGCGCGATTTCCTCCGTCGCAAACTCCGACATACCCTCACGCGATTTCCTCAATGCATTAAAATCTACTTACTGTGCCGCCGAATGTCCTTTACGTTGTTAACCACCCATCACGCGGGCCCCACAGCCGACTTTACAATTTCCGCTGTTTAACTGAGTGGTGGCTTCACTCTTTGAGCTCCTGAAATATGAGCGCTTTGCGTCGCTCACTCCATTCGCACCGCAGGCTCTTTGATTCTTTTGTTAACCACTGCACTTCAAACCACAAGTCCTGAAGTCTGTTTGAACTTGTCGCTCCATTGCGCGCCATGCCGCGTTCAAAAACCAACAAGAAAATAAGCCAGCCGGAAGTCTTCGACGGCGCAGCGCTCAGAAAGCCGGCCGGAGAGAAGCGACGGCAACGGCGTTTTCATCCATCAAATTGTGAATCGAAAAGCGAGAAGTCCCGCCTTGAGTCTCCCTGCCGCTGATCCTACTGCGTGAAACCCGCCTTGTGAAGTTCTCGCAAAAATTGTGCAAGTTATAGCGTTTGAATGTCGGCTGAAAATGGAGCGGAAGGTGAAACTGGCGCCAAACCTGCGTGCGTGGCGGGCCGGCGAGCCCTGGGAAATGGACACGGAATTCTCCGCGGAGATCCAGGACCGCCCGTCCGCCGTGAGCGAATTGGAAATTCTGTATCGCGACGACACACTGCGGCTGCCCGGTCCGGCGCCCGCATTTGATGCCGATGCCGCATTGTGGGCCGCCGCGACGACCGCGTTTGCGCTCCAATGCGCCGTTGTGCGAGATATTGACGCCGGCCAGGTAGAAAAAAGCTTCAGCCGGCCCGAACCCATGGCGGATTCCGCCGCGGCCGTATATTCCGTCGACCTGACAATGCGACTGCTGCCCGGTATTGTGAGCTATGCAAAGAGCATTTCGCGCGATGATCCGCTGAATGTGCAACTTAAACGCCTGTGTATCGCGTGGCCGCTGTCGTCTGTGGGCGCCGGCGAAATTCCGACGCCCGACATCAGCTCCTTGTTAAACAACGAGACAATAATGCGTCTGTACGTCGACCGCATTATCGCCTCCAACGATTACAATCGCGTGGAACATCCGCAGGTGGCTGCCCGCGTGCGTGAGGCATTGGGCTTGTATCCCGAGTTGGCGCCCGCCATGCAAACGTGGTTGAACAAACGGGAAGCGGAGTCGCAAAACGCGGAAGCGGAGGAGTCGGAAATATGATTCGAATCGACCAGTAGTCGGTTTGAGACACGGGAACATAAACAGTTAAACACGAAAATACAGCAGGGATAACACAATGCCGGATTCTGGTGAAGCGGCAGGAATGGAGCACGGCGCCGCAGCTGGTTTAAAGACGGAAGTGCGTCTGGCGGCCGACAAGCTCCAGGATACGCTGGCGCTACTTAAACAGATCTTCGTCGACAAGGATATTATCATCGACCTGCTGGGCGTTTGCCTGGCCGGCGGTGAAAACCTCTTTCTGCTCGGACCGCCGGGGACCGCAAAAAGCGCTATCGTGCACCAGATGGGGCGTTTGCTGCAGGGCCGTACCTTCGACTATCTGTTAACGAGTTTCAGCGAACCAAATGAGTTGTTTGGTCCCTTTGATATCCGCCGTCTGCGCGAGGGCGATCTGGTGACAAATACGGAAGGCATGCTGCCCGAAGCCGATCTGGTGTTCCTGGATGAACTGTTAAACGCCAACAGCGCAATCTTGAACTCGCTGCTGGCCGCGCTGAATGAACGCGTGTTTCGTCGCGGCCGTGAGAAGCGTCAATTACCTGCCTTGAGTTTTATCGGAGCAAGCAATAAACTGCCGGAAGATGAGGCGCTGCGCGCGCTGTTTGATCGTTTTCTGCTGCGCGCCATGTGCGACAACGTCACAACAACAAAGCTGGGAGCGGTGCTTGAAGCGGGCTGGAAACTGGAAGGCGCTGCCTCGCAGACATCGGGTGCGTTAACTGCCGATGACGTGCGAATGCTACAGTCGCATCTGGCGGAGGTCGACCTCGACGCCGTGCGCCCCGCCTTCATCAATCTGATCACGGGGCTGCGCAACGCCGGAATACCGATCTCCGACCGCCGCGCGGTCAAGCTGCAGCGCGTCATCGCCGCCGGGGCTCTTCTGTGCGGACGCGCCCAGGCCACCGTCTCGGATCTCTGGGTCGTGCGCCACATCTGGGACAGCGAGGAGCAACGCGCAGTATTGCGCGCCATGGTCGACTCCGAGTTAAACAAAGAGGAGCCGCATGATCTCGATCATCCGCAGGCACGCCGCGCCGAACAACCAGATCCGGAGTTGCTCGCCGCCGACTTAAACAGTTGCGCGGAACAATTGGAGACGCCCGATCTGTCCGCCGCCGAACGCGCACGCCTGCGCGACCGCATTTCCGTCCTGAGCGGTCAGTTGCAGTGGATTGACAACGACGAGCAGCGCGCGGCCCTGCAGCAACGCGCCGACAAAGTCTGGCAACAACTGGAAGCAGATGCACGGTGAGCGCGGACTGGGTCATATTGCTGAGTGAAGATGCCGCTGAGGCGCTGGGTGCATTGCGTCGTTCCGCAGAGCTGGAGATATTGCGCGACTCAGCCGGCATCTGGCTGCGCGGCTCTCTGGACGAGGGCGACAGTGCAATCCGCTCGCTGCCGGCCCTGGCGCGCTACCACAGTAACAACGACAACAAACTCGTACCTTTCGGCGCAGCTTTGCCCGTGCGCCTGTTGCCGTCGGGTGAATGGAAAGCGCTGACTGCTGCGCTGCGCCCCGTGGCTCCGGAACTCTCTTCTTGTAAACCGGCCGATGTTTCAATTGTGCCGTCACTTGAACGCGACGGAACCAGCCGCCGTCCCAACGGTATTATTTGCCGCTTTCATCATTGGCTCGCCTGGGTCGATCGCGCTCCGGCCGTGCGACTGAATGTTATGCGCTTTGCCCTCTGTGACGATGGGCGTGTGTTTATTCACGGCACGCCGCTGCCGCCGATCAATGGAAAGTTCATTGTTGTCGAGGACGGCATCGCCGTTCCGGCCGGGATGTGTGTGCCGGACTACATTCCGCCATCGGCGCTGCGGAGCAAGTTAAAACTCGCCCCGGGCGACATTGCGTTGTTAAACAGTGATCAAAACTGGGAGTTCATCAAGGCCGATTGGTTCCAGGCGGCGACGCGTGCGGCTGTGCGATTGAGCGCCGTCAGGGAGAATGGCGCATGAACGCGGAACACTACTTTAAACCGCATGCCGAGGGATTCTGGCGCTGGGAGGACGGCGGGAACGTCGTCTGCTGGCGCGACGGTGCGACGATTGTGTTCCGCGAGGAATTGATCGCCCTGTTTGAAGATCTGCAGCCGGCAAATCCGCCCGTGTTTGGTGGGCTTCTCCTGATTATTGCTGCCTCGCGTGCGTCGTGGGATGAATCCAGAGTGCGCCTGTTGCACAGCATTGTCGGGAACATTTCCGACAACGTGTCGGAAGCGGGGTTTCTGGAGAGAACAGTGCGGGAAACCGTTGAACAAGTTCGCAAGATAAACGAGTTGCCTGATGATCTGCGCGGCGGGATGAAAAACCTTCGTGCGCTTGTACTTGCTCTGAATGAGACACGTGAACAGCAGTCAGTTTCGGACATTGGCAGCGAGATTTCAACAAAGATATTTGACGGCCTGTCACCGGACGAGCTCGAACCTTTTTCCGCACGCGCATATCATGCACGACACTTCCAGGCTGAGTTAACCTCGGCTCACGACCTTCTGACTCGTTTCACTGTCGACACGCTCGAACGTCGCCTGCGCACCGGGCTGGAACATTTGCCGCATCAGGTAGAAGTTTCGGAGCTTGACGCCGCCGAGATTGCGGCTGCGGACCGCGCAACACTACCGGACGTGGAACCGCGGCTGCGATCCCTGAGCCGCAATCCGCGTCGAAATCTGATCGACGAGCTGCGAACGCAGGACGGACTGTCGCCAATCGGCGACATTGCACGCCATCTGTTGGCATTTCTCGGCGTACCGCGCACGCCGGAACAGAACTATCAGCAGGTTACCGGCGGCGTTTCGGATATTGCAAATCGCGGCGCGCCGGATAGACTGTTAATCAGCGAGCTGGCGCAGGACAACGACGTGTTAATGAGCCGACTGGCCAACAACGAGGCGCTGTACCTGCGCCGCGAACAGCCGCCGATCTTGCCCACAGTGGATCGGATCATTCTGCTGGACACAACTCTGCGCGTCTGGGGCGTGCCGCGCGTATTGGTACTGGCGGCCGCATTGGCATTGCAGGCCGGAACCGAAGCTTCGCGCAAGGTGACTTTGTTGACTTCTGACCACGGGCGCTACAGGGAAATTGAGTTGAACAACGCGATCGATGTGACGAGTCAATTGGGACGACTCGATACGGCGCTGGACGCGGGCCATGCTCTCGGTGAGTTCCTGCAACAGCATACCGATAATGCCGAGGTTTTTCTGCTGACTCACGCCGATAACCTCCTCTTGCCGGACTTTGACGCAATTATCAGAAAGGAATGCCGACAGGGCATGTTCGCCGTTGCGGTCGACATGGACGGCGTCCGGTCCGGCACGTTTGATCTGCGTCGTTTTGATCGGAGATCCGGCTGGAAACACCTCAACTCATCGCATGTGGCTTTGGATGATCTCTTGAATGTCCCCAAACAGTTAAACAAACACACACCTGCGTCGCGGATCATCAACCGACGCTACGATCCGGACTATCCGCTGATTCTGCAGCAACGGCCTTTTCCATTGCTCTTTCCGACGCACAAAAAAATCAGGTCAACGGCCTACAGTCCCGAATTCGGCGTGGTTGGAATCAACAATGAACTTCGTCTGCTGCGCTGGTCGCCGCACGGGGTGGGATATGCGCAACACCTGGTTGACGCCACGCCGCGCTGCGAGCAGAGCTGGCTGCACATTCACCACGAAAACGGTGTGATCTACGGAGTGTTTTATCTACAGCGTGAACGGGAATACAGCCTGAAAATTCTCGCCTGGTCGCAGAACGGCGATGAGATCAAAACCCCGCCCTGCGAGCTCAGCGTGCACCGCGTGGACACGGTGACCTTCAGTGAAGACTGGGCTATTGTTGTGCACGACGACTCGGCTTCCGCCTTGTCGTTGATCGACGGCAAAGTCAAAGACAAACTCCATCTGGGCGAGGTCGGTCTTGAGTTCAGCAATAGCGGCGTACATGCCAGAGATTCGGGCAGCGGTAGGTGGAATGCCGTGGACCTGTACTTTGACGGTTGGGAGATCGGCTGGGAAGTTGAGAGTGAAAAAGACCTGGACACACACAAACAGATACGAGACAAAACCACCGATATGATGGTGGACTCCAGGCGACTCCTGAGTCAGCGCCTGCACAAGTTTGACGAACTGAGTATTTCCGACGGATTATTGCGCATACACTTGCGCAGCGGCGTGCGCGGCTACGAATCGCGCTATGCGCTGCACACCCTTGCCGGACCCTGCATGTTCAGCGCAAAACAGCCGGCGCACAGCCGTCGCCTGCCGACGGTGCAGTTTAAGGAAGCGCGGGGCATCGGTCAGGGGCTTTGGTGGCTGCGCCGCGCCGATTTCCCCGGTGGCGGCCGCGCCTATCACGACTCGCGCGGTTTCCTGCATCTGATCAGTCCGGATACGTCCCTGCCGCAAGTTACTATTGGCCTGTTGCGCGACACCACTACCTGTGTCTGGACTTCCGACAATCTGGGTTCCGGCCCACGCGCCTTTTTTGACACGCACGTGGTTCTTGACGAACAAGGCGTCCGGGAAGAACTGCGTTCCTGTCTCGCGAGTCTGCGATGTTAAATATCCCCATGCGACTGAGAGTCGCCCCGAGAGACGACAGTGACGCCGCCGAGACACATGCCTGGTTTTTACCGGGCGGCGATGTTCAGCGTTGTTTAAGCGTGCTGAAACTCCTGCCGAATTCCGCGCAGGCGCACCTGCTCCTGTTGCCCGGTCCGCGCTCTGAATCTTCAGTCGGTTCATGTTCTTCCGCCGCGCCGGGCGGTTTCCTGATTGTTCCCGCCGAGCTTCCCGCGGCACATGCACCGGAGTCGCCCGGCGGCAACGTGCAGGCCTGGACCTGCCGCGCCGACAAGGTGTATCACCCGGCCGACGCCGAAATTTTTCCGGCCGTTTCCGATGACGAACTGCAAAAACTCTTTGTGAGCGATCTGGTGGTCTGGCACCCCGGCCGCGGCACAATGGCGTTTGAGCGGAGCGCTCTCCGTCGCGCCGCCAATCTGTTTGACATGCCTCCGCCGCGCGACGTCCTCTGGATGATGGCTGAAAACGAAGCGCCACCGCCGCTTTTTGCAGGCGTCAGCGTTAAACTGCCGCCCGATCCCGAAGAGAAAATGCAGTCTAAAGCCGACGACATCGCTTCAACAGACACGCGCGAGCTGCGGCAACCGGGCGACGGAGCGAGCCATGCTCTCTGGAAAATCGTTGCGCCATTCGGCATTATTGGACTGCATGGAATTCGCGCTTTGGTGGGGCTTCTGCCCGGCGGGGCGGCCGGCCCGACCCTGTTTGATCGGCTGTCGGACTGGACGGACCGCCAGTTAAACAATTTGCAGAACGAACGCTTTCGCGAGATAGAGCGTCTGCTTGACCTGCTGCAGAAAGATCCGGATCGCGGACTGCGCTTTGCGCTGCCGCTTGTCGGCGCAGGCCGCCGCGGTAAGAGCAACACGCCCGGCAGTCGACTTTTTGAGCGCACGCCCAGCTACGGCGCCAATCGCAGCGCGGAAGCGGGGGACAACTGGAATTTAAACACAGGTCTGCGGCAGCGTCTGATGGCGCAGTACCGCGCCGCCGCCAATCGCGAAATTGCGTTAAAACGCTTTGACCGGGCGGCTTACATTTTTGCCGAGCTGCTGGGGGACTGGAGCGCGGCCGCCGACGCATTGGAGCGCGGCCGCAGTTTTCGCGATGCGGCCGCCATCTACCGTCGCCGATTAAACAATCCTGCTCGTGCGGCACAATGTCTGGAACGCGGTGAGCTTTACTACGATGCGCTGGCGCTCTACGAACAGGAGGAGATGCACCGCGAAGCCGGCAAGCTGCATGCCCGCCTGGGAAATGAGGATGCGGCCCACATTGCACGCGAGCGCGCCGTGCAGATCGCCCTCAGAAAACAGGAGATCATGCTGGCGGCCGAAATCAGTCGCGACGACATGCGCAACGGCATCCGCGCCATGTGGATTCTCGAACAGGGCTGGGAGGCGACGAATTATTCGGAGGAGTGCCTGCAAACCTGGTTCGACATCGCCGGACGCGAAGCCGCACACAAAGACGTCAGGCGTCGCATAACTGAGTTTAACACCGAGCAGCCCGAGACCCTTACCGCGACGAAAATTGTTAAGTCGCTCGTCCGCGCGGCACACAGGTATCCCGACGTCGAGTTGCGCAAACAGAGCGGCAGTGTTGCGCTTAACATTATCGGACGTCGACTGCCCGTGGCGGGCTACGAGGAGTCGCAGACGCTGTTAAAGCAGTATGCCGAACTGCGCCCGCAGGACAGACTGCTGAACCGCGATACACAAAAGGCGCGCGCGGCAATTAAACCGACGCCCAGGTTCAGTTTCGGTGTTGCCGACAGCGGTGATGATCTGACCTTGCAATGCCGCGCCATGTCGTTGCCGCAGGGGCCGACCTGGATCAACATGATCTCGGTGGCCGGTAAACTGCTCACCCTTGGCATCCACAGCACGCGCGGGGATGACTATATTGAGCTGTGTCGTGTATCCTGGCGGAAGAATGCACCCGAAAGCCGGGCAAGTGTACAAGTCTCCAAACAGATTCCGGAATATGCGCACCTGCATGCTATAAGCGAGGGCGTGGTTGCACTTTTTGTTCCTATGCAAAAACTCAGCATCGTTCCCTGGAAGATACATTCGGATGTGGAGAAACGCATGCCCGCCTCCAGCGCATTTCCGCTCGACGTATTCGGCATGGCGTACGGCAACAGCAAACCCATGCATCTGCTGCGAATTGTTAACAATTCTCCCGTGCTCGAATTGCGCAGTAAAAAGGGACACGTGCTGCGCACGCAGAATTTAAGTCCGGAAATAGGCATTGATGATTTGTCCCTTCCCCTGCGGTTTGCGGGCCGACAGAAAGCTTGCTGGATTGCGGCCGGCAACAGCATTTTCCGCGCCACGCCCGACAAAGTCACGCGCGCCTGGCAGTTGGACAGCAATATTCAGAGTCTGTCTTTTTCAGCGCCGAACACGCGTCTGCGCCTGGTGGCCGCGCTGGAGGAAGGCGCGGTGCTGCTGATTCCGGGCCTCGACAAAGAGCAGGGGATGGCGATTAACTTCGGCGAGGCCGAGCAGTACCGCGAGATTAAACTACTGCGTTGTGGACTGATTGCAGCTTGCAGCAACGAGAATACCGATATCTACCGCATTGACAAGCTCGAGGTGGAACTTTTGCATCGCCGTCCGCACGTCAGGCCGAATTTGATACCGCAGCAAATTGTGCAACTGCCGGATATTAACAGTTTTGCCGTTCTGTGCAGAGACGGCGTACTTCAGACTTTCAGCATAGAATACAAACGCTGAGCCGGGGCGCCGCTGCTTTTGGTTGTTTTACCCACTCGCGGATTGATTTTCTGATCGCTTTGAGCTGCGCGTTGCACTTGCATCTCAGGCTCTTTTGACTTTTTTGTTTGTCACGCAGTTTGAAGCCTGAAGTCTTGAGACAGTCCTGGAGTCTCTCACGCAGAGACTTCGGGCCGGCCCGAAACCCAAATACTCCAATCCGCAAGACCAACAAGAGGTCAAAAGAGCCTGCCGTAAGCGCCTCGGCGCGGCGGCAAAGCGATCAGTCTGAGTAACAATCGGTCAGCGATGCGGATATCCCTCTACGGATTCCAACCAAATGCCGTGAATTTGGTATTTTCCAGCCCATGAAAGGATGATTTCCAGGTCGAAACCGGTAAAGCGCGGCGCAGATTCTGCCCGACTGCACGTTATGAAAAGGTCCGCACAGGTTGATCCAGCTGGTCTCATGGCAAAACTCGATGTTTCCTCCGGCGTCGAAAAGCTGCGCCTTCTGGTGGAACTGTCGCTGATCTACCGGCAGTCGGACATGGTCAAAGGGCGCTCCTGCGCTGATGAGGCTGTTGCAGTGGGGCGCGAACTGGCGGCGCAAAACAACACCGAGGCCGAACGCACTTCACATACCGGTGGCAGGGGGCGGGCCCAACTTGATTTCACGGAGGGGTCTGCCCAATCCACAACACCTTCCCGCTCATCACCAAAAACCGCCCGCTCATCGTATAACACCGCCCGATCAGCCACATAGTCGCAAGTCAAGTGAATTTCTCCAACGCATGGACGCGTACAAACTCTCAGTCTCTTCGCCTGTTCTACCGCATTTCAACGACGAATTCATCGTCTTGCCGCGGCCTTGCTGACTGTTCGTCTGCCGCATCGGCTGCTCACCCGGCTCTACTCCGACCGCTCATCCCCATCTTGCCGGATTTTTGTACCTTTGCCAAAATTCCTTCACCGTTTTCGGGAGGCCCCGCCTTGTACACAAAAGAAGCGCTGCTTGATCTTAACCTGCGCGCACATAAAAATCTGCGCGACCTGCTGGACCATTGCCGCCAACTGAATAACGAAGAACTGAATCGCAGCATCCACGGTTTCGGCCTGTCCACCGTGCGTGCGCAGTTGTGGCACGAAATCGGCGCCGGCGAGTACTGGATCGGCGTGCTGCTCGGGAAAATGCTCGCAGATGACAACCTCGACGATTATCCCGACATTGACTCGCTCGAACAATACCGCCTCAAGACATTTAACATGACGGCGGACTACTTAAACAGTGCGACGCCGCAGGAACTTAACACGGAACGCAACATGATAACCTGGGGCGGTAAGGAGCGCATGCTCATACCGGCGCTGGTGGTGATGCGCACCCTAACACATTTCTACCATCACCAGGGGCAGGTGCTTGCCATGTGCCGCATCCTCGACAAACCCGGCGGTGGAGTGGATTTTCCTATTGTTCCCATTGATTAACACAGTCTGCGGCGTTTAAATGTCGCATAAATCATCAGGAGATTGACATGCTGTCCAATGTTATGGCCGAACTCTTTGCACGCGATCTCGATCGTGTTAAACAGGAAATTTCGCTTTACTCCGACGAAGCCCTGCTCTGGAGTGTCAGGGGCGCTGTCAGCAACTCGCCCGGCAACCTCTGCCTTCACATTATCGGCAATCTCAATCACTTCGTCGGCGCTGTTCTGGGCGGAAGCGATTACATACGCCAACGCGACCGCGAATTCAACGATAAAAATGTGCCGCGTTTTGAAATGCTGACCGCCCTGGATGCAACAAAATTGACGCTTGACAATGTGTTGTCCGGTTTAAGCGCGGAACAACTCGAGCAGGATTATCCGATTGAACTCTTCGGCAAGCCGATGACGACGTCGTGGTTTCTGGTTCACCTGCATTCACATCTCAACTACCATCTCGGACAGATCAACTATCATCGCCGCCTTATACAGGCGTGATTTTAAGCTTGTGAAATGCGGATGTTAAAACGTCTGATTGCAGCGCCGCCGATTTAAACCGGCGGCTTGCTTTATGATTATTCTGTTTGCCGGTGAATGTTCAGCCGCACGTCAGCGCGGCTGTCGTACCGCTGCAAATGTTAATCGTAGAGCGGCGGCACATCATCGGCGAGCGTTTGCAGCAAGGTGTCCAATGCGTTAATTGCCGGCGCATAGCCATTCTGATCCCGAAGTCTCTCGGCCAGCGGAAAGGGTACATTGTCCAGCGCCGTCTGCGCGCTGCTGATCCTGACGCTCAGTCGCTGAGCCACAAGTCGGTTGCGAGTGTCAATCCAGGCCGTCAGTCCCTGAGTCTCCCGCCCGAAACTCAGCGATCCGCGGAACAGATGCTGAATCCCCAACAGGTTGTTGCGAATCCCGTTGAGAGAATTGTGGCTGAATTGCGACTCCACATTTCTCGCGTCCTGCGTCTCCAGAGGCCGCTTTAACCGGATCTCGTCAATGTCGCGGCACAAGTCCGTGATCGTGCCGAATGTAAGCTCAATAAACAACTGCGCGCTGTTCCTCCGCGAGCCGTCCTCACCGACGAGTTGCAGGTGAAATCCCGGTTCGGACGCCCACCTTGCGGCATACTGACGAATCCGGCTTGCCAGCAAGTCCGCCGACGCCTCCAGATATTCGCGTTCGCGCGTTGTTAACTCTTCCTGCGTACGCGCGTTTCCATCGCGAAACAGCAGGTATTCTACGGCGTGAAAGCCGCGCATGTCTGCCGGCTGCTTGTTTAACTCCGAGGAAGAAAGCGCATTAAAACTCGCCAATAAATTCTCAACACCTTCCGTGTCGAGCGGCCACGCGTTTAACTCGGCCGCCAGTTTGTACTCTTCCGCCGGTCCAAACGCGAACGCCTCGCTCATGGTCCAGAACGCCCGCGCTTCCCGCCACAACTGGCCCGCATTGACGATTTGCAGGTTGTCCGTCGGCGATTCGCGCAGCGCCCGGCAAGCGCTGTACAGGCGTTCCACGCTGACCAACAAATCGGCGTTGGTCGGCAAGATAACGTCTTCAACAAGGTGTTCAACTACTTCATCGGCATAAAACGACGGGTCGTCGTCGTCGCAGGAAGTCAAGCCGAATACACATGCGGTCGCCGCAAAAGACACTATTAAACGCAGGAATAATCCGTGCGACCTCAACGTGCCTGGCGAGTGATTGCAAAACGATTTGCAGGCCGGACCAATTTGATTGTACATGGCAGGTAGTCTATGTTGTGTTAAATACGGTGCGACGTTTTGCCGGGAAGACGCGCCAATATAGTCAGGTGCAATATTTTGCGCAATACTCGCGGGCGGGAGGGACGGATTTTTACCGCGACATATACCATCCTGTCCCGCATTCTCTTGTGTCCGCAGCACACGGGCGGCGCTTTGAGCCGCTGCCGCGTCTCAGGCTCGGGTGAAGTTTTTGTTTGTCACCGAGATCCAAACCGCAAGTCCGACAGTCTGCGCACAGGCTCAGCGGCCCTCGGTCTTAAACCCGTTGACAAACAAAAAGCGGCTGTTGCAGAAGCGGATTGCAGAAAGGTGGGACGTATCCCCATTCAGCTTGTCGGCGGTCGGCGCTGTCTGTTTAACAGTGAACTATTGGTCTTTGTTGTCCTTGTGCACGATTCGTTTATCGATGTAGCGTGAATTCAGTAAGTGCAGTGCGCCCATATACTTAAGGCTGAACGAAACCATGTCGCCGACCTTGTAACTGCCGCTGGTTTTGCCCAGGTCGATGATTAACATGTCCGAACTGGCGCCGGCAATCCTGATATCCTTGTCGTCTGGAATCAGGAAATCCGTGGCGCTGTCCAGCAGTCCCACGTCCAGAATGGCGCGGTACGAGGTCTTGCCGTAATCTTCTTCCTGCACCTTTAACATTTCGCCGGAAGGATTCTCCGCCAGGTAGCCGATCGGCACCTTCGGTTTCTCTGTAATCTCAATGATCTCCGAATACAACTTAAACACGTCGACTTCCATGCCGTCGATCGGCTCGCCCGTCAGCAGGTTGTTGCCGAAATACAGCGTCTCGCCGATGCGAAAGTGATTGACGCCCTCCGGCACCTGGCCGTATGCCAGCAGGGGAACGACGATTGACGTGCCGCCGGTGACCCAGGGAATTTTGCGGTTAAAGCGCGCCTCAATCAGCTGTTGGTACAGGCAGAGCTGAATCAGTTTGTCCTGCGAGGGGAGAACGCCGTGCAGACAGTTTAAGTTCGTGCCGATGCCCGTAACTTCGATGTTCGGCAGTTGGAAAACAGCATCGTAAAATGCCATCAGGTTCTCGCCCATGATGCCTTCGCGCAGGTCGCCCAGCTCGATCATGATAATGACTTTGTGTTTGCGGTCCTGCCGCTGCGCCTCGTCCGAAAGCAGTTTAATCGTCTGATACTCGGAGTTGAAACTGACGTCCGCGTATTTAACAACCGTGCTGATATTGCGTTTGGCCGGCGGTTTAATGTAGACCGTCTGCACCGTCGGATCGATCGCCTTGATAACCTTGAGATTGGTCAGGCGCGAGTCGCAGATCTCACGGGCGCCGAGGCGGATAATTTCTTCAATGTACTTCTTGTTGCCGCACAGCATTTTTGACACGACCGACCAACTTTTACCCTGTTCGCTGAACATCCTGTCCAGAAAACGGTAGTTGTGTTCCAGTTTGTCGGCGCGTAATTCAATATAAGTCATGTTTATCCAATGACGGTTCGCGGAATATCCTGCGGCAAACGCGTTAACAGTTCGTAGTTTAACTGCTCGCTTAATTCGCTGAAAGATGACACGGAAATCGACAAATCCTGCTGATTTCCGATCAATATTACTTCGTCGCCCGGCTGTGTGTCGGGAATGCTGCTGATGTCCGCCACCAGCATGTTCATGTTGACTTTGCCGATGACGCCGATCCTGTGGCCCTTAATCAGGACGCGCCCCTGATTGCTCAGCGAGCGGCTGAAACCCTCTGAATATCCGACCGGAATAATCGCGATTGACATATCGCGCTCCGCCAGAAACGTCGTTCCGTAGCCGACGAACTCTCCCGCACGGACGGTTTTGGTTGTCATCACATTGCTTTTCCAGGTGATGACGCGTCGCAGCGGGTCCTCGGTGTTTTTATTGCTCGTCAGGTAGCCGATCAGGGTCTCGCGGCTGGGCCAGAAGCCGTACTGTGCAATACCGATCCGCACAAGGTCCATGCGCGTTTCCGGATAGGTGATGGCCGCCGCGCTGCAGGCCGTGTGCCGCAGGCGCGGTTTGACGCCGGCGTCCGCCAGAATCTGCACGTATTCACCGTACGTTCTGATCTGGTTCCGCACGCGCAGGTAATTGCTCACGCTTTCCGCGCCGGCGTAGTGCGTGCAGACGCCTTCGGCGTTTAAGTGCTCGCCGTTTTGCAGAATCAGGTCCGCGACTGCCTGCAAATCGTTGCGACCGAAACCGGTGCGATTGAATCCCGTCTCCAGCTCGATGTGAATCCGCGCCGCCCGTTTAAGTCGTTTGGCCGTCGCCAGCGTAGCTTGCAGGCGTTCAAAATCAAAGACAAAAAAGGAGATGTTGTTGACGATGGCCCATTCCAGGTCGGCGTTGTCGATCAGACCCATTATCATGATTTCCGCCTGCCCCTCCGTGGCGCGCAGGACGCGCTCGGCTTCCACGGCGTTAAACACGGAGAAGTGTTTGATGCCGCTTTTCAGGGCCAGCGGCGTGTATACTTCGATGCCGTGTCCGTAGGCATTTCCTTTGACCACGGAAGACAGAATGCACTCTTCGCCCAGCATCGTGCGCAGAAAGCTGATGTTGCTGCGCAGTGCGGCCGCGCTAAGTTCCAGTGTTGAATTGCTTTTCATGTTTCCTGCAACAGTTGATCAATCACGGATCTGAACATTCCGGCGCCCGTCGGGATCAGTTCGTCGGGGAAGTCGTAGGCGGCGTTGTGCAGCGGCGGTGTGTCTTCACCTGCGCCAAGCCCGAACATCGCGCCGGCAAAACGCTCCGTAAACAAGCCGAAATCCTCGCCCCAGCGGAACGCTTCCGCTTTATCCGTATAACTCAGCCCCAGGTGTTCCGCCGCCCGTTTAACAAGCTGGACGCTGTCCGCATTGTTGTTCGTCGCCGCAAAGTGATCCGTCCAATCGATGGAATATTGCAGCGAGTGCGCCTCAGCCGCCTTGTTTACAATCGTTCTGACGGCGTCTTCCGCCGCGGCCAGGCGCGCGTTGTCCCAGGCGCGCAGTGTAAAACGCATCTCGCCCTCGCCGGCTGAAATGCCGTGCGCCTTTTCGCCCATCGAGATGTGCACGGGCGTCACAAGCGTGAAGTCCTCGCCGTCGGCCGGCCGTTCCAGTGCGCGCGTCTGCCGTATAATATCGGCAATCGCCGCCGCCGGATTGAGTCCCAGCTCGGGCTCGCCCGCATGTGAAGTCTTGCCCCTCAGCGCAATGATCGCGGTTTTCACCGCCGCGCTGAAGCTGCCCGTGCGGCAGACAATACCGTGTTTGGGCGCGCCGGGCAGGTTGTGCAGTGCAATGGCGCAGTCTATCTTCAACCTGGTGAATTTCTCGTCGTTTAACACCGCCGCCGCGCCCGCTCCGATTTCTTCGGCGGGCTGAAACAGCAGCACGACGCGGCCGCTCGGGGGCGGACTCTCGGAGAGATTCTGCGCCAGCGCGGCGACGATCGCCATGTGCCCGTCGTGGCCGCACTTGTGTGAGACGCCGTCGACTTTGGACCGATGTTCAAAATCGTTGACTTCCTGAATCGGCAGGGCGTCGAGTTCACAGCGCACGAGCAGCGTCGGTCCCGGATTGTTAAACGCAAAGATCGCCGCGAGTCCGCAGCCGCCGATGCCTTCAATAATTTCCGTCGGTCCACATGACGCCAGAAAGTCGCGCAGACGCGCGGCCGTCCTGACTTCCGCGCCGGACAGCTCGGGTTGGCTGTGCAACTCGCGCCGCAATTCCGCCGCCTTGCTCGTGTCCGTCCTGAACACACTCATCGTGCGCCGGCTGTTTTTGTTAAACGCATTTCCAGGTATTTATTGGTGAATCCCAGCTTGCGGTAGAGATGTACCGCCGGATTGTCGGGCTCCACGTGCAGGGCGATGCCGCCCGGCGTGTTTTCGATCGCCTGCAGCATCAGTCCCTTGCCGAGCCCCATGCCGCGCCGCTCGCGATGAATCGCGATGTAAACCAGAATGTTTTCCGGGATGTAACCCGACATGCCGGTGTCGTTCAGCACCACCGCGCCGACAAGTTCATCTTTATCTATGGCCAGCACAACGCGCCCGCCGCGGCCTTCCCTGAACACGTAGTTGATCGCGGCCAGAATGTCTTCCGGGCTGTCGCCGAATTCATCCAGATGTTCGTGCAGAAAAGCCGTAATGCGCACATTGCTGAACTGCCTGTCTTCGCCGGTTGAACGGTTAATAATTTTGTAGTTCATACTTCAGGTCCTGTTAACGGGGAGATTGTTGAATGTTCTCTGTGCGCGGAAACAGCCAGCTCAGCGCGACAAAACTCAAGGCCGAGGCGGCGATGCCAAAAATATTGGCGTCCAGTCCCAGCGGCAGATCAGCATCGCCGCCGATTAGCACCAGCGTCGTGCCGCCGCCCAGCAGCATGGCCCAGAGCGCCGCCGTCTGACTGCTGCGCCGCCAGAACAGCGCTCCCACCACCGGTACAAACAGGCCGGACACCATAAAAGCGTAGGAGTAGAGCATCAGTTCAAGTACGTTCTGCATCATCGTGGCCAGCAGCAGAGCCGCCGCGCCCACGGCCAGGGTCACAAACTGCGACACCCGCAGCGGATGTTCGCGCAGCCACTTCATCGACGGCGCCAGCGTTTCCATCAGGTCCGTTACGATATTGCCCGAAGCGGCCATCAGGCAGGAGTCCGCGGTCGACATAATTGCCGAAAAATAGGCCGACATCATCAGTCCCATCAGACCGATCGGCAGCACGTGTTTAAGCAGCATCGGCAGGCCCATTTCCGAGTCCAGTCCGTCCGCGCCGGCGTAACCCATCGCGGTAAACATGCCGTTTTCCACCGCCACGCGCGCCAGCAGCCCCAGCAGTACGCCCATAAATGCCATTACCGGCCACTCAAACAGACCGGCGATAAACCACGCTTTCTGCGCTTCCTTCTGGCTGCGGCAGGCGTAGATCCGCTGGTACAGCGTCATGCCGACAAACCAGATCGGAATAATTGTGACCGCCCAGTTCACCGCCGTCTGCCAGGTGATATTGCCCATCGACAGGAACTCCGGCGCCAGCGTCGCGCTGATTGCCTCGTAACCGCCGACCGCGTTCCACGCCACGGGGATGCCGATAAATATCAGTCCGGACATCAGCACAATCCACTGCACCGTATCAGTGTAAATCACCGCTTTCAAACCGCCCATGACGGTGTAAACAACCGCAATTGCACCCATTGCAATCAACGCCGTGTTTAAGTTGAGTCCGTCGAATGATGCCGCGGCCAGTTTGGCGCCCGCCAGAATCTGTGAACTCGTAAAACCCAGGTAGCCGATAGCGGAAATCAACCCCGCCGCCAGCGCCGCCTCGCGTCCGTAAAAATGCTTGAAAACCTGCGGGAAAGTCAAAAATTTGTGTTGTTGCGACAGGCGCGAAATGCGCGGAATCAACAGTACCGCGCTCAGCCACGCCCCGATCAATCCCGTCAGAAGCATCCACGAACCCGCGATGCCCATCACAAACCCCAGGCCCCCCAGCCCGATCGAAAAGCCGCCGCCGACGTCCGTCGCCACCACGGACAGCCCCACGTGCCAGCTGCCCATCGACCGCCCGCCCACGTAGTAATCCTCCGTGCTGCTGTTTTTGCGCAGGAAATACACGCCCACGCCCAGCATCGCCAGGAAATAGACAATAAATATGGAGAGATCCACAAAGTGCATCGGCAGAACGACTTGAAAGGGAGAATGTCGAGCGGGTTTTAAACCGGAGAATATGTTGGGAACGCGCAAAAATAGTAAATTATCTCTTAAATTGAAAATTCCTTTGTCGGTTTAACAATCCCTGTGCGGCGCTTTGAGCCGCGTCCGCGTCTCAGGCTTGTGCGATTTTTTTGTTAACCAACGGGGGAGGAGCGCGGAGTGCGGCGGCTGTCCCACAGCATGTGAACATGTGCATTTGAATTTGGTCGGAGGAGATATGCCTTGTCAGAGAAAAAGACAATAAGCGCCAAACAGAGATCAAAAGTGGATATGGGTTTTCGCTTCGGCGACGTACATGGAATAATTGCTGCGGACATCGACACGGTTCTGCTGGTTGTTAAGCCCGGTCTGAAAAAGACCGACAAAAGGACTGCGCCATTTAAACAGGTCTATGTTGTGTGGAACCTCAAATCGAACAGCGGCAGCACGGAGCGGGTTGAACTTGAAGACGCCGCCGATTTTATTGTTAATGCCGACAACCAGATTCTGGACCTGAGGCGATATCAATTCCTTGCGGACCGCCGTCCCGGTCAAACCGTGATCCGCAAACTGCGGCGTGACGGTACTGTAAGCGCGCCGGTGCGTCTGCCGCTTAACGCAGACGAATACAGCGGTTTGAATTCCGACGATCTTCACATTGTGCGTCACGAACACGACACATGGAATAAGTTCAGTTATTCCTTGTTTAACGAATTCGGTCAGGCGATATTCAAATCGGAATGTTGTGAACTTGCCGCCAACCAGTATTTTGACGCCAAATATTTTGACGGGAGTGGTATTTACGGCGCGGTGATGATGTGGCAGGATCCGGCCAAAGCCGATGCATTTCTGAAGCCAAATCCCGATATGACAGCTTTGGCCTGGTTTGATATTGAGAGCTCGGAGTTGGTTGTTGCCGAATGGATTCTGCGAAAGCAACACTTTTTTGACATGAAGTTCGATGGGGAGGTGATCAGGTTCAAGTCACAGGAAATCAACGCCTCCGGTTTTCAACAGCAGGTTGCCGACCTTGAATTCCGACCTCAGCTGGGGACCCTCATTCATTGCGGTCATTTTGTCATTCCGGGTTTTCCATGTCTGTTCTATGAATATCTTGAAACAGACGGATATTCCGTTTTGTTCTCAAAATACAATCCAACTCGCAGTAATCTTGAAGTTGTGCACTACCGCAGCGGCGGGAACGAGGCATGGCGGAGTTTCAACACAGAGCTTCACACGCCTGACTGTAGCGCTTTCATTCAGGGCCGCTACATTCACTGGAGTTCATTTCGTCGCTCATTGGTCTATCGCACTCTGATGGAAGACTGAAAGTGCGGAGAATCAGGGAATCTGCTCTTGTGGCGGGTTTTGTACACCTGCCACAGTGACAAACAAGAGAAAAAGCACTGCTGCGTGCTGCGCAAATTCATCAATCAATTACAGTATTTGACGTAATTTTCGCGGTAATTGGCACAAGATCATACGTGTGGTACTGGTAATTTGATATTTTTAACCGACGGAAAAAATTGTTAAATATCGATCAGAGCACTGTTGCATATGTCAAAGTTCCGCTCCAGAATGGTGTCGTATTCCACCATTATAGCATTTCCGCTGCTGCTTTTTGTCCTTTCCCTGTCCAGCCATCCGGCGGGCGCTCAGGACAATTCGGACGGTTATGAACCCGAAGCAAAGCAGGAGGCTGCGTCCAGCCTGCACCTGCTGCAGAGTCCGGCGGCGATCAATCCCAACTACGTTGAAAACGACTATGGTTTGGGCGAAAGTTACATCGACAAGTTGCTGCCCTATCCGGACGTGAAAGCGGGAGAGCGCACGCCCTTTGACCTGTGGCGTTACGGCGGCCGCGGCCGTAGTTCATTCGGTTCGCCGATCCTGCCTTTTGCAACGTTTGCCGACTGGCTGGCTTTCCACGAAGCTCAGAAACCCGAGTTGATGCGCGACGTGCGCGAGTATATGAACTCGCGGTTTGACTTCAGCGGGCAGGCGCGTCCGGGCGCGTTTATGTCGGGCGGCAAACCAATCATGCAGGGGCCGGTAGCTCGACTCCCGCAAGGCGTGGCATCCTGGGAAGCTCTGGCGCAGATGACGCCGGAAGAAATTAAACAAAAGGACATCTTTCCGTTTAAGCCGCTGGCGCACCCCTTGCACTCAACGGCGCACATGTTGTTCCCACCCTCGTGGGTTGCGGCGCACCCCGAGCACGACCGCATCGATGTCGACTTCGACATCCCCGAAGAGTATCTGCCCGAGTTTCCGCCGCCGATGTTTTTAACGACGCACAAAGAACTGGGCGACGTCACCGGGGGCCGCGAAGTGACGCTGGGCAATTACTGGGAAATATTTAACGGCCTGTTAACCGCCGAACAGATGGAGGGGTTGAAGGAACTGCTGCGTCCCACGCCGACCACCTGGTTCAACCAGACGACGCACCGCGTCACGCGCGAGCCCAGTGCCGGCGTCGCCTGTTTTGGCTGCCACGTCAACGGTCATACGAACGGCGCAATCGAGCTCGGACCGGACTCGCGGCCCAACCTGGCGCGTCTGCGCGTGGAGACGCCGACGATGCGCGGCAACTACAACCTCCAGGTCTTGAGTTCCAAGCGCTCGATCCGCAGCATGGATCACTTTGCCGAGGTTGAAGAGTACTTTGACGGCGATCCGGGCATGGGGCAGGCTCTCGGCCTGCGCGCTCATCAGCGCACGGTGTCCAACCGCATGGGCGACTTCAACTCGATCCTCGACTTTCCGCCGGCGCCCAAGCTCGATCCGCTGATGCGTCTGATTCCCTCCAAATCCACCGAGCAGGAATTGCGCGGCGAAAAACTCTTCAACGGCAAGGCGCAGTGCGCCACCTGCCACTACGGTCCGGCTTTTACGGATGACTACATGCACGATCTGCAGGTAGAACGGTTTGTGGTCTCGCGGCCCGAGGGCGCGATTAAAACATTTGCGCTGCGCGGCATCAAGGACTCGCCTCCTTATCTGCACGACGGTCGCCTGATGACGTTGGAGGACACGGTGGAGTTCTTCAACCTTATCCTGGAACTTAAACTCACCAAAGAGGAAAAAGCCGACCTGACGGCCTATCTGCTTTGTCTGTGAGTTGACTGCACCGTCGCTTTTGTCAAAATGTTAAGCCCATGGGCCGCAGGTTCAGAACCCGGCACATGGGCTTTGATTTTATTGAGAGACAAGGTTTACGGCCAGTCGGAAGGACTACAGACCAGCATATTTGAATAAAACGACTGCCGACTACGAGAAACTACGTATAAGCTGTGAGCCCTCAACGTTTAAAAACTCCGTCGCTCCCACACGGATCACAATCTTCCAACCCGTATTCCGGGCATCCCGAATCGTATTGGTCGTTGCTCTCACAACAGCTTCATCGCCGAATACTGAACATATACTGATCGACCCGCCTTGTTCTCGCCGTAGCTTTGAATGACAAAACGGAAACGGAGTTTCAATCAACGACTGCTGAGCAACAGATCATTCGGCAGTGCCGGCGGAGCCCGGCTGTCCTGGGAAACTACAAACCATTCGTGTACTATTTATGTATGAGTCCGTTTCGCAACGAGCGGATAAGGAGTAGGGATGCAGAAACGTAAACATTGGAAAACTCTGTCAAGCTGTTTAACAGTTCTGGTTGTGGCGGCGCTTCATCCCACACAGAATGTCAACGCTCAGTCATGTTGCCCGCAAGTGCAAATGTTCCTTGAAGAGGTCAGTCCGAATCCCTGCTGGTTTGATTTGTATATCGATCGCGACGACAGGGGCTCTCCGGGATGTGAGTTTACGAAGATTCGTTTAACAGTCGCGGGCGCAGCGCAGTTAACGTCGGTGGTGAACGGCAACAACTCTTCCGGCAGCCAGACCGGTCCAACGACGGCGCATTGGACGTGTAGCGGCGGAATTGGCGGTGGCGGTCAAGGCACGACTATTTAACCTCCAGGGCCGGAGCGGTCAGGTGTTGATGCATGAGTTCCGCACATCCGGGGCTCACAGCTTAAAAATTTGTCGCGCCAAAAACCGCACTTTACATTCTCCGCCTCGAAATCAGGTAGATCTACGTATGCACTGTCGGCTCAACGGCCTGCGGATCAGCTTGACGCGCACAGTTTGGTCTTTGAGCGTTTGCGTACTCCTTTGCTCAATTCCTGTTCTACACCGATTGCCTGATCATTGGATTGGCGTCTTGTGCACATTTGCATCGCTGCGCGACAAACACATTTTTTCCGCCTGGAGATTTATCGAATGCAGCGCGAATCGAAATTGTACTTCGAAACATTCCCGACGCTGAGACCTGCCTTCGCCGTTGAAGGGCAGAGGGATTCGCAGCGGAATTTCGAGACTCGAAACCGCCGACTCCATGACAAACAAGAAAGTTCTGAAAGAGGCAGAACGCAGTCTGCCGAGGCTTTTGGAAACAGGGCGAATATTGTGCTGAGAACGCCGTGAGACCGCATGAAAACTACGTAGGCACTACGTAGTCGCCAGGTGGGAACAATCCGGATGATGTTACGAAAGTTACACGTTGTGCACGATCACACCTTAAATACAGGTAGATGAGAATTTCATTTGCTTTAGCTGGAGGGATGTATTACCTTTGGCACTCGTTAAGCCATCGCACGGTTGGGCAAGGTACCGCAGCCCGATTACTGCCGTAGCGGCAAGCCGGCCGCATACACTTGTGTTTAACATTCAAACGCAAAAACTGACAACCTATACATAAGCACGGAACAGGTGTCCGGCCGGTCCATTATTACCGGAAACACCAAGGCATTCGTATCAGGCGTTTATTGTCCGCTCTGTTAACCACGGGAGCGACAGTAATGGGCCAGGGAGTGTTTTGCTGTTAAGTCACGGCATCGTTGAACCTGGAGATACGCACGATTTGAGCAAGAGCTGCGGTCACTGCACGCTTTTTCACTGCGCATCATGAGGAGCCGGTTCCGGCCAAATGCAGGTTAAATCACAATTTAACATGGAGAAGGTATGACCACACTTGTCGTGCCCGGCGTGCGCGTTGAAGCGCGTTTTGACGTATTACCGCCCTTGCCGGCGCCGTCCGGCATCCTGGGCGCCGTCGGCATCGTGGACCGTCCGCCCGCATCGTCCGGCCTGATAACTGTATCCAAAATCAGTGAACTGCGCCAGATTCTCGGGCCCGGTACCGAAGTCAGCATGCCCGAAGTGGTGCACGCTCTGGCCAACGGCGCAAGTGAAGCCGTGATCTCGCCCGTCACGGGCGGCGGCCCTGCATCGCTCACGCTGCAGAACGATGCCGCTGTTAACGCCGTTATTCTGCGCACGCGCTCCAACGGCAGTTGGGGGAACGACCTGAAGGCCGACGTCTCCTCCATCCTGGACGCCCTCGGCAACACCGTACGCGTTAACCTGCGCCTCTACCTGAACGGTGCGCTCGTTGAGTCCTTTACCGATCTGCAGCACAAAGCCGGCGCGCCCGACGACATCTTTGAGACCATCAACCGCCAGTCGCGCTACGTCGTGGCCGTGGATCCCGTGGCCGAAAGCTGGCTGCCGGAGCCGACCAATGCGCCGACGACGACCTATGAATTCAGCGAAAACGTGACATCGATTAACGTGGCGCGCAAGGATAACGCCGAGACCATTTTCAAGATGCGTCCGGCCGACGGCGTCAGCCCCGACGGTCTCTCCGTGGAAATTTCGATTAACGAAACTGCGAGCACGATCGACCTGAAGATATTTCAGGGCGGTCTGCGCGAGGAGTTCGACGATCTTGTGATGGATCCGGACGACGACAACTACCTGCCCTACGTGCTGGAAGCGCGCAGCAGGTTTATTCGCGTGACCGTACAAAGTGCGCTGGCCGACAGTCTGCCCGCCGCCACCAGCGGTTTGGCGTCCTTCGCCGGCGGGACTTCACCGTCCGTGGCAAATTACCAGGCGGCAATCGACCTGCTGTCGGACGACACGCGCGTCGATCTTGTGCTGGCGTCAATAGAGCCGAAGCGCTCAAACAGCGACGTCCGCACCATTCACCAGTCGCTCGTGGCGCACGCCGTCACGATGGCGGATAGTGGCGCTCCCCGAATCGCTTTTGGGTCGGTAACCGCCGACGAACAGAAAGATCTGTCGAAAATAAAGGACCACGCCTCTTCCGTGCGCAACCGCCGCTTTGTGCTTGTCTCGCCGGCAGGAGCAGCCGGGGCTGTGGCAGGTATGGTCGGACGCATGCGCCCGCACTTTTCGCCGACGTTCAAGTCTGTGCCTTTGCACGGTCTGGCTCCGGCATCTTACCGCGAGAGCGAGCTGAACCGCCTGCTGGGACCGAGCACCAACCTGCTCGTCGTGCAGAACCGCGTGGGACGCGGCGTGGTTGTGCTGCGCGGTCTGGATACGAGCGGCGACCAGATTTCCGTGACGCGCGTGGCCGACCAGGCGATCCGCGAGACGAAAGCTATTTCCGAGAACTTTATCGGCCGTCTTAACACCGACGACGCGCGGACGGCGCTTAAACAACAAATCGTGGCGACCTTTACGCGGATGGAGCGCGACAATGCGCTGGTTCCTTCCACCGACGGCTCCGATCCTGCCTTTTTTGTCGACGTGTATTCCACGCAGCAGGACTTTGCCCAGGGCATCGTGCGTATCGACATTGCCGTCCGACCGGTTCGCGCCATCGACTACATTTACGCAACCATCAGAGTCAAGAACTAAGGAGTTGACACATGCCGACAATTTTTGCTGCAAATGAGAGCAGCGTATTGTTAAACGGCGAAGCGGTTGAAGGCGTGACCTCCGTGGAATATCGCCATCACCAGGACCGCCGCAATCTTTACGCCCTGGGCAGCGCCGAACGCATCGGTATGGCCAGCGGCCCGCAGTTTGTTGAGGCGCGCCTGCAGGTGGTGTCCGCCAGTACCGCTTTTAACGCGCTTACAGGCGACGAATCCTTCCAGGTGACGGCAACACTTAAACAAGGCGCATCGCAGATGACGGTGACTTTTGACGAGTGTTTCCTGCAGGAAAAGAGTTTTGCGATGGGCGCAAACGGTCATGGCGAAGCCGTCTACCGCTTTACCGCCGTGCGCGTGCGTGAGGAGGCGGCCTAAGTGAGCGCGGACGTGCGGATCGACTTAAACAAAGGCGTGTTCAGCGCCGGAGACATTTCCCTCAGCTTGCGCCCGGTGCTCGACGCCGCGGCCGTGCAGGTCGGGGGAGACGACGGTCCGTGTATCCGCGCACTCAGTTTCGGCGAGCGATTTTCCCTTGTATCCCTGTCCGCCGGGTCATCTGATCCGGCGGATGCCATTGCCGTGACCGTCCTCCAGGCGGCCACGGTGCGGCAGGGAAGTCGCAAGTTTACCGCCGAAGAAAGCGCTGCCGTCGAGGCCCTGGCCCTCAGTCTTGCCGGCGCCGAAACCGCCGCGCCGGGATTCATCAGCACGCTGATGAAGGTGGCGCACGCCACCGGTTGGACCATGGAACAGGTTGATGCCGCTCCCGCGGGACGCATCGATCAGATGGTCTTGCAGCTGAATCCCGCTCAGGCCGAGGCCGACGACGGTTGGACCAGACTGGTGTTTAATTCCGATCAAAACGATGAAACTTCGGCCGGGTCCATACGCGAACGCCTGGCGCGCAACCTTTTGCAGCGCCTCGATTCCAACAGCGGTTCGCAGTTGCAAACCGCCGCGCCCGACGACGACAGTGCCGGTGTGTTTAAGCAGGCAGTTTTCGGCAGTGCGGTTCAGAGTGCGACGCAAGCCCCCGAGTCAGAATCCCCCGAGTCCCGAGTTTCAAGTGAAAGCCCCCGGCCCGAAGTCCCGCAACAGGCCGCAAACAATTTCGCCGATCAGCGTCCCGCCGGTGTTGAACGCAAGGTCGCCGAGTTTAAATCCGGCGATCAGCCCCGCACCGCCGGGGCCGTGGAGCGCGACATTGCGTCGCGTGCACCGGAGGCGCCGCGGCAGCCGACCGACGACCGTATTCGGAGATTGACCGATCCCGTTCCAACTGCGACTGCTCGCTCAGTTGCCCCGCGCGGAACGCGCACGCCGGACGCCCCCCAGGCCGTGCGCGCCCGTGTGTTGGAAGTCGATGCCGGCGCGACAAGGTCCGCGCACAACGCCGCCTCACCGTCCGGCCCGGGCCTTGAGCCAACGTTCAATGCTCCGCGCAAACAGCGCAGCGACTCGGCGGGCGGATTGAAAACAGCCGAGGCGGTTAAACAGAATGCGGCGCGCATCCTGCACGCCGGAAACACGACTCCACGCTCTGACCGGCGACCGCGGCAGACGCTCAATGAACAGCGCACCGGCGCACAGCTGAGCGCCGCCGAGTTGGTCGGCCTGCTGAACGCAAGCAAGCCCGCGCCCTTGCATATCGGTCCTGAACCTGTAGCCAGGGCGCAGTCGGACCGGCCGCAGTTGCGCGAAGTCGATACAACTGGTCGTTCCACGGCCGAAGACGAATTGCGCGAACAGCCGGCCGCCGCTTTTGGTCCGAGTGTCAACACTTTTCCGCGCAGCTGGAATCGCGAGCCGTCTCCGTCGCCGGACAACCTGTCACTGGTGCAGCGCCGTGACGAAGCGACTTCGCCGGAGCCGGTGCGCACGCTGCCGACGCAGGCGCATGCCGCCGAGCGCCAGGCCCAAACCTTGCGCGCCGCCGATGATCTGGCGCGTTTGTTGAACGAAGAAGCCGACCTGCGAGGGATAGACTGATGGCTGAAGAAACCAGACCCATTCCGCTGCTCGGCGACATTTCGCTCGACTTTGGTCAGATTATCGAACACAGCGTCGATGCCGGATTTGTCTCGCTGGGCGTACCCGGGCTGGCCGGCGAAGTGCAGCAGCGTTCCGCGCGCCGCAGCCACCGCGTTAAACTGGAAGGTTATCTGCACGGCGAGGAAGCGCGCGATCAGCTTGGCGCCATGCAGGAAGCCGCCGCCGCGGGCGAGGAGTTGACATTTTCGGCCGACATCACCAGCGCGCTCGACATTCAGCGAGTCGTCATTACGCACTTTACGGGTGAAGAACTGGCCGGCCGGCCGGGTGTTTTTCGCTACAGGATTCAGTTGGCCGAGAGCCCGCCGTTGCCGCCGCCGGCAACCGTCGAGGCGTTCGGCGGTCTCGACGACTTCGGTCTCGGCGATCTGGGATTTGACACGGATATTCTCGGCGATCTGCAGGATCTGGCGGGCGATATCGCCGGTGCCGTTGACGACGCCCTCAGCGTAATCGACCAGTTGTCCGGTTTGTTAAACCTCGACGGCCTCGACCTCAACGGCATTTTTGATCCGCTCAGCGCTCCGGTCGACGCCGTCAAAGGCGCCGGCGGCGGATTCAAGTCGGCTGTCAGCGATCTGGGCGACGCCTTCTCCTGACGCCGCGCGCCGGGACAAAACAGAAAAAACAGGCAGTACAACTCGGATTTTCATCGATCGAAAGGACTCCCGCACGGACATGTTAACTCCCGCAATCGACATACGTTTCGGCGGCACGTCGTTTAACGCTCACGTGTTGAACGTCCAGCTTTCGCTTGGCCTGCTGCCGGCCGTCAGTTCCGCGCGCATCACATTTCCGCGCGGCGTCGAGGTGGATGTAAACATCGATGACGATGCCGAGGTGATTCTGGACGGCGGCGAAGGCGCCGAGGCGTCGCTGAAAGGTTCCGTGCGCGTCATCCGCACAACCCTGAGCGGCACCCATTTGGTCGTGGCCGACAACAGCGCCAGGCTGGCTTCCGTGCGACCTGCCGAGACCTTTGAGGGACAGAATGCCGGAAAAGTCATCAGCGCCCTGGCCGACATGGCCGGCGTTAAACAAACGACAAATGACGCCGATCTTGCGCTGGCCGTCTATACGGCGGATCAGCGGCGCACCGCGGCGGAGCACATCGCTCATCTGGCTGAACTATCCGGCTGCCTGGCCGTGATGCGCAGCGACGGCGCGCTGGACGTGCTCACATGGCCGCAGGGCAGTCCCGACCTGGCTCTGCGTTATGGGCGGGAGTTAACGGAATACGAGGAAGACAGCGTCGCCATAGCGGCCGCGACGCATTTCAGGATCGGCAACGGTCCCGCCGGATCGGCCGATGCGCCGGACGCCTTGAGGCCGAGTTTTACTTTTCTGCCGTCGGATGCCGCGGCGCCGGGCAAAGATTCCGTCTGGCGTTCCGCTCCTGAAATCCGGACGGCTTCCGATGCCAAAGCGTCGGGCGAAGCCGCGACGATTAAACACGCGGCGCGCGGCGGCCGGGTTCATTTCAGCGCCTGGCTGCAACCCGCGTTGCGCCCGACCAGCGTCGTGCAGGTGCGGGATCTGCCCAATGGCTCCGGCGGCCCCTGGTTGTTAACACAGGTGCGTCACTCCGTGGATGTTAACGGCGCGGCAACCAGGGCTGAAGGCGTGCGCGCCGACGCCGCCAGTGCGCTCGACGGTTTGTTAAGTCTGGCCGGATCGGCCCTGGGAGGTCTGTTGTGAGTTCGTCCCTTTTTGAAAGCATTGCCCGCATTGCTCGCCACGAAAGCGCCAAACGCCCCGTCGCGGCTATCGGTCGCGTGGTCGATACGTTCGGGCCTTCCGACAATCAGGGCGACTACGCCGTTTCGGTTGAGCTGCGCGACTCGGGGCTTGTTTTACCGCGCGTGCCCGTCGCTTCCGGCGTGCTTGGATTTGCCGCCATTCCCGCGGTGGAGGACCTGGTAATTGTCGTTTTTGCCGAGGGCAGCTATCACGCGCCGGTCGTGGTCGGCCGCCTGTACACGCCGGACCTGAACGCGCCCAAACACGACGCCGGGCAGTTAACGCTTCAACTGCCGCCGGGCGAGAACGAACCCGCGCTGGACCTGACCATCGACGGCAACGAACCTTCGTGGCGTTTAAAAATGCCCGGCGACGTCCTGCTGGAATGCGTCGAGGAAAAAATTAACCTGACGGTCGGTGAACTACGACTCGTCATTGATGCGGGCGGCGGCGGCAGCGCCGAGCTGGCGGCGGGTGGAGCCGTGCTGCGCATTAAACAGGACGGCGATATCACGCTCAGTACGCAGGGCAACCTGGTGCTCGAAGGCAATGAAGTGTCGATTTCAGGCATGAGCAAAGTTTCCGTTTCCGCGCCGCAGGTGGAAATCAATTGACGTTGCTCAACAGCCGGCGCAGCCCGACCTGTCGGTCTGCTTTTTCAGAAAAATTTTGCTTGCCGCCGTGTGCGAAGTTTAAAGTCGCCGGGCAAGCCTCAAACCACTCAGCGCGATGCGTCGCGTCTGTTTAATGTCGCATCGGTTTACAACCAGCCGCAAGGCACAAACGAGGAAACGCCATGGGAATGCCCGCCGCCGCTCAGAATGCCAACGTCATCGCGGTTGACACGCATATCGTGATGGTTCCCACGCCGGGCGGCCCCGTGCCGACGCCCCTGCCGCATCCCTTCAGCGGTATGATCGACGCGGCCACGGAGCAGACCGTTAAAATTGCCGGTCAGCCCGCCGCCGTGCAGGACAGCACGGCCTCCAATCAGCCGCAGCACATTGCCACGCCGCCGGGTACCTCGTTCCAGAAACCGCCCGCCAATCAGGGCAAGGTCTTCCTGACGAGCATGACAGTTAAAATCGGCGGCAAAGGCGCCGCCCGCAATGCGGACATGGTTGAAACCTGCAACGATCCGGCCGACTTGCCGGTGGGACAGGTAATCGCCGGCGGCGCCGTTCTGATCGGTTAAACGCCGACGTGAAAACATGATCGGGTTTTCGGCGCTGCCCGGGAATTCGAATTCAGTCTGGGATTGAACACTTAAACAACAGGGCCGCATACATATGCCGTCGCTTGGAACCGATTTACAGGTATTGCCCGGATTTGCAGCGCATGACGCCGCGCAGATCGACCTGACCCTGCGTCAGCGTCCGGTGCGCGGCAGCCTGGCCTCGCCTCCGTCCGACCTCTACGATCTGGACGTCGTTTCCGGACGCGAAAACGTCGCGCAGTCGCTGATCCTGCGCCTGCTGACGCCGCGCGGTTCACTGGCGGATCTGGGACATGCCGCGTACGGCTCGCGCCTGCACGAACTGATCGGCCGCATTAAAACAACCGCCCTGCGCAATCTCTGCCGCGCCTTTGTGCTCGAAGCCGTGGCGCAGGAACCGCGCGTGCTGGACAGCGCCGTCGAACTGGAGTTTGACCTGCGCAGCGAAACCGGATCGACCTTTGTATTCACGCTGGCCGTGCAGCCCGTCGACGGCGGCGAACCTGTCGGATTATCACTGGAGTTGGGACTATGAGTTATACGCCGCGCAATTACGAGGACATCGTACGCGACGTTTTGACGACGCTGACCGGCGGCACCGTGCGCGAGTCCCTGACCGCGCCCGCCGACGCGGAGGAACTGCTGGTTCCGACCAAACTGAAAGAGCGGCCGGTGCGGCGCATTTCCCACCTGGAAGGCACCATCCTGACCGCGAGCGGGGCGGAGCTGCCCTACCGCTTTACCGCCGCCGACTTTGAGCTGGTTTCAGCCGAGGGCGACGACGACAACCCCGACAGTATTCAGTTCCGCGAGGAAGGGCGCAGACCGATGCCCGGCTCGACGCTGGTGGTGAATTACTATCCCATCCGGACGGACCCGACGCCCGTAACCGATATCAGCGTCGGCTCCGTGGTGCGCACCGTGCTGGAAACGATAGCGCGTGAACACGCCACGGCATATCTCAACCTGGAACACATTTACAAGTCGGCCTTTCTGGAATCGGCCGAAGGACCCTCGCTCGACAAAGTTGTCGCCCTCGTCGGCGTGCAGCGCATGCAGGCCGGACACCCGGTAGCCAAGTTGCGCGTGGAGCGCCGCGCAGGCGTGTCGGGGCGCATCACGATCCCGGCCAACACGGCGGTGACGGACGACAAGGGCGCGCGCTATCTGACCAAAACAACGACAACGCTGGAGTCCTACGAAAGTACGCGCGACGTGTCCGTACGCGGCGAATCGGCCGCCACGGCGATCGTCGAGGCCGGAACACTGACGCGCCTTGAAACGCTGATCGCCGGCGTGTCAGCCGTGAGCAACCCCGAGGCCTCGCACAACCTCAATGCACCCGAAAGCGACGCGGACCTGCGCGCCCGCACCAAAACAGCGCTCAAAGGCAACGTGCGCGGCACGCGCGACGCGCTGACCTACGGCCTGCTGGCGGTCGACGGCGTCAAGGACGTCGCCATCGTCGAGAGTCCCAACGATGTGCCCGGCGAAATCAGCATAAGCGTGGCGACGACAGGCAACGCCGATGATGTCTTGCCATTTGTGCGTCAACGCGTCGAAGAATTGCGGCCGGTCGGCATCCGCGTGCTGCCCATCGGCGAAACGGACAAACGGATTGTCACCGTCACGATCACTGAATTGACCCTGGCCGGCACGGGCGTCACCGACAGCGAGCTGGAAACACTCAAAACCGGCGTGCTGGATCGCCTGCGGGCCTGCTTCGATTCCATCGCCGCCGGCGGCAAGGTGCGCCGCTCACAGATGCTCGCCGCCGTGATGCAGGACAGCGCCATTGCCGACGTGAGCATCAGCCTGCTGGCGCATGGTGAGAGTCCCGCCGAAGAGCTGCAACTCAACGACGGCCAGACGCTCGAGATCGAGTCGATCAACTTCGGCGAAATCAAACCCGAGGACGAGCCCGAAACCGCCGTGACTTCAACGGTCGGCGCTTTTGTGCCGCTGCTGCTCGCCGCGGGCACGACCTCGTCGGAAGCCGAGAGCGCGCTCAAAACCGCCTTTGATGCGCATCTGTCCACGCGCGGACCGCAGAGCCAACTGACCGTCGACGGCCTGATGACCGCCCTGCGCGACGACACGCGCTACACGATTATCCGCGGCGAAGTGAGCGTCACCGTCGAGACGCACGATGCGCGTTTTGTCCAGCTGACCGACGGCCAGGGCGCGTACACGCCAATCACGGACGAGACGCTCGCGGCCGGAGAATTCAACATCGACATTCGCGAAGGGGAGGCCTGAGGTGGCGCACCTGAACGACATGCTGCAGCGCCTGCCGCAGTTGTACCGCGAAGGCGAGATTGTAAACGGACTGATCGCCCAGGCGGCGACGCAGATCGAGATCCTCGACGAGGACGCCCGCGAAGTGCAGCGCGCGCACTGGTTTAACTCGGCGCTGGAAATTGAGGAGGCCGAGATGCTGGCGGCGCTGCTGGACATCAAACGCGAAAACTGGCAGGTGCTGGGCGAATACCGCGCCTGGGTGCACGCCCTGCGCGACGCCCTGTTGAAGCACGGCGCCGTGACGGTGCGCGCCGCGATCAATTTTACGGCCGCTTACACCAATGCCTTCCAGCGCGCGCTCGACTTCCGCACCGTCCTGACGATCTCGGCCGATCCCGAAGACTGGTACCGTTTTCCGACGCCCGTCGACAGCGAGCCGCCGCCGTCTGCGGACGAAATGTTTGATCAGGTCGCCTGGCTGAACGCCCTGCGCGCCAATCAGCCGGCCCTCGTGGAAAATCCCTCCGTGCGCCGCCTGCAACGCGCGCCGGACAGCGGCGGCATCGAACCGCTGCACCGCTTCTCGGTCAAAAACCGCGGGCTGGACTCGAGTTTTCTGGGCGCTCTGATGGTCGGTTTGCCGAGCGGCCCCGAGTACGCTCCGGCGCTGATAAACCTGACCACCGGCGAAGGCATTGTCTTCCTGGGCGCGGTGCCGCCCGGAGCGCGCCTCTGGATCAGACCGGATCAGGACGGCCGGGCCACGGCCATTATGGAGGGCGAAGACGTCAGCCACAAGCTGCGTTCGATCGAGGGCGTCACGCCGGGTACGGCCTGGGCGGCCGAGGATGCGATCTCGCCGGCGCGCGCGCCGCGACTGATCCCGGGCGAAAACGATTTGTGGTTCCTGCCGATAGCGCACTACGACGTTCCCGGCCTGGACCGCTTTCTGCTGGGAATGGCCGACCTGACGATGCGGCAGGGGCGCTGGGATACGACCAACTTTGACCAGTCGCTCTTTTACCAGGATCCCGCGGCGCAGCTGCACGTGGCCTGGGAGGAAACGAGCCCGGCCTGCTACCGCATCGATCTGCCCGCCGGCTGGATGACAAGTCCGGCGCCTTCACCGGGCGAGCAAGTGGGCGAAAACGGCATGCACGACAAACTGGCCGAGTCGCTGGCGGAACGCCGGCGGCTGGAATTTTCCCTGAACGAAGGTATCGACCGGCTGCGTCCGGCGGGCGTGGAGGCGGAAGTGGTGCTGCACCCTTTCCGCGAAGTGCAGGGGCACGGCGACCGCATGACCGGCTATCTGCCGCGGCGTCTGCGCGATCCCGGACCGGGCGGCGCAGTGCGGCTGGTGGATGGAGACGGCATGTTTGACCTAAGCGAATTCAACAAATCAATCTTTGATGTCGGAGACTGATAATGCGAGCAACCGTGCACATTGATCTGCGCGACGCCGACGGACGCATCGTCGGCAGCCGTTTTGCGCGTAACAGCGTTATGCGCGGCGGCGCCTCACTGATTGCCAACCTCTTTGCGGGAGGACAGGCGCCGACGTGGAAAATGGGCGTGGGCGTGAACGACGAACCCGAATCGGATGCCTTTGATTCCACGGGACTGACCGCGCCCGGCGAGGCCGACGACGCACTGGAGGGCGGCACGGAAGTGGACATTCCGGCGGAGAACTTCAGCGTGGAACTCGACACCGAAAAACGCGTGGCGCTGGTGACCATACGCGCTACGATGCCGCACGAGGCGGCCATCGGCAAGGTGCGCGAGGCCGGGCTGATAGCTTCAACGGGCAATGGCGACGTCCTCTACAACCGCGTCACCTTTGCGCCGATCGACAAACGCAACGACCACGAACTCACGCTGTTCTGGGAGGTGACATTTCCCTACGGCGATCTTCACGCACTGTTTTGATTTCTGTTTAACCATCGCGTTTGAATGCGCGGCGCATTAAACAGGTTTCGAACCGGCGACGCGGATATGCCGAACCGGTTCAACAACCCGGAACCGCGAACCCGGCGATTAACAAGAAGGGTTTTAAAGCAAGGCAAACCATAAAGGAATTCACGATGAAATCCGCTTTTCAAATACAGCTTTCCGGTTACACGCGCGCCAACCGCGACGCATCCGTGATTTTAACCAATGAATCCACCGGAAAAACCCTGACGCGCAAACCGTTTCTGGACGGCCGCCTGGTCGTGCGCGATCTGGATCCGGGCTTTTACAATGTGGAAGTGCGCCACCCGAATCTGTTCCGCCCTGTGGACCTGCGACGCGTGCGCCTCTTCCCGCAGCCGCAACCAACCAGGGTTAACATTCCGGTGCCGGAAGAGTTGTTTGTCGATACGCCGATAGAAGACATTCCCGACGCCGACCTGGGGCCGGTGCAGGAGAGCGCCAAATCCGTGGCCGACCAGGTAAGCAGTATCGGCAGTAAGAGTCCCGGTGAAGTGATTCGCGCCGCCGACTTCAACCTGTTAACCAGCGCCGTCGGCGATCTGGCCAACGCGCTACTGGAGTTAACAAACCTCGTCTCGCCGCACGGCCACGACCATCCCGAGATAGCCGTGAAGATTTCCGAAGTGCAGGACAATCTGCGCCGTTTTGCCGAAGCCTATGGTCAGAGTCTGCTGGAGCTGCGCCGCGAAATCGAACTGCAGAACCTGAAGGGGCAGGCCGAGAGCGCGCTGGACGAAGCCGGCGCCAAGGACGAAGACTACGCCGATATTCGCGGTCGCATCACCGACCTTGTCGGCGCGTCGCAGTCAAATACGGCGGTGTTTACCAACAAACTGGCCAAGTTCGGCACGATCATGCAGACAAAAATTGCCGAGCTGGCCGAGCGTTCGGACGACCCCGTGCAGTACATGCAGAAAGCGGTTGTCAAAGAGCTACAGGCCTCGGCGCAGCAGTATTCGCAAGCGGGCACGCTGGTGCAGCCGGAAGCCGAATTGCGCACATATCAGCGCACGACGACCACCGCCGGCGGCCGCAAATTCTCCAATATCTTTTCCCAGAAAGTTAACAAACTCTGACGAGGCCAAGGATGGCGTTTCCAACTGCAAGCGAACTTTCGCGACTGACGGCGTTGATTAACCGCCTGTTGCCGCTGGCCGATGTTAAACGCGGCGATCTGATTACCGCGGACAACTGGAACCAGATGGTCGGGACCCTGATCGAACTTTCGCAGATCGTCCTGGCGGAAGGTTCAAACACCTCCGTCTTGCCGCACCAACACCAGGACGAAGTTAAACTGGCCTGGCTGGAGCCTTCGCTGCGTCAGTTGATCGAAGCCGGTCCCATCAGCGATCCCGCCAGCAAGTCGGCGTTAACCAATGTTGAACGCGCCGTTGAACGTCTGCGCGAGCGATTGATCGCGCTGGATGAAAATATGGCCGCCCTGCGCAAACGCCTGGACGAAGTGCGCACCCTGGACCTGCAGCGCGAAAACGAGGTGATCGGCATCCGGCGAACGATCGACGGACTGGCCGACGCGCGCAAGGACGTGTTTGATCTGCGCGCCTCGCTCGACACGATTAAAGTCGGTGTCAACACCACGCTGGAAGCGGCGGATAAACTGACCGTCAACAACCAGCTTGTCGATTTTACCAGTCTGCTGGACCGCGTCGGGCAAATCGAAGAGTTGTTTAACACGCTGAAGCTGGCCGACGGCACGCTGTTAAGCGCGCAGGTGCTCGACAATCGCCTGGCGGAATTCGCCAACGAGTACATCGACGAAGACGAGCTGAGAGTCGCCCTGGAAAATCAATCGGTGGAAGTGCCGCAGTCCTCGCTGGATCGGATTCGCGACGAGCTGGAAGGCAGTCTGCTGGCCTCGGCGCGCGAAGAACTACAGGCGTCGATCCAGCAGCTGGACGGCGCGCTGCGCGAATGGGCTTCAGCTGAAATACTCGAACGCACGAGTGAACTGGATAAACGCATCCGCGTCAACGAGCGCGTTATCAAAGAATCGCTGGCGCCGTTAATAAACTTTAACCGACAGCAGCTCGACTACGCCGTCAAATTTTTTGATGAACAATTCGGCGACAAGTGGCAGCCGCCGCGCGAGATTCTGAGCAGTACAAACCGCCTGAGCGGAATTGTTGACGGCACAACCGCCGCCGGCCTGCCGACCGACACGGCGTTAACGGACAGCTCGCTGACCGCCAGTATTGAAGACAGCGTGCGCAAGCAGGTGGAAAACATGCTGCCCGGCGCGGTGGAAGACGCCGTGGCCGCGAGCATCAACTCCACGCTGGACGCGGCCGTGCGGACGGCGGTTGATTCCGCCCTGAAAGACCAGTTGACGGCCGCGGTTAATCGAGCGGTGCGGGACACGGTTAACGCCACGGTTAACAAAGCCGTGGACGAAGCGGTGCGGAGCAGCCTCAAAGAAGTGTCGGGGCAGCTGCGCGAGTTTGTACAGGCGGAAGTCAAGCGCCAGGTCGGTGAATCCGGCACGGGCGGCACTGTAAGAGGACGCACGGATCTGGGCGGCATTCGGCGGCTCGGCGCCAACGACGACCTGACGCGCATCAGTGGACTCGGCACGACGCTGGTTGAAAGGTTGAACAAAAAAGGTATCACGACCTTTGAGCAACTGGCTGCCGCCGACGCCGGCGATCTGGCCAAGATTCTGCGCCGACCGCTGGCCGACGCCGAGCGGATTATCAGCGATGCCAAACGACTGGCCTGAGCGCAGTGCAATGAAAAGTGTTTAAGGCGCGAACGTTCAGTTCTTCGCGCCGCGGTCCCGGTTAGGTCCGGCATAAACAAGGATTTTCCGCCATATGATTTCCGAATTCCAGACACGATTTGTCGAAGTGCTGGGCGAGCGTCTGCCGGCGCCGTTTACGGGGCGTGTGCACGTGGCGCCCGCGCCGGAAGGACCGGGCAACCCGACCGTTCCGGCGCTGCGCGTGGGCGTGACCGAAGCGCGGCCGCGGCCGACGGGAATCGGCGGCGGCGATTTTACCCAGGTGGTAAAAGGGGCTAGTGCGCCGCGTCGCGTGCTGGCGTTGCAGTGCACGGTGCGCGTGGAAGTGTTTCCGCTGGCGTCGGACGACGCGGCGGGCCGCGCGGCACAGGTGCAACTGCTGGAATCTGCGGCGTTTCAACTCGGTGCGGCGGACATGCGCAACGGCGCGGCGCTGGACGATCAGGATACGCCCGACCCCGGCTTTCAGGTGCACAAGCTGCACTTAAACAGTGTGCACGCACCTTTTGGCGCCGAGTTGGAGGATGAAGATCCGGAGCCGCGTCTGGAATTGCGCCTGGATCTGGAAGGCTGGTTCTGGCCGGTGGGTCAGCCGGGCGTGAGCGGCACGGCCATCCAGGAAGCGCGCATTCGCGGCGTCTCACTACCGCCGGCGCTGGAAGCGGCTTCCGCGCTGATTGCGGGCGGTGCGGCTGTTGAGCACATTCTGCGCATGGGACCGACTGTACAGCCGCGCGCGGCCTCCGAGCTCGACCCGGACTTTCAGTCTCTGGTGCTGAGCGTCGACGGCGGCTCAATCACCTCGGCCGACGCATTGCCGGGCAGCACGGCGCAGGTGTTGTTGATTAACATAGCCGACGGCGCGGCGGCATTTTCAATCACGCCGCCGGCGGAAGCGGGGCGCATCGACCTGCGCGTAGCCTTTGACGACGGGGACGGCGGGACGGGCATGCAGTTTGCGGACTTCAGACTCGTCGTCGGGGAGGCTCCCTGATGAATCTGCCGAACGTGCTCAATTCCTCGATCGAAGCTGCAATCACTCAGATCAACTCCTGGTTTCCGACAATGGAGGAGCTGCAGAATCACCAGGACAATCGCAGAACGCTGCCTCCCGTACTGCAAACGGTGGTGTTCGGGACGGAACCGCACAGCTTCGGCGTGGAGTGGGCAACCGCCAAAGGCGCGACAAAAGTGGAGATAGACGCCACGAATGCGGCGGCGGGCAATCCCGCGCCCAATCTGGCGCGCATCGGTCCGGCGACGACCGAAAAAGCGCTGGACAACCTACAGTTTCAGGGCTCGGGCGCACACGTAATCATCAGCAATGCCGAGGCCGTGCGTTTCCGCAGTTTGACCCTGACGGGCCTGCACATCGACGGCAGCGACGACGACCTGCAGTCCGCCGGCGATCTTGGCAGTCGCTTTCTGCTCGTGTCAATTCTGGACGGCAACAACGAATGGCTGCCGACCTACACGGTGCCGACGGTGCCGGCCAACAAGGTGATGCCGTCGATGTACGGCGGGGCCTCGTTTAACAATCGCCTGTTGCGCTTCCCGGCCGTCAAATCGAAAAAATTGCGTTTAAGTCTCGTCAGCTCCGGCTTCCCGTCCGACAGCTACACGGAGACGAGTATCCGGCTTGAAGGCGTGACCGGCATGGCCGAAGCACTTTCGGCCGACCTGGAATTAACATCGCCTTCGGGACAGCCACAATGGGCTTTTCCGGGCGAGTTGCCCGCGGGTACGCCGCTTAACTACGTGGACCTGCGCAATGCGCTCAAGCTGGACTTAAACGCGGACCTGCCGAATGCGCTGGCGGAAGGACGCGCACTGAAGGCCAATTTTACATTAAAAGGGAAGAGCGGCAGCGCCGCCACGTTCAGCTTCGGGCAGCCGAAGGGAGCGTTGGTACGCGAACATACAGGCATGCAGCGATTTGAACTGCGCGGAGAGGAAACGAGTCTGGACCTGGGCGAAACGCTGGACGGCGCGGCCCCCGATTCCGTCATCGGCGACCTGGCGGTGAAGTACCTGGGACTGCGCGTTCTGGCGGTGCAGTCGGATTTCCCACTCGAACCAAACGAGCAGGTGCGGGGCCGCGTCGTGGCCGATAAAGCCGTGATGCGCGTGCTGGAAGAGGGCGCGCTGGATGGTCGCGATGTGGCGCAGTTTGGACTGATCGGCCGCGCAGCGGAAGCCTGCGAACTGGATATACAGCTGTTCAAGTATCAGGGCGGTCAAGCCGGCGACGCGCTCGGTCTGCCGGCGCGTTTGACGCTGGAAGCCGATCGGAACTTTGCCGTGCACTGGGTGGACGCGCCCGCGCTCGAAAACTGGAGCGGCGCGGCGGTCGTCTGCGCGCGCGCGCTGAGCGGACGGTTTCTGTGGGCCGAACGCGCCCGCCCGCTGCTGCGCATTGTCATTCGCGATCCCGACCCCGGCGGCGCGCTGCTCTACCTGCGCAACCGCGGCCTGACGCTGGACCAGTTCGGCATTGCCGTGAGCGAGACACAACAGACCTGGCGCGCACAGCACTTCAACAGCCAGGTTTTCCGCACTTCCATGCCGCAACTGTACAGTGATCTGTTCCTGACAGTGGATTTCACCGATCTGACGCTGAGGTACCGCCGATGAGTTTGCTCGACGATCTTAAGGGATTAAACATCGACGCCGTGTTAAACGCACGCGCCAATATTTCCGTGAGCGTTAACGACGCAGACCTTCTGGCGGTGGTGGACAGCGGCGCTTTGACGCAGGTGATGGGATCGCTCGGCACGGCGATCGACGCAATTGTCAAAGGCGTCGAGAATCCGGAGGCGCTGTTTGAACCGTTGATGCAGGCATTTTTGTCGGTGTTCGACGAAATCAAGCCGGACGATTTTCCGCTGGACGAGTATCGCGAGGCGATTGAGCAGGGCGCGCGGATCATTGTGGAACTGGCGCAAAACCTGGGCGGCAACAATGCGGCCGACATCCGGTTCCCGGGCGGCAAGCTCGGCGACCTCATGTCGCAGGCGGTCGGAACGGCGACGCGCTACGCAGAGGTGCAGTTGGGTGATGTCGGTCAGCTTAAGAGCGTGATGGAGTCGCTGGAAAACGGTGCGCCCGCCAATCCGGCGGCGCTGGCCCGCCTGGCCCTGGAAAATCTGCTTCCATATGATTTCAACGCACTTAAACACGCGCGCGAAGGCGTCGACGGAATCATCAACGGTGTCGGGGCCGTTCAACTCGACGCGAGCGCAATCAACGCTCTTTTAGCGGCTTTTGACGCGGTGGCCGCGGCCGCGGCGACGAAAAACCGGGCGCGGCTGGATGCGGCCATGGCGGACCTGGAACGCATTCGCCACAACACGCTGGTGGAAGTGGAACGCGCAATGGGTGCATTTAACAGGTCGATCGACGACATCGACATCGGCCGCTACCTGGGCGTGATTAAACAGGGCGCGGACCTGATTAAATCCGGCGAACGCGGCGTCCTGGGATTCCTGCAGCAGATGCAGCACAGCCTGGCGCAGGGCCGCGTCATGATCGAAAGTGCGGAACCGGGCAACTTGTTGGACGCTCTCAACGAGTTGTTTAACTGGCTGGAAACTTTTCTGCGGGACAATATTGAAAAACCAATTGATCAGCAGGTTGAAAACTTCAAGAACTGGCTGCGCAGCCTGCTGAACCAGATTCCGTTGCGCGAATATCGCGCCAAACTCACCGCGCTCATTTTGGGCATCGCAAAAACCATTCAGGACGCAAACCTGGGGCAGTACGCCGATCAGGCGCGCGCATTTCTGAATGATATTGAAAACGTCATCGACAACTTCGACCTGGCGCAGGACATCCAGGACGCCTTGCAGGGCGTCAATGATTTGCTCGACGGTTTCCTGGGCAATATCGGTGCGGAGTTAAACAACATCGTCAGCGCTATCCAGAGCGTGGCGGACCAGGCGGCGGCGCTGATGACCACGGCGGCGGAACATCTGGAGAAATTTCAGACGACAATCAACGAACTGACCGAACTGTTAAACAGCCTTGATGTTGAACAAGCGGCGGAACAGGTTGTCGCCAAACTCGCCGAGCTGCGCAGGACGGCGGAACAGCTTCTCTCGGTTGCCCCGCTCCCGGACTCGCTGCGTCCGGTCGTCGAGCAGATGATCAGCGAGCTGGACTCGCTCGGAGATGAAGGTTTACAGAAAGTGTTTGAGCCTGTGGAGCAGGCTGCCGCCGAATTCGAAATTCCCGATGAAGTCCTCGACACGATCAACGAGGTTATTGCGGAAGCAGCCAAATTGATCGAGAACCTGATCACGCCGGAGCTGATCGCCTCGATCGACGCCGAAATCAGGAAGGTGACGGACGAGATTCGCAAGCTGGATCCCGCCGCGCTGCTCGGCGATCTGGACAAATACGTCACCGATGCGGCCGATTTTGTGGCGGGCCTGGACCCGCGCCCCGTCGTGGCCGACATCCGCGGCCCCTACGACAAGTTGCTGGAGCTGTTCGACGCGGCGCACCCGAACCGCCTGCTGTCGCCGGTGTTTGACGCCTACGATTCGCTGCTCGGCGGCATCGAGCTGCCCGATACGGATTCAGCGATCAGCTCGATGACCGATGTGGTGTCGTCCGCGGGGAGATCGGTGTCCGACGCCATGACCACGCCTCTCCGTTCGGTTATGCCGGAGGGTTCGGTCGAAGCGATTGAAGACCCGGAGAATCCGCCGGAAGAGATAACACAACAGGCGCCCGATCTGGGTGAATTCAATGCCGGCGACGTGGTGCGCATGCTCGGCTGGGTGCCGAACAAACTGCGCGAGGGTTTGCAGGCGCTGGACGAAAGCGCCGCGGGCGACGCCGTCCGAGAAATTGACAAATACTGCGGCGCGCTGGCGCGCGATCTGCGCCGCGTGCAGGCCGAATTGTGGGCCGCCGAGGAACGGTTGATCGCGCAGCTCGACGCTATGGTGCTGCCGCTGCGCGCGGCGCAGTTCAAGGCCCAGTTGGCGATACGCGTCAACTTTCAAAGCGACATTGCCGATGTGGAGTTGAACGGCATGATGCTGGCGGTGGCCAAGGCCGGGCCGGGCGAATTCCGGCGTTCGATTGCCACGGCGACGGACGACACACGCGAGCGGCTCCGCGCGGTGGTTCGCGGCAGCGGCGGCTCGATGGGCGCGCTGTTGGAACGCACGGCGTCGGCGCTGGAAGAGTGTGCACTTGGTCAGATCGGCGACAGTCTGGAATCGCTGCTGGACGCGCTGGATCTCGAACCGATTGCGACGGAGATGGACGAACTGGTGGCGGCCGTGCTCGTCAAGCTGCCGGAATTGCTGGAAGTTTTTGACGACTCGGCGGAAATCGCGCTCAATCGCATTCGCAATTTGCTGCAGATTTACAATCCAATGGCGCTGGCGGAGAAATTCCTGAGCGTAGGCGATGTGCTGAAGGAAGAAATTGCACTGCTGGATCCGCGGCGTCTGGCGGCGGAGCTGGGCGAAATCCACGGTGCGATCCGGTCGACCATCACGGCCTATGATCCCGGCGTATTCGCGCAGGAAATCTACGACATCATCGAGGCGGTATCCGACAAACTGAGAAGTCTGACGGTCGAAAATCTGCTGCCCGATCTTACCTTCCTTGACACGCTGATAGCCAATATCGAAACCATGTCTCCCGCGCAGATTCTGTCGACGCTGGACACCGGTCTCGACGCCGTTGCGGATCGGCTGCAGGCGCTCGACCTGGAAGGTCTGGTCGACGCTCTCAACGAACTGCCCGAAGAAGTTGTCCGCGCGTTTAAAATCGCGGCGGAAGGAATTATCACGGAAATTCGCAAGCTGCTCGAAGCAATCAAATACGTCAGCGCCGAGGGCAGCGCTTCGGTATCGGTTTCGGCGTCCGCGTCGACAGGTTAACATCACAGCTCTGGAGCGCCGCCGCTGCCTGCGGCGGGGAGAGGGATACCATGACAACGTCACACGATTTCAACCCACATAAAACGGTTAACATCCCCGGCACGGACCACGTGCTCGATTTCGAATACGACCGGGACGGTCGCCTGCTGCGTTTGTGCGGCGGCGGGCGCGACTACGTTGTAGCGACGGGCACTAAACGCGTGTTCGACGGCGGTTTCGCGGAATTCGAGGAACTGTTTGCCGCGGGTGTTTTACTGCGGCGGGTAAACGTCAACGGTCGGCACTGGACGGAGCACTACCGCTGGGACGAGCAGGCGATTCCGACGGAAGTCGACGGCATGATAATTGCTCGCGACGGCGAAGGGCGTGTGGTTGAATGCGCCGGGCACGGCCAGCACTGGATCTACACCTACGAAAACGGCGTCCTGGCGCGCATGGACGGCCCCGAACATTCGCTCCGTTTGAGCTATGATGCGAATCAACGACCGACCGGCGTCTCATTCGGTGACAAACAAGAGCTTCTTGAGTACGACGGGAACGGACTGCGCCAGGGAGTTAAACAAGCACCGCGGAACTGGCATCGCGACGAAGAAGGGCGATTGTGGGCCGTGTCGGATGAAGATGGAAAGATTATCGCCACGTATTTGTGGGATGAATTTGCCTGCCTGGCGCGTATCGACGGCGCTCCCGGAGCGGCGATTGCGGAAGTGTATTCGCTGGATATCGGCGGAACGCCGGTACGTGTATCGACGGCGGACACAACGACGATCATTCCGCGCGATCTGTTCGGCATCAACCTGACCCGGCACAAAGGCGTACCCGGATTGTTCGGCGGGGCGCAGCACGAAGGACGGGTGTTTTACGCGATGCGCAGTTTCGACCCGTTGCCGGGTTTGTTTAACGCGCCGGACCCGTTGGACGGCAGCGAACGCGATCCGCGGCGCGACGACGGTTACATCGGCAATCTGATAGCCGAGCGTTTAACCGCCGGCGGCTACGGAATCTGCGGATATGACACGTTAACATTTGCGGATCCGACGGGCGGGATAGCGTGGTACTACATGCTTTCCACGCTTACCTGGGCGTTTCCGAACAACTGGGCGCTGACGCTTGGACTGGACTGGACGATCAATTTCTGGGGCAGTCTGTTTTCCGGAAGGATGGGGCGTTTTTTCAACTTTCGGCACATCAGCAGCGAACGACTTAACATGGGCGGCGTTCTGCGCGACGGAGCCATGGGGCTGGAACGCGCATTCACGACGCAGCATTATATCTGGAGCAGTTTTGAGGAGTGGGACCATACCAGGGAAGTGACGGTCTGCTCGCCGAATGATCGGTTTCAGCCGGGCATGTACGGCACGGTTCTGCGCCTGGTGGAGTCGTCGACAAACCGCGCATTTATGCTTCGCGGCATGCGGACGTATGCGTCGGACGGCCTTGTCAGTCCCGATTATCCATCCGCCTGGACGCGGCACGGCGGGGAAGCCGAGCGGATCGCTCCCGGAATGTTGAGGCCGTTTTTTCCCAACGGCGGTTTACATCTGGGCATCAACTGGATCAACAACCAGCCGGACCGCGTTCACGGGCCGACGAATGCCGTGCTGACGGAGCTGGAGACGATGGACCGTTTTGCGACGGGGATTGTCGAAGATCTGGCGGTCATCACGGTTGGGCGTACGGACGTAGACCTGGAGGACAATACCAGAATTGGTCTGGCGGACGCCACGGACGCGGCGTTTATCGCGACCGTCCATTCTTTTGTTGAACAGGGCGGTTCAACAACCATCCGTTTAAATCCGGCTCCCACGGGTATTGCCAACAACGGCCTGCGGCTGGCGCCTTTGCAGCAGGCTACGACGACAGAAGTACTTAACATCGTGCCGGATCTGCGCCGGATGGATGTACAGGGATCGACGGGCGCTTATGCGGTCGACGATTATATCCAGATGCGCCAGGGACCGGACGACCGCGGCTCGCGCCTGATAACCGGTCTTGAAGCGCGCGTCAATCTGGACGACAATTTCAATGCTGCGCCGGGACCGGCGCCCGGCGCGGAAGTGTTTCCGGCTGTCGCCGGAGGACCGGTACGCGGCGCGGAGTTAACGGCGAGTCCGCTCGAGTTGACATTTCCGAATGATCCGCGCCCCGGCCTGGGCGATATGATTCGCGTGTTTAACGGCGTTGATGATATTCCGGTCGTGATTACAGCGGTCAACGGCAACGACAGGACGGTTGACCGCGGTCTGGGTGCGCTGGGCGGCGCGGGTACGGCGGTAAGCTGGCAGGCGCTGGTGGGCGGCGGCGCGCTGGGAACGGCGGCGACCTTTGACGTGGCCGCGCAACTGACCTACACCTCGGTTTCGGTGCGGCAGGCGCTTTCGGCGGGCTATCTGGCTATTCGCACGCGGACCAACGAGGTTCAGGTGCGGCGGGTGACAGGCCTGGAGTACGATGCGATTGTGTTGGGCGAGGACCGCACGGGCAATGCCGCGCCGTATGACGTCGAATTGTTTAAACCGACGGATCCGCGTTTAACAAATGTGACGCTCGGCAACGCGGTGGTACTGGCGCTTGACAACGCGATGCAGACCGACGACGTTGTGGCGTTGCAGGTGCATCAATTGGCGAATGACGCCGCGACGGGCAACCATGCGGCCGCGGCGACGGTCAGGGATCTGACGCTGGCGGGGACCGTGCTGAGCGGACCGGTTGCGGCAATCGGAGGCCTCGAATTGCGGCCTGCGCAGGCGGTCGGGTTAAACGACGGCGCAAATCAGGAAATCAATTTGATCCGATTTGTGGAGCGCCACGTGCCGCTCGATCGCGATCTGCCGATTTCCGCGGGCGGCCTGCGCGCCATAGAACTTGAGGCCGCGGGCATCAACTACAATGCCGAGCGTATCGACGACACAATTATCACGGTTTTGCCGACGGACGCCGGCACGAACTCCCGTCTGGAAATGCCGCGCTTTTTTGCCGGAGAACTGGTTGAAGTTTCATACGTCGACGCGTTGGCGAACATCAACGACCAGTTCAGGATTCAGGCCGTTGATGGAATGGAACTTACACTGGAAGGCGGGCGCGGCGTCCTGCCGGGTACGGGAAGCGACTTTGCGGTACAGCGGCTGGATGTCCACGACCCGGAGAACGGTGGATTTAACGTCGCGATCGAAGGAGAGCCCCAAGTGGCGAATGCCGACGGCACGACGCGCAATATTCGATTCAGGCTCTGGAACTGGCGGGACCTCAGGGGAACCGAACTGATTGGAATTGTCGTCGGCGATCGCACGCTGCCGGCACGCGTTGGTCAGACGCGTTACGAATGTACACAGCCGAACCCCGCCAACCTGGAAGAATTGGATGTTTCAAACACCATCGGCGGCACAGTGGTTTCTCAGCCTGTGTTTAACATCGGCGAACGGGTGGAAGTCAGCTGGGATCCCGGCGGCGGCGCGACGACCGATGAGTTTAACATCACGGCTGTTAGCGGCAATGTCGTGACGCTCGTGCACGATAGCGGCGTTCCCGTTATTACCACGGCGTCGACAAATATTACCATCAGGCGTTTGATCGTGTTGCGCGTCGGCCTTGCAACGCCGCCGACGACGGTTGTGGGAACGATAGATATTGAGGCGCTCCTGCATACAGGCGACAACGCCTGGGCTGCGACATACAGGGCGGAGACGGATACGACGATCGTGCTTGATCCGGCGGTGACGGGCAGTTTAACGGCGGGAAACCGCCAGACGGTTGTCATTCCTTTGCGGGAAACTGCGGTGCAAACTGATGCGGTAATGCATCCCGGCAGCGTTCTTGTACCGGCCGACCCTGAAAACTGGGAACACGATCGCTATCAATCGCTGGTCGAGCACGAATTGCGCCACACCGAGCAGTACCTCTGGTGGGGGCCGATGTGGTTTTGCTGGCTGCCCTTGTGGGCCATGGACGCGGGATTTTCCTACCGTCATGACGTGGACCTTCCGAAGTGGTCAAAGTTCATTTCCGCAACGATTGAAATTGATCCTGTGGATGAAGCGGTTCGACTGGTGCGGATTCCCAATCGCGAAGGGATCGAATTCAAGGAAGATTCGCACGTTCAGTTATTCCGCGGTTCGCAGCGTGAAAACACAAAATTTGTGCAGAAACGGGCGGACGATCTGTATCGCCTCAAATTCAGTTCTTCCGGTCAACCGCGGATGTCGGCAGGGCCGATATATCTGCGCAAACTGAATTCGGATTTAAGTTCCGGCTGGCAGACGACGTACGACGTTTTTTACGAGATGTTTGAGCTTACGACGCTGGGCGGCATCACGGACCTGTTGTTCAGCGTCGGTTACGGTTCGATGATGTTTCTGGTGGCGCGATTGCCGTGGATCATTTACAAGGCATGTTCAAACTACACGCGTTATCCGGGTACGGTGTTGGCGTCCCGCAACGAAATTCAGTTAACCGAGAGCGGCCGCCGGTCCGAGTTTGTTAACGAAAGCCGCATCGTCATTAAACAGAGCGGCAAGGAAGATTTTGTGCGCTCGCTGTCGAGCGTCGACGAGGCCGGCAAGTTAACGCTTGGGTCGAGCCTGAATTTTAACGGGCCGGTGGAAGTAAGCCCGTACGAATCAAATCTTGCGAGTGCGCGCTGGTACTGGCAGGATTATCATCCGGCGACGCTTAAACCCGGCACGTTTGCGATTATCACGGCGCAGGAGGAGGACGGTAAAAAACTTTCGGCTGCGCCGTTTGACCGGCTCTACATCATTGGAGAGAAAAACAACAATCACGAGCGCTTCACCATGAACTCGGTTGTCACCGCCGTCAACGGCGACGACATCGAACTTTCTGATCCTTTGCCGACAGACGCGCTGGGCGGCTCCGACCAGGTGCTGCGCGTTGCCAAAATTGGTCGCCAGACCAGTCAGGGGCACGTTGAGCGGGCGTTGTACGACGACGCATCATTCATGGGCCCGATGCGCTGGGTGTCCGATCCGCTGCGTCAGGTACACATTCGACAAGTAGACAATCAGCGCTCCGGCTGGGAGATTTTTTCGCGTATTGCCCGCTACATTTGGGGCACGCACAATTGGAGCACATTCCCGCCGGCCTTTGGTTGGGTGTTCTGGGACCGGCTGTTTCCGGACGATGCGCAGGCTTATCTCTCCAACATTGAACAGGACGCATCATATCAGAGCGGCGATCTGTATTCGGCGTTGGGACGGATGCGCGGCACGGTCGATGTCGGCGATCAATTTGCCGCCACCATGGTGGTTGGCGATATTGCACGTTACTGGTTCTGGAGTGAAGTCAGGGATCGGGATTTTCCGTCGAACGGCGGTTTTACGCAGGATGCGCCGGGCGTCAACACGCGACAGAGAGTGTGCGTGATGCCGTTTATCACGGCTGAAACGGGGGCGGCCGCGCCGGGCAACGGCGCCGAACCGAACAACAATGCGGAAGCGGGAGCGGTGGCAACACAACCGGGACTGGCCGTTCCGGATGTATTCTACGCAAAAAATACCGCCGCGCCCGTCGATGCTCCGGCTCCCGCGGCGGGAACGCCGCGCCGCTTTATGCCGACGGATCGTGGGTGGATTCCGACGAGTAAAACGCTCGGACGGACGCAGGGCATGTACGTGGCTTTTACGACTCCGACCACCGGCAATGATCGTCACCGGGTGACGACCGATAATGGGATCGTGTCGGGCAACCAGGCGCGCCACGCCCAGGATGAGAACCAGGCGAAAATTCTCTACAATGTTAATGTCACGGACATAACGGTCACTTTAAACGGCATAGCGATTACGGAGGGCATGACGATAAACCTGCTCAAGACGCAGCGCGCGCGTTTTGTATGTCAGCCCAACAACAATCGTCGTTACCGCGCGACGGTTCTGCGCCCGACGAACGGCAGGGTGGTGCGGCGCACGGACGAGCTGGAAATAGAGATACAGAGCGACACGCCATTGGCGCCGCTGGCGGCCGGAACGGCGGAAGCGGTGGAGATAAGTCGCTACTACCGCTGGGACGCGCCGAACGGTCGATTTGAGACGGGCAGTCTGACGCAGCACGGCATGCACCTGCCGACTGACATTGATATCGCGGTGCGACGCATTACCGTCAACGTCGAGGACACGCCGATTGTCCTGGGGGCTTTAAACACGCCGGTCGACTTCAACTCGTACGGCACGGCGGTTCCGGACCTGACTCCCGGCGGCGAGGTGTTTGTATTTATCGCCGCCAACGTGTTGAATTTCAACCCGCAGATAACTTATCCCGGCACGGCGGGAACAATCCATCCGGTGCTGATTCAACAGGATCAGACTGCGGATGCACCGGCTGCGACGCGCAATTTCCTGGGGGCGGGCGGCGATATTGGCGGCGTATTCCGTTTAAGTATTGCGTCCGACGATCCGCCCGAGGAAGAGGCGCAGGTAACGGTGGACGTTCAGGTCGGCGCCACGGGCAATCTGGACGATCTGGCGCAAGTCGTGATTCCGATAACAGGTCATTTTCTGGCGACGTCCGGCTCGTATTCGGCGGGCGCCGGCGGCTCGATTACACTGGACTGCGCAAACGTCGGCGGCGGTGGAGTGACGCCCGATCCGAATAATGTTGTTGTGACAATGCCGGACGGCACACCGCCGCCGGAAGTAAGTCCCGGAACGCCGGAGTTAACATTTGCGGCAGGCGGCGCTAATCAGCTTGTCGTGAATGTGGACGCGGGTTTCAGCAACCCCGGCACGCGGCGTCTGCTGATTCGCGAGAACGGCAATGCGTCGAACGTGGCGCGCAGGACGATAACGTTGACCTGATATGCAGGAGTGAAAGAGAGACTATAGGGGCTGTTGTAATAGTATTTGCGCGGACAAGAGATTTGAAAAGCAGCAGAGCTGCAAGCCCTGAAGGCTTGCAGCTCTTTACGTGAAGTACAACAGTATCATTGCTTCGGCGTTGACTCAGCTATCAATTCCCTGCGGTGCGGCGTAGATCAGCAGACTGCTGTCTGTAAACTCGGCCAGCAGGACTGAGGCTATGTTTTCCTTGCCCTGCAACTGCGTGAATCCCACGCGTTCGGTCGGCTGGACTTCGACGGCGACGTTGGCGCCGGGCTGAAGTTGTTTAACAGTTGGTCCAACGACGTAGTCCTGAACTTCATCGGTTTTGTTGACAAAGGTTACCTTGATCATGATACTTACCTCTGAATGAATGTGAAAGAATACTGAGTCGGTGCAATTGGACTTGCACGGTGTTGGTGTCGGCGGTCACGGGGCGACTGGCAATGAATTTCGACGCAGGCGGTTTCTGCCGGTGTGCAGCGATTTGGGAGTATCGAACTGCGGTGAGCAGAGGCGCATTTGTCGAGTGACCAAAGGTGCACGCAGCCTGAAGTTAGATAAAAATATAACTGCGCCAAAAATTGTGTGGGCGAATCAGGTAAGCGCCGGGGGGAGAGCGAAGTTTTTTGGACGCTGCTGTTCTGATTTTTTGTTTGGGGCGGAATTGTTGATGAACGGCGGGTTAGCGGATTTCTCATCGTCATAGGTGCTCCAACCGGGACGGGAAAGATGATCGCCCTGAGATCACAGTTCAGATACTCAAAGCAACAAAAGAATGCTCAGCGACTGCGAGGATTCCGCAATACCGAGCGCTCGGCGCCGGGGGCTTGGGGACATTCTGACGACTCGTCGGCTAAAACTCTTCTCACTTTCCTGCCGCTCGTGGTTTCTCATGCGTTGACAAACAAAAGCAAAAAGCAAGCCACGGGCCTGGACGGGGCGAAGCGCTCAGGTGTTTGCGCTTTTCTCCGTACATTTGCGTTTCTCCGTTACAAGCGGGCATCGCGGGTGTCTGCTTCTTATTTTAACGAAAAACCCATGTATATGCACAGCTTCCGATTAGTGCTCTGCGCCGCGATCTGCGGACTTGTCCTTGGCGCCTGCAACGATTCTCCGAAGGCGGCCCCCGGCGACTCCATCAAACAAACGATGTTGACGTTTGCCGATGCAGAACCGGTCATGAAAACGGTCGAGGACAGCCTCTCGTATCACGTGGGCTTTCTGCGCGCCGACGAGTTGAAAAACAGCACCTTTGACATCAACGTCGAAAATTACCTGCTCGGGATGGTGCACGCCATGAAGGACGGCGCCGAACCGCTTACGCAGGAACAGGTTGAAAAACTGTTCAAGACGCTCGAAGAGCGCGAGTTTGCACGCATGCGCCAAAAACAGCGCGAAATGGCCGAAGACGCCAAAGCCGCCGGCGCTAAATTTCTGGCCGAAAACGCCAAAAAAGACAGCGTGGAGGTTCTGCCCAGCGGTCTGCAGTATATCGTGCGCAAACGCGGAAGCGGTAGAAGTCCGGAAGGGAAAAACGTGGTGCGCATGCACTATCGCATGATGGATATTACCGGGAAGGAGCTCAATTCTTCCTACAAACTGAATGCGCCGCAGCAGTTCCGCCTGGATGGTTTGCAGCCCGGTCTGCGCGAGGGGTTGCCGATGATGCGCGAAGGCGGACGGCGGGTATTTTTCCTGCCCTCGGATCTGGCGCTGGACACGATGGGGCGGGGGCCGGTGAGTCCCGGCTCGGTGTTGATCTACGAAGTGGATCTGGTCAAAGTCCAGGACGATTTTGAGACGATGCTGAAGAAGTAAAAAAGACATCGTTCGGTCGGTGTGGGCCGGATTGTGATGAAGAGTATGTGAACAGCCGTGAATCCGAGTGATTTTCGGCTGTTTGTGTTTGTGCGGGTGTGTAGAGGCTGACGTGGGCGAAAGATGAGATGTCTTGCGAGAGCTTGATTTGGCGGGTTTTCGGCGGGGCGGGGTGAGCGTGGTTTTTTCAGGGCGTACTCCTCCGTTGATCTTGGGGGCCGCCCCGCCGCCGGTATGTTAAAAAGCAAGGAATTTATCCCGACCGGTGTTTTAGAGACGTAGCCCCCCTGCGCCGTACGATTGATCGTACCGCATGCGGGATTCTGCTATGCGACCGTTTGCGTG
>JAUIKM010000039.1 GCA_030430495.1 bacterium | reverse complement strand
GCGCACTTCAATTGCGATGACGTGAGGTTTCGAACAAAAAAACTGTTCGCGCGGCGACGCGGCGTTTCCGACCGCGTGACGAACAAAAAGAAAAAAGCAAGCCGGAAGTCTGCGACGGCGAAGCGATCCGCCGGGAGTGCGTCGGAGGGTGAAAAGACCGCGAAAAACAGTGTTTGGTTGAGAATCGTGCGCGTTTATGCACAAAGTGCGTCGGCCGGCTGTCCAGGCTGCGGCCGCACCCGGATCGACCAGACGGCGGATCAGCCACCGCTTGTACCAGCCGTCGATTGCCGCCGCCACTGGCTCGGCGAGACATCGTGACGTCGCCTGAAGGCCCGAATGAAATTGGCGCTGTCGGAATAGTTCAACAGGTCGGCGACTTCGGCGATCGGCAGATCGGCGCGGCGCAGGTAACGCAGTGCAAAGTCATTGCGCAGATCGTCGAGGATCACACGAAAGCTCAGTCCGCGCTCCGTCAGACGCCGCTGCAATGTGCGGACGCTCACGTTCAGGTGTGCAGCCACCTGATCGACACTCGGGAAGCGCGGATGCAGCATCGCCAGCACGGCATTGCGCACGCGTCGCTCAACCGGATCGCCCTGCTCAATTTCCGCGACCTTTTGTCTGGCAAAGTCGACCAGCAGGTGCAGCAACTCGTAGTTGGCGCTGTGGATCGCCTGGTCCAGCATCGCGCGCGGAAACAGAATGCCGTCCTGCGGACTGTTGAACGCCGTCGGGCAGCCGAAGACTCGCTCGTACTCCGTCACCCGCGCGGGTCGGGCCCGGCACAGACGCACTTCCAGCGGCATGCGACTGAACTGGACCAGCATGTGGTATTCGCGCAAGGTAAACGCAATGACGCCGTCCAGCGTTTGCCGCACCGCCGCGGCGGACTGCTCAAGCCACTTCGCGTCGGGCGTCATTGAGAGAAAGACGGCGTCGCCCTCCGCATGCATCTCCAGCGGCAGGGCGCGGCAGCCGAGCATCGCAAATTCGCAGCACATTTCGAGCGCCTGGCGCACGGTCGAACAGGATTGAACGATCTGGGAAATCACTCCCGCCGCCGCGATATTCAGTCGCTCGCCGGCGTGCAGGCCAAACAGCGGATCATCGCACTCCCGTACCGCCGCCGCGACGAAGTCGTTGTACACCTCGGTCTCAACGCGGGTCTCTTCGTTCTGCAACACCTGTGCGTTTAACCCCGCCACGCCCAGCAGAATGTCGCGGTTTGCGCCGCGTTCCACCGCCACGTCGAGCAGGTTGGCTATGAATCGTCCACTGAAGGTCATGCGCCAAAATTATGGCTTTTGGCTCGTGGCGCAAAATGACAATTCAATGGCGCGCGCAGATTACCGCCGCGGCCGGCTGCGACCTAACTTGCAATCAAACAACAGTGGAACACACATCTGAATAATGTTCTGGTGGAAATCATGCATACCGTTCAAACCGCAATCACAATCGACGCCGCGCCGGAAGTCGTCTGGGGCATTCTGTGCAACGGCTCCGAGTACAACACGTGGAATCCGTTTATGACAGAACTCGCAGGCGAGCTGCGCCCCGGCGCCACGTTAACGGTCTGCATGAATTCGCCGCTGGGCGGCACTCAGAAATTCCGGCCGCAGGTGATCGACTACCAACCGAACAGCATCCTGGCCTGGCGCGGGCACGTGCTGTTTAAGGGCTTGTTCGATGGTGAGCACTCGTTTCAATTGAAACCTCAGGCGGATGGCAGTACCGTGCTGCTCCACGAAGAATTGTTCAGCGGCGTGCTGGCGGGTCTGTTTATACGCCGTTTCGGCGAACAACTGTCGGCTCAGTTCAGAGCCATGAACAGCGCACTTAAACAACGCGCCGAGTCGGTGCAGGTCTCGCCGACGGCAACGGCCGCCGCTGCCTGAATCGCATAAACGGAAAGGTGAGAGTATGGCGCACAATGTTAAAACTTTGCAGTGGTTCCTGCGCCTCAATGCGGCATTCTCCATCGTGAATGCCGTACTCATGATTATGCTGGCCTCGCCCCTGAGCGATCTGATGGGCGTGGCGGGGAAGGGCATCTGGTGTATTGCCGTCGGCAGTTGTCTGCTGCTCTTTGGCGCTTATGTCGCGGTGATCAGTCTGTCCTCGCGCCTCAACCGCACGGCAGTGTTGAGCATCATCTGGCAGGACTGCACCTGGGTCTTCGCCAGCGTCGTCGTGCTGGTGTTTGATCCGTTTAACTTGTCGGCCGCCGGCAAATGGCTCGTGGCGCTCGTGGCCCTGGTCGTTGGGCTGTTTGCAGCGGGACAGTGGTTTTATGGTGTTCGCCTGCCCGGCGTGCGGCGCGACTGAAAAAACGGCCCGTTCAGCAACTCAACTGAGCGGGCCGCTGTGATTTGTTTAACTGCGCGCGTTTCAGCCCTGGCTGAAGACTTCTTTTAACGCTTCGACGGTCGGCCGCGCACGCAGGGCGTCGGCATTGTACATGTAGCCGTATTCCGTCCAGCCGATCGGCCCGTTTGGATTGTTTTCCAGCGCGTAGAGTCCCCAGAATTCCTCCGGCCAGTCGGGGCTGGCTCCGGCATCCTGCTCGGTAATGCGCGTCGGAATCTTGTGTTCCACCAGCCCATTGAAGTCCGGCGGCATCGGCCAGGGTGAAGCAAACCGTCCCCATTGATCCAGCCGCAGACTGCCGTTGTCGATCGCTTCAATGAGTTTTTGATCCGTGTTGTTTTTCCACCATTCGTCCGACCAGGCGAAGTACTCCGACCCCGCCACAAAACTGCTGTTGTCGCGAATCTGCCCGTAGTACTTCCGCAAATTGTCACAGGCGGTCCGGAATTCGGCGTCGTTAAATTCGCGCGCCAGGGCTATGCCGAAGGGCGGTCCCTCCAGCGGGCCGATCGGCACGTCTTCCGGTCCGCTATTGGTCATCACCTGCCGCGTTTTGGGGAAGTTAAACGCGGGGTCGTTGTATTTGGGGTTCTCGACGTTTTTACCCCCGCCGACGCCCCACTCGCTGACGATCAGCGGCAGCGCCCACTTACCGCCTTCGGCCTCAACGACCTGCGAGCGGTACTCGTTCAGCGAACTGTTCAGGTCGCCGTAAATGTTAAGTCCGTAAGCGTCGTAGTCGCGTTTGTAGATTTCCTGCAGCGGCGCGCCGTTCACTTTTGTCTTAAACAGGTTGGCGTCGTTTTGAAACGCGATCATTGTAATCTTGTTCGTCGCCGTAGCGCGGAAGGCTTGCGACATCTCACTCAGGCCGGCCCAGAAGTCGGGGTTTTCATTGCGCCCGGGCTGGTTCTGTTCATTGCCGACGCACAGGCCCATCACCGCCGGATGCGCGCCGTAGCGCCTGCCGATTTCACGTGCCGTGTCAACGTACAGCTCGCGGTAGGCCGGCCGCAGCGAAGGATCGCTCTCAAAAATATCACCACTATTAACCGCCAGGCCGATCATGACGTGAATGCCGTTCGCCTGGCACTCGTCCAGAAAACGCGTATGGTCAAAAGTCGCCGCGCCGGCGTCTCTCCAGCCGCGCCGTTTAACCCAGTCAATGCTGTTCTCCTGCTCCGGCGTCGGCCATTGCCACACCCACCAGAAATAGGTGCGCAGGTGGTTGACGCCCAGCTCGCGCATGGTCCTCAGGTCGCCGCGGTCGTTGCTGTTGTCGCTGCTCCACATCGCGCCCAGCTTGTCGTAAAACCAGTCGCCTATCTGCGGCGAAAAAATGCCGAAGCCCTTCGGCGTCGGGGAATAACATACGCCGTTGAGGCAAATGTCTTCTCCGTTCAATTTCAGGCGGGTGCCTTCGACGGTCCATGTGGAAGGACCGGTGATCGCAGCGTTCTGCGCCATAAAACTCTCCCGTTGGTTACACTTGTGAGTAGGGATGTGCTCCGCGATCCGGTGCACGCGGCAAGCGCCCAATATAAAAAAATGTGCTGCAAGCTGAACCTCCCGCCGCTCGCGCGCCTGCCTCATTGCTCACCAATTCGCCGAAATTGTGTATTTAGCGCGGAGTTTCGATCCCCTGGCGCGCCGGGCCGCCGCCCCGCTCCGCCTTCGTGGTCGGATGTTTCACCTGGTTACCCGGAGCGCGGCGTATGAATATCGACTTGTTTAAGGTGCGGGAGGACTGCGATCCCGATCTCGACCGGCGGCCCTGTTTGTTGCCGGATCTGGAGGACCGCAAAACACTGAAAAAATACCTGGCCGACTGCACGCGCGAAATTGACCGCCTGCAGTACCGCATGTACGCCGAAAACCGGCAGTCGCTCCTCGTCGTGCTCCAGGGCATGGACGCCTCCGGCAAGGACAGCGCCGTGCGACGCCTGATGAGCGGCGTTAACCCGCAGGGCGTGATTGTGTCGAGTTTTAAACATCCCAGCGCACTGGAACTCGACTACAATTATTTGTGGCGGCACTACGCCAAACTGCCGCAAAAAGGCACGATCGCAATTTTTAACAGATCGTACTATGAAAACGTGCTGATAACGCGCGTGCATCCGGAACTGCTGCTGGCTGAGCGCATGCCCGGCATCGACTCCGTCGACAAGGTCGACGAACAATTCTGGCTGGATCGTTTTGAACAGATCCGCAAGTTTGAACGCATTCTGGCCGAGACCGGCACACACATCGTCAAGTTTTATCTGCACATTTCGCGGGCCGAACAAAAGCGGCGTTTTCTGGACCGCATCGAACGCAAGGAAAAACACTGGAAATTCTCGTCCGGTGATATCCGCGAGCGCAAATTCTGGGATCAGTATATGCACGCCTATTCGCAGGCCCTGCGGCACACCTCCCGCGATCACGCGCCCTGGTACGTTATTCCGGCCGACAGTAAACCCTTTGCCCGCCTCGCTATCGGACGGGTTATCCTCGAAGCGCTGCAAGGTATGCGGCCGGAGTTTCCCGCCGTTGCTCAGTCCGAACTCGATATGATTGCCGCCGCACGGGAGGAACTGCTGGCCGAATAATTGAACCGCACCATGTGTTTAACAATATGCGCCTCCTTTATTCGCAACAGGGTGGGAATGCCGAGTATGCGCTTCCGCGCCGGCGACCGATGTTTCCTGAACATTCCACAACAGCCTTCTTTTGTTAACCATTGGGTTTCACATGATGAATAGCTCAGAGTCTGCACTGCGCGCCGTTTCGCTGCAACAAGTACTGCGGCGCGGTTCGGCTTCTCCCGGCGTGGTCAAGGGTTCGGACGGCAATACCTGGGTGCTCAAATGGACATCGGAGGGCATGTACGTTTCCGCGATGGAGTGGCTGGGCCTGCACCTGGCGCGCGCATGCGGATTTAACGCGCCCGAGGTACGGGTAATGACGACGGATGCGGAATTTGTGCAGTCGATTGTGGACCCGGAGCTGCGCGACCTGGCGACGGGCAGTATGGGGCCGAACCCGGCGCTGCCGTATCTGGACGGCGCGCAGAATTTAACATTCGAGCAGGTGCAGCAACGCAGCGACATCCCCGCCGAGCGGCTATTTGCCTTTGACATTCTGTTGCTGAACGTGGATCGCCGTCAGAACAATCCCAATATCATGTTGTACCACAAACAACCGGTGGTTCACGACTTTGGCGCTGCGTTGCAGTTACACGCCTGCATCGCCGGCGGCAACCTCGAAACGGACGCCACGGTCGACAGCCTGCGCCAGCACTGTTGTTTTATGCCCGAAGTTAATGTTGACTTTAGCTGGAGCGACGTGCAACGCCGCGTGCTGCGCGACTGTGTGGAAGCGATGCCGCCGCAGTGGCTGCCGGCGGACGCCGACCGCGCGCGCATTGTCGACGCTGTGGACGAGTTGTTTACTTCCGCCGGCGCGATCGTCCAACGCCGGCTGGAGCGAATTGCCGCGCGCGCGCTGACCGACATCGAAGGCGAACGCCGCCGCGCACGCGCCAACCGCGATGCCTTCAGTCGCAAACTCGGCGGTTTGTGACGTCGCTCCCGTGGCAAACAAAAAGAGGCTGTTTCGGCTGTTTAAGTGGTCGAAATGAGGCAAAAGTCGGAAGCGAGTCGATGTGTAGTCAGAGCGGCGGCTGCCAGCCGTTGTGGCGCGCCCACATTTCCGCCGCGCCCATGATAAGATCAAATGCCGGGTCTTTGATGTCGATGTAGTCCGCTATCGAGTCCGGATGGTGATGCGCTATGCGGCGTTTAAGTTCGGCGTAGGCCGCCGCCGTCAAAGGATCGGCGCGGAGAAAGTCGCGGAAGAGGAGGGCGTAGCGTTGATTGGCGCTGCCGCGGACGCGCACGTGCAGGTTGACGTCTGGTGTAATTTCACCGCCGCGCCGTCTGAAGTAGGCCTTGGTCCATTGTTGTTTGTCCTGCAGCGGACTGCCCGGCGGAATGTGGTCTTCGTTGTATTCCGGCATGTATTCCAGTTGCAGCGGATGCAGGCGGTCGGCCAGCTCGTTAACGCAGTCGAGCGATTCAACGCTCAGCTGGATGTCGATGAGATCCTTGGCGGCAAGTCCGGGTACGGACGTCGACCCGATGTGATCGATGCGCGCTGCAAGCGGGCCGGCGAACGTCCTTATCTCCTGCGCCAGGCGGCTGTACTGCCGCGCCCACTCCGGTCGATAGTCGACAATTACGACCTTGTATGCCACTTAACGTTTCCGCTTTTGTTACAAAACGCTATTTTGTTCATCAGAATCGCTTTTGTGCAGTTGTCCTTGTTAACAAGGGGCGGCTGCGAATGCACCCAATATACAAAGAACTACGAGGTAAAAATGGCCGGTACAGTTGGATACTTTGACATTGGCGCCAGGGACAAAGACAAAATGAGCGCGTTTTATCAGGCGGTTTTCGATTGGAAAGCCACGCCCTACGGGCCCAATTCAAACCAGATGGACACACAAACGGGCGAAGGGATTAACGGCGCAATCACGGCGCTGGGCCACGAGCCGCACAACTACGTCATGATCTACATGACGGTTGATTCCATTGAAGAATCGCTGGAAAAAATCAGCGCCAACGGCGGCTCCACGGTGATCGGCCCGATAGATATTCCGGGCGGTTCCGCGCGTTTTGCATGGTTCAAAGATCCCGAGGGAAATATGCTGGGACTCTGGCAACAATCTCAAAATTAATGCGTAAGTTGGGGCGTTCGACGGCGAAGCGATAGATTGCATTACCCGCCTCGCCGTCGCTATCGTCCATCGTGTGTACGGCGCTTGTCAGGCTGTCAAGGTCCGTTAACCAAACGATGGTACAATCATGCCTCCAAAATCTCCTTCCGCATTGCAGCGTCTGTCCGCGCGTTTTGCGTCGGCCTGCGTCGACCTCGGCGCGGCGTGGCTGGGCCGCCGGGTCCACCTGAAAGACGCTCCCTGGCTTGAATGCCCGATGGGCCCGGACGAGCAGATCGGCCCGCAGTTTTACGATTGGCTGGCCGACAACGAAGAACTCGAAATCCGTCCCGACGCCTCCTGCGGCCTGCTGCGCAGTTTTGACGACCTGCGCGGTCCGCAGTTTAACCCCGATAGCGTTGCACAACCCATCCGCGATTTTTACGAACAAACGGCGCGCCATGAACTCGACGCCTGGAGCGAGACGCGCCTTGGTCTGCGTATCGGCCTGTGGTGCCTGACGCACTTCGTAAGTCACAGTATCGATCAGTTTAACTTTCCGCTTTCGGCCATGGAACTTTCGCGCGGGATGACGAGTGAAGTTCTGCCGATGGTCGAGCGCGGCAGCGGTAAACACCGCTACACGGGCTGGCTGCGTCGTCGCGCCGTCGACGGTCGTGTGCTCTACGCCGGCCTGTATTCGGCTGCGCCCGCGCCCGGCTACGGCTCGCCCTGCGTCAAGGTCAGTTTTCCCGTGCCGCGCGGCAGTATTGTGGTGTTCCTGCGGCCCGAGGCGATGCCCGACGGATCATTTAAACTGGTCTCCGCCGGCAGCAAGTTCGGCGACGTCGGGTTCTACCGCCTGGTGCGCAGCCGCGACGGCTGGGACGTGATCTACCTTCCCTGGCTGAAAGAGGAATTTCATCTCTACGTTAAAGATGGTTTTGTGCGCACGGATCACGCGGTGCGCATCGGCAAAGTCGACATGTTCCGGCTGCACTATAAAATCCGTCGTCTGCACGCCGAAGAGGAAAGGGCGGATGCGGACGCAGTTGTCGCCTCACGGGAAATGTAAATGCCGGAACACAGCCGCGCACAATCTGTTGACTGGTGAAATTCAGACGGACGCGAACATCCCGGCCGGATGCTGTTTGAGTTCGGCACGGTGAATGCCGACTGCTCACGCGGTGGTTAAACAGAAAATGGTTTTAAAGGGCCTGGCAAGGTGCGGATCTGTTTAAGCGGCGCTATTGATCGCCATTTTCGATCATGCAGTAAACATCAAAACGCACGCCGAAGGGGTCGTTGACGTAGCCGTAGTGCATCGGCACGTACATCTCGGTGTCTTCGGGCGTCCATCCGGCTTCCGCACCGGCATCGACAAGCGCTTTGTAGAGATTGTCAACTTCCCGGCGCGTTCCCACCTGCAGCGCAATTTCACAGTTGCGCGGATTTCGTCCGGGCGCATTGGCCTGCGAACCCGGCAGAATGGTAAACCAGGTGGCGCCCATTTTCCAGCCGCGGATTTCGCCTTCGCGATAGCCCGGCGGGCCAAAAACCTTGCTGTAAAACTTCACCGCCGCCTGCATGTCGTCGACATAAATGCTGAAAAAATTCATGTCGAGTATGGTCCAGGGGGCCTGCTCGTTTGTGCTCATAATTGTCTCCGATAGCGATTTGTCAAGCGTCTGACGCTGCAAAATAACACTTCGCGCTTTTTCAGCCACCCAAAAATACGGCGGGGCGGATTTTTGGATCGGCCCGCCGCCGGCCGCATTAACAGCAGGGCTTTCCGCGATGTTCCGGGCTGCGATGCACCTGCACATGGCGCGTTCTGCACGATCGGCCCGCGTTAAACTCCTGTTAACAGGTCTGCCCATTTTTTGGCATATTGCGCGCGGCCGCGGCGAACATTCCGGCGACAACACGGCCAGGCTGCCGGCAAAACCGAGGAGATGACGATTCATGCGGACAGCGCTGTATTTTCCCACAGGTATTGGCCTGATTTTTTTGTTTGTCATCGGGTGTGCGGCGTCGATGCAGGCGCAGAGCGACAGCACGATCTACCTGCGCATGGAGCGCGAGTCCGTGTTTCTGCAGCAACTGGTGTCCTCGCCGGCGGCCGGGGCCTTCCTGAACGCCACGACGGCGCTTAAACCGATTGTGGAGCCGCGCCGCCTGTGGTACCGGGCCGAGGACAGATCGGCGCTGAACACGTACGACTACGAGGACCTGGACAGCGCCGCACGCGTCGGCTACGAGTTAAAGGAGCTGGACGCCACATTCTATTTTGAGACGCGCTACGGCTCGCCGCTGGCCTACGTACGGCTGATCGACCTGGCGGCCATTGCCGGATTTGAGGGCCTGGAAAAATCGCATGTCGTGGACTTTGGCTTTGGATCCATCGGCCAGCTGAAATTGATGGCGCGCTGCGGCGCACAGGTAAGCGGCATCGAAGTGGATCCGCTGCTGCGGGAGCTCTACAGTTTTGCCGAAGACCGCGGCAGTTTTGCGCGCGGCGCACACGTCAAACCAGGCGAACGCGGCAGCGTTGAACTCTACTTTGGTTCGTTTCCCGCCGATCAGTCCATCGTCGACGGCCTGGGGAAGGACAACATGCTGTTTACGTCCAAAAACACGCTCAAGCGCGGTTACCTGAAACCGGAGCGCGAGGCGAATCCCGCGCAGCTGATCGACCTGGGCGTGACGGATTCGGTCTTTCTGCAGCGCGTCAACGAGGCGCTGGCGGATGATGGAATTTTCCTGATTTACAACCTGCATCCGGCCCAGTCGCCGCCGGATAAACCCTACAAACCCTGGGCCGACGGCCGCTCGCCGTTTGATCGCGAACAGTTTGAGCACGCCGGTTTCCGCGTCGTGGCCTTTGATGTCGACGACTCGCGCTTTGCGCGCGCCCTCGGTTCGGTGCTCGGCTGGGACAAACAGGGGATGGACCTGCGGAACGATCTCTTCGCCACGTATACGCTCGTCCGCAAAATGCCGACGGGGCGTTAGAACGGCGGCGATCGACCTCAGGCGCTCAGCGCAACGACAATCCCGCCCGCAATTCCGAGCGTCACCGCCACGAGTTTGCGCCGCGTAAGCGGTTCGTGTAGAAAAATGGCCGCCAGGACAATGATAATAATCGTGGACAGCTGGTTGTAGATGCCGGCGCGTCCGGCCATGGTGTGCCGAAAACCGAGCAGCCAGAAGATCGTCGCCAGGTAGGGGCCCAGCACCGCGCCCAGAATCATCGGGCGCCAGGCCGGGCCGGGCCGGAAGACATCGCGTATGCGACTGTGCGAGCGCGCAAAAAAGATCGGAAAGAGCAGCAGGGAGCCGGTCACAAAGCGGAAACTCGTAATCCACAGAATCGACTCGCTGCGCACCAGATCGCGAATCAGAATGATCGAGACGGCGACGCAGATCTGCGCCGCCACGCCGTAAGCTATTCCGACAACGGTGGTACGCCGTTCGGCCTGTGATTCAATGGACTTCAGGCGCGCCGCCGTCAGCACAGCCGAAACCACCAGTGCGCCGCCGAACAGCGCCGTCGCCGGCAGCGTCTCGTCCAGAAACACAAAGGCCATGACGATAACGAATGGCGCGTAGAGGCAGTCCACAATCGCCTGCAGGCCCGCGCCGAGGCGGTTGAGCGACATCAGGAACAACATGTCTCCCAGCGTGATACCCAGGACGGCGCTGACCGCCAGGCGCAGCCAGTCGTTCCACGAGAGGTCGGGAATCCACGGGCCGCCGGCAATCATCAGGCTGATGACAAACAGCACCGAGGCGATGCAGCTCTTGAAGATGTTGAGGTTGAGGGGAGAGACGCTGTAGCCGGCCTGGCGGAAAAATATCACCGCCGCCGACCAGGCAAAGGCGGTACTCAGCGCCGCCGCGTCGCCGGCGTAAAGCGCAAAGAAGTTGAGAACGGGGTCGAGCAATTCGGACATCGTGGACCGGGCCTCCGGCGTCGTGATTCGAAGTCGAAGCAGTGCAAACGCAGTCCCGGTGCATCCGGAACGTGCAAATCTACACAAAGTGGCCGGAGGCGGAGCTATGCCGCCCCGACATCGACGACGGCGGCCTTGCCGGACGCCGCGCTTTTTAGCATTTTACGGGCGCTCTATTTATCGGCGGGTGTTGCAGCGACCCGCGCAGGGCCCGCGGCAGATGCGGGTCGGGGATTCAGAGGGAGAGGGCAGCCATGCCGTTTGCATGCCGGTTGTGCGGTTCCGCCGACCACCTACGATTGTACTACACGCAGGGCGCAGAGCGCCAGTACCGCTTCTACCGCTGCGGCGAGTGCGGCCTGGTCAACTATGACCTGAGCGGCGGTTTGAACCAGGAAAAGTACGCCGACGTCTGGCCCGATCCATTTGACTCAGCAAGTAAAACAAATCGCACACAGGCGGCCAGCTGCGAGTGGCTGCGGCGCTACGTGGAACCGCCCGCGCGCGTGCTGGACATCGGCTGCGGCAACGGGCGCCTGCTCTATCTGCTGCGCGAAGCCGGCTTTACCGTGCGCGGTCTGGAGCTTTCACCTTTCCTGGCGCGGAACATCAAACGGGAATTGGACATCGAGGTCGACGTCGCCGATTTTCAGCAGTTTCACACCTCCGGCGAGCGCTTTGATGTCGTCATTCTGCGGCACGTCCTTGAACATCTGTCCGACGGCGGCAGCGCGCTGCGATCGATCAACGACCTGCTGGTCGACGGCGGTATTGCCCTGCTGGAATTCCCCAATATTGAAGCGCTGGACCTGAAGTTTAAACGCCTGTTGGCAGGGCTGCGCATTCATCGCAAATCCTGGCCGGCCGACTACGTGCCGGGGCATTGCAACGAGTATTCTCTGCGGCCTTTCAGCCGCATGGCGCGCGAGTGCGGTTTTGACCTGCTGCGCTGGCAGACCTATTCCAACAAGGGCGGCGACGCCGGTCTTATACAAAAGTTTAACATGGGCAACAAGGCGCGTGTGCTCATTCGCAAGCGACCGCCCGCGGTCTGAGCGGGGTGTTTAACAGCAGGCGCAGTGGCTGTGCGGTCGTCGTACCGCCGACATGTTTAACTGCCTGCGTCTTTTAACTGTGGATTGGTCGACCGCGCGAAGGCGCTGCGACGACACAACCGCATGCAGCGAAAAACTATGCACATACCTGAGACGGAGCGGTTGTACATGCGGCCGTTTGAGCACGACGACGTCGACACCATGCAAACGGTGTTCAACGACGAGCTGGCCCGGCGGTTTTATCCACGTATGACGGACCCGCGCATGGTGGCCGGCTGGGTCATCCGCTGGCGCGACGTGTACAAACGCGACGGCGTCAGCCTCTGGGCTCTGTGCCTGAAGTCCAACGATGAGCTGATCGGCGACTGCGGCCTGGTGTGGCAAGACATCGACGAGGGCCGTCGGCTCGAAATCGGATATCACGTCGCGGCTCAACACAGACGCCGGGGCTATGCAAGCGAAGCGGCCGCAGCCTGCCGCAACCACGCCTTTGAACAATTGCGGCAGGAGCGCGTCATTTCCATCGTCGCTCCCGACAACCTCGCCTCGCGCACCGTCGCCGCCAGAATTCACCGCAACGTGCGCAGCGGCTTCAAGCGCCCGGGGAAAACCAGGCTGATATACTGGACGGACAAAGCGGACTGCGAGAAGCTGCACGGCTCTGCATACTTTGATCCGCCTGCCGGCCGGCCGACGGACAGCGGCCGCGATGCAGAGTCCTGAGCGGCGGTGCAAGTGGACCGGTCACTGCGACATTCTGATTTTGTACTGCGTTTGCCGCCTTTAAAACAGTGTTTAAATAATATATTTGCTTCGACTAAATTGTCGCGCTATATTTTCGCCGTTCGTTAAAAGAAGGTGTTCCACTGTCGTTACCGGCCCTCGAAAGCGAACTCCACTGTCGTTACTCTCACGTGCATTCCCGCTAAACAGCGTTCTCTCGGCCGACGCTGCCATTTCCTCTGCGTTGTAGTGTGTTTAACCGGAAGCGCCTTCAGTCCGCCTCGCTCTTTAACCGCGGCGGGAAAAAAGCATGCCGACCTGACTGTTGACTGTATTGAGTTTGCCGAACTGCTCAATGCCCAATATGAAGCCGCTGTTTTACCGGCTTCCCGCTGCTTTGTTTGATGCCTGAAACAAACGATCCGACATGCCGCCGCATGCCGACCGAAACCGTCTGCTCACAACGACGGTGACGGGCTCTGTGCCGCGTCCCGTCTGATATACATTCATATTTATTCTTTTGTATAAACCACATTTACAGGAATGTAAACTATGTTACGCATTGTTATTTCCGCTTTGGGCCTTGCCGCATGTATCTTTGCGTTCAGCGCCAACAACTCAACTGTTACTGCAGGTACGCCTCCTCCTCCGCCTCCTCCTTGCGACATTAATTGCTCGGGCAGCGCTCTCTGCACACTTATCGTCGACGGCATGCCTGTTGTCGTGGCGGGTGTTAACCTTATGGAAGGCGACCCGATCGAGGATATCGACAACGAAAACAAAGAAGTACCGATCGCTTGTAAGGACCTCAACTTCAGCAATTCGAACAACACATATCAGGGCAATGCCACGAATACCGCGGGCGCGGACTCGCGCGTGGCACTGCAGAGTCGTCAAGCCGGCGGTGTGCCGTTTTACCCGGCATCGGCCACGGTATACTCCTATGTGGATATTGAATTGAACGGAAAAGCCTATACGAGCGCTGATCCGATCGTGCTGAATTCGATGGGAGATGTTCAGTCCTGGCCGAGTGAGGATTTTGTTGAGTACGAAGTAGCTGAAGACGTGACGTTCCAGGGCGAGTCCAGCGAACTGACGATTCAGGCCGGCAGTACGGTGACGATGAAAAAATCCGATTGATGTTTCCGGGGTATTGCCCCGGGGGCAATACCGCTGAAATCCGGATGGACCGTTCGGCGAATCTGTGTGTATAAAGAGCAGCCGCGGCGCGCCAATTGCGCCGCGGCTGCTTTGTAGCACCGTGCGGCCTCGGGATTCAGTCGGGGTGCGTTCGGCGAGTGGTACGCCATCGAAGATTCCGGCCGCTTTGTACGGCGCGCGTCGGAATTACTTTGAATATGAAAATTACTGCGAATTCTCAGAAAGCACTTGCACACGTTGAGGTGATGCTATATATTGCGCCGCGTTAACTGCCAACGTCTCTCCTGTAATACATGTGTTTATTCCACGTGTGTTCAGCCGGCTGTCCCGACGCTGCCACGCGGGATCAGTACTTGCCACGAAGTGAGCAGGGGAGTCGAATTAACGAGATTGAAAACAATAATTTCCGCCGAATACCTTGTCCCGGAAATACCAGGCCTGTACACTTGTCAAGCGCGTACCTTAGCCAGTAAAGCGCTCCGGACAGTACCGATATTCGGCGTTTCAGACAATTTACCAGCCCACCAATGGATGCCGAGGCGATGCGCACGTCTTTGAATCCACAGGTTTTTTTATTGCCATTATTCGATTTGTTAACTCTACCTACAGGAAGTCTACTATGTTGCGAAACGTTATTTCCGGCCTCGGCGCTCTGGCGCTGATGCTTGCATTTACCTACAGCGTCAACGCTCAAACGCTGTGCGACTACGATTGTGAAGGCTCGACTCTGTGTGAAGTCATCATCGACGGTGTACCCGTGACCATGGGCGGCGTTAACTTCATGGACGGCACGGACCCGGTTGATACCGCGCCGAACGAAAAAGAAGTTAAAATCAAGTGCAAAGAGTTGAAGCTGCGCGACAAAAACAACCAGAACAAAGGCACGGCCACGAACGACGAAAACCAGGAGTCCAATATCACGATTACGAGCAACAGCAGCTCCGGTGTACCTTTCTACCCGGCTTCCGCCGTTGTTAAATCGCACATCAAACTCGAACTCAATGGCCGTAAATACTTCAGCCGCGAGCCGCTGGTCCTGAAGTCGGTCGACAGAATTCGCTCCTGGCCGTCGGAAGAAGCCGTCGAATACGAATTGGTCGAAGATGTCACGCTCGTCAACGAGAACGGCACGAGCAAAGTGACCTTCCAGGCCGGCAGCACGGCGACGATGAAAGCCCGTCAATAAAACTTCTGCCTGCAAAAGCACAGCTTTGTGTTTAAAAAGGCATGAAAAAAAGCGCACCCCGGCGGGCATACACGCCGGGGTGCGCTTGTTCTGCCTGTCCGGCGTGTGTTGCATCACTCGCGCCGTCCAGGCGCTCTGTAACGGCCGTCAGCCCGAAGTACAACAGTCAATGTGCCGCCGGCCTGCCGCCGTGCGTCACACACGCGAGCGCGGTGTGCGTCAACAGCCGAGCGGCAAGTACTTCAGATTGAAAAATTGTGCAAAGAATTTAAACAAAGTCTTGCACCGTGCATGCCTGTGCGCTATATTGCGGCGCGTTTGTGAAACTGCCCCGTTCTTTAGCCACTTAACGCATGCTTCATTCCGACGCGTTCTGAACAACAGGAATACTGCCGCCGGCCTGTTAACGAGATTCGAACGCCCGGAAGCGAGAAGTCATCCCGTCCTCTGCCCGGAGCCGGGAATTAACAACACCGTGTTTTGAGTCGCTGTATTAATACGGAGACGCAGTCTGGAGTGACAATTCCACACACGGCCTGAAACTACAACAGAAAATTTTTCAGCCCACGCGTGCGGCGGGGATGATGCGCACATCCTTGCACAGCATACATTTAGTGTACCATTTGGTTTTTTAATCCACTTCAATTACACAGGAATCTTACTATGTTACGCAATGTTTTAAGCGGTCTTTCCGCTGCTGCCCTCGTTTTTGCCTTTACGGCCAATGTTAATGCCCAGAACCTTTGCGACTACGACTGCGAAGGCTCGACGCTGTGCGAAGTTGTTATCGACGGCGTTACCGTGACCATGGGCGGTGTTAACTTCATGGACGGCAGCGATCCGAAAGACGTCTCGGACACCGAGAAAGTCGTCACGATCAAGTGCAAAGAACTGAATGTGGAAGACCGCGAGAAGAAAAACAAGGGTACGGCCACCAATGACGAAGATCAGGAAAGCACCATCACGCTGAGAAGCAACAGCGCCGACGGTGTGCCTTTCTACCCGGCTTCCGCCGTTGTGAAATCGTTCGTTCGCCTTGAAATGAACGGTAAAAAATACACGACCAAAGATCCGCTGGTTCTGAAGTCGGTTGACAATATCCGCTCATGGCCGTCGGAAGACGCCGTTGAATACGAACTGGCCAAAGACGTTACGTTTACGACGAACGACGCTACGGACAGCCGCATCACGTTCACGGCCGGCAGCACGGCGACGATGAAAGCCTCGCAATAATTCCATCGGAACACTCCGAACGGAATTGGCAGATAAAACAAAACCCCGCAGGTGTTCCGGCGGGGTTTTGTTGTTTAAAAACGTTTAATGTGCATGTGCGTACGGCTTCATCCGCTTGTATGAGCACTACATTGAACTTTCGTCGGCGGTCGGGCCGTATATCTGGGGCAGCGCGATGTCGTTCATGCGCAGGTACATTCCCAGTTGCGCGCGGTGGTGAATCATGTGATTCATCACAAACGAGCGCAGCACGGCCGCTTTTGGCATCGTGAATTTTACCGCGCCGTCCGCTTTCAGGCTCCACGGTTGCATCATGACCGCGTCGTCGGCGCCGGCGATCGCCTCGCGCGCATCCGCCGCACTTTTGTCAAACATCGCCAGCACTTCAGCTTTGTTCGCAGCTTTGGCCGGCGGCGGATTATTCGGGTCCGTAACGTCGTAGTGGTCGCCATGCACCGTCATGACGCCCCACAAGGGCAGCGTGGCGACGTGCGTCGCAAGGTCGCCCATCGAGTAGGATTTTTCGTGCGGTTTCCAGCTGAATTTTGCATCGTCAATGCGCTCGAGAATCTTGCGCGTGCTCGCCATTTCCATGTCGTACTCAGGCAGCAGGGCTTCGCTTATAGCCATTCTGACAAGCTCCGGAAAAGAATTGTAGGGACTGTTTGGTGGTACGGTCGGACGCTTTGCGGCATTCGAACCAACCCGTCGTGCAAATTTGATAAAACCCGATCAATCAAACTAATCTTCCGACCGCGCTTTTTTGCATTACAGCCGAATGCCCTGACCAGCTTCGCGGTTCCCGCTTGCTTTTTCAATCCCTTCCTGTTAGTCCTGCAGGCTCCGGCTGCACGCCGTTCAGCCGGTTCGCGGCCATCCAGCCTGGAACTGCGGGACAAACAAAAGTCGGCTGTCGAGGTCATGCCGGGAGCGCGCACCATGAATTATTTAAACAAGCGGCAATCCCGTCCCGGCGAGATAGTGACGCGTCGGTTAATCTGCTGGTGGGGAAAGCTCGGCAACAGAGTCGATCATTTGTTGCCGTGCCAAAAGATAGTTCTTGTTTTTGTGCACAATTTGATTGTAGATTCTTTCCGGCCCCGAAATCGCCGCGTCGGGACAATCTGTTCACGACCAATGATTTCAAGAAACAGCGCCGTTGAACTCAACGCCGCGCCGTTGCAATTCTATCTTGTTTCCGTTTGTCCGGTATACATCACTGTCCGCGTTAATCCTCGGGCTGCAATTCTCCGACCGGTTAAAACGGATCGCTGCCGTCAATCAACACAATTTGTACGTCGCCTTTCAACAGGCGATTTCACCATTCGGACCGCACCAGGCGAGTCCCCAGGGAGAGTTATGTCCCGTTTAACCCACCTCCTGATTGTTTGTGCCGTTCTGTTAAATTCACACGCCCTTCTGGCGCAGTATCGGCCGCATGCCGACGATGCCGCCAAATCAAAGGCGATCCACTCGCATTCCCCGATTTCACATGCGGGGAGCGCCACGCAGTACGGCGAGGGCCTGTTCCGGCAGCTGGAACGTCCGGCTGCCGCAACCGCGGCCGTGCCACTCTACGCGGCTTTTTTTACCATGAGCGCCGCCGAGTATGACGAGTTCGACTCGCGGCGGAATGTCGATGTCTACCTCGAAAAGTTTGAGCTGTCGCCCGGTTATGCCGTAAATCTTCAGCTGCGGACGTTTAACCTTCTGAGCGCCGACGCCCGCGTGGTGGCCGGAACCGCCGACGGCGATGTGCCGATTAAACACGACCGCGCCCTTTTTATGGCCGGCGCGGTGGAGGGGCATCCGGGTTCTTTTGTGTACCTGTCCGTGTTCCCCGAATACACCCTGGGATACGTCGAGTTTAACGACGAAGCCAAAGGCATCCACGAGCGCTACGTGATCGGGCCGCTGGACCACACGCCCGGTCATCAATCGGTGATGGCGGTCTGTTCGGAAAAATACCTCGATCTTGACGATCACGACCACGACGACCATTTCTGCACGACCAACGACGAGCCAATGAACGAAGGTCGGTTTGAACAGTTGTTAACCGAATACGGCGGAGCGACGCACAAACGCGGCTCGGACAAAATCCAGATCGACGAAACGCCGCTCGACGTCCCCGTCGCCATCGAATGCGACAACGAATACTACAACGATCATCAGCAGAATATTTCGCGCACGGTTAACTACTCGCTGTCCGTGATGGGCGCCTGTTCGGCCGTGTACGACCGCGATCTGAACGTCCTGTTAACCGTTCCCTACATTCGCGTCTGGACGACCGAGGATCCATTCCCCGGTACAAATACGTCCGCCGGTCTGAGCGAGGTGCGCAGTTACTGGAACGCCAACATGGGGTACGTGGAACGCGCCCTGGTGCATTTGTTCAGCGGCGCTTTCGGCGGCGGCCGCGCGTACATCGGCGGCCTCTGCAATACGGTGCAGTACGCCGTCAGCGGCGTTAACTATCTGTCGACCTATCCGCCGACGGGTTATCTCTACGACATTTATCTGGTGTCGCACGAAACGGGCCACAACTTTGCGGCCAACCACACGCAGAACTGTTTCTGGAATCCGCCGGTCGACTCCTGTTCGCTGGGCGGCGGCGGCACGTCCTGTTTAACAGCCCCCAACATGCGCCTTGGTACGGTGATGAGTTACTGTAACCCGCGCCGCAATCACTTCCACCCGCGCGTTTCAACCTATATGCGCAATTACACCGAAGGCCGCGCCTGCGTACATCCCGTGGCAGACGCCTATGCCGACGATCTGGAAGTAAGGGCCATGAGTTTTCCGGCCAACGGCGGCATTTACGGCAGCCTTGCGTCGGTGACTCCCACGGCCCGTTTCCGCAATGCCGGCAGCAACAACCAGAGCAATATTACCGTGCGCTACGACATCCGCGAGAGCACGACCAATACGGTTGTCGCCACCAGCACGCAGCTCATAAACACCTTGAATGCCGGCGCCGAAACGGACGTCGTGTTTTCCGCTCTGTCCCTCGCAACGCCCGGCACGTATGACGGCGTGGCCACAATAGAGCTGGCCGGCGATGAAAACGACCTTAACAACATTTACTCGCGTCCGTTCAGAATTATCCCGACGCTTGCCGGCGCGGTGACGCTTAACTACCCCAATGGCGGCGACACACTCTGCGCCGACACAACGATCAACATCACCTGGGCCGTCAGCGGCAGTATCAGTTTTGTGCGCATCGAGTGGACGCCGGATGACGGTGAAACCTGGTACGACGTCATATCCAAAACCGACGCCGGAACGGGCACATACGCCTGGGTTGTACCGACGTATACGACCGATGAGGCGCGCGTGCGCGTAATGAACTGGGAGAACTCCGCCGTGGTCGATCAGAGCGCGAGTACTTTCAGCATCAACGGCAAGTACGACGCGCAGCCCGTCGAATACACGATCCCCGCGCCGAACACGGCGCTGCATTCGCCTTTCCGTCCGACGGTGAGCGTGCGCAACAACGGCACGCAGATGTTAAGCGACGTGCCGCTGCGTGTGCGAATTCGTCACCGCGTGCTCAACCACGACGTCTACGAGCGCACCTTAACATTGTCGGACCTCGCGCCGGGTGAAAGTAAAACAGTGGTATTCCCCAAAGCGACGGGTTTCCCGATTGCGAGCGGCGCGAACTACAACGAGTTTTCAATCTTCACAACCGTGCTGGACGATCAGGATACCAATCCCTGGAACGACTCGCTCTCGCGCTATTTTGACATCAGCAACGACAACCCGATCGTCGAGGCGGGCAATTATCACAGCATGGCAATTCTGCCGTCCGACGGGTCGGTCTGGGCCTGGGGACACAATTTTTACGGTCAGCTTGGCAATGCGGCCTACGGCGCGCGTTCGCGGCCCGTTCGCATGTTAAACGTCAGCGGCGCGGTGGAGCTTGCGGGCGGCGCGTACACATCATATGTTCTGTTGAACGACGGCACCGTCTGGTCCTGTGGTTATGGCTACTACGGCCAGCTCGGCACCGGCACCGTCTGGGACCGCAATGAGCTTGAGGAAATAAGCGCGCTGTCCGACATCACAACGATCGCCGCCGGGCGTTTCCACGCTTTTGCGCTCGAAAGCGACGGTACGGTCTGGGCCTGGGGCCGCAACGGCGACGGCCAGCTGGGCGACGGAACCACGACGCAGCGCGACATGCCCGTTCAGGTTAACATCAGCGACGTCGTCATGCTCGCCGCCGGCGAGTCGCATACCCTGGCCTTGAAAGCCGACGGCACGGTCTGGGCCTGGGGCGCAAATTCCAACGGCCAGCTGGGCATTCCGCTGCTCTCCGGCAGCAACGTGCCCGTGCAGATTCCGAATCTGTCCAGCGTGCGTCGCATCGCCTGCGGCGATAAACACAGCATGGCTTTGCTGGCCGACGGCACGGTTCGCACCTGGGGCTGGAACCTCTACGGCCAGCTTGGCGACGGCAGCAACACCGATCGCACCGCGCCGGTCGCCGTTGCCGGGCTCAGCGACATTCAAACGATTTCCGCCGGGCGTTTCCACAGCACCGTGCTGCTGGACAACGCGACGGTGGAAGCCTTTGGGCGCAACGACAGCGGTCAGCTTGGCGACGGCACAACAAGCGACCGCAACACACCCGTCGCGGCGATTAACATCAGCGGCGTTGCCGACCTGGGCGGCCACGGCTGGCATTCGCTGCTTGTTAAACAGGACGGCTCGGTCTGCGCCTCCGGTTACAACTACTCGGGGCAGATCGGCAACGGCACAACGCTTAACACCACGCAGTACAGTTGTCAGGAGGCCTTTGCGTCGATGACGGACAATCTTTTCGTCGACGGCGGCTATCTGCATTCAATGGGCCTGCGCGTTTCCGCCGGTACGGTCTACACCTGGGGCCGCAACAAGTTCGGTCAGTTGGGCGACGGCACGACCGTCGACAAGTTGACGCCGACGCTTGTGCCCGGTTTAAGCTCCGTGCAGTCGATCGACGCCGGCTATGAATACAACTTTGCGATTAAAACAAACGGCGAGCTCTGGACCTGGGGCAACAATTCCCAGGGCCAGCTGGGCATCGGCAACACGCTGCAGCAGAATTCACCGGTACAGGTGACGGCGCTGAGCAATGTCGTCGACGTCTCCGCCGGCGTCGGCCACAGTGCGGCGGTCACCAGCGACGGCCGCGTGCACACCTGGGGTTACAACTTCTACGGTCAGCTCGGCAACGGCACGACAACAGACAGTGATGTGCCCATTCTTGTGTCCGGTATAACCGACGTCGTCGACGTAGCCGTCGGTCTGTATCACACGCTGGCGCTGAAAAACGACGGTACGGTCTGGGCCTGGGGATACAATTTCTACGGCCAGATCGGCAACGGCACAACGACCGCCAGCATCACAACGCCGGTGCGCGTAGGTTCCATCGGCGAAGTTGAAAAAGCGATTTCCGTCGAGGCCGGCCAGTATCACAGCATGGCGCTGTTAAGTACCGGCCAGGTGTTAACCTGGGGATACAACGGTCTGGGGCAGCTGGGCGACGGCACGCTTGTGGACCGCAACACGCCCGGCGTGGTGCCCGGTCTGGCGCCCGTGGTCAAAATTACGGCCGGCGGTTACCACAGCACCGCTCTGAGCGACAACGGCGAAGTCCACGGCTGGGGATTTAATTCGGTTGGCCAGTTGGGCGACGGCATGAATACCACGCAGCAGTTAACTCCGGTGACGGCTACGGGAGTTAACGACGCCGTCGATATTGGCGCCGGCACTTTCCACGGTATTATTCATCGCGGCGGCGGCACGGATTGCTGTTCGGGCTACAACATTTACGGTCAGCTGGGCGACGGCAGCACGGCGGACAAAAACGTCTACACCTGTCTTGCGCAGACTTTTCTGCGCCCGGGACAGGCGGACGCAGATCTGGACCAGCCGCATGCCGACATCGACCAGACCTTTGACGGACGTCTGATGCTCACGCCCAACCCGACCGACGGTGAAGTGATGATCGAGTTAAACAACCCTGACGGACGGGCCGTGCAGCTTATTCTGTCGGACCTGATGGGGCGCGAGCTGTATCGTTCGCCGCTGTTAAACAGCCCGAACATCGCTCTGCCGCTCGACATCGGCACATACACGCCCGGCGTTTACCTGGTGAAGGCTTTGACGCCGGACGGGCGCATTGTCAGCGAGAAACTGGTTCTGCGTTAGAATTTTATTGCTTAGGGGATCGTCACACGGCCCGGCCTTTCGGCGATGGTCGGGCCTTTTTTCGCTTTCCCTGTCCCGCGCACACGTCCCGGAGCATGCCTGCGGAATGCGTTCACCCACGTTTTACGCAGCGTTCAGGGCTGAAAGTGTGCCGTTCGCGTTTTTCTGCTTGCGGGGCGGTTGTCGCCTGCGCATGTTGCGGGAGTCGAACCATCCGGAGGTTCGGCCGCGCCGCGCCGGGGAAATCCCGCAAGCAGGGAAGTGCCTTTCCGAAAAAAATCCACGAAATTCGAGGCTGATGGGTCGTGCCTCGGGGTGTTGAAAATGGGCGAAAAAATGGACAGGCGGCGGGGGTGTTGCGCCTTGCAGGGGCTGAACTCCGCACTTTTACGCCAAAATCGCCGATTCCAGCGCAGTATCGACGTTTTTACTTCCAGGCTGCCCTCAAATCCCTTCGAATTTTCCGCCGGCCCGATCACATCCTGATTTGCAGTAAACGGCCATTTCGCGCTTGTATCCGTGCGCAACGGCATCGCCCTCGGCACTTTTTGCCCGATCGCTTTGAGCTGTCGCTTCGCTCCATCTCAGGCTCTTATGACTCTTCTGTTCGTCATCGCGTTTCCGGCATCAAGTCATCGCGTCTGTCTCAAGTCATCGCATCAACAGCTCCGCGTCCGCTTCAAGTCCCCGAACCTCAAACCCGACGTCCCCGCGTTTAAAACGTCGAGTCTTCGAGCTGACAACAAGTCCCCGCGTACAAATCTCCGCGTCCGGCAATTTGTCAACACGTAGCCGATCACCCGGTGGTAAACAAGAATGAAAAGCAAGCCGCCGAACTCACAGGGAGGTGGCGAAGCGCCTCAGGTCCAGTCCCGAAGTGAAAGTTAAACATGCGTGTGGTCGGTTTTGTGGCGATAATCAGTTGCCAGTTTAAATGAGCCGCAGTTAATCAGACGTTAAGCAACGGCGGGCGATCTCCGTTGATCGCTATCCCGCCTCGCACTCAGTGTGGTGGTGGTGAATGCCGCCTTCTGCGCTGTTCGTTCGGCTCGCGATCCGCCTGCAGGGCGGCCTGCGACGCCTCATAGGTGGGCCACGTGCAAATGTGAATTGTCCCGTTGTACCTTGAACATTCACCTGTATGCCGCTTTTATATAACTGCTTGTTTATACCATCGCCGAAGTGAACACTGCCGCAAATGCGACGCATTAAACACTTTGGCGCCAACCAGGAACCTGCCCTGTGTCTGCCGGATCAAATTCTGTTAACTGGTTTGAAATTGCTGTTGTTGACATCGAACGCACCAAAAACTTTTGTCAGGCCACGTTCGAAATTGAAATGCAGAACCACCGGATGGGGCCCGCCCGGATGGTCATTTTTCCTCAGTTGAAAACGGTCCCGGATGTACCGGCGCATTGATTAAAACCGGGGGATACGAGCCCGCCATGGTCGGAAGCCTACTCTATTTTCACGTCTCGGACATCGATGCAAGCTGCGAACGCGCGGTGGCCAACGGCGGTGAAATCATTGTGCCGAAAAAGGGCATTGGCGAATACGGCGTGATCGCCCAGATTCGCGACATAGAGGGCAACCGCATCGGATTGCACGCCGTGTCCTGACGTCCGCCTCGTTTTTATCTGCTGTTGTACGCAGCGCCTGCGTCCGCAATCACAGTCGGGCGCAGGCCTTGTTGGTTTAAAGCCCGCACCGCGTCCGGTGCAATTCGGGGCATTCGCGCGAAATGTGTATTTTTGTGGTTTGTGCAAATGCGGATGCGGCTCTGCCATGTGTTGCCGGCGCTGCATCCGGCTTAACAATCTGAATCCGATACAATTTGAACGGGGTACTCCATGCCGGCCTGGAATCGATGGAACATTCGGTGTTTAACACTTTGCCTGTTTTTTGCGCTTGGTCTGGGCGTCGTACAGGCGCAGGACGAAACCGCCGAATTTTTGCTGATTTCGGATATTCACTTTAACCCCTTTGGCGATTCCACCTTTACGCGCGCGCTGGCCAATGCCGACGTGACCGAATGGGAGGCGATGTATAAAAACCAGTTTAAAGACGGATTGGTCAGCTCCTATGGCTACGATTCCAACTTCTGGTTAATGCAGTCCGCCCTGGAAAACGCCGGCTCGGAAGTTGAAGATCCGATGTTTATCATTTATCCCGGCGACTTCCTGGCGCATGAGTGGTATTCGCAGTATATCGCCTGTTTCGGCAGCAACGACGGCTATGCGGCGTTTACGCAGAAAGTCATTGCGTTTATGGGGCTGCAATTTGACAAGTACTTTAAAGGCGTACCCGTCATCCCGACCCTGGGCAATGACGATGCGCTCTGCGGCGACTACATGATCCAGGCAGGCGGACTGTTTCTTAAACAATTCGCCGAAACCTGGACGCCTTACATGCATCTGCCCAAACACGAAGTTGATGTTGTGCGCGACGACCTTGCCATCGGCGGTTATTACAAACGTTCGATCCCCGGCATGCCGCACCACACCATGATTGTACTTAACACAGTTTTTATGCACCCCGGTTACCCGGCAAGTACATGCGCCGACGGCGAGCCTTTCCGCGGCATGCAGCTTTGTGATAAACGCCCCAATTCGATCTGTGAGTTGCGGTGGCTGCGCAATGAACTTGCCGCGGCGCAACGCGAAAAACAGAAAGTCTGGCTGCTCATGCACATCCCGCCCGGACTTAACGCGTATTCGACCAGTCAGTCCGGCGCGGCCGTCGGATTCTGGGAGCAGGACGCCATGGACTATTTTATTCGCTTGCTGGAAGAATTTCCCGACGTTGTCCAGTTCTCCTTTGCCGGGCATACGCACATGGACGACTACCGCGTGATTAACTACGAGGGCGGTGAGCTCCTGACAAAAATCGCGCCTGCCGTCAGTCCCATTTTTGACAACAACCCGGCTTTCCAGGTCTATGAATTCGGCCGCAAAAGCGGAACCATTCACGACTACGATACCTACTACTTAAACATCGGCCGCTCCGGCGCGCAGCGCAAAACCATTCCAACCTGTTATTTTCCGAATGCCGCCTACGTCGACGCCGACGATTGGGAGGACGAGTACGAGTTTAACGATGAGTACAATCAGCAGGGATTGGATGCTTCTGCCGTTACCGCCATTATGCAAAACAATGCCGATCGCCAGAAGTACGGCAAATTTTATGGCGTCGGTTCGGCCAAAGTAACTCCCGGTATTCTGGCGCAACTGAAGGTTTATGGCTGCTGCGTCGTCAGCGCCACGCCTGCCGAGTATTCCGTTTGCAACTGAGGTGCATTCGGCTGTTGTTTAACACCGGCGCGGGCATGATCGCTTTGAGCCCTGCGCTTTGCTTCGGTCTCAGGCTCTTTTGAAGTTCCTGTTTGTCGGTGAGTGACAAACCGTTGCGCCGCATGTTCGTCGCGAGGCCTCCGGGTTTCACTCTTGTCATCCTGTCAAAAGTCCACCAGGGGACGTCGACCTTCGTCGGCGTCCCTTTCTGTTTTCCGCCGCGTGTGGCGGCGCATTGTGGCCCGCCGCGCATCGTTCCGTTGCCGCATCCCGTTCCGTCCTTGCGCCGTCCTTCCCGTGTATCAAGGTCTGCCGCCGCCGGACCGTTTGCCCGCGGCCGCGTCGTCCGCCGCGTTCGCGTTTTTTGCGAAAAAAAAATGCGGCGGAGCGTAACAATCGCTCAAGGCGCTGCATTTCTGAGCGCATGACGATCTTTTAATCTCGGCTTTATTGGAAAGAGGACAACATGACGTACCCAAAAATGTCTGTCGCACTCCTGGCCGGTTTGTTTACATTCGTGTTGCAATCCACCGTGCCTATAGAGAGTTTTAGCCAGAGTCCGGAATTGCCGGAAACGCCCTACAACTACGCCAATCAGGTGCTGCCCGGGCACTTCAACAACACGCCGGTCAATACGCCGGCCGACAATCCGGTTACCGACGCGGGCGCGACGCTCGGGCGCGTTTTGTTTTACGACGTCAATCTCTCCGCCAACAACTCGACGGCGTGCGCCTCCTGTCACGCACAGGACAAGGCATTTGTCGACGGAACCGTGTTCAGCGTGGGGTTTGAGGGCGGACTTACCGGGCGCAATTCGATGGCGACGGCCAACCTGGCTTACGACGACAGCGGCTTTTTCTGGGATGAGCGCGCCAATACTATCGAAGAACAGGTGCTGATGCCCATCCAGGACGGCACCGAAATGGGCATGACGCTCGAAGCCCTCGAACTGAAACTCGCCGATCTGTCTTATTATCCCGGCCTGTTTGAAGCGGCTTTTGGATCGCCCGAAGTCACGAGCGATCGGATTTCAAAGGCGCTGGCGCAGTTCCTGCGTTCGATGATTTCCTACCGCTCGCGCTACGATGAAGGCCTGGCGACGACCCGCAACCCGATGACGCCTTTCCCGAATTATTCCAACTCTGAAAATCTCGGCAAAACGGTCTTCATGCAGAACTGCGCGCGCTGCCACTCCGGCCCCGTGATCCACAGTCCCGGCTCGCGTACCAACGGCCTGGGCGATTACGGCGACGACCACGGCAAGTTCGACGTCACCGGCGATCCCGGCGATATCAACTCGTTCAAATCGCCCTCGCTGCGCAATATCGAGCTGACCGGCCCCTATATGCACGACGGCCGCATGGAAACGCTGGAAGAAGTTGTTGAACACTACAGCAGCGGCATTACCGGCCGCGGTCCCGGCGGTGCGGTGCCCGGTTTTCCTCCGGGCGGCTTTAACTTCAGCGCCGAGCAAAAAGCCGGTCTGGTGGCCTTTATGTTGACTTTGACGGATCAGGCCTTTGTCAGCGATCCAAAATTCAGCGATCCGTTTACCGGCACGACGACGGGCGTTGAGTCGGGCATGCTTTCGGCCCACGCCTCGCTTGAAGCGCCGTATCCGAATCCGGCCAACTCGTTCAGCACATTGTCCTTCAATGTGTCTCAGGTGGTGAATGTTAAACTGGAAATTCGCGATGTCCGCGGCAACCTCGTCGCCGAGTTGTTTAACGCCGATGCCTTCAGCGGCCAACAGACGCTCAACTGGAGCGGACGCCTGGCCAACGGCGCTCAACTGCCGGCGGGAACCTACCTGCTCATCCTGCACGCCGGCGACGAACAGTTCCAGCGTCAGATCGTCTGGATGCCCTGAGGCCGCTTAAAACGCACACGTAAAATTCCCCGATGGGAACGTTTGAACCTGACTGTGCAACGGCGCGTGCCGGGAGATCATTCTTCCGCTCGCGTCGTTTTTTTTGTTTGTAGCCGCGTTTAAAGTTGCCGGTCACTCTTCATCTTCGGGCTTGAGCAGGGCCTTGACTTCGGCGCGCAGTTCCGTCATGGCTTCCGCCGAAAAACCGTTGAAGAACCAGCGCACGGCGCCTTCTTCGTCGATCAGACAAAAAGTCGGATACGATCTCGCGCCGAAACTGGAGTCGAGCGCGCTGCCGCTCAGCACCTGCGGCCAGGTGATGTCGTGTTTATCCACATAGCGCCGCATGCGCTCGCGGCCGTCTTCTGTGTTGTCCGTTCTGTTAACCCCGACTATCCGCAGCCCGAGTCCGCCGAATTCCTGCTGCAAGTCCTTGAGTGTCGGCACCGCAAGCTGACAGGGCGCGCAGTTGATGTACCAGAAGTCCAGCAGATAAACAGTCCCCGGCTCCGGCGCGAGTTTAAAGTCTTCGCCGCTCAGCAATCTCGCCTGTAGCGGCGGCGCCTGCGATCCCACCGTCAGCGGCTCAATCACCGGGCGCTCGCGTTTGTGAAAATCGATGAAGTCGATGATCTCGTAGTCGTCGGGTATCGAATAGTCGCTGATGTCGGCGTCGATTTCGCCCGCCGGATTCAGCTCCATGCTGTGAATTTGCAGTAAGGTGTACTGCGATATCGAACCCAGATCGTAGAACTCTTCGAAAAACTTCAGTCGACGCGCGGCATCGTAAATGAAGCGACTGTAAGTGTGCGATTCAGCGCCGCCGAAGGAACCGGCGTTCTGCAGCAGGATGTTAACGTCGCCGCTTTGACTGTCTTCGGTGAGGGCAAAACCCGTTAAGTCATACGCGTTGTTTTCCCGCGTCATGCCTTGCAGCAGTTCACTTTTGAGCGCAAAGCTGTTTGCCTCCATGTTCGTGTACTCAATGTTCCCGCGCAAGGGCGACATGTAGAAGGCTTTTTGTTTGTCGTGGAAGATCGCAAAGAGTGTGTCGCCGCCGTCATACACAAATTCCACGCGATTGCCGTTGTGGCGATAGTCCATGTGGAAGTGGTATTCAAAGGCGCTGTCCTGCGGCGCGCGGCGCAGCACACAAGTGCCGTGGTAGCGGTTCGTGTCCTCGCGGCCCATGAATTTGTGTTCGTAGCTGAATTCAAAGCGCAGCGACTCGATGCCTGCGGCGGCGTCCTGCGTCGCCCGCATCAGAGAGAGCAGGGCTGCCTCGTCCGTCGAAGCATTGTTCGCCAGTGCGTCTTGTACGTCTTCGCGCACGCCGGCGGCGAGGATGCCGCTGTTTATCAGTAAAACAACAAATACCGTCAACACTCGTGCCATGTGAACCCGTTCCAGATTGTTGTTCTCCGGATCTCCGTTTTATTCGCTATCGACGACACAATGTACGCAACTCCGTCCCATTTGCGCTCTTTGGTTCGTCGGCGCATGCGGAGGCTCGCGGCGTCGCTCCCGCCGACAATCAAAGAAAAAGCCGCCGATACAAAGTACCGGCGGCCTCTTTTGTTCAACCGCTGCCGTTGTTGACCAACGACGCAGATTAAACAAAAGCTTGCCGGCAACGCTCTGCCGACAAGCTTTCAGGAGCACATCGTCTGTTTAACAGGTTGCTTTACAGCGCGCTGCGCACGGCGATCAGGAACTTGAGGAATTCGAGGTTCTTCGAATTGGCGCGTCCCGACGCACTGCCGAAGTCGTCGAACATCGACTGGCGCAGACCTTTGGAAATTTCCAGCTGCACGCCCGCATTGTTGCTCGTTTTGTTGCAAATGTTGTTAATGTTCGTGCCGGTGTAATCCGACGGCGGATTTTTGTCGGCCGGGAATCCCCAGGCGATCAGCGAATTGTAAATCGCGTTTTTCAGTTGCGTGTCGCGTCCACCGACGTAAACCTTCGGCGTCAGGCTGCCGAAGCCGTGCAGCGAGACGCAGCGGTCGGCCGCGTCGACCATGTCGAGAGCGGTCGGTTCGTCAAATTTCGTGCTCGTAATGTGCAGCGTCGAGTTGCAGCAACCTTTGGTTCCCTCAAAAGCGTAGAAGTCGTGGTCGTTACCCGCGATGTCCGACGCCAGTTCGCTCGTGCCGGCTTCGATGCCGCCGCCGTGAATTGCCATGACAATCAGTTTGGAGCGACGGTAGCGCGTTTTGATAGCGTAGGCATCCGGTTCGGCTTGTTTAAGTTCTTCAAAGTCGTCGTAGGTGTCGGCCGCCAGATGATCGTGGCCGCCGTCCTTTTCGATGCCGCCTTCGGGCAGATCGTTCGTCGTCAGTTCGCCGCTGCCCGCAATGGGTTCGACGGCGTTGTCCGTACAGGCGCTCAGTACAAAGGCGCCGAGAATGAGTACCGCAAACATGGTGCGGAGCGAAGTAAAGGTGTTGCTGAATTGCATTGTGTTAACCCGTAGAGTATGTACAAGGGAGTTGTCTGTTTCGTTGATACAAAGCTACGGGGGGGCACTCACCAAACACTCACCGCCGGGTCGCTCCGGCTTTAGCGAAGTTAACACTTGCGCCGCCAAACGCCGTTTTATGCGCGTTTTCAGCCGTTTAACGATTGCAGTCGGCACATGTGAGGCCGGTGCAACGGAGCGCAATGCGGTGAGTGCGAAGTCAGGATCGTGAGTAGTGCGGTGAGTGCGAAGTCAGGATGGTGCGTTTTGCGGTGAGCGAGAAATCAGCGGGGAGCTTCCTGCGGCGAGTACGCCGCTGAGTGTTCGGCCAAAGTTCGATGCACGTTATTGTGCGGACAATACAGCCTGAAACTGCGGAATCGTCCGCGCGACGCTGAACGACTCGTCTTCGCGCGCCATGTCCAGACAGTCGCCGTCCAGGGCGATCGCCGCGGCTACGTCGCGCGCGGCGGCGCTGAAGTCATTATTATGTGCGTGCAGGCAGCCGCGGTTGTAGAGCGACATCGGGTTGCCGGCGTCGAGTTTGATGCTTGTGTCGAAGGCCGCCATGGCGTCCCCGGTGCGCTGCGGTTCGTGCAGCAGGAGCAGCGTGCCGCGTTCGCACCAGGCCAGGGCGTCGCCGGCGTCCTGCGCCAGAATGGCGTCGATCTGCCTGAGCGCTCTGCGCCACGCGCCCGCGGCCGCCAGCCGGCGAATGTCGAGTAAAGTCGTTCTGTCCATGGTTTAGCTCCGTTGTGTTTCGTGCTGAAACAGGGAGTGAAGATCCTGACCGCGCGGCTCCATGTTAAACATTCGCGCCGAAGGACACAAAAAATGTGCGCCGCTCGGAGACTCCGTCCTTCTGGCGCGCCGACGAACAAAAGCGGCTTTAAAAAGGTATTTGCTGTCGTCGCAGCTAAATGAGCGCCGGGAGGCCTGTGGCGAGGCTGTAGGAAAAAGCGTCCAAAAAGAGCTGAAATCGGCGATTTTTCTTCGCAGCGGCCAAATGTCATCCTTCATGAATTCAGGAATGCCTATATTCGGAGTTTGAAATGTGCGGCGTGCACTCTACCGGAGTGCCGCCCGTCTAAGGTCCGCGTACAGAATTTTGAAACTATCGGTTGGCGGCTTTGCGACGCACGGGGACACAAAGTACTTTCCCGCGAGATGCGAGTGATCGGCCTGTACTCTATTTCGCGTTCAGTCGTAAGCCTTTCCGCACTAAGACCATTTAGTACCTATGTTCAAATACCAGCCTGAGAATGTACTCGAAAAGAAGTATCCGCAGAATCCCTACCCCAAAGGGGCGATTCGCTGGCCCGTATTGCTGTTTTTGATCCTGACGCCCATAGCCGCAGCTACCGTGGTGCCCTGGTATGGCTTCACACACGGCTATGATATGTTTGAGTGGGTGATGTTTTTTGTGTTCATGATGTTCACCGGTATGTCGATTACGGCCGGTTACCATCGCCTCTGGTCGCACAAAACCTATCAGTCGCACTGGCTGCCGCGCCTCTTCTACGCCATCGGCGGCGCGGGCGCGCTGCAGAACAGCATCGTGCATTGGTCGTCGGATCACCGCAAACACCATACGCACGTCGACGACAACGAACTCGATCCCTACTCGGCCAAACGCGGTTTCTGGTATTCCCATATGGGGTGGATCTACAAAAACGAAGCCGCCGGCCGCGAAGACTTTTCCAATGTACGCGACCTGCTGCACGACCCGATCGTGGCGTGGCAGCACAAGTACTACACCTGGATTACGGTGATCTTCAACATCGGTCTGCCGGTCCTGATCGGTTATCTGCACGGCGACGTGTGGGGCACCTTCCTGCTGGCGGGACTGCTGCGTCTCGTGCTGAATCATCACTTTACCTTTGCGATCAACTCGCTGGCGCACATCTGGGGCGGTCAGAACTACGACCGCACGACGACGGCGCGCGACAACGGTTTCCTGGCGCTGTTTACCTACGGCGAGGGTTATCACAACTACCATCACCGTTTCCAGTACGACTATCGCAACGGTCACATCTGGTACCACTACGATCCGGCCAAATGGCTGATCAAGTCCCTTTCCATGGTCGGAATGGCCAAAAACCTCAAAAAAGTGTCGGACCTGCAGATCGAGCAGGCGCGCATCAAAACCGAGTACCAGCGTCTGCTGGAAGAGCCGCACGCGGTCAAATTGTCGGAGGAGCTGCGCCACCGTCTGGATCAGGCCTACCAGACCTGCGTCAAGGCGCTGGAGGAGTACATTGAGGCGCGCAAGCAGTGGCTGCAGAGCAAACGTCGCGCCGCCGATACGGACAAGAGTCTGACGAAGAATCTCAAGGCCCGCGCTCAGGCGTTGCGCAGCGAGTTTCTGGAGCAGCGCAGGCAGTGGCGTTCCATCCTGGCCGAGCTTTCCTACGCGCCGGCCGCGGCCTGATATTTCCGGCTTGACCGGATCGCTTTAAAATTGCACAACGCACATGTCCCGTCCGGGGCGTGTGCGTTGTTTGTTTTAAACCTGTTTGCGGCTGTTCGTTTGCGGCTGTGGGACCGACTGATTACTGATCGCTTTGAGGCTCTGCGCTTTGCTTGCGCCTCAGGCTCTTCTGACTTTTTTGTTCGTCGGCGGGAGCGAAGCTGGACTGCGCCGCGCCGGTCGTTGAGCACGCGCGGCGGCGGGCCGGGGAGGTTTGACTGAATTTGCACTTCCCGGCGTACGGCCGGCGGCCGACGTCTTTCTTCAGTCGGCGAGCGTCAGATACAGGCCGTTGAGGTCGCGCAGGACGAACTCGCGCGCGCCGTAGGGCGCGGTGTAGGGCGGCTTGACGATGTCGACGTCGTCCTTGATGCGTTCATAGATTTCGTCGGGATCGCCGATTTTGAGGTAGAGCGTCAGCGCGCCGCCGATCGGCATGTCAGCAAAGTTGGACAGTTCACCGCTTAAACTTTCGCGCGACTGAAACATGATCACAGCGCCGTTGTTGCCCGTCATCGCCCAGACGAACGGGCGTTCTTCCGGCACCTGCATCACGGCCTCGAAGCCGAGGTGCTTTCGGTACCAGTCCACCGCCGCGTCGACGTCCCCGACCATCAGATTAAGAGTCAGTGAGTTCATGGATCTCCTGAAGAAAAACGTGAAAAAGGGAAGCGCCAAAATGCGAAAAAACGCCCTGTCGACAAACGACCGCGGCGGGCCGCCGCGCACGCTGAATTTGGCATCGACTTTTAACGAAGCGGCAACAATTCCGTAATATCAGGCGCCGTAATTTGCCACATCCCTGGTAGATTCCGGACTTAATTTTGCGGGCTCCGATGTACGAATATTACGTCTTTCTGGTAGTCGTTCTGTTCATACTTGCCATCTCAGATCTGATGGTGGGCGTCAGCAATGACGCGGTCAACTTCCTCAATTCGGCAATTGGTTCGCGCGTGGCGCCGCGGCACATAATAATGATTGTCGCCAGCCTGGGGATAGTCGTCGGCGCGATGTTTTCCAGCGGCATGATGGAGGTGGCCCGGAAGGGCATCATCGTGCCGGAGAACTTCCTGTTCGCTGAGATCATGGTCATATTCCTGGCCGTGATGATCACCGACGTGATACTGCTGGACCTGTTTAACACCTTTGGCCTGCCGACCTCGACCACCGTCTCGATTGTCTTTGAGTTGCTCGGCGCTTCCGTGGCGATTGCGCTTCTGAAGCTGGGGCACTCCGATATTGCCGGGCAGACTCTGGCCGACTTTATTCACTGGGGCAAGGCGCTCCAGATCATTCTCGGCATTCTGCTTTCCGTCGGCATCGCTTTCACCGTCGGTTTGATTCTGCAGTACTTCTCGCGATTGCTGCTCAGTTTCAACTACAGCGAACGCCTCAAATCCGTCGGCATCTTCTGGGCCGGTGCGGCGATGACCGCACTCAGTTATTTCCTGGTGATCAAGGGACTGAAAAACGTGACGTTCCTGGGCGACGGCACGGTCGGCTGGGTCATGGACAACTCCATGATGCTGCTCGGCCTATCTTTTGTCTTCTGGACGATTGTCGCCGCCGTGCTGATCCGCGTGTTCAAGGTCCAGATCCTGCGGCCCATCGTGCTGTTCGGCACCTTTGCGCTGGCCATGGCTTTTGCCGGCAACGACCTCGTGAACTTCATCGGCGTGCCGATTGCCGCGTTGCAGTCCTTTGAACTCTGGAACGGCAGCGGGCTGACGCCCGATCAGATGTCGATGGAGGCGCTTGCCGCCGCCGTCCGCACGCCGACCTCCCTGCTGGTGATCGCCGGTCTTGTCATGGTCGGCACGCTCTGGTTCTCGCGCAAGGCGCGCACCGTCACCGAAACCGAAGTGAATCTGGGGCGTCAGGAAGAAGGCTCCGAGCGTTTTGCGCCGAACGCGCTGGCGCGCATTCTGGTGCGCGGCTCCGTCGGCCTGGGGCGCGTGCTGCGCGGCGTGATTCCCTACGGCGCCATGTCCAAAATTGAAACGAACTTCCGCGCGCCGGACGTCAAAGAGAGCGACGACACCGCTTTTGACCTGGTGCGCGCGTCCGTCAACCTGACGGTCGCCAGCATCCTGATTTCGATCGCCACATCGATGAAACTGCCGCTATCGACGACCTATGTCTCGTTCATGGTTGCGATGGGCGCTTCGCTGGCGGACCGCGCCTGGGGACGCGACAGCGCGATCTTCCGCGTGGCGGGTGTTCTGAGCGTCATTTCCGGCTGGTTCATGACGGCGCTGATCGCCTTTACGGCGGCGGGCCTGTTTGCCACGGTCATTTATTACCTGGAATTCTGGGGCGTGATTCTACTTCTGGCTCTTCTTCTGGTACTTGTGACGCGCGGCATGGTGTTCCACCGCACGCAGGAGAAAGAAAAGGACGAACAGGCCAGGCTGCTGAAAAACGTGGTCAGCGAGCCGGCCGCCGTGCGGCGCGCCGGCATCGACGGCGCGGCGCAGATGCTCACGTCGCTGCGCACGATCCTGCGCTCGGCCATCGAGGGTCTCAATCGCGAAAACGGCGCGGAACTGGCCGAAGCCAGGAAGGGCGTGTTGCGCATCAAACGCAGTGTTGAATCGCGTCAGGCGGGTCTGCACAGCCTGGTGCGCAATATCCGCGAGGAATCGACGAGCACGAGCCGTTTTTTCATTCTGGTGCACGACCTGGAACGCGACCTTGCCGACACTTCGATGCTGTTGGTTCGACACTGTCATGAGCACGTCGCCAACCTGCACCTGCCGCTGGACGCGTCGCAGCAGACGACGCTGGCAAATCTGTTGGAGAGCATTGATCAGCACCTGGCGGCGGTCGTCGCCATCCTGCGCGAATCCGAAGCGCAGGACCTCAAATACATCCTGGTGATGCAGCGCAAGACGGCGCTGATCGAATCGATTGAAGCCAGCCTTAGCAAGCTGGCCGAGAGCATCCGGGCGGGCGACATGAGCGCGCGCAACAGCAATCTCTACTCGATTATTCTGCTGCAATTCAAGGATGTGGCGGCGCTGGCGGCGCGTTTTGTCAAGGTGTATTACCGCGCCGAGTTCCATGGTGCAGAAAAGTTGATGGTGGCGTCCGGCGTCGCGCCGACATTGCCGCCGAACGATCAGGTGGAGTCGCTGGAAGCGAGCAACTGATCGCGGGTCGCAGGAGGCGTGATGGATTTGTTCGAGGTGTGCGGCAAACAAGCGAACAGTCGCGCCAAAAACGCTGAAAACGACGAATCGCACAAGAAATACGTAAAACTACGTAAGTGCTGTGAGCCACCGGGCACACAGCTCTTTTTCATTTGTGACCGGCGCGTTGAACACCAGCTCAATGACTGCGGGCTTCCACCCCGATGACAAACAAAAGCGGATTTAAAAGAGCGCAAAGCGCGATTTCTTCGAGTGGCCCGAAGTGTCTGTCTGCAAATGCGCGCCGGGGACAATCCGCCACTCTCCGTATCTTTGTGCCTGCGCGGCGGAGTGGCCGTCCGCGTCAAGCCTGAAAGCGCAACAGCCGAGGAGACGGGATATGCCGCAGCCGCGTACCGTTCTGCAGATTGTGACGATGAATAACGAAGGGGACAGCGCCTACCGCATGCGCTGGCCGGCGCAACACCTTGCGCAACAGCGGGAAGACTGGCGCATCATCAATCTCGATACCGAGGCGGCCGAGCGCTACGAATGGGGCCTGAAAGCCGACCTGCTGGTGCTCTATCAGCAGAGCGACCCGGATATGCTGCGCCTGGTGCGCGAGCGCCGCAAACGCGGGCTGCAAACCCTGGCGGAGTACAACGACAATTTCTACGCGCCGCCGGCCGCTTCACCCGCTGCGTCTGCCTGGCGTTCGCCGATGTTGTGGCGCGCCTACGAACGGCTCATGCACGCCGCCGACGGACTGATCGTGACCGGTCCCGGACTGGCCGAGCTGCTGCGGCCCCAGGCGGAGAACATCACAATTGTGCCGAACTATCTGCCCGCCGCGCCGCCGGCATTTAAACACAATCGCGGTTCGGAGAGCGGCGCCCTGTGTTTTGGTTGGGCCGGCTCCATCGGGCACGTGGCGGACATCCTCTCGCTTAAACGCATTATTGAAGGGGTGTTGAACGACTTCCCGGATTCGACGTTTTGTTTAATGGGCAATACCAGTCTGCCGGGCGAGTTGGGGCTGCCTGCGGCGCGCGTCAGTTTTACGCCCTGGGGCGATATGGACGCGTACTATCGCTTTCTGGACAACCTCGACATCGGCCTTGCGCCCTTGCTGGATACGGACTACAACCGCTGCCGCAGCGATGTCAAAGCGCTGGAACTGGCGGGGCGTTCCGTTACGCCGATTTTACCGGACAGCCTGCCCTACCGCGAGTTTATTAACAAAACCGACATTGTTCCCTACAGCAGCCCGCAGGAGCTGGACGGCCTGCTGCGCGCGTACATGCGCGACGCACATAAACGTCGTGCGGACGGCAGCCGCTGCCACGCCTACGTGGCAGGCGAGCGCGTGGGGCCGTTAAACACACAACGCGCGCAGCTCTACGAACGACACTTCCCGCAGCAGTCGCCGGAGTTTGACTGGCCTGTGGGCGCCGGTTATCACGAAGTGAAAGGCCGTTCGCAGCCGCAGGGCCCACACGGCCAGGCGATGGCGCGGTTAAACAAACTGTACGCCGGCCGGCAGTTCGGGGCGGTGCTGGAACAATCGGCGTCGCAGGCGGAGCAGTATCCCGACGATCCGGACCTCTTTCTGCTGCAGGTGCGCACGCTCTCGAAAACAGCGCCGGCGGCGGCGCTGGAAACGGTGGAGCAGTGTATTGCGCAGTTCCCCGGCGATCTGCGTTTTGTTTTATCGAAGGCGATTCTGTTAAACGATCCCGCCGGGCGGCGCGCCTGCTGGGAGGAGCTGCTGGGCCGGCTGCGCGCCGCAGGCGAACACGAACGCGACTTCTACCGCGCGATGCTGCTGCGCAATCTGATCGGCTACCTGAAAAAATGCGTCGATCCCGACTTTGCCGAGCAGTTTGTGGAATTGTATCCCGACGCCGCCGATCTGCGCTATCAGCTGTGGCGTCAATACGAATCTGTCGGCAACGACGCGTCCGCGCAGCGCCACTGCGACTGGCTTCTGACGATGCACCGCGCGCTGCGGCACGCGGCTGAAACGCTCAAGGACCTCAATCCCGAGTATCTGATGGCCTGGAACGAAGGACTGAAAGGACGCCTGCCGCAAGCATAGTCTGCGCCTTTTTGTAAATTGGCGCAATTCAATCGCAACCTCTGCTGGAATGTGCATGGAATCTGCTGCTGAAAACGCTTCGGTGCTGCAACTGCAGCGCGCCATACAGGAGCGTCCCAACGATCCCGAATTGCAACGCAACCTGGCGCTGCTGTCGATAAAACTCGGCAAGCTGGACATGGCCGAGCAAGCGCTGAGCGCCGCCATCGCCCTGCAACCGGGCGACGCGGCCTCCTGCAACGATCTGGGAACGGTTTACAAGAAACTTGAGCGCTACGGCGAAGCCGAACAGGCGCTGCGCCGGGCGTTGCGGCTGCAACCGAATTCCGCCGAGGCACACTACAACCTGGCCAACGTGCTGACCGAGCTGGACCGCGCGGATGAGGCGCGGCAACATCTGCAGCGCGCCCTGGAGATTCAGCCGGTTTTTGCCTTTGCCTGGCACAAACTGGGCAACTACTTCCGCAAGCGCGAGGAATACGCCGAAGCGCGCAGCTGCTATAGCCGCGCCATAAAAATCGACCCGAACTTCGTACAGCCGATTTTCTCGCTCGGCCTCGTCTGCCAGGCCGAAGGCGAGATTAAACCGGCGCTGCGCCTCTTCAAAAAAGCGCACGACCTGGCGCGGCATCTGCCCAAGCCCTACGTGGCCATCTCCAACGTTCTGTTTGAACTGGGCGAATACGAAGCGGCGATGAACTGGGCGCACAAGGCCCTGAAAGTCAGGCCCGGTTTTGCGCCGGCCTGGTCGCGCATCGGCGATATTTTCGGTTTCTACTCGCGTGCGGTGCAGGCCATCGACGCCTATGAAAACGCGCTGAAAGCCGACCCGAAACACATGCATGCGCAGTACAGTCTGACGTTTATCCGCGCCATGCTGTGCGACTGGACGCATCGCGACGCGGACACCGATCTGTTTAAACACATTGCCACGGATTACGTCGGGCAGGAACATTCGGACGACACGCCCAGCGTCAGCCCACTGCACTTAAACTACTTTGACTTTGAACCCGAGGTGCACCTGGGCGTCGGCGCCAAATACGCCGATCTGATTGAACGCCGCACAATCGCCCTGCGCGACCGGCTACAGTTTAATCACGACCGCCCGCGCGAAGGCAAACTGCGCATCGGTTATATCTCGCCGGATTTCCGCACGCATGCCGTCAACACAATCCTGCACGAGATGTACCGCCACCACGACCGCGACAAGTATGAGATTTACGCCTACTCGCTGGTTAAACCTGAAGACAACAATTTCTATCGCGACAATGTCATCAATGGCGTTGATGTATTTGTGGATATTAACCAGGATTCACACGAGGCGTCGGCGCGGCGTATTTACGACGACCGCATTGACGTGTTGATCGACCTGGGCGGTTATACTACACACGCGCGGCCGGAGATCGGCGCTCTGCGCGCCGCGCCGGTGCAGGCGCAGTACCTGGGCTATCTGGACACGATGGGCGCTGACTGGATCGACTACGTCATCGGCGACGAGACCTGCCTGCCGCACGAGCTGGAAGCGGGCTACCGCGAGAAGTTTATCTGGCTGCCGAACGCCGTCGGCTGTTCAGCAATGCGTTTGAGCGACAAGCCGATGAAGCGCGCGGACTTCGGTCTGCCGGACGACGCCTTTGTTTTCTGCAATCTGAACGCGCCCTACAAAATCGACCCGCAGGTCTTCGACGTCTGGTGCCGCCTGCTCAAAGCCGTGCCGAACGGCGTCCTCTGGCTGCAGGACATGACAAACGAAAAACAGATCAGCGCGAACCTGCGCAGGGAAGCCGCGGCGCGCGGCATCGACCCGGCGCGCCTGGTGTTTGCCGACAAAATGCCGCTGGACGAACACAACGCGCGCTTTGCCCTGGCCGATCTGTTTATCGATACCTTCTCCTTCGGCGCCGGAGCCACGGCCGTGGGCGCGCTGATGAGCATTCCGCTGCTGGCGCGCCTGGGCGACCGCTTTGCGCAGCGCCTGGCCGGATCGATCGTACGCTCCGCCGGCTTGCCCGAACTGGTGTGCACAAGCGACGAGGAATACCTCGAAAAAGCGATACACTATGCATCGGATTCGCAGGCCTACTCACGGCTGCGCAGCAAGTTGCACGATGTGCGCGCCGAATCGAACCTGTACAACATGCCGCACTTCGTCGCTTCGATGGAACGCGCCTGCACGCAGATGTTTAATCGTTGGCGCGACGGCGCGCCGCGCGAACACTTCAAAGTCTGAAAATACTGTTTAACTGTATCGTCCCGATTTAACATTACACTGAGTCGAACATGGCCCTCGTTCCCGATGCGTTTGCTTACACTTATTCGCCTTCTTTTCCGCAGATCCTCGACGCGCTCGAATGTTCGCTGGCTGTGACGACATTTCAGACCGGCAAGGTGCTGATGATCAGCGCGGCGGGGTCCGAAAAACTTGTGCAGCTGCCGCGCACCTTTCAGCGCGCCATGGGCATGTCCCGCCGCGGCGACATGCTGGCGCTGGCGACCAAGACCGAAACGCATATTCTGGTGAACGCACCGCAGCTGGCGCAGACCTATCCGCGCAAGCCGCGCGCCTACGACGCACTGTTCACGCCGCGCGCCACGTATTACACCGGCGATCTGGACGTGCACGACGTGGAACTTACCAGCAAGGGACTGCTGGCCGTTAACACGCGTTTTTCCTGCCTGGTTCTGCTCGGCGAGGCCTACAGTTTTGCGCCGGTCTGGACGCCGCCGTTTATCACCGCGTTAACGCCCGACGACCGCTGTCACTTGAACGGAATGGCGCTCGACAAAGATGAAAACGTGCGCTTTGTCACGGCGCTGGGGCGCACCAATTCCGGCGGCGCGTGGCGCAAGGACAAGGCGGCCGGCGGCGTGCTGATCGACGTGCCCAACAACACCGTCGTGGCCGAACACCTGCCGATGCCGCATTCGCCTTTGCTCGTCGGCGACACACTCTACATGCTGTTTTCGGCTACGGGCCAGGTGGTGCGCTGCAACACGAAAACGGGCGACATGGAGATTATCGCCGAGCTGGACGGTTTCCTGCGCGGCCTGGACAAACGCGGCGACTACCTCTTCATCGGCATGTCGACCCTGCGCGAATCTTCTTCCGGTTTTGACGATCTGCCGATAGCAAAACGCGAACTCAACTGCGGCGTCGCCATCATCCACGAGCCCTCGGGCCAGGTGGCGGGCTGGCTCAAATACGAAGGGGAGGTGCGCGAACTCTACGACGTGATGATCCTGGACGGCATTCGGCGGCCCGGGATTGTTAACACCGAGAGCGAGCAATGCCGCATGGCTGTTACCTCGCCGCAGAATTCCTGGTGGGCTGTGAGCGAAGACAAACAGGAGAAAACTCAGGAAGAGCCGCCGGCGGAGTCCGGCAAGGCGAACGAAGAGGCGACTCCGTAACATCTTCCCTGCAAAGCCATTTTTGTTTGTCAGCGCGAGAGAAATGGCCCGTCACAGAGCGGTGCACAGGCTCGCAGGGCAGGTGCGATCGAAAATTAATTTTGATTCCGCGCCGCAAGCAGGTATATTCGCACTCGTTTTTCGGCCCACAGCCGGGAAACATTCGCATAATGCAATCGGCACTTGTACATACCGACCTCAAAGTCCGCGGCGTCGCCGCTCCCTTCAGGCGACGAAGCAGCAGGCGCGCCTGCCTCAGGCGATTTCACCTCAGGACCTGATTACCACTGACTTCCATTTGTTGTGTTAACTGTCCGGGCCGGTGAAACTGAACGCACCGTTGCCTGCCATTCCATTTATTCCAATCAATCGGATTCAACGTGAATCAGCCCTTGCTGCACGACTGGACCATTACGGTTCAGGCGGCCGACGAATCGCATACACATTTTGCCGAGGCAATCTGCGACCTGATTGCCGACGCGGCGCAGAAGCGCGGTACCGGTATTGCACGCCGCTCGCCGGACTACATCAAAACAAAAATGGGCGAATCCAAGGCGATTATTGCACTGGCGCGGCAGAGCGACGAAGCGGCCGTTCTGGCGGGATTCTGCTACATCGAAACCTGGAGTGAAAAGCGCTACGTGGCCAACTCCGGTTTAATCGTGGGCGAGGAGTTTCGCAAGAGCGGGCTGGCGCGGCGCATTAAACAATTTGCGTTCGAGCATTCGCGCCGCATGTTCCCGAATGCGCGCATTTTCGGCATTACCACCAGCGCCGCCGTCATGAAGATCAACTCGGAACTGGGGTATCTGCCGGTGCACTATTCGGAGCTGACGGAAGACGAAGAATTCTGGCGCGGCTGCAACACCTGTCCCAATGTCGACGTGCTGCAGCGCACCAAACGCAGTATGTGCCTCTGCACGGCGATGCTGTACCGGCCCACGCCGCCCGCCGCGGACAAGGCCGCTGAAGAGCTTAAACAAAACGAGCAACATCCGGAAAACGCAGAAACGAGTTAAACAACTATGAGCGCAGAAAACAATCACAACAGTAAACAGACGGCGGGTGAAAAACCGCTGCTCGTACTGGCGTACAGCGGCGGGCTCGACACGAGTTACTGCGTGCTGCAACTTAAACAGGACTACCGCGTGCACACGGTCACGGTCGATACCGGCGGTTTTGACGCAGCGGAACTGGAGGCCCTGGAGGAGCGAGCGAGCGCGCTGGGAGCGGAGCGGCACACGACGCTGCTGTGCGCGGACGTATACTACGCGAGCTGTCTGCGCTACCTGATTTTCGGCAACGCCCTGCGCGGCAATGTATACCCGCTGTCCGTCAGCGCCGAGCGCGCCATCCAGGTGGAGGCGATAGCGCGTTTTGCGCTGTCCGCCGGCGCGGACTACGTGGCGCACGGTTCCACCGGCGCGGGGAACGATCAGGTGCGCTTTGACATGGCGTTTAACAGCATCTGTCCAGACATTCCGATTATCACGCCCATCCGCGATGCGGGCGTGCGCCGCGAAGACGCCGTGGCCGCCCTGCGCGCCGCCGGCGACACGAGCGACTGGACGCGCGCGCCCTACTCGATTAACAAAGGACTGTGGGGTACAAGCGTCGGCGGCCACGAAACGCTGACTTCCGACCAGCCGCTGCCCGAAGCGGCCTGGCCGACGCCGGTCAGCAAAACTGTGCCGGAGACATTAACACTCGAGTTCAAACAGGGCGAACCCTTCGCCATCGACGGTGCGACGTTTAACACGCCGGCCGAACTGATCAGTGCGCTGCAGGAGCGCACGCAGCCTTTTGGTATCGGCCGCGACATTCACGTGGGCGACAGCATAGTGGGGCTGAAGGGGCGCGTCGGTTTTGAGGCGGCCGCGCCGCTGATTATTCTGAAGGCGCACCACCTGCTGGAAAAACACGTGCTGACGGCGCGTCAGGCGACGATCAAGGAGCGGCTGGCGGCGGAGTACGCGGCGCTGCTGCACGAAGGTCATTTCGGCGAGCAGGCCATGCGCAATATTGAAGCATTTCTGACGGACAGCCAGAAGTTCGTCGACGGCAAAGTTTTTGTGCACTGTGCGCCGCACCGCTTTGAGCTGCTGGGCGTCGAGTCTCCGCACGACCTGATGCGCGCCGAGTTCGGCGCGTACGGCGAGGGCGGCGCGCGCTTCAGCGGGACGGACGTGCGCGGCTTTGCGAAGGTGGCGTCCAACGCGGCCGCCGTGTTTAACCACGTGCACGTGGATTTGTTAAACTCAAACGCGGAGCGGCATGCAAACGATTAAAACGGCAATTATCGGTGCGGCGGGTTACGCCGCGGGAGAACTGGCGCTGCGCCTGATGCGCCATCCGCATGTTGAATTGTGCGCCGCCGTCAGCGGCAGCGCCGCGGGCAAGCCGCTGGGCGAGGTGCATCCGCGTCTGCGCGGCGCGACAGATCTGGTATGCACGGCCGCGCTCGATGCGGACGTCGACCTGGTCTTTCTGTGCCGCGGCCACGGCGCTTCCGCCGCCACCTTAAAAGAGTTGAATCTGCCGGCCGGCACGCGCATCGTCGACCTGAGCCGCGACTTCCGCGCCGGTTCGGACGAAAGCGCCGGCTTTCTGTACGGCCTGCCCGAGCTAATCCACACAGCTGCTGAAGCCAAGGCAAAATACAGTGACGGCAACGTTGCCAACCCCGGCTGTTTTGCCACCTGCATATTGCTTGCCGCTCTTCCGCTGGCGTGGAGCGGCAGGCCGCTTGCGCGGCTTAACGTGACGGCCATCACCGGCGCGAGCGGCGCGGGTTATGCGCCGCGACCGACGACGCACTATCCCTGGCGCAACGAAAATGTGCAGGCCTACAACGTGTTTACACATCCGCACCTGCCGGAGATAACTACGACGCTGGAGCGCGCCGGCGGCGGCAAAGCGGAGCTCGACTTTGTGCCGCTGCGCGGGCCGTTCACGCGTGGAATCCTGGCGTCCGTTACGACGCGCATGGACTTTGCGGACACAGAATCCCTGCGCAAGTGGTTTAAAACCTGTTATGAGATTCATCCCTTTGTGCACGTCGTGGATGAACAGCCCGATCTGGCGCAGGTGATCCACACCAACAACTGTCTGGTTCACGTGCAGGTAAACAAGGGCACCGTGCACGTGGTGTCCGTGATCGACAACCTGGTAAAAGGCGCGGCCGGACAAGCGGTGCAGAACGCCAACCTCATGTTTAACCTGCCGCAGACATGCGGTTTAACGGCTGCCGCCGAAGGAGTGCAATCGTGAAACAGTTCTTATCGGCCGCCGATGTTGAACAAGCCGAAGTATTGTTAAATCTGGCGCGCGAGATCAAAACGGATCCGCGTGCGCGCCGGTGGATCGGCCGCGGCAAGACGCTCGGCCTGATTTTCATGAACCCCAGCCTGCGCACGCGCATGAGCACGCAGCTGGCCGCGCGCAACCTCGGCATGGAAGTAATCGTGCTGAACGTCAACGAAGACGGCTGGAAGCTGGAGTTTGAAGACGGCGCGGTGATGAACGCCGGCGCGGCCGAGCACGTGCGCGAAGCCGCCGCAGTGATGGGCGCGTATTGCGACATTATCGGCCTGCGCGCTTTTGCGGGACTGAAAGATCGCAGTCAGGACTACGCCGAGCAGATGTTAAATGCCTTTCGTCAATACTGCGGTCGCCCGCTGATCAGCCTGGAGAGCGCCGTGCGCCACCCGCTGCAGTCGCTGGCCGACATGCTGACGATAGCGGAACATGCCGCCGTCGCACGCCCCAAAGTTGTGATGACCTGGGCGCCGCATCCGCGCGCGCTGCCGCAGGCGGTGCCGAATTCTTTTGCCGAATGGGCGCGCCTGTTTAAACACGATCTGGTGATTACACATCCCAAAGGTTTTGAACTGGCGCCCGAGTTTACGGAAGGGGCGCGTATTGAACACAATCAGGACGTCGCATTGGAAGGCGCTGATTTTGTCTACGTTAAAAACTGGTCGTCCTGGTCCGACTACGGCGCGGTCGGCGGCGGCCTGGACAGCTGGCAGGTGACGGCCGACAAACTGCGCAACAGCAACAAGGCCAAAGTGATGCACTGTCTGCCGGTGCGCCGCAATGTCGTTATAGGCGACGACGTGCTGGACGGACCGCAGTCGATTGTCATTGAACAGGCCGGCAACCGCGTGTTCGCCGCGCAGGCCGTTTTGCAGTCGATTCTGGGAGAAGGGCGATGACCACGCCGGTGCACATTGTCAAGTTCGGCAGCGGTATTCTGGACGATCCGGTTAAACGCGAGGCGGCGCTGCGGCAGATGCAGGCGTCCGCGCACAACATCATTCTGGTGCACGGCGGCGGCGCACGCGCCGGCGAGCTGAGCGCCCGCCTCGGGCTGGAAACAGTGAAACACGACGGCCGCCGCGTGACCGACGCCGACACGCTGGAAGTAGTCGTGATGGTCTACGCCGGTCTGATCAACAAACAACTCGTGGCGGAACTGCAGGCGCTGGGACTCGACGCCCTGGGGCTCAGCGGTGCGGACATGGACATCCTGCGCGCGCGCCGACGCCCGCCGCAGCCGATCGACTTCGGTTTTGTCGGCGACGTTGAACGCGTCAACGCCGGTGCGCTGGAGATACTGCTGCGCCGCGGCGTCACGCCGGTAATCTGCGCATTGACGCATGACGGCGCGGGCCAGTTGTTGAACACCAATGCCGACACGATTGCGGCCGAGATTGCGGCGGCGTTGGCGCCGCAACGGCCCTGCTGTTTAAGTTACTGTTTTGAGCTGCCCGGCGTGCTGCACGACCTTGGCGACGTCGGCAGTCTGATCGGCGAGCTGGATGCGGCGGAGTATGCCCGACTTAAACAGGAAGGACGCATCCATCGCGGGATGCTGCCCAAACTGGACAACGCCTTTGCGGCACATGCGGCCGGTGTAAACTCGGTCAATATTTGCGCTTACGAAGCGCTGCACGACGCACTCAACGGCGAGCGCGTTGGAACGACAATTGTTTAATCCCGGAACCATGCGGTATGACACACACTACGGGCGACGTCTTTGACGCAGAACTCGGCACGGCTGTTTCTCTGCTTTCGCAATTGATTGCGATTCAGTCGTTCAGTCGCGAAGAAGATAAAACAGCCGATCTGTTAAACGAATTTCTGCAGCGGCGCGGTGCGGCGACGGAGCGCATCGGCAACAACATCTGGGCGCTCAACAAACACTTCAGGCCGGGCAAACCGACGATCCTGATGCACTCGCATCACGACACGGTGCGCCCCAACCGCGACTGGACGCGCGATCCGTTTCAACCGCAGGTCGACGACGGGAAACTGTACGGCCTGGGCAGCAATGACGCGGGCGCGTCGCTCGTGTGTCTGGCACTGACTTTTCTGCGCTTTTTTGAACGCGCGGACCTGCCGTTTAACCTGGTGTACGGCGCGGGCGCGGAGGAAGAGAGCGCCGGCGAGGGCGGCATCAGTCTGCTGCTGCAACACATCCCGCCGATCGATGCGGCGATCATCGGCGAGCCGACGGAAATGGAAGCGGCGGTGGGAGAAAAGGGCCTGCTGGTGCTGGACTGCACGGCGCATGGGCGCTCGGGCCACGCCGCGCGCAACGTGGGCGTCAACGCCATCGAAATTGCCATGCGCGATATTAAACGCCTCGGGGATTTCCGTTTTGAACGCCGCTCCGAGCTGCTGGGCGATGTTAAAATGACGGTGACGCAGATCAGGGCCGGCACGCAGCACAACGTCGTGCCGGACCGCTGTGAGTTTGTGGTGGACGTGCGCGTGACGGACGTCTACACCTTGGAGGAAGTGTTAAGTGCGGTGCGGGAGTTGCTGGAATCCGAGGTGCGCGCGCGTTCGATGCGCCTGCGTTCGTCGAGCATAGCCGCCGATCATCCGCTGGTGTGTGCGGCGCGCGGCATCGGCCTGCGTTGTTTCGGTTCGCCGACGATGTCCGATCAGGCGCTGCTGACGGCGCCTTCGCTTAAAATCGGGCCGGGGCGTTCGCAGCGTTCGCACACGGCGGATGAATACGTTGAGGTGGAAGAACTGCGCCTGGGATTGCAGGTGTACGACCACCTGTTAAACGCGCTGACGCGGGAATTCTGACGCCGTTTGCGACCTGATATTTTTGTTTGTTCACGAATGATCAGCCGGATGTGGACGCACCGGCGCAGGGTGTAAGAGACTATGTCTAAACTGTGGGAAAAAGGCATCGCGCTGGATCGCGAAGTGGAATTGTTTACCAGCGGCGAGGACGCCCGGCTCGACCTGCACCTGGCCGAATACGATATTCTCGGCTCGATTGCACATGTGCAGATGTTAATGTCGATCGACCTGTTGACGGAGTCCGACGGCGCGGCCCTGACGGCGGAACTGCGCGGTCTGCTGCCGGCGGCCCGCAGCGGCGAACTGCGGATCGAGTCCGGCGTCGAAGATATTCACTCACAGGTTGAACTGCTGCTGACGCGCAGCCTGGGCGAGATCGGCAAGCGCATTCACACGGCGCGCTCGCGCAACGACCAGGTGTTGGTCGATCTCAAGATGTATCTGCGCGCCGAGATTCGCGCCATCGCCGAGCAGACGGCGGACCTGGCGCGCGAACTGTTGCGCCTGTCGTTTAAACACAAGGACAAACTGCTGCCGGGTTACACTCACCTGCAGGTGGCGATGCCCTCGTCCTTTGGTCTGTGGTTCGGCGCGTACGCCGAAAGTTTAGCGGAAGACTTGTTTGCGCTGCAGGCGGCCTGGCGTCAGGCCAACCGCAATCCACTCGGATCGGCGGCGGGTTACGGCAGTTCGATTCCGGTGGACCGCATGTTAACCACGCGACTGCTGGGTTTTGAAGCGGCGAATGTCAATGTTGTGCACGCGCAGATGACGCGCGGTAAAATGGAGCGCAGCATGGCCTGGGCGCTGTCGACGTTGGGCGCAACAATCGCGCGCATGTCGGCCGACGTGTGTTTTTACTCCTGCGACAACCTGCGTTTCATCTCGCTTCCGCCGGAGCTGAGCACGGGCTCGTCGATTATGCCGCACAAACACAATCCCGACGTGTTCGAGCTGTTGCGGGCGCAGGGCAATCGCCTGCAGGCGCTGCCGAATGAAATGGCGATGATCTGCGCGGGCCTGACTTCCGGTTATCACCGCGACGTGCAATTGTTAAAAGAACATCTGATTCCGGCCATCGGCGTGCTGCGGCGCTGCCTGCGCATGATGCGCGCAATTGTGGGCCGCCTGGAGCCGCGCGCCGGCATCATGGACGCCGAACTCTACGACGCTGCCTTTACGGTGGAAAACGTTAATAATCTGGTGGCCGAGGGCGTGCCGTTCCGCGACGCCTACCGCCGCGTGGCGGACGACGTGGCGGCGGGCAGTTTTGTTCCGAACCGCAACCTCCGGCACACGCACCTGGGCAGTATCGGCAATCCCGGCATTGAACTGATCAGCGCCATGCTGGATGATGAATTGCAGCGCTTTGATTTTGAACGCGTGGACACTGCGCTGGCCGAACTCGCCGCGGGGGACCTCTCCGCGACGCGGCATTCCTGACGCGCTTACAAAAAAGCGCGGTGACCGTGCGATCATCTGCTTGTTACGCGGTGGTTAACAAAAGGGAGAAACAAGCCGCAAGCTCCGGCGCGGCGGCGAAGTGGGCGGCTGTGGAAATTGCTCCGGACTGGTTCGCTTCAATCGCTTTCCAGGGGCGGGGAAGCCGATGCACAACTTTCCGGTTTTGTCAACATGGAAATGGCTTTGTGACCGCGGCGCCACATTTTATTTGTGCGTTGGATTAAAAAGTGATATTCTCAAACACAATTGTACCTGTGACCGCCGCGGCAGTCGGCGTGCTGAAATCCGGTCTGCGACAGGGTCGGATATGCGGGAGCAAGTACATTGTGCGAGGACAGTGTGAGCGCCAGTACTGCCGAAACCGATCATTAACGTTTCGGCGTTGTTCCGCCATGTTCAGTCTCACCCTGTTTTAACAATTCCGCGTTAACAAACAACACGGGCTCGACGGTCAGAGTTCGCGGGTACGACGTACCCTCTCTTATACTGCACTCAATACAAACACTGCCTTGCCGGAATCACGGGCGATTGTTCGTCGGTCGGGACGCTGCGCGTTTTCAGTTGCGTGCAAACCCACGTCGGTGGAGAAGGTCGTGATGCCGCCGCAATCGCGTATCAAATCAGGGACCAAACCAAACACACTACCGGTCCATCTTCAGATACAATCACTATTCACGAAGGATGTTGTCATGAGAGTTGTCTTTCGATTTCTGTGCCTTGCGGCACTGCCCATTGTCCTGTTTAACACTCCGGCGGCGGCGCGCGACGCCGCTCCGGTCGTCCTGACCGGAAGTGAATTGCCCGCATTTCTGGGATACCAGACGGACGGAATCATTGCGTTCAATTACACGGACGGCGTGTGGACGGACGTGCCGATGCAGGTTGACGAGCGCGCGGTTAAAAACGGCCACGACATGTATTTTGAGGACGGCGTGTGTACGCTCTCTATCAGCGAGTGCAATCGCATCGACATCGACCTGCTGGTGTACACGGACGAAAATACTTTTACCGGCGCGGACGACGACCCGACTTTTGACGCCGACGACGAGCTTGTGCTGCGCTGTTCCGACGCCTCCGACCAGGCTCCGGCGGGCAGTTATCCGGGCGTGGTTCCGAACGGCTCCGAGCGCGTCGAGATTCAGGTGGACGACCCGGTTAATGGTACAACAAAGTATTTGTATCTGTTCGAACGACCCGGCGGATATTCACCGCCGACGTTCACGCCCGACGTGGCGTACAACTTTGTGTTGTTAAACCCGCCGCCTTATAACTCGCAGTTCGGGTTTAATCCGGAAAACTCAACTGTTGTGACCAACGCGTACACACAGCACTTTTCGGATCGCTGGATTCACGATGAGATCAGCATTCTGCGCGGCACGGGCGTCGACATTCTGGACCGCCACAAACAGCTCTTTCCGAACTACGCCTGTTCGCATACGGATGAGGGCTATTCGTACGGCGAGGGCGTTTTTACAGCGAACATCGGCGGGCCGATCCGCGCCATCCGCGCTTATCTGGGCTCGCTGAGCGGGCCGCTGGTGGAGCGCAATCACTTCTTTTACGCCGATCACGAGCAGATCGTGACCAAGCTTCGCGTGCACGCGATTGCGGGCAATATGGACGTGTACGACTACAACGCCAATGCCATCGGCATGACCTATTACAACAACCTGAACCCGGGCGGTTTAAGTGTCGACGGCGTGCCGGACGCGGCGGCGACCGGCGAGTTAACATATGAACTGATGAGCGGGCCGCAGGGCAGCATGTACATGGTGCACCAGCTGGAAACCAATGTGATGCTGGATGCGGCGACCTCCCGCTACGTGGATGCGGCCGACAATACAGGCGCGGACGCCTGCACGGGCGACAACTCGGCCTACGGCTACAGCGGCCCGGAGCTGGTTAACATTCCGGACACCGATCCGTTCAGCGCGCCGGGGAATTTCTTGCGCATGTACCGGACCGTCCTGTACGCGGGGCCGAACAAAACGCCAGCAGACCTGAGTTATTTTTTGCAGTATCAACAACAGCCGCTGATCATCAGCTCGGACGGCGGCAGCGTGTGTTTAACACCGGGCGGACTGTTTAGCGATCAGATCGACAAAACCACGGCGCGCTGCAACTGGAGCGCCGTGACAAGCGCCGTCAGTTACACCGTGCAGTGGCGCGCCGTCGGCGCGGGCGGCTGGAATACGATCGGCAGTTTAAGCGGGACGGACCACACGCTGACGGGACTGGATGGGGACACGCAGTACGAATGGCAGATCAAAACGGTCTGCAGCGGCGGCGAGTCGGTCTTCAGCGCTTCGCAGAACTTCACGACGCTGCTGTGCAACGCTGCGCCCGTCCCGACGGGGCAGGCGGCTTCGGCGCAGAGTGCGTCCACGGCTTTGTTGAGCTGGGACGACATGGACGTGGAGTCCTACGACGTCGAGTTGTACCAGAAGCGCAACAACGGCGCGCGCGTGCTGGAAGCGACGTACAGCGCGGTGGCGGACAATCAGCAGCTCGTGTCCGGCCTGAGCGATAAAAAGAACTACTCGTTCCGCGCGCGCTCGAACTGCAACGGGCAGTCGTCGGCATACGCGGCCTACTTCGACTTCAACACGGCGGGCGCGCGGCGCGGCGTGAATCCGGCCTTAACAACTGAGAGCGAGGTGGTTTTCAGCCTGAGTCCGAATCCGACAGACGGCGCGCTGGAAGTAAGGTTGGAGGCGGATGAGCGCAGCGCCTGGACGATTGAAATCAGCGATCTGCGCGGGCGCGTGGTTCGGGAGCACAGCTGGAACAGTATTGCGGGTGCGCACACAATCCAGCTGGATGTGCGGCAGCTGGACGCCGCCGTGTATTTGGTGACGCTGCGCGACGCGGCGGGCCGCACGCAGGGCAGCGCAAAACTGTTCAAATTCTGACCTGAAACAGACAGTTCACACGCGGCTGTGAGATTGTTTAACAAAGGAACGCCCCGACCTGTTTAACAGGTTCGGGGCGTGCTTTTTTTACTGATACGGCCGCGGCGTGCGGTTGCGAACTCGGTGGTTAACAAAAGAGTCAGAAAGCAAGCCGGAAGGGTGAGCCTGGCGAGGCCGCAGCGGCGCTGCAATCAGGAAACCAAAAAACGGGTCAGTCCGGCGCCAGAGTGAGCGTCAAAAAGTACTCGCTGCCGGCTTCGACGCTGATTTCGGAGAGTTCAATGCGGCCGTATTCGGCGTGGTTGGCGCTGAGTTTGTACAGGCCGGGGGGGACGTCGCCAAAGCGAAACTGGCCCTCGAAGGAACTGTTGGCGCGCAATGTGACGTCGGGCGAGCTGAGAATCACGACGGCCGCGGAGACGTCCTCGCCGTCAAGGTCGACGATTTCACCGCGAACCTCAATTTCATCGGAATTTGGCTTGGGACTGACCTCGAGTTCCATGTAGGGACCTGCAGGAATAGTTCGCTAGAATTGAAAAACAGCGGGCGGGTTGCCCCGGCGCAATATACGGAAATGCCTGCGTTCGCGGGCAGTGAAGCGGAGGAAAGGTCAAATTATGGCGGAGGCGCCCGATGTGCGGAAAATGGCGTATTTTGGACAAATGGGGCAAAGAAAGGATTTCAGGGGAGAGCTGGAAGCGGCGCGCAGCCTGCCGCCCGGAGCGGAACGGGCGGAGCGACTGTACGTGCTGGCGCACAACTACGCGGAATTCGCCGGCAGTGAAGCCATCGATATTTGCCGCGAGTCCCTGCGCGAGTGCGAAGAACTGGGGCTGGACCCGCTGCGCCTGACCGTAAAACGCACGCTGGGCCGCTGCCTGGCCGAGCAGGGCAAAGCCGACGAAGCGCTGGCCGTGCTCAACGAGGTATTGCCGGAGTACGAAGAACGCCACGAAATTCTGGGCATAGCGCGCACGCTGAACATCATGGGCTCGGCCTGCGAACTGACGGGGCAATTCGACGAGGCGCTCGAATATTTTTCACGCGCGCTGCTGATGCACGAGAGCGAGCAGGACCCCGAGCTGACCGTCATAGTCCAGAACAACATCGGCGTGGTCTACCGCAAGCTGGGCGAATATCAGTCGGCCCTGGTTTTCCAGAACAAAGCGCTGAAAGCGGCGCGCGAGAACGGCTTCCGCTACCTGCAGGCTCGCACACTGAACAGCCTGGGCGCCATCCGCACGCAGATAAAGGACCACGAGGGCGCGTTGCAGTGTTTTATGGACAGCCTGGAAATGGCGTCCAACCTGCGGCCGAACATGTTCCAGTCGCGCGGCATGGTCAACATCGGCGAGCTGAACATCCGGCTGGGGCGTCACGCCAACGCACTGCAATGGTTGTACCGCGCCGTCGCAAAAGCCGGTGAGCTGAACGACACGTTCAGCCTGGCGCACTCGCGCCTCTCACTGGGGCAGGCGCATGCGGGCCTGGGCAACTACGCCGGCGCGCTGGAGGACCTGACGGAGGCGATGCGCCTGTTTACGGACCTGAACGAAAGTTATGCACAGGCTTCCTGTCTGCAGCATATCGCCGGCACGCTGCTGGCGATGAAAGAACTGGACTCGGCCTCGCGCTACGTGGACCAGGCGCGGCAGTTGGCGCAGGAAGTGCGCAATGTGGAAGCGCAGACGGAATCGGCGGTGCTGCGCATTGAGATAGTGCTGCAAACGGACGCGGCGGCTGACATTGAAGATGAGCTGAACACGGCGCGCGAGCAGGCGCGGGGGCAGGGGCGCACGGAACTGCTGGCGCAGCTCTGTCTGCTGGAGGCGCAGTGGCGCAGGCGGCGCGGCGATGAACGCGCGGCGCGGCGTCTGGAGCGCGAGCACGCGGAGATGGTGCGGCGCGAGGAAGACGAAGAAAAACGGCGCAAGGCGGAGCGCGCCCTGCTGGACGCGGAACTGAATGCGGCGCTGCTGAGCGCCGGGCGTAGCGTGCCTTCGGGCGGTTTTGCGCTGGTTGACGACCTGCGGCAGACGCTGCGCGATCTGCGCCGCAAACGACTGGAAGAACTGGACGAAGAGGCCGCGCCCGGCGCGCCGCGATTTGTGGTGCGGACGCTCGGGCGCTTTGCCGTGGAGATTGACGGTCGCGAGTTAAACGCCGACGACTGGAAGCGCAAGAAGGCGCGCGACATCTTTAAATTGCTGCTGATCAACTACAAACAGCAGTTGAACGCGGACTTCATCATCAACGCGATCTGGGGCGAGGCGGGCGGCCGCAACCTGACGCCCTCGCTGTGGAACGCGGTGTCCTACCTGCGCAAGGCGCTGGAGCCGGGCCTCAAACCGCACACGCCCTCGACGTACATCCTGATCAACGACAAGTCTTACAGCCTTGACCTGGGCGAGGGCGCGGAGATCGATTTCATTCGGTTTGCGGAAGACTGCGCGGCGGCGCGCAGGTTGAAGGACGGCGGCGACAAGGCCGAGCGCCTGGCGGAGGCGCTGGAGCTGTACCGCGGTGCACTGCTGCCGGAAGACGTGGGCGAGGCCTGGAGCGAACACGAGCGCCTGAGCCTGCAGGAAGAATTCACCGCGGCTTCGCTCAAGCTGGCGCAGCTGTACTATGACGACGGCGCGCCGCAGCAGGCGGTTCAGGTGCTGCGCACCGTACTTGCGCAGGACGAACTCAACCACGACGCCTGGCACGCAATGCTGGAGATTCTGCTGGACACCGACCAGACCGGCGAGGCGCGCAAGGCCTGGCAGCGCTGTCGGAGTTGTTTTACGCGCGAGCTGGACGACGCGCCGCCGGCGACGTTGCAGGCGTTGATGCGCGGGGTGGGGTAGACTGGGTGCTTTGCGGTTGTCAGCGCCGGTTTGTTAAGTCTTTCGGCAGATCACTCTTGTGCGTCGCCTGTGTATTCCTCAGCGAATAAATGTGACCAATGTAGTTAACACTTTGGATCCTCGGCTCAATTTCAGCACATACACACCCGCCACAACAAAATCCATTTTGTTAGTCGTGCGGTGCGAACCGGCGGAGTACTGCCGTGAGAAGACTTGTTTAACCAACACGCCGCGCATGTCGAACAGCTCAGCAGTCACAAGTCCCTGAGTCTCAAGTGTGAAGTCAAGTGTTAAGTCTCTAGCCGTCGGGTTTGGAGACAGTGAGAAGTTAAACTCAGAGTCGGTCGGTTCGGGAGTGTTAAGTCCGGTGACGGAGTAAATGGGTTCGCGGCTGCGGTAGATGCGGCCATTCTGTGTTCCGACATACAGGTAGTCGGATGAGTCGAGGCACAGGGAATAAATAATCTCAAATTTTTCAAGGTAGCCGGGCAGTCTGGTCCATGTTTGCGCCAGATCGTCGGTGTACCAAACCGTATCACGCGCACTGACGATAAAGT
>JAUIKM010000038.1 GCA_030430495.1 bacterium | reverse complement strand
TAATCATGGAAATTTCTCCAGGTATTTGAGGATAGCAGAGTGCGGTCACCGTGCAATTCCTCTTGAATGACTGATTTGCCAAAAGTCGCAACGCCGGCCTGGAGCACTGGTGTGGCGGCGGTTGCTGTGTTCCGAGATTTCATTCGAAGAGTGGCCTCAGATGCAAAAAACACTTCCACTCTTGATGTAATGGAAGACACTGTTTCGGGTGCAAATTGGGCCTTCTGGTATCGCAAGTCAAGGAAATAATTTATCCTCGGTAAATAAAAGTGCAGGCCGGCAGTATTCAGCCCGGAGCAGCTGAACCACACAACAAGCGTAGAGACATCAGTGTGCGACCTTGTTATAAAAGTCGTCGCATGACGGTGTTTCCATGAGAACGCGACCGCTCAGGCGTCAAAGTGGCGCGTTTAATCACGAAAATTGCTACGATCAGTTTATTATTCGGAGGGGGAGCCGCAAAAGATTGCATGTTGCAAATGCGAACGGGACGCCGTTCGAGGTGGTGGAGGTAGCAGGCCGTCTGAATCCGGGAGCCCTTGGGGTTTGGCGCCGGACGGCCGGTTCATGGATTGCGGTTTGATTTTTCTGGCGGCGGCGGCGGGATGGCGCCCATTGATTTCACTCAAAGAACCATTAAACCCTCAATAAACTTGAAACTCTTTGTCTATTAACCTGGGCGCTGTTTCAACTTCACAGCGCCCGACGACTCCTGCCAAATGCACGCTTTTGTTTAATCGCCAATATTGTTCTCGTAGTCATGCCTCGTTGGCCAACAGTAGACGTCAACAGTCAGCGTCAACGTCTGCTTCCCGAAAGTTGAAGTCAAGCGACGACGACAAGAAACTGAAACCAAGAGCGGAATTTAACAGTTGAAGTCTGAAGTCAGCGTCAACACCTGCTGTCGAAATGTTGAAGGCAAGCGACGACGAAAAAAATGAAATCAAGAGTAGAAGTTAACAATTGAAGCCAGCAGTTGTTGTCCACAGTCAATGTCAAGCGTCGACGTCAAGACGTTGACGTCAACAGTCGGTGCCAACATTTGCTGTCAAAATGTTAAAGCAAAGTGTCGACGTCAGGAAGATTTTGTCAACAGTCGAAACAAAATAGTCGTTGTTTAAAAATCGCAGCTGAATAGTCAATGGCTGCGAACAATGCAATTCAGCGCCCTACTCCAGGCGCCGCCCAAAAGTTTCCAATCACAACTCCTTGAAATCCCGGGACACCAAGAAAAAGTACCAGTGAAGTTTTCTGTCCGCTGTAAACTGAGGCAACACAGAAAGCGGGCGAACGTTTTTAGGGTTCGCCCGTTTCAATTCTTGCGATTGATTCTTGTGTTTAACCGGCAAAGGTGGAAGTCAAAGATTCATGCCGTGTGAAGACGACAGCGAGTGAATTACATGAATCGCCACACCCAAAATCTGAAAATCGGATTCCGGTGTGATCAGAATGTCCGGGTAAGCCGGATTTTCAGCCGCCAGGTATTCGCCCTCGGGTCGAATCTCGTAGCGTTTAACCGTCAGGTCGCCGTCCAGACGGGCGATGACGACGTCGCCGTGGCAGGGCTCCACCGCACAATCGATAATCAGTATACCGCCGTTGCTGATGCCCGCGTCCACCATCGAGTCGCCGCTGACCTTGACGAAGTACGTCGAGCGCGGGTGCCGGATCAGGTGTTTGTTCAGGTCAATCGCGCCTTCCGTGTATCCCTCAGTGGGCGTCGGCTGCCCGGCGGAAATGCTGTGGCCGAACATGGTGATGTTCAGTTCGGTTTCGGGGTTACAGTCGATGATTTTAACTACCTTCATGGGTACCACCTACTTGTTCCAGGAACTGGCTGCTGTTTTTGGCCAGCGCCACCAGTGTTTCGATGATTTGCGGCGTCAGCGCCGGAATTGTTTGCGGGGAAATAGCCTCGACGTCCAAAACTTCCAATTTGTCGTCCTTGCGGGCGGAACCGCCGGCGCGGGACTCCGCCTTTGGCTCGTTGTCCAGCTCCGCGGGTTTGTCCATGACGAGCTTTCGATCGTCGAATTGCCGCTGAATCAAAACGTCCGTCAGGGCTTCAATCTTGGCCGTCAGACGTTCATTTTCGCGCCGCAGCTTTTCCAGTTCCTGCTGCATCTGGGCGGACAGTTCCGCCTCCTGGAGGTCCGAGGCGGCCTGCACAATCATCTTGCCTTCCGCCGCAATCAACCAATTGAGATTGATCTCGGGATACTTCGTCTTAAGAGAACGGAGAATATCTCCACCGGGAATTTTTTTGCCCTGTTCGACCTCCGAGAGGAAGCCCTGAGAGATATTCAGCGCTTGTGCCAGTTGGTACTGCTTGATGCTGCGAAGTCCGCGGTACTTTCTTAAACGTGCGCCAATTGCCATAGCAGTGAATTTTGTGCTTGCATGTTATCTCTTTCGAGATTAATTTTGCTGCATAGCGATTGAGAAAAACGATTTGCGGACGAATTTACATCAAAAGCGATGCAAAAGCAAGTTTTATCAAAGCAGTGGCGGCGCGCAGGACTTTGTGCTCGTGAACATTCACAGGGGAAGGCATACAAATGGGAATCGCGCCCCATTGTACACCGGATATTGCTGCTGCACCCGCCGACAATCCTCCCGCCCCTGCTGTAAAAGCAGTCGGGGAGCCGCACTGAATTCTGTGCTCCTGAGGGCGGGGGGATTGTCGGCGTTGTTGTTGACTCACTGATCTGCGCTGTAAGCGGCCCGGCGGCGGCCGGAATCAACTCTTCACAATAAAGCGGAACACGGACTATGCTGGAAACTACTGTGCTTGTAATTGATCCCGCCGGTATATCGCGGGTGGGAATGCAACTTTTGCTTGCCGGCGAGCTTGGCGTGCGGGTGCGCTGCGCCGGCAACGCGTCCGATCTTCAAGCGATCTTTGCCGCGGACCGCGCAGAATCACTGCCGCGCATTTGTATCGTCAACGTCGGCGCGCCCTGGGGCGCAGGACTTGAACTCCTCAAAACTTTGAAAACACTTGTACTCGACCTGCCGGATGAGAGCACGGAGAAACTCAGAATACTTGCACTTGGCAACTGTGCCCAGGCCGGTTTTGACGACCTGGCCAGACAAGCCGGCGCGGATATCATTTTCAATCGGCGTGCAGGAACGCGCCGATTGACAGACCTGGTTCGGCGGCTCCTGAGCGGAGAATACACCAGCGCTTCCCTACTCGCGGATCACAGCCCCTCGGTTGCGCCCGTTCAGGGGTCGCCACGAGCCATGTTGTCGCGGCGCGAACACCAGGTGTTTGCGCTGATGGCGGCAGGCGCGGCGACCCGCGACATCGCCGCCAGATTAAAAATCAGCATCAAGACGGTCGCCAGCCACCGCGCGCGCATCATGGAAAAAATTCATTTGCGCGACCACGCCGACCTGATACGATATGCGCTGCGAACCGGCGTGATTGAATCAAATTGAGATGACTGATTCGGTCATTTGCCCCGCAGCATCCCGGGGATGCGCCCAGTGCGCATCCCCTCTTTTTGTTTGTTCCCGCGCCTGCTTTTGTGCGGCCCCGTTCGGCCGCGGATTTCCCGGCTGGGATATTCAGCCTCAAGCGCGTATTTTTGTGCGTTGATTCTATTCGGCGGCGTTCTGTTTGGACGCTGCGCACGTTTTAAACACGCCGGACAGACTGAGGCGTGGGGGAAGGTCCGACTGGAAATTATTGCCCGTATCGGCCGCGCAATTCTTGGTTTTGTCGCTGAGTTCGGCCAGATAGTTCTCCTGGCGCGACACGTCGTGCGCTACCTGCCGCGCATCTTCCGCGACCGCAAACTGATATTGGAACAGATGGGCATCGTCGGGGCCGACTCCCTGCCGTTGGTCATTCTGATCGGGTCGTTTACCGGTGCAATTGCCGCGCTGCAGGCGACAAATCTCTTTGCCAAGTTTAACCTGATCGGCATCGCCAAGCCATTCATCGGCGGTTCCGTCGCGACGGTCATTTTTACCGAGCTGACTCCGGTGCTGACGGCTCTCGTTATCGCCGGCCGCGTCGGTGCGGCAATCACGGCGCAGATCGGCACGATGCAGGTGTCCGAACAGGTCGACGCTCTTGAACTGATGGCAATCGATAAACACCGCTATCTGGCCATGCCGCGCGTTCTGGCCGCCCTGGCCATGATGCCCGTGCTGGCGGTTTTTTCCAACGTGGTGGCCATTGCCGGCGCGTTTATCCTGACCTCGCTCAAGTTCGACTTCTCCGCCGTGGCATTTTTCGACTCGATTGCCTATTATTTTCAGTTGTCGGAAATCATTCTCAGCCTTTTCAAGGCATTTGTCTTCGGCGGCGTGACGGCAATAATCGGTTGTCACGTTGGTTTTCAAACAGCCGGCGGGGCGGAGGGCGTCGGGCAGAGCACCGTGCGTTCCTTTACGCTTTCGGCCGCCAGCATACTGATTCTGGATGCCTTTTTTGGCGCTGTTTTTTGATTGTCGCCGCACCGCAGTTCCGGAGTCTGCCGGACGCGGCGCAGCCGCAAGCCTACATCCATTCACTCAACCATACTTTTTGGCCGTGTCGATAGACTACAGCAAATACCCCGTGCCGCGTATGCGGCATCACACGAGTCCCAATTATTACCTGCCGCACGACCGGCAGCAACTCGGCGACGCCGACTACCCGCCGCTGTATACATCTTTGGACTGGTCGCAGGTGTTTGCCGACGGCGGCGCGCCGGAGCTGCTTGACATCGGCTGCGGAATGGGCCATTTTTTACTCGAATACGCCCAGACATGTCCCCGACAAAACATTCTGGGCATAGAAGTGCGGCGCGCACCGGTCGAGTGGATCGATGGCGTGATCAAAGGTGAAAAGATCGACAATGCCGCCGTGGTCTGGTATTCCGTCGTCAACGGTATTCCCTTTGTGGCGAGCGATTCCATTGAGCGTATTTTCTACTTTTTCCCCGACCCCTGGTTCAAAAAACGCCACAACAAACGGCGCGCCTTTACGGCCGCATTTCTGGACGAATGCGCTCGTGTGCTCAAACCGGACGGCGTTCTCTATCTGATGACCGACGTGCCGGACGTCGACGCCTACCAACGCAAAATCCTCGACGCGCACCCGCGATTCAGCTACGTCGAATGCAGTGACGAACAATGGGAATTGCCGGTAAAAACGGATCAGGAGATCTTGAGTATAAATCGCGGCTTCGGCTACACACGCCTGCGATGTGAGGTGCGGAAGTCATGACCACGCGTGCGTCCGACGATCATACGGAACTTTTTACCCCCGAACTGGTCGTTTGGGCATACGAAAACGGCTATTTTCCAATGGCCGACGAACAAACCGGCGATTTGTACTGGCACGCGCCCGATCCGCGCGCCATCATTCCGCTGGACGCCGTCAAGGTCTCCCGCTCGCTGCGCAAGGTCGTACAATCCAGCGTGTTCGAACCTGCCGTCAATCGCAATTTCGAGGCGGTTATTCGCGGCTGCGCCGACCGAGAGAGCACGTGGATTTCAGAAGACATCATCCAGGTCTACATGGAATTGCACCGGCGGGGTTTTGCGCATTCGGTTGAAACGTATCTGGACGGTAAATTGGTCGGCGGACTCTACGGCATGCAGATCGGCGGCGCCTTTTTTGGCGAGTCCATGTTTTCCATCGTGAGCGAAGCCTCCAAGGTCGCCTTTGTGCACTTGACGCAGCGCCTGCGGGAGCAGGACTTTCTGCTGCTGGATTCGCAGTACATCAATCCGCACATGGAAAGCCTCGGCGCCATCGAGATTTCGCGCGTGCAGTTTATGCGCATGCTGGACCGCGCCCTGCAACTGCCGCGCATCTTCCACTGAACCAGGATCAATATCGGTACGGCTGATGCGAATCACGTGCAGGCCGGCCCCCAGCACAAACTTTCAGCCCGGTTCAGGCCGGACACAAGGCATCGGACAAAACGACGCACGATCATGAACATCAACGGCAGGCAAATAAACCTCCTGACATCCGCGGCGGCGCTGCTTGCCCTGGCGTGTTTGCAGGCCTGTGTTCCATCCGTGCCGAAAGACTATGATCTCGACTGCCCCGAACCCGTCGTGGAATGTCGCCCCGGGCAATGGCGCGGCACTCCTTTCGACACGGCTCGCAGCCGCCCCGGAACGTCCTATCTGAAAATTGAACACGTGGCCGGCATCAACAGCCCGGCCGGTGAATTTGCTTTGTCGTTCCGCACGGATCGCGATGCTCTGCTTACCGGCGGGGATGGATCCGTGCAGTCGCTGGTCGGCGTGGAACTGCGGAACGCGGCGGCGGGCACGCGCACGGGCGCGTATTCCGCTCCCGGCATCCGCACCTTTGGCGGCGGCGGCGTCAAACCGATCGTCCTGTTCAGCGGCGTGGCGGATACGGCCGTCACCGGCGATGCCAACATCTATATTGCCGAGCGCGGGCGCGACGGTTTCAGTGATATTCGTCTGCTCGATGCACTCAACGCGCCGCTGTGGTGGGACGGCCATCCAGGCTCGTCGCCCGACGGGAATGTGATCATTTTTGCTTCGGAGCGGCCCGCTTCGCTCGGCGGGACGGATCTGTGGTACAGCCTGCGCGGCGGCGATGGTGCGTGGTCGCAACCGCGGAACTGCGGCCCGGCGCTGAATACGATCTGTGATGAACTCTCACCTTTTATCACGCCCGACGGCCGAACGCTGCTCTTTTCCTCGGCCGGTCACGAAACGGTGGGCGGCTATGACATCTTTTCGGTTTCCCTCGATCTTGAAGCGCTCCGGGCCGGTCGCCCGCATGAAGCTTTTGGAACAGTGACAAACATGGGAAGGCCGTTAAATACGGCGTCGGACGAAATATTTCCATCGACGCCTGCACGGCACGACACGCTGCTGTATTACGCTTCCAATCAGAATGCACCCGCAGGCACGGCAGACGGTCGCCACGGTGGATTTGACGTGTTTGTGATGCACGCCGTTCACGTTCCGACGGACCCGACCATAGCCGCCGCGACGCCGAAAGAGCCGGTCAAAGCCGCGCCGAAAGAGCCGATCCGCCGCGTGGACACCGTGGCATTGAATCGCCCGGAATTTGAACCGCCGCCCGAAGTCAAACCAGAAGTCAAACCCGAAGTCAAAGCGCCCGACGAGCCCACATCCGACCGGCCGCGCGATGTCGTGGTTGAAGGCCGGGTTATCGACAAAAGTTCTCAGAAGCCGCTGCCCGAGGTGGAAGTGACGTTGAAAGAACTCAAGTCGGACGAGATCAAAGCGCGCACTCAGACGGACAACAAAGGCGCGTACAGGCTGGAGGGACAGGTTGAAGGCGGCGTGGAAGTTATCGCACAGGCCGAGACCTATTTTCCGCGGTCGAGCAAAATTGACGAGCCGGGCGACAGAGAACTGCTGCGCGATTTTGAGTTGACGGCCGACCTGACGCTGCGGCTGAACTTTCCGAACGACATCTACCAGGAACCCTATCCGAATATCCTGGACAGCAACGGCCGCCGAACCAATCAAACCTGGCAGGAAGCCGTCGCTACGCTGGCCAATCACATCAGTTTGTATCAAAAATCGATCAAGTCGATTGTCCTGATCGGGCATACCGACGAGAAAGCCTCGGAGGAGTACAACCTGATGCTGGGGCGCCGCCGCGCCGAATTTCTGAAGCAACAACTGATGGCGCGCGGCGTAGCAGAGAACCTGCTGGTCACAAATTCGGCCGGCGAAACCAGGCCGCTCCTGCGCCGTGACGGTGAAGACATCGAGACCTGGTACACGCGCTGTCGGCGGGTGGAAATCAGGAAAATTCTGCAGGAATGACAACAATGAAAGTGCGCTTGCGAGCCAAATACATTTTCTGGACGCTGTTTGCCCTCTTGTTCATGACGACCCTCGGCGTGGGCATTTACGTATACAGCGTCACCAGCGGGCAACTGGCTTCGCTGGCGCAGCTGGAGAATCCGCGCGGCGACCTGGCCAGCACGGTGTTGAGCGAAGACGGCGAGGTCCTGGAGATTCTGTTCGACCGGCAGCGCCGCACGCAGCTCTCGCGCGACAGCATTCCCGACGACTTCATTGCGGCCCTGATCGCCACGGAGGACCGCAACTTCTACGACCACTGGGGGCTCGACACCTGGGGGCTGCTGCGCGCCGTGCGCAACAACATCTTTTTTGCGACCGGCGAGGGGGCTTCAACGGTGACGCAGCAGTTGGCGCGCAACCTCTACCTTACACACGAGCGCAAGCTGGCGCGCAAGGTCCGCGAGCTGTTTACGGCCATAGAAATAGAGCGGCGCTACACCAAGAGCGAAATCCTGGGCCTGTACACAAACACGGTGTACTACGGGCGCGGCGCCTACGGCCTTAAAATGGCGGCGCACCTCTTTTTCAACAAGTCGCCGCTGGAGTTGACGACCTCGCAGTGCGCCTATCTGGTCGGCGTACTGAAGAATCCGTCGAGTTACAGCAGCCGCAGCAATCCCGAGCCGGGCCTGCTGCGCCGCAACACGGTTCTCAGCTGTATGCGCGCCGTTGGCGACCTGACGGAAGAGCAATACCGCGCGGCGCTGGAAGAAGAAATTGTCTTTGCGGAGCCGGAGGAAACCATTCAACGCCGCAGCATCGCGCCGCACTTTGTTGAGATGGTGCGCCAGGAGTTGCGCGGTCATCCGCTGCTCAAAGAAAAAGCACTCAATTTTTATCGCGACGGCCTGGTGATTCACACCACGCTGAACGCCGGCATGCAGCGCTACGCCAATGCGGCGGTGCAGGAGCACCTGGCCAAACTCCAGAAACAATTCGACAAACAGTGGTCGTGGAAACGCAATGCAAGTGTGTTGAAAGCGCTGGTCAACAAGTTTGCGCGCCAGACGCCCGAGTATCGCAATTCAAGCGGCGAGGCGCGCGACGCGATCCTGGACAGCCTGCGCAACTCAGACGAATTTGCCGAATACGTCAAGGTGGAGGCCACGCGCATCCAGATCGGTTTCCCGGCCGTCGATCCCTCCAGCGGCGCAATCCGCGCCCTGGTCGGTTCATCCAAGTTCGGCAAGAGCGAACGTTATACGCTGAACCGCGCCACGCAGATCAAACGGCAGCCGGGCTCGGCATTTAAACCTTTCCTGTATGCCACGGTCCTGGAGCACGATTACCTTGCTCCGGACAGTCTGGTTCAGGCGGGTGAGTTTTCCTACGATCTGCCGGGAACGGACGACGTGTGGGAACTGTCGCCGCATCCGCGTTATACAAGCGGGACCGTCAGTCTGGCCACGGCATTGAAATTTTCGATCAACACGGTTGCCGGCCGCCTGATCACGGAGTACGCCACGCCCGAGGAAGTGCGCGCCATTGCGCGGCGCATGGGCATCGAGTCTCCGCTGCAGGCTGTGCCCGCAATGGCTCTGGGCTCCGAATTGGTGTCCCCGCTGGAGCTGGTCAGCGCCTATGCGGTGTTCCCGAACCGCGGGGTGCACGTCAAACCCTATACCATTGAGCGCATCGAAGATCGCTTCGGCAATGTGATCTACGACCGCAAAGGCGCGGTGGAAGCTTCGGATGCAATCTCCGAGCGCACGGCGGCGCGCATGACGTCCATGTTGCGCGGCGTGATCAACGGCGGTACCGCCGTCCGCGTTCGCTCGCTCTTTCCAATTGAAGCCGCCGCCGGTAAAACAGGGACGACGAACGACTACACCGACGCCTGGTTTGTCGGTTATACTCCGCAGCTCTGCGCCGGCGTCTGGGTAGGCTTTGACGATATTCTGGTCAAGTTTCCCAATGAAGACGGCCAGGGAGGCCGCGCCGCCGCGCCAATCTGGGCCAAGTTTATGCAGCAGACTTACAACGACCCGCTGCTGAACTACCAGGATGCGCTGGCCTTTCAGTTCGACGTTGTGGAAGAGCCCAAAATGGTGCGGCCCGTCAGCGAGAGCGCCTTTATCGGCCGCGAAGAACCGCTTGAAGCGCCGCCGGAAGAACCCGCGCCGCCGAAGCCCGTGCGCGACGAGGAGAACAGTCTGCGCGAGTGGCTCGACATCGATACGCGCGGCGCCGGACAGGACGACACAAAAAACAGTGATCAGGACCACAACAAAAGCCTGCGCGAACAGGCCCGCGAACTCGATTCCAACGACTCGCCGCGCAAATAGCCGGCGCTGATTGCTCCGCGCGCTAAATATCCATACTTTGCGCTTTTTTTCGGGTGCTGCCTGCACGTTATTGAGCCGAGTGGGAATGACAACGACCAGCCAGGAAATTTCAGGGGAGCGGAATCAACTGCTGCAGGATGTGAGCGAGCACGTTGCCGAAGTGCTCAAAAACCAGTTGGGCAACAATTACCTCTATCACAACTACAGCCACACGCTTGCCGTGGTGGAAGCCGCCCGTGAAATCGGGACCGCGTCCGGTCTGAACAACGCTGAAATGGAGCTGGTGGAGATCGCCGCCTGGTTCCACGATGTCGGTTATGTGGACGGGCGCGTGAATCACGAACAACGCAGCGCCGACATGGCCGCCGAGTTCCTGCAGCACCGGGGATATTCCGCCGAAAAAATCGATAGCGTGCGTTCGCTGATTCTCGTGACGAAATACCCGCCTTTTCCGCAGACCTTGATGGAAAAAGTGATCTGCGACGCCGATCTGCACCACGTCGGGCTGGAGACCTATCTGAAGACCAACGACCTGCTGCGCGTCGAATGGGAACACGCCGCGCAGGAGCGCTACGACGATGTGGAGTGGATGAAAAAAAGCGTCAGCTTCCTGATGGAGCACCAGTTCTTTACCGACTATGCGCTTGCCCGCTATCAGCCAAACAAGATGGCGACGATAGCCAGGCTGAAAAAGAAGGTGCGCAAGCGCAAACGCAAGGCGGAGGAAGACTCGCTAAAAATCAAGGTCCAGAAGAAAAAGCTCGAATCCATCAAAAACAAGCAGATTGTGCCCGACCGCGGCATCGAAACGATGTTCCGCGTCACCATGCGCAATCACATCAATCTCAGCGCCATCGCCGATAACAAAGCCAACATGCTTATCAGCGTTAACGCGATCATAATTTCCATAGTGGTAAGTTTGCTCGTCGGCAATCTGGAGGCCAACGATCATCTGATTGCGCCGACGCTGATGCTGCTGACTGTTTGTGTGGTGACGCTGATTTTTGCGACCATCTCCACCAGACCCAAAGTGACGGAGGGCACCTTTACGCAGACGGACGTGAAGGAACGGCGCGTCAACCTCCTGTTCTTCGGCAATTTTTTTAATGTTACCCTTGACGACTATGTCTGGGGCATGCGGGAGATGATGAGCGACCGCGAATACCTCTACGACAGTCTTACAAAAGACCTGTTTTTTCTCGGCCGCGTCCTGAGCCGCAAGTACAAGTTCCTGCGCATTTCCTACGACGTATTTATGTACGGGCTTATCCTCTCCATCCTGGCTTTTGCCGTGGCTGTCCTGACCGCCCATCCGGTGTAAGGCCGGCCGCCGGCCGACGTATCCGGCGATGAGAAGAAAAACCAGCAGCATGCGCGGAGCCCGAAGCCGCACATCCGGAGCACATGCATGAAGACTCTCTACCTGGCTCGGCACGCCAAATCGAGCTGGAAGTACGAAGAACTGAGCGACTTTGAGCGCCCGCTCAATTCTCGCGGCCGGCGCGACGCTCCGCTGATGGGAGCTGTGCTCAACCGCATGAACATCAAACCCGATCTCATTATCTCCAGTCCCGCAAGCCGCGCCATTACCTACGCGCGCATCCTGGCCGAGCACGTCGGTTACCCGCTCAAACGCCTGCGGACCGACGAGCGCATCTACGAAGCTACGCCCGACGACCTGCTTGAGGTTATTCACTCGGTGTCGGACAGGCATGCCGCGCTGATGCTCTTCGGCCATAATCCCAGCCTGACCTGGCTCTCCAACAGTCTGAGCAACTACCGCATCGACAACATTCCGACGAGCGCCATCGTAGCCGTTGAGTTTGATGTTGAGCACTGGACCGACGTCGTCGGGCACTCCGGTACGGTGGTGTTTTTTGAGTACCCCAGGAAGTACACGGATTTGGACGATCTGTCGGACTGATTGTACGCTGAAGAAAGGTTTTCCGCATGACGGCCCCCGACAAGGACCTGCGATATCACGACCGCGATATCAGTTGGCTGGCATTTAACCACCGTGTACTACAGGAAGCTGCCGACGTCGGCGTGCCGCTGTTTGAGCGGCTGCGCTTCCTGGCCATTTTCTCCTCGAATCTCGACGAATTTTTCCGTGTGCGCGTTGCCCTGGCGCGCAGCCTCGCTTCGCTGCCCAAACACAAGACCAAAAAACGCGATATCGAGCCGCGCGAACTGCTGCGCCGCATTCATCGCATCGTCAAAAAACAACAAGACAACTTCGGTGAAATCTACCGTGGCGAGGTCCTGCCGGAACTGAACGCCGCCGGCATTCACATACCCACGGAGCGCCAGATTACGCGCGCCCAACGGCGCTTTGTGCGGCGCTACTTTCGCGAAAAAGTCCAGCAACTGCTGCAGCCGGTCATCATCGACGAAGAGACGAATCCGCCCTTTCTCAAAAACAAGGCGCTCTACCTGACCGTGCAGCTGATCGAGAAAGACCAGGACCGCGGCGCTTTCCGACGGACACGTCGCTCCAATTGGGCCATCCTCGAAATTCCATCTGAAGTACTGGGGCGTTTTGTCCAGATTCCCGCTTCGCGCCGCGGCCATGCCGTCATGTTCCTGGACGACATCATCCGCGACAGTCTGCCGCTGATTTTCCCGCGTCACGACCCGCTTGCGACCTATTCGATCAAGCTGACGCGCGACGCGGAAATGTACCTGGACGACGAGACCTCGGGCGACCTCGTGGCCAGGATCCGGGCCGGCATCAAAAAACGCCACGTCGGCGTTCCGGCGCGTTTTCTCTACGACATGGACATGCCCGAGGGTTTTCTGGCTTTTCTGCGCCACTCTTTTGAATTGAGCCGCGAAGACCTGGTGCCGGGCGGTCGATACCACAACTTCAACGACTTTTTTACTTTCCCGACCTTCGGGCGCGGTGACCTGGAATATCCGCCTCAGGAAGTGCTGAAAGTGCGGGCGCTGGAAGAAGCGCCGGGCATGTTCGAAGCGATTGCGGCCAAAGACCGGCTGCTGCATTTCCCTCATCAGTCCTTCGGCTATGTCACCCGGTTTCTGTGCGAAGCCGCCGCGGACCCGGACGTGGAGCAGATGTTCATCACGCTGTACCGCGTGGCGTCGAACTCGGAAATCGTGCAGGCGCTGATCCGCGCCGCCGCCGGCGGCAAGCAGGTCGTCGCTTTTGTGGAAGTCAAAGCGCGCTTTGACGAAGAACTGAACATCTACTGGGCCGAGGAAATGCAGAAGGCAGGCGTGGAAGTGCTATACAGCCTGCCGGAGCTGAAAGTACATGCCAAGGTCGCCTGGGTGACGCGCCGCGAAAACGACAAACTGCGCGAGTATGCCTACATCGGCACCGGCAACTTCAACGAAAAGACCGCGCGCATCTACACGGACTTCGGGCTGCTGACTGCCGCGCCCCCCATCGTGACGGAAGTTGGGCGCGTGTTTGAAGGACTGCGAGGGCAGGACATGGCGGACAAAAAATTTAAACACCTGCTGGTGGCGCAGGCCGGCATGCGCCGCGAATTCAACGCTCTTATCGACGCCGAAATCGCCGCGGCCGAAGCCGGCGAACCGGCGCGCATCTTCGCCAAAATGAACTCGCTCGAAGACCGCAAAATGATCAAACGCCTCTACCGCGCGTCCGCCGCGGGGGTGGAAGTGCGCCTGATTATCCGCGGCATCTGCTGTCTGGTGCCGGGACTGCGCGGCAAGAGTGAAAACATCCGCATAACCAGCATTGTCGGGCGTTACCTTGAGCACCCGCGCGTTTTTGTGTTCCACGCCGGCGGCCGCGAAAAAATGTACATCGCCTCGGCCGACTGGATGAGCCGCAATCTTGATTCGCGCGTGGAAGTAGCCGTGCCGCTCTACGACCCGGAGGTGCGCAACCTCATGCGCGATCTGATGTCGCTGCACGAAGAAGACAACGTCAAGGCGCGCATTATCGATCAGCGTCTGGCCAACCGCTACGTCGCCGTCCGTGGCAATACTCTGCGTGACGCCCAGAGCGACACCCTCGAATATCTGCGTCGCTTCAGCTGAATCACCGTTCCGCCGGCCGCAGTCACTACCTTTCAACCTGTGTGAGACTATTTTTGTCCAGGCTGTGTCTTAGGGCCATTCCGTCGCAGCCGCGCGCACAGCGGTCCCTGGACCGGCATTGTGCGCCCGACGGACGTTTGACGATCTACGCCGGACAAAGGCCGGCATGGCCGCAGAAGTACCCGGCGTTTCACGGCAGGTTGCATGCAGAGGATTAATAAGGACACGAGCGATCTCGACTTGTACAAACGCATTGCCAAAGGCAGGGCGGAGGGCGAACGCGCCTTCGCCGAATTGTATGCCCGTTTCGGCAATCGCGTTTTTATGTACTGCGTCAAGATTCTGGGCGATGATCGCGATGCGCAGGACGTGTACCAGGAAACCTTCATTCGTTTCCATCGCGCGGCGCAGAAGGAATACGAGGTGCAGAACGTCCCGTCCTATCTGTTCAAGATTGCCCGCAACCTCTGCTACAACCACCGGCGCGACAAAAAACAGTTCCTGGACCTGGATGACTTTTCCTTCTCCAGCCGGGACGAAAGTTACGAGCGTCGCGATCTGCTCAATCTGATCGAGACCGCTCTCGGCCTGCTCGATATCAAATATCGTGAGGCTTTTGTGTTGAAAGAGTACGAAGGCATGTCGTATTCACAAATCGCGGAAATAACAGGCGATACTGTTCCGGCACTTAAAAACAGGGTGTGGCGCGCCAAAGAGCGCATCCGGAGCATTCTTTCGCCTTATCTGGCCGACATCGAGAAATTTCAGTGAAGGCCGAGGTGACATCATGAATTCAGAAACTATGCTGCGTGATTTTCTGGACGGCGACCTGGACCAGGCCGACCAGGAGCACCTGTTCCAGCAGTTATCCGTCGATTCCGACTTGCGACGGGTGCTCCAGGAACACCTGCGCATCGGGTCGATTGTCCAACAGGACATCCCGACCATTGCCGCTCCGGCTTCCGCCGGCGCGCACATTTTTGCCGCGCTCGGCTACGGTGCGGCCTCGACGAGTCTCTCCTGGCGCGCGCGCGCAATGGGCGGTCTGCGTCGCTGGGGTTCGCACGCTCTGGCCGCCGCCGGCGGCGCCATCGTGGCGCTGCTGCTGACGCTGGTCTCCATGGGCGGCTTCGGTCAGGACGAAGTCGAAGTGGACGGCAGTCGTTATGCCGCCGTCGAAGTACCGATGCCATTCCCCTGGCCGGAACAGATCGGGTCTGGTTCCCCGACTGTTGCGAGTTCTGAACTGCCGGCGCACATTCCCGTCGTTCCCGCGCAGCCCTCACGGAAAACCGTCGTCCGCGCCATGCCCGCGCCCGCGCCCACACCCGATGTCACGACCGACAATGCGAACAGCACAGAATTTGCCGACCGACAATTGCGTGATCCCGAAAGTACTGACCTTGAGTCGCACAGTAGTCCTCAAAAACCGGCGTCGCTTCAGACGCCGGTCTTGAGGAGCGCTCCGCTGCCGACGACCGACGCCGTGCTGATTGCCGGACTTGGGCGACCGAGTCAAAGTGAAACGCGCGCCGAAACCGCGCCGCTCGACATAGCCGAATTCGCGGCTGAACTTGAAGAACTGCGCGACATGGATTTCAGTATCGAACTGCGCACTTTGATCGGCAACTCCAGCCCCGACATAACCCTGCCCTCGCAGGTGGACGGCTTTACGGCGGATCGCTCGCTGGCTTTCACCTATGAATTCGGCAACAACTTTGTGCTGGGAATTGAAGGCGGCCGCGAGTCCTTCGGCCAGGAATATCGCACCGTCATTCTGGACCGCGCCGCAACCGTGCGCCAGAATCCGCAGCTGTTCTGGGCCGGTCTGGTGACGCGCTACGACCTGCGCGTTCTCTCTCCCGTCGACGTGGTGTTCCCCTACGTCCAGAGCATCGTTGGAACCTCGGAAGTCGGCCCGCTCGGCAAGGGCATTCTCGGTCTGCGCACAACGCCGGAAGAACCGATTGTGCTGTCGCTGGGCGTTGAATTCAGTCGTTTGTGGTACAACATCAACGGTGCGCGTTTCACGTCCGATAAACTCGGCTGGTTCTACGGCGCGTCCGTTCGGTTCTAGCGCTGCCGCGCTGTTAATTGCAACAATGAGATCAGTATGAAAATCATAAAGTCAGTTCCCGCTCTGCTGCGTTTTTTGCGCCTGCCGGCCGCATGTATCCTGCTCGTTCTGGCGGGATGCGCCCAGGCCGACGAAGTCTCAACGCCGCGCACCTTTGATTTTGATCCTATCGCGCTGCAACAGGTCGAAGTCGTGGATGCCGCCATCATTGTCAGCATCGATGACTATCCGCCGCATCTGATGCAGCCGGTGACCGAAATCCCCATCGAACTGCGTCTGGACGACCCCGTCAATCCGTCCTTTATCAGCCTGAATCTCGAAGCCATACTTGTCGATACTCAGGAACTGATCGAACAGCAGGTGGTGGTGGCCGCCCTGGGCCTGGATCTGCCCGCGACCTCGCTCGCCAAAGACCCGCTCAAACTCGGAGAAGAAAGCTACGTCGAGCTGGGCGTTTTCCCCGGTTTCGGCGATATCGCAACCCGGCACCTGCTCCCCAACGGCGGTGGCGCGGAACCCGTCACTCAGGTCGTTACAACGCTGGACAACATCGGCGGCCAGGAAGGCACGTTACAATTGCAGTACATTATCGCCATCGAAGAAGAACTCCTCGTCGACGACAAATTTCTGATCGAACCGCAAAACATCACTATTCAGATTGCCCTGAAATACTGACGCGGGGCCTGCGGCCACAGCCGTTTTAACAGCCGCTTTTTGTTAGTCGTGCAGATCGAATGCCGGTGCATTTGAGCCGGTCGCACAACTCCGATCCGGGATGTTCCGGGCTGTTCAAAATCGTCGGCCGGCTCGTGCGGCACTCTTTTTCAGTTTTGATCGTTTCGTCTGGCATTGCAGAACCGGCCTCGGCGCCGGCAATCAGCATCGTACCACACCGTGCCGGACCGAAGCATGAAAACAGGCATTGACAGCGCATCCCTTCATCAGACACTTTTTACCTGTGCCGGAAAAAACGCGCCGCCGCTGCGGATGACGTTGAGTTTCGACGTTTTGCGCGAGTACTGGCGCAACGATCTGCTGCCGCGCGAACATCCGCTGCAGGCCGAGTGGCGCCGACAGTTTAACCTGGTGGAGCAGTGCAGCGAACTGCACGGGCCGATCGAATCGTTTGACGTGGTGGAACGCAACCGGACGCTCGTTGAATTTCTGATGTCCGGCGTCGTTGCGCCCGGCGCATGGGAACGCCATCTGATTGCCGCCGTCACTCCCGACGACATGCGCCCGCTCTACACCACGCGCGATTTTGACAAGTACATCAAACTGCGCGAAGACGAAATCAACTTCACGATGAATTTTGATCCGGGCCAGATGCTCCTGGCGCGTATGGTGCACATGTACGTGGCCATTCTGGGGCAGATCTACGGCATCGGACTCAACTACGAATTTCCGGTGGTTTTTGTCGTTCCCGATCCCGACACGGGCATGGAACGACACTACAAAATCATGATCGACGGGCGTTTTCTGCGCATCATTGAACGTGGACCGCGCGTGGAGTTGAGCGATGCCGATCTGACCGAGCTGCGTTCCAACATGACCGACCTGGACACCTGGATGCGCATCCTGCCGCCGGAAAACTTTGAAATGCGCGGCTTCTCGATTATCCATGCCACGGACATCACCGACCAGGAAATGCTGTCCGGTATGCGTCTGGATCTGCTGCAGAAAAGTGCGTTGACCGCGCCAGATGCATTCAACGAACTGGAGCGCAAGGTTCGCAGCTACCTTAAACGCCCGACCATGCGCCTGGGCGTGGCGGCCTACTCGGCCGGACTGGACAACACGCTGCGACTCTCGCGTCAACTGGGGCGCAGCCTGGCGCTGACCGAACAGTGCCTGGCGACGTCGCGCGCGCTCGAAGACTCGCTGTATGCGCGCGTGGCGCGCACGGGTCGCATTGAGCTCATCGACGATCTGCAGCAGCTGGAACAGCCGGGCATGCTGGAGGAGCGCTTTCTGGCGATCGGTCTGCGCAACGTCGTTGTGGCGCCGCTGCTGCACGACGGCGAACTCGTCGGCATGCTCGAACTCGGCAGCCCCGAAGCCTACTCGTTCAACCGCGTCAACCTCATCAAAATCGGCGAACTGCTGCCTTTGTTTGCCGTTGCGCTGGACCGCAGCACGGAAGAACTGAACAACCGCGTTGAGGCGCTGATCAAGGAAGAATACACCTCGATTCACCCGACGGTGGAGTGGCGTTTCCGCTCCGCGGCCATCAAGCTGCTGGAGGAGCGCCGCCGCGACGCCACGGTGCAAATGCGCGACCTGGTGTTTGACGAGGTTTATCCGCTCTATGGCCTGAGCGACGTGCGCGACGCCACCGGCCTGCGCAACGCGGCCATTCAGTGCGATCTGCTGGAACAGCTGGACCTGGCGCAGCGGGTGATCGGCGCGGCGCTGGAAATCGACGCGATGCCGATTCTGCGCGAAATCCGCTACAAAATCCGCGAGCACGAAGCGCACATCCGTCGCGGCGTGGTCTCGGGCGACGAAAGCGGCATCGTCAACTTCCTGCGCAGCGACGTCGAAAGCGTGTTCGACCGCCTGCGCGGTTTCGGTGCGCCGGTCGGCGCGGCGATTGACGCTTATACCGACGCCGTGGACGCCGACGCCGGCATGGTCTACCGCCGCCGCCGCGAGTTCGACCAGTCGCTGCAGCGCCTGAACGACGAAATATCAACAATTCTGGACCAGGAGCAGGACCGCGCGCAGGCGATGTTCCCGCACTATTTTGAGAAGTACAAGTCCGACGGCATCGAACACGTGATGTACGTCGGCGCTTCGCTGGTGGAGCGGCGCAGCTTCGACCGCATGTACCTGCGCAACCTGCGGCTGTGGCAACTGCTGCTGCTGTGCCGCGTGGCGCGGCGCACGCGGGAACTGGCCGGCGAGCTGACGGTTCCGATGCAGACCTCGCATCTGCTGCTGGTGCACGACGAGCCGCTGGCCGTGCGCTTCCGGCTGGACGACAAAAAGTTCGACGTGGACGGCGCGTACAACCTGCGTTATGAAATCATCAAAAAGCGGATCGACAAGGTGAAAGTTCGCGGCACGGCGGAACGATTGACGCAACCCGGCGCGATTGCCGTCGTTTTCTCGCAGCCCAAAGCCGCGCTTGAATACCGCGAATATTTTGAATTTCTGGCGGCGGCCGGCTTCCTGGAACCTGGCGTCGAAGCGCTGGAACTCGACCCGGTGCAGGGCATCCAGGGAATGCAGGCCCTGCGCGTGACCGTCGGCGCAGCGACGGGCGGAGTCAGGGGCGCGGGGGCCTCCAACGGGGCGACCGGACTTTCGGCCGAGGCGACACAACAAATTGCGGCGATATTCGACAACACGGCGCATGCCGTTGCGGGACAAACAAAATAGTCAGGCAGGCCTACGCGCAGCGTAAAGGCCTCAAGGCGCCGGAGCTATTCCCTGCGGTGCAATCAGGTGCGGGCAAAGATATGACAGCTACAACTACTACATCGAATACTGACCGTCGAATCAATATCGGCGAGGTGGACGACTACCTGCGTTCGCGCGGCGTACACCTGCGGTCCCGGCTCAGTTTTGAACAACTTCTGGAGTTCTGGCGGTCGTTGGTGCGGCAGACAAAAGGCATGCACTCCACGATGGCGCAGGAAGTGGTGGACCGCGTGGAAGCGGCGCCCGCCCTGCTGGCCGAAGCAGTGGACATGGAAACCGTCTCCGCCAACATGGACCTGATAGAATGCATGCTGACCGCGGTGATTCCGCCGGCGCAGCAGAACGAGGCTTTTGTGGGCGCTTTCCGGCCCTTTTCGACGGATCTGGTCTACGCCACGCAGAAGTTCCGCGACTACCTGAGCGGAGAAGACGGCGCGCACAAACACGTGCAGGTCAACATGGACATGGAGAGCGTGGTCCAGGCCAAGATCATGAGCGCCTACAGCATGATTCTGGCCCGGTTTTACGGTCGCCGTTTTGAGCACATCGCACCGTTTGTGTTCACCGCGCAGAACCCGGCGGACGGACTGGACCTGCACTTCCGCAGCGAGATCGACCCGCGATTTATGGATATCAAGGTGGACGGGGAGTTGCCGCAACTGAGCGACGACGACATCGACGCCCTGATGAAAAATTCGACCGACCTGGAGATGTGGTCGCGTCTGTTGCCGCTGGACCTGTTTGTTTTCAGCGGCGTCTCGATTTTTGCGGCGACGGACGTAAGTGAACAGGAAACGCTGTCGCGCCTGAAATACCGGCTGATCGAGTCGGACGCGCTGACAAATGCCGCGTCCTTCGACCGCCTGGAGCGCGCCGTGCGCAATATCATGCGTCGTCGCGACCTGCGTCTGGGCATCACGCCCTTTGCGAATGACTACGAAACGATGATGATGTTTGCGGGCCGACTGGGCCGCAGTCTGATTCTGACCGACGACTGCGGACTGAAATGCGACGCTTTCAAGGACTCCGTCTACCAACGCGCCTACGAGGCGGGCGGATTTGAGGTGGAAACGGACCTGGAGCGCCTGCCGAACCGGCGCGGCACGGAAGAACTGCTGCTGCGCGCGGGACTGCGCAACATCGCGGTAGCGCCGCTGATACACGACGGCAATGTCGTCGGCATGATCGAGCTGGCCTCTCCGAACGGCGGCGACCTGACGAGCCTGAACACACTGAAGCTGCGGCAGCTGCTGCCGATGTTCGCCGTGGCGATGAAACGCAGCGTGGACGACCTGAACGCACAAATTCAGCAGATCATCAAGAACGAATGCACGGCGATTCACCCGGCGGTCGAGTGGCGTTTTCACCGCGCGGCCGTCAACGTGCTGGCGCGTCAGCCGGGGCAGGACCGCTCCGCGGGCGAGATGGAGCCGATTGTTTTTGAAGGTGTCTACCCGCTCTACGGCCTGTCCGACATCCGCGGCTCCAGCACGCAGCGCAACGAGTGCATCCGCGCCGACCTGGCCGGCCAGCTGAGCCTGGCGCTGGACGTGGTGCGCGCGGCGGCGGCGGTCAAACCCATGCCGATTTTCGACGAGCTGGATTTTCGCCTGAGCGGCATGGTCGACTCGGTGATTGAACACCTGGGCTCGGGCGATGAACTCTCAATACTCGACTACCTGCGCAGCGAAGTCGAGCCGCTGTTCCAGCATCTGCGGACCTACTCGACGCGCGTGGACGACATTGTGCGCGTGTACTACGACAGTCTCTCGCCCGAGCTGAACATCGTGTACCGAAAGCGGCGCGAATTCGACGAAAGCGTGGCGCGCATCAACGACACGGTGGGGCAGATTCTGGAAAAAGCGCAGGAACGCGCGCAGGCGATGTTCCCGCACTACTTCGAGAAGTACAAAAGCGACGGCGTGGATCACGGCATGTACATCGGCGCGTCGCTGAACGCCGACGGCTACTTTGACCGCATGTACCTGAAAAATCTGCGTCTGTGGCAGCTGGAAGCGATGTGCGAAGCCGCGGTGAGCACCGATCGTCTGCGCGACGACCTGCCGCTGCCGCTGGAGTCGGCGCACCTGATTCTGGTGCAGGACACGCCGCTGGCGATTCGCTTCCGCGTGGACGAAAAACAGTTCGACGTGGACGGCGCGTACAACATCCGCTACGAGATCATCAAAAAGCGGATCGACAAAGCCGTGGTGAAGAGCAGCGGCGAGCGGCTGACGCAGCCCGGCAAGATTGCGATCGTCTATTCGCAGAACAAAGAAGCGCGCGAATACGAGGAATATCTGCACTACCTGCAGAGCGTCGGTAGCATCGAGCCGCAGATCGAAAGCTTTGAGCTGGAAGATATGCAGGGTGTGTCCGGTCTTCGCGCGCTGCGCGTGACGGTGAGCGGCACTCAGGCGGCCCGCGGCAAATTGAACGGTCGCGAGAAGGCGGGCAAACGCCTGCGTCTGAACGGCCGCGGCACGCGGCGTGCGACAGCCGAAGTTGCAGCGGAGCCGGGCGAACATCTCTGAGTCCCGAGCCGACAGATTTAACGCAAAACAGCAGCGGGAAGTCCAGATGGACTTCCCGCCGTGGTTTTAAACAGGCGCTTCGCACTTGAAGCGGCGTGAATCAGTTGAATCAGAAGAGCGGCGTCGAGAGCGTCACGAAGTACATCTTGTTGCTGTCGGTCGTCGTCGTTCCCGGCAGCAGCTTCTGCACCAGGCCGCCGTTGCCGTTGTCATCCACGCCGAAGTCATCATCGTTGATGATGCCGATACGCGTGCTGCTGATGATCACAAAACCTTCCGGTTTGTCGTGCGGATAACCGCCGGAGATTGAGAGAATGTCGAACACCAGGCTCTTTGTCACGAAGTTGATGCCGGCGCCCTCGATTTCCGAGCGCGTGCTTTCTTCCAGCGTCTTGCCGTTGATCATCATGCCGTTCTCTGTATCGTCGCCCAGCACGTCCGTGGCATTGCTGATGTCGATTTTGTAGAGGCGTTTGTAGACTGCGCCGGCGTCCTGGAAAGCGCCGTCGCGTTCGAGCACGATGAATTCCGTGTTGGAGACGGCGCGGATTTCGCTGTTGCTCAGAGCCGGGGCTTCCTGCTCGTAGAGGAAGAGTTTCGACGTGCCGGTCGCGAGGTCGAAAACGACGATACGCGTCACTTTGGAGGTCGAGCGCACGCTTTTGCTCGGGTTGTCGAGCGAGGACTGCATGATGCCGACAATTTTGCTTTGGTCCGGCGTGATCGTCAGACCTTCCATACCGCGGTTGGGGCGTCGTTTCTGCAGCACGAGCGGCAGACGGCGGCCGCTGGAGAAGGGGCTCAGGCGCTCGATGGTTGTACCGCCGGCGTTGAAGTGGACCATGTAGGGACCGTACTCGTCGCTCACCCAGAACGTACCGTCGCTCATGAACTGAATGCCTTCGGGATCGAGGCCATTGGCGTCGAAAGGCAGGACATTGCCGTCGAGGTCTGAGGGCGTCTCGCCCGTCCCGCCGGCGCCGACGGGGTTCGGCAAGCCGGTGATCGGCGTGCCGCTCGCATCTTTGAGTACGATGGAGGAGACGAGATTCATTTCGCCGTTTTCAAGTTTAAAGCGGCCGATGACGGGACTGAACGAGGGGATCGGAAACACTTTGGAGTCGCCGTCCGCGCCGTCGAAGTTCGGGCCGCGGTCGGTCATAATGTAGAAGTGTTCGTCGGACGTCAGGTCCAGCGCCATGCCGGAGCCATAACCGCCGTGCCAGACGTTGACGTCGCCGAAGGTGGCGAGCGAGGGGCGCGGCATCAGTTCCACCGGCGTGGAAGGATAGTTCGGTCCCGTGTTCGGCTCAGTGCCGTTGTCGTCGTCGCAGCCCGTGCTGATTAGCAGGCAGGTGCCGGCCAGTAATAACAAGCGCATTTGAAACAATCGCTTCATGTAAACATCCAGGTGTGAATAGAAAAGAATGGAGTATTTGGGGGGAGCCGAGCCGACGCAGAGAAAACGCCCAATATAGTCTGAATTTGTTGCGTGGCTGTTTGGGTGCGGTTAAAACTGTATGAACATCTGGTTAAGCACTTTGCAGGAGCGCTGTTGACGGCAACGGCGTGTTAAACAGCCGGGTGTTTTGTGTCTGCGTCCCGGGTGATTGGAACTACTGCCACAGCTCGTTCTGTGTGGGGTCATAGCGGCGAAAATGTGCGGTGCTGAGCGATTTGTCGCTTTGTTTGTTTAAGCCGAAGCGTTCGCAGAGAATTTTAAACTGTTGTGAGTACAGGTCGGCGTAGGCGCCTTCGCCGCGCATGCGCGCGCCGAAGTTGTTGACGTTAAGTTTGCCGGCGTGCATGGAGCGCACGCGATTGAGGACTTTGTTTTTGCGGTCGGGGTAGTGCTCTTCCAGCCAGGTTTCCAGCAGCGGCGCGACGCTCAGCGGCAGACGCAGGTTAACATATCCGGCGCGTGTTGCGCCGTGGGAAGCGGCGGCTTCCAGAATGGCGGCGGTCTCGTGGTCGGTGATTCCGGGTATGACCGGCGCGACCATGACGCCGACGGGGATGCCCGCTTCGGCGAGGCTGCGAATGGCCAGGAGTCGTTTGGCGGGCTGCGAGGTGCGCGGTTCCAGGATGCGCGTCAGAGCGCCGTCGAGCGTCGTGACGGAAATCATGACGGCCGCGGCGTCGTAGTTGTTTAAGTCGCGCAGCAGGTCGAGGTCCCGCGTAATCAGTGCATTCTTGGTGATGATGGCGACGGGATTGCGGAAATCGCGCAGTACTTCCAGGCAGCCGCGCGTGATTTTCAGGCGTCGTTCGAGCGGCTGATAAGCGTCGGTATTGCCGCTGAGTGCGATGACCTGCGGTTTCCAGCCCGGCCGCGCCAGTTCGCGCGCCAGCATCCGCGGCGCGTGTTCTTTGACGAGGATTTTACTTTCGAAGTCCACGCCGGCGGACAGCCCGAAGTATTCATGGGAGGGGCGCGCATAACAGTAGATGCAGCCGTGTTCGCAGCCGCGGTAGGGATTGATGCCGTATTCGAAGGGCACGTCGGGGCTGTTGTTGCGCACGAGAATGCTGCGGGCCTCGTCGCGCAGAATCTGCGTCTGCGGCGCGGGGTCGTCCTCGTTCCAGTCCGGATCGCGCTCCAGGCTGATCGTGGTGAAACGGTGGGCGGGGTTTTCGGCCGCGCCGCGTCCTTTGATGGCTTTTTTACCGGCTTGCATGGGGAGAGATACGATTTGGGTGTGAAAATATTCGGCTCCTGGGGCGGCGGTTGGAATTGAGACGTGGAGCGGCGCGACCGCGCTTCGCGCGCGTAAAAAACGGTTGAGGCGGAAAACCGGACGTTGAGGGGAGAATTCGGAACAAAAAATTTTTGGCACGATAAGTTTTTGAGCTGTGAGCCCCAAGTGCACACAGCTCCTACATAGTTTTGCGTAGTTGGGCCTGAAACTGGCTCCGCCTCACCCGCTTCTCTCCGACCAAATCACGGACAACAATCTCATGCTGTGTATCTTGCAGTTCGAAACTGAACACAAAGCGCCGCGGCGGCGCAATCACACTGCCGGAAAGATCGATGCAACACAGGAGCAGAAAACAACTAGCACAAAACGTGATCAGCGGCGTCGTGGCGGCGGAAATCACGCTGGCCTCAATTGCCATCATCCACGCCGGCATTATTCTCGGTCTGCTGTTCGGCGGCAATCCGGCGGGCGACGGGGAATTCATCAGCATGGGACTGCTGCTGGCGCTGGCGATCTTCACGATTATTACGGCGTGGAAATGCCGCAACGCACAAACGCGCGCCTGGCTATTGATGTACCCACTGCTCGTATTCAAGTCATTCGGATTCAGCGGAGTGCCGGCGCAGTATTACTTCTACACCGGCGCGGCCTGGTATCTGCAATTCGACAGCGCGACCGGCTTCAGGATGAACTTCGATCTGGGCGGACAATTTGTATTGAACTTCGACCCGCCGGCGGACCTCATGCGCTTCGGCATTAACATCATCGCCCTGGTTCTGCTGCTCGCCGCCTCCTGGGCGCGCGGACAGCTGCGCCCGGCATCGCGTCGTTGAGGACCTGTTTAACTCACCTCATCTGTTAACTGGAAACTGAAGAACGGACATGAAACTTCCCGCGGCACGGCACGACTGGGACATCGACACGCAGGCGGCTGCCGCAGTCCAACGCGAACTGGCCGGCCGGATCATCCGCCGCGGCAGTCTCGGCAAACTGCGTTACGCGGCGGGACTGGACTGCGCCTTTCCGGCGGAAGGGCGCGAGTGCCTGGCTGCGGCAATCGTCTGGGATATGGAGAAATCCTGCATCGTGGAGGAACAGCACGCGACGGCGCCGACTCTGTTCCCCTACATTCCCGGCTTTCTGAGTTTCCGCGAGGCGCCGGCGATTCTGGCCGCGCTGGAAAAAGTTCAGCACCGGGTGGATCTGTTGATGTTCGACGGTCACGGCATTGCCCATCCACGTCGTTTGGGTATCGCTTCACACGTTGGCCTGCTGTGCGACATGCCCTCCGTCGCCTGCGCCAAGAGCCGCCTGACTGGCTTGCATGTGGAACCCGGTCCACAGCGCGGCAACCGCACGCAACTGCTGGCCAAAGACGGCGAGGAACTGGGCGCGGTGCTGCGCACGCGCGACAATGTTAAGCCGGTCTACGTGAGCATCGGACACAAAACGACGCTGGACGAGGCGGTGAACACGGTCCTGCGCTGCGGCCGCGGGCTGCGACTGCCGGAGCCGACGCGCCTGGCGGACAAACGCGTCGCGGAGATCAAAAAGGACATGGCCCGGACTTAAACAAGCGGCAGTTGCAAGGGCTGCGCGCGGAAGTCGGTGGAAATGGATCGCGGCAGCAGGTGCAGCGCCTGCACAAAAGATTCGTGGTTCGGGACGTTGTAGATGTTAACTTCAAAACCCCAGCGGGACAGGTAGTCGATCATCGCGCGTTTGTTCTGTGTTAACCAATTGATGGAAAAACGGCGCACGCCCCAGCTTTTTAACATCGTCAATATTTCGAGCGCTTTGTTGGGCGATTCCATGATCGTCGATTCCATGAAGTGAATCGGGCACTGAATCGCCGCGCCGGGAAACGCTGCGGCCAGACGGCGGAATCCGTTTTCGTGGAATCGCTCCACATGTCCGTTAAACCACAGGTCGGTGTCGGGGAAATCGTGTGCGCGCACCACTTCGATAACGCGATCGATCAGGTCGCCGCCTTCCTTGAAATCCAGTTTAATTCCGCGCCCGTGGCGGCGGCACTTGTACAGGCACACTTCCAGCAGCAGGATGTCCTCGTGGCGCTGCAGCGGCGTTTGGTTAAAACTGTTGCGGCGCAGAATCAGGTCGCGGCTGACGGGGTCCTGGAACACGTCCATTTCGGCCCAGCGGATCGAGGAGTCGAGAAAACTGTGCAGCGTTTGCATGTCATTGACGCGCGTCCACGCCAGATCGATTCCGCCCGGACTTTCACTCTGATAAAACCCCTCTTGTTTGTCAGCGGGAGCGATGTCCGGCGGCGCTGTGCCTGGAGCTTTTTTCGCTGTTAATTTTTTGGGTTGGGCAAAGACGGGGCCAAATGGCAGAACCAGGATTTCGCGCTGGGCGTCGATGTCGTTTAACAGCGCGGCATCCGTTTCGCAGACGCCGGCAACGGCAAAGACGCAAAAGCCCTGTTCCTGAAAGTAGCGCGTGTTGGCGGCAAGCCCGCCGGTTTTTTCGCTGAAAGGGCGGCCGGGCGTCATGGCCAGGAGTGGGTCCCGCAGCGGGATGCGGGCGCGCGATGCGGCGCGGCGCAGGAAGGCGTGCGTGTCGGCCCGCCGTTCTTCCGGGCGGCTGGTGACGATGCCCACAAAGACGTTTGGCTGCGATTGCAGCCAGGAGAGCAGCGGCAACACTCCTTCAAAGATGCGCAACTCGTCGAAGTCGGGACCGGCCAGCGAATAGTTGCTGTGATACCAGGCCCACACGCGGCTAATTTCCGAACGTGTTAACGCGCGGGTGGCCAGCAGGTCGTCCAGGCGGTTCGTGGCGGTCGGCTGTGGTTTGACGCGAATACGGCCGCTGAGTTCGGCGTCCATTGCGGCGTCGAAGTCGAGAAGAAGTGGCGGCAGGAGTGAAGTGAGATCAAAGACGGAACCCTCGAAGTCGAGCAACATCAGCAGCCGCTCGTCCGGATGTTTTGATCTCATTCGCTCCAGGTGTGAAACCAGGATCGAAAGTCGTTCTTTCATTTCTGCATCATCTCTTAACCATCTCTATGCGTTGAGCAAGGCCCTAAATACCACGAAGATTTTACGTAGGCGTCACTGACATGTAAAAGATTTCTAAAACAGTTGTGCGCCGCGCGCCGCGCGGCCAGTTGAACACTCGCCAACAGTTCGCGCAATATCTTTCCGGCGGCCGTGCGGCGCAATGCACAAATACCGCGCCGCTTCACACCCGGTGACAAACAAGAAGGTCATGAGAAGCCACCGAAGGTGAGCGCTCTGAAAAGCAGATCAAAGCCGGGAGCTGAAGCGGCTGCGGCGGGAAAATGCGGTAATAGGCCAAAAAAGGGGGATTTTGCGGTCGATACATGAAAGGCGGCGCGCGTGCGTCAGTGATCCATCGGTCATTCTTGCCGATAGAACCGGAATTTTACGGACCAGCAATACAGTGGAGTTGATGCATGGCAGAGGAAAAAAAGCAAGAAGACAAAGCCAAAAACGGTCTGCAGGAACGACTGCTCAAGGCGCGCGTCGTGACGATTTTCGGCGAAATCGACATGGATCTGGCGGAGAGAGTCTGCGCTCAGTTGCTGGCGTTGGCGGCCGAATCAGACGACGACATTCGCGTGCTCGTTAACTCGCCCGGAGGCCACGTGGAATCCGGCGATACGATTCACGACATGATTCGTTTTATCAAACCGAAGGTGATAATTATCGGTACGGGCTGGGTGGTGAGCGCGGCGACGCTGATCTATGTATCTGTGCCGAAGGACCAACGCGTCTGCCTGCCGAACACGCGTTTCCTGATTCACCAGCCGCTGGGCGGCGCTCGCGGACCTGCAAGCGACCTGGAAATTCACACGGACCAGATTCTGAAGACGCGCGCGCGCATCAACCGCATTCTGGCGGAAGCGACGGGGCAGCCGCTGGAACGCGTCGAAAAAGACACGCTGCGCGATTTCTGGCTGACGGCGGAAGACGCCATTGAATACGGATTGCCGGGCCGTATCATCGAGTCGGTCGGCGACCTGGACTGAGGCCGCGCTTAAACAAAAGCACGGCAGATTATTCGCCGCCGCGAACGCGCCCCGACCGGGAGCTTGCGGCGGCTTTTTTATTCTATTTCAGCGGAGGAGCGCCGGGTGTTGAGAGACATTCTGTTTTATCCGGAAACGTTGCGTGCCGACTACGAATTCGACTTCGGGCCGGACTGCCGCGAGATGTTTATCGCGACGGAGGACGGCGAGAAGTTAAACGCGTTGCACTTCAGCCTGGACATTCCGCGCGGCTGTGTGGTCTATGCGCACGGCAACGCCGGCAATCTGGCTTCCTGGGGAGCTGTGGCGGCCGTGTTTAATGAACTCGGCTACGAGGTTATCATTTACGACTACCGCGGCTACGGCAAGAGCAGTGGTGATGTCGGCACGGAAGCGCAATTTTACCGCGATGTTGAGTGTGTGCTGCAGCGCGCGCGCCTGGGATTTTCGGAGCAGGACATCATTCTGTACGGGCGTTCGCTGGGCACGGCGATGATGACACACCTGGCGCGCGTCAGCACCTGCCGTCAGCTGATTCTGGAGACGCCTTTTGTGAGCGTGCCGGACCTGGCGCGGACGCTGTTTCCGATGCTGCCGGCGGGCTTGCCGCTGGACTACAGCTTCGACATTGGCGCGATGCTGCGCGAGGTGGATATTCCTGTGGACCTGATCCACGGCACGCAGGATGAAATTGTGCCCTACGACTGCAGCGTGCGTCTGGCGCAGATGCTGGGCGACGATTCCATTTTACACACGGTGCGCGACGGACATCACAACGACCTGAGCATGTACCCGGACTATCACAACGCACTGACGGCGATTCTGAAACAAAGCGACAGGAAACAAGGGACTTAAACAGGCGGGGCGCAATCGCGGTTGGACTCGCGATCACGCCCCGGATGCTGGAGGCTCTCTTCCCATTCATTCGGCGGCTCAGGCCGCTTTTCTTTGTTTCGTATCCAGCTTCCCTTCCATGTCGACCGTAAATGCGGTTTCCTTCCCTGCGATAATCGCCTCCAGGCGTACGGCTCGGTGCCATAGCTGTTTAACATATTTAAGCGTGTACTGGGCGTAGGACGCTTCCAGTTCGCGGCCGTCGCTGTAGTGCCTCAGCAGCAGCGTACCGACGCCGTCAAATCCGGCGTCTTCAATTTTGATAACGGGCAACGATTCCGTGCCGATGTTGGCGAGCAGCGACTCTTTGACGTGGCGCCAGCCTTCCGTGTTCGACGTGTTCGTCACCATTCCGACGCGTTGACCGCGGTGATTCCGGCGGTGTTCAAACTCAAAGAGGTTGAGGTCTTCCATGATCGCCGGCGTCAGGTACTGGCGCAGGAAGGACTTGTCGCGGTCGGCCTCGCGCACCTGAAACAGTTTCTGTGTTCCGCTGACGTCGCGCGTATCGAAGGGAATCGCGTCGCGCCGTTCGAAGTCTTCGCGCATTTTAACAAAGAGCGAGTGTTCATCCGGTCGCAGCGTCTTTTCATCAATCGCGCCGTCGTACCAGATGCGAATGGCGTTGAGCACTTTGTAGCCCAGATGATAGGGATTTAATCCGCCGGGATGCGGGCGCAAGACCTGGGCGTGGCGCACGAGAAATTCCATGTGCATGTCCTGCGGCAGATCCAGGGAACTCATGATGGTGTGATGCCAGTATGAGGCCCATCCCTCGTTCATGATCTTGGTTTCCATCTGCGGAATGAAATAGCGCGTCTGCGCGACGACTATCGAGATGATGTCGCGCTGCCATTCGGCCAGTTCGGGATTGTTATCGCGGATAAATTCCAGCAGGTTTTCTTCGGGCGCGGGCGGGTTGTGGCGCAGGCGGCGACGCAGTTCGTCTTCGTCGTAGTTGTCGCCGGCTTCGCGTTCATAGTTGCGAATGATCTGCTCGCGGACCTGATCGGGCGAGCTGCGTTTAATCTGCATGTTGCGTCGGCACTGCAGCGAGAGCGCGTGCGCGGCGTCGATCATAGCCTCAACGCGTTCGATGCCGATGCCCGGATCCTCGACGTAGCCGCGGATGCGGTCGGCGTGCATTTTAAAGCTCGGCAGAACGTACTCGGGCTGTGTGTGCGCGAACGTGAAGTTGTTCTTGAAGAAGTCGTTGTGGCCGTACACGTGCGCGATTGTCAGGACCTGCAGCAGCAGGGAGTTGTCGCGCATCAGGTAGGCCAGGCAGGGATTGGAGTTAATCACCATTTCGTACGGCAGCCCGGAGACGCCGTAGTCGTACATCGTCTTCTGTTTTTCAAACTGTTTGCCGTAGGACCAGTGCGGGTAGTGCGAGGGCATGCCGGAGTAGGACATGTAGCCGAGCATCTGCTCGTGATCGCAGATTTCAAATTCCTGCGGAAAACAGTCGAGCCCAAATTCCTGCGCCATCGCGGACGCGCGTTCGGCCCAGTCGTGCAGATCCTGCAATTGATAGTTTCTCATGACGCACCTCGCTCGGCGGAAAGAAAATCGCGGAAGGCGTTCCAGATATCTTCCTTGCCGTTAATTAACAGAGAGCGGAAGTTGTCGGCATCGATGTTTTTCTCGAAAAAACTCAGCATGCTGTTTTCGTAGGAGCGTTTGCCATTCGGTTTAATCTCACCGTAGCCGAACAGGTTGCAGTGCTCGCACAGCTCAAGCGCGGCTTCCGCCGTTTTCTGGTTGTCATTGGGAAAATTGTCGCCGTCGGAACAGTGGAAGGCATAGACATTCCACAGGCTTGGATGGTAGCGCTCCTGCATGATTTCGAGCGCTTTGTTGTAGCCGGAGGAGATGTAGGTTCCGCCCGACTGTCCCTTCGTGAAGAACTCTTCCTCGGTCACTTCCTGGGCTTCGGTGCTGTGTGCCACAAACACCACTTCCACCTTGTCGTATTTTGTCCGCACAAAACTGAAGAGCAGAAAGAAGAAGCTGCGTGCCAGGTACTTTTTAAGCGTGTCCATCGAGCCGGAGGTATCCATGATGCACATCACCACGGCGTTTGATTCCGGTCGCAGTTTATTGCGATGATGATGGTAGCGCAGGTCGCTTTCGCGGAAGGGAAAACGCGGCGCTGCTACAGTACCGGTCGCCGCATCGGAATCGTCGGCGTTGCTGTTTAAGAGCGCCTGCGTCTCCGCGTGTTTATCACGCAGGAAGGCCAGTTCTTTGGAGTAGTTGATGCGCACATCGGACTTTACGTCACGCGTCGATTCGAGCAGCTGTTCAACTTCCTCAATCTGCTGTTCGAGCAGCGCCAGGCGGCGTTTAACGCCCTGCATGCGTCGCACGCGTTCCAGCGCGGTGCGATAGTGGGACAGGTTGGATCTGACGCCTTTTTTGCGGTAGCCAATCTTCTTGCGGTTGCTGTCCGTCTCGATATTGCGCAGTTTTTTGCGCTCCTGGAATGGCAGTTCCAGGTCTTCGAACATAATGTCGATCAGCTCTTCCAGGCTGACGTCGGTCTCGTAGTAGTCGACGCCTTTCTGGTCGCCGGCCTGGCCTTCGCCCTGCTGCTGGTCGTCGCCCTGGCCGAGCACCTGGCCGGTTTGTTCGTCGCCATTGCCTTCGCCGACCTGAGGGTTGTTGTTGTCGCCGTAGACAAAGCGGTATTCTTTGATGCCGCGGATCGGCACTTTGATAATTTTGTCGTTGTTGCGTCCGATAATCGATTCTTCGGCTATGATGTCCGCGATATTCTCGCGGATAGCCTCGCGTACTTTCTGCCGGTGTCGTGCCCTGTCTCCGGCGCTTCTGTCGCTGCGTTGCGCCTCGGAGGGCTGCCATTCGCGTATGACAAATTCAATCATATCTCTCCATCCTTTCGACCATTAAACAGTCGAGAAAGCCTTGCGGCCCGGGGATCCGTGAATTCACTTCATGTTAATCACCATTCTCCATCTGTTCACGAGTAGTCTTTTCATATATGTTGCGAGTATTGTGTTAAGTTGGGGAAATTGCCTCCAAAAACGAGCGCCGGCCCCGGCGCATCGATCCGAAATTCACACTTCCATTTACCTTCAACTCATCAATTACTGGAATGTGCGACGACTGCTTGATCCAAGCACCTTGATTCCGAACCGACTGCCGGGAACCGACACTCTGGAGAGCTACGACATTGTCGGTTTACGTTGCTGTTTATTCACCTCACAGCGTTCGTCCGCTTTTGCGTGTCTTGCCGTTGTTAACTCGTCTACCTGCCGTCATTGTGTTAAATCCCGTTGCTGATTTCCGCTTTTTGCGTTTGCGTCCGGCGTTGGAGCCGGTGCGTTTACCTGGTTTCTGAGTTTGCTTTCGCAACTCGTCCATTTCGGGATCGAGTTCGGGGATGATGGGAAATCGCTTTTTCATGTCGACGCCTCCCGGAAGAGAATGTTAAGTTGTGTTGCTCCTGATGCGGCAAATTTTGCCGCGCTCGCGCCGGAATACCTCCGGCTGTACGACTTGTTCGGCGGGAGTCGCCGCAGGCCCTGGGGTTGCGCGGCGACTCAATATGCCGGGAATGCTCGGGGGGTCAGTCTTTCCACAAGTGATTGGCTGCGTACTTGAGAATGACGTCTACGCAGGAAGCCGGGTAACCGTTGGCGATCATGCTCCTGACCATGTCGCCGTATTTTTGTTCCTGCTCGCCGTCGCGCGTTTGTGCTTTGGTCACGATGCGGCTGATGTCGCGGACGGACACCATCAGGTGTTTCTCGATCGCTTCTTTCAGCGGCTCGTAACTCGAAAACGTCAAGGTGACGCCGCGGCGCGATGCCGACCAGAGGTAGGCGATAACTTCCTGGCGGAAGCCGTCGCAGGCGGAACCGGTGATGCCGATCTGCGCTTCGATCATCGCGAGGAAATCGACGTCCGGTTCGAGCTCTTCTCTGGTGTTGCGGTCGCGCACCTTGGTTTTGTTAACATAAGCTTCGGTGTGGTCCAGATAATTCTGGAACAACTGTTCGGCCTGCTCCTGATAGCTGTAGACAAAGGCCTTGGCGATTTCTTTTTCGAGGACTTTCAGGTATTCCTTGTGCAGTGTGTCCTGCAGGAAACCGAGGTAGCGCTTGCGCGTGTCCTCTGGCAGTTCCGTTTCCTTCACCATTTTGATCAGCGCTTCGCGCACATTGATCGGGTGAATGCAATTGCCCTCGAAGTTGTCGGACAGGGCATTGTCGAGCGCTTTCATAATGAAACGCGTCGAAATGCCGGTCATGCCCTCGTTGCGCGCATCCTCGCGGAGTTCGCGTGCATCCAGCTTTTTGGTCGATCCCTGCTCGACGACTTCTTCGCCGTTGTAGATGCGAAGTTTGGTCATCAGGTCGCACTTGTTTGTCGGCTCCAGGCGCGTTAACAAAGCGAACATGGATGCGATTTCAATCGTGTGCGGTGCGATGTCCGCGTTGAAGTCGGATGCGCCAATAATTTTACGATAAATTTTGACCTCTTCGCTCAGGCGCAGATTGTACGGCACCTTAACAACCACGATGCGGTCAAGAATAGCTTCATTAGTGTGATCAGCCTTAAACTTCTGCCATTCGGCTTCGTTCGAGTGCGCCACGATTACCGTGTCCAGATAAATCATGCCGTGGCGTCCCGGCGCCGGAATCGACTTTTCCTGCGTCGCCGTAATCATGGCGTGCAGGTACTCTGTTTCGTTCTTGAAGACTTCAATAAATTCCACCAGACCGCGGTTGCCGACGTTTAACGCGCCGTTGAGATCGAGGACGCGGGCGTCGCCTTCCGAATACATGTCGAGCTTGGAAATGTCGACCGAGCCGATTAACACGGAGGTATCCTGGTTGTTCGGATCGACCGGCGGCACCATCCCGATGCCGGTGCGGTTGCGCTTGGAAAACTCGCGCGAAACAACCGGCATCTCTTCGTAGCGCCCGCCGAATTCTTCTTTCAGGCGACGGCGGCATATCGGGCAGAGATCGCCTTCAATGTGCACGCCGAGCATGCCTTCAAACTCGGGGCGAAGGTGCCGCGGCAGCAGGTGCAGCGGTTCTTCGTGCATCGGGCAGCCTTCGATGGCGTAGAACGGCGGCGCTTGTTCCAACGCCTGTTTGATCTTTTCAATCAGCGAACTCTTACCTGCGCCGACGGGGCCCATCAGGTAGAGGACCTGGCGGCTTTCTTCACCTTTTAATGCTGCGGAATGGAAATAGCGGACGATTTTGGCAATCGTCTTTTCGATGCCGAAAAATTCGTCTTCAAAAAATCTGTATACGGGAATGGGATCGTCGTTAAACAAACGCTTTACGCGGGCGTCGCTGGTATCGAGGATATTTCGTGATCCAGCCTGCGTCAGCGCTCTGTAGAGGCGGGTGTGGGCAAGTTTCGTTACTTCAGGGGTTTCCTGGAGCATATGCAGATAGTCGATGAAGGTCCCCTTCCAGGACTGTTTCGGGTTGTCACGCCGATCATCTTCTATCATCCGTTGTAATTCCTGCACGCTAACCATAGCTCTCCTCCTTCGTGTAAAGGAATAAACATAATGAGTGTCAACCTGACATACGCACAACTCCATTTTTCGGGTTGAACATCTTTTCGCTCAGGCCTCCTGCCACCATTTGGTTAAACAAAACGTTTGATTTCTTGCCGAACCGCGATCGTGAATTTTGTCTCAGGAAAAATCTGTCCCTGTTTCAGTTTCGCCCCGTTTCGGCTACCCCTGTTTCCGCCGTCCAACACCGTGCCATGTGTTGTACCGTGCCTTTCGGCCGGACTTCGGGGTCTGTGTTTGTCCGATGACCCTAGTACACGGTAAGTGTCGGATTGGTTTCATTTAATTCGCCTGCCGTGTTTAAGAATCGTCGTTTCAGTTAATTGTGAGAATACCGCCTGACTCTCATAAGTCACATTGCGTAAATAGGTGATTTATTGGAAAAACCGAGGGACAAATTCGGCCCTGCGCCACAAAAAACTTTTTTGAGTGAAAATATTGGCGGCGCTCATTTTTTCGTTGACATTGCCTGCCATTTGTTTTATCCTTGGATGATTTGACTGCCAATCATACCTCGTCAGCAATAAGTTGAAAACCGTTGATTTTTTGCTTTTCACTGCCTTTTTGATTGTCGTTTGCCTCGTTTGCCCAATGATCCGCCCGGTGCGTGCGTCGTTGCACGCCCGAAAGCATTTTGTTAGTTTTCGGGTGCAAGCAGGTGCATGTCACAAACCGATCTTGACGAACGATGACTATCGAGTTATTCAATACCCTTACGCGCAAGCTGGAGCCATTTAAGCCGCTGGAAGGCAATACCGTCAGAATGTATTCCTGCGGTCCCACGGTGTATTCTTATGCCCACATCGGCAACATGCGCTCCTTTCTCTTTCCCGATCTGCTGCAGCGCGTCCTGCGCGTCGTCGGCGGTTATAACGTCCGCTGGGTGATGAACATCACCGATATCGACGACAAGACCATTCGCGACAGCGCAATCGGCGCTTCTACGTGGAAGGCGGAAATGGGACCGCAGAGCGACGACCCTATCGACAACCTGCGCCGCTTTACCGATTATTACTCCGACGCCTTCATTAGCGACCTGCGCGCCCTGGGCATCGATCCCGATCAGATGGTCGCCTTGCCGCGCGCCACCGAATACATCGAGCAGATGCAGGACCTCGTCCGCCGTATCGTCGCCAACGGTTTTGGATACGTGCGCGAGGGCAGCGTCTACTTCGACGTCAACGCCTGGTCCGCCGCCGACAAATACGGCAAGCTCGTCAACATCGATTTCGACAATTTCCAGGCCGGCGTCCGCATCGACGCCGACGAGTACGAACGCGATCAGGTCAGCGATTTTGTTCTGTGGAAAGCGCGCCGCGAGGGCGAACCCTACTGGGAGTTTGAGGTCGATGGCCATGCCTGCCCTGGTCGCCCCGGCTGGCACATCGAGTGCTCGACGATGGAGGCGGATCTGCTTGGCCTGCCCTTCGACATCCACACGGGCGGCGTTGATCTCCGCTTTCCGCATCATGAGGACGAGATAGCGCAGAGCAAGGCCGGCTACGGTGTTGAGCCGACGCGCTTCTGGTGCCACAACGAATTCCTTGAGGTCGAGAGCCGCAAGATGTCCAAGTCCGCCGGCAACTTTTTCACGCTGCGCGATCTGATGGACAAGGGCTTTGATCCGATCGACATTCGTTATCACGTGCTGGCTGCGCATCACGCTTCGGTGTTCAATTTCACCTTTGCGGGCATCAAGGCCTGCAAAAAGGCGCGCGCCCGCATTCAGGATTATATCTACCGCCTCGGCGAGGGGGAGCCGGGCAAGGAAGCAGTTGACGTGGCGGCTTTCCGTCAGGCCGTGTTTGCCCACCTGGCCGACAACCTCAACACGCCCAAAGCCATCGGCGAGATTTTCTCCTTTTTCAAACAGTACCAGCCGCCGCGTCTCAACGCCGACACGCGAACGGCTCTGCTCGACTTTTTCCGCGAGTTCAACGACGTTTTTGCCGCCTGGGAGTTCGGCCCGCGACCGGAGGTCAGGCTGGAGGTTCCGGAAGACGTGCAGCGCTGGGCACAGGAGCGCATCGAGGCTCGCAAGCGCCGCGACTGGCAGGAAGCCGACGTCCTGCGCGACAAAATCCAGGCGGCCGGCTTTTTTGTCAAGGACAACGCCGGCGGCTACGAACTCATCAAAAACGAGGACTGAGTCCGCGCATTCATCGCGAACGCGAACCATTCTGACCGCTTTGCTCCCTTGGCTGCGCCGGCGGTAGCAGGCTCCCTTGCATTTTTGCTTGTCATCGGGCCGGAGGCCGACAGTCGTCGAGCTGCCGGTCTCCCTGAATCACAACAAGCTCAGAGACTGAAGTCTCAGTGCCCGTCGTCGAGTCCGACAGTTCACCGGCCGCCGCGCCTGTCGGAAGTCAACCGCATTCGGGCGTCACATTACCACGAAAATTCGCCCGCTTGTCGGCAAAACCCGCCCGTTGAATCTTTTCCGCTTGATGAGAAGCCGATTTAGCCTCATGTTGCCTGTGTCGAGCCGTCCGGAGGCTCGGCCGCGCCGCGTCAGGGGAATCCCGCCGGAAGGGATGCGTTCCCCGGAGAAAAATCCGCGATTACCGGGGCCGGAAGGGAGCGCCCTGGAGTGAAAAATCGCAAGCAAAATGGACAGGCGGCGGAGCGGGACCCTTTTTTGTGTTGGCCCAAAAACCGTCCGATCGAACAATCCTGTAGAATATTGGTCAAGACGACCAGTCATCGAAGAGTGCGGATCCTCTGTGCGTCCCGTTTCGGCGCGGCCCCGTCCGATCGAAAAATCCGAAAACACAAAAGGCCGCTTCCGGCGGCCTTTTGTGTTCCTAAACTGCGTGATTAACTGGCATCTACTGAACAATCAGGTCGGCGTCCTCGGGGCCGGACGCAAAGTGCATGCGCACAAAGTAGCGGCCCGCCGCCAAAGAGGGAATCCCGATCGTGCCGTCCGGGCCGAGTGTGCTCGTCCAGACCAGAGCGCCGGCGGCGCTGATGATTTCCACGCGCACCGGCTGCGGACCCATGCGGTAGGAGTCCGGCAGATTGAAGGTTGTCGCCGAGCCGCCGAGCGAGCCGGGGATCGTGACCGTCGGTCGTACCTCCAGCGTCAGATTCGGCAGTGCCGCGCGGTCGACCGAGTTCGGGAAAAGACGCAAATTGCGTCCGGCCGCTTGCGGGTGTTCCGCCACGTCCGTGGCCGTGCGGCCGACCGTGTCCAGCCACTGAAAGGCATCGCTCAGAATCTGATTGCGATTGTTGAAGTCGATCGTGTGCGGCACGCCCTGCAACAGCAGCGAGTTGACGATTGCGCCCTCTTCTTCCAGCATGTCCACAAAGGGCGTGAAACGGATATGCGGAGCATCCTGGCTGCCGTTGATCAGATAGAACGGCTTCCCGAATGCGTTGCTGCGCAGCTGCACCGATACCTCGCTAAGCTGAATCGCCGGGCCGAGAATCAGATAACCGGCAAAAACGTCCGGATGCTGGAGGCCGAAGGTATAAACCGCCCGCCCGCCAAACGAAAAGCCGAATACGTAAATGCGTTTGTCGTCGACGTTGTACCAGGTCTTCATCGAGTCGATCAGCGCGCGCTGAAACAGTTCGTCGTCAGGGTCGGCAACGGAGCCGTCGGGGCCGCCGTCCGGCGCTACCATCAGCAGTTGATTGGCCTCCGCAAAAGCCGTCAGCGTGTCGCGCCAGGCGGCGGCAGTCCAGCGCGCCGTGTTCCGCGGATGCAGTACGAGAATCATGCCGGAAGGCTTTTGGTTATCGTACTGAGTCGGGACGTAAACGGCATAAGATTTTTCACTCAGGCCTTCCAGTTGAAAGCTGCCGGTGGTTTTCTCCTGGGCGCAGAGTTTCGAACCGGACAGAAAGACACAAATCAATAAGACCGTCAAGATGCGCATCAGCAACATCCTCCTCCATCGTAAAAGTAGGTTGATTCTGTGATGTGTATGTCGTCGCGCCCCAGCGATTTCACCCCATCAGCAACATCCTCCTCCATCGTAAAAGTAGGTTGATTCTGTGATGTATATGTCGTTGCGCCCAAGTGATTTCAACGCATCAGCCGTTTTGTCGCAAACAGCCAGCGGTTGGTTGTGCAGCAGGGTATGGCCCTTGCCGTCGTCAAAAAGTTCGTCTGCCCCGATGTAAACGGCGTGGCGGCCCGTGAAAATGCAGGGCCCGTCTTCGGGCATCGGGTCCTTGATAGCCGCGATTTCCACGCTCTCAGTTACAATGCGGCGGTCGGTGTTGTAGCTGCGCGGATCCAGAATTCGATAAGGCCGCCTTGCGCGGATTTCTATCGTGCCGAAGCCCGCTTCCGTCATCAGGCCGACGTACTGCTCGAGCGGCAGCGCACCGCTCAGGCACAGCGCGCGCAGTTTCTCGTCCTGGTGCAGGCTCTCCGGCATCTCGTCGTCGCAGATAGGGTCCGATAGAATCAGGCGGCCGTGCGGTTTGAGTACGCGGTACATCTCACGCAGCGCCTGCTTCAGGTCGTCTTCGCGGAAAATGTTGAACAGGCAGTTCTGCGCCGCCAGATCGATCTGTTCGTCTTCCACCGGCAGCGAAAGCGCATCGCCCGCGCGCAACTCGACCATGTCCGGTGTGAACCAGTCGTTCTGCTCCGCCGCCGTCTGCAGGTTGGCCCGGCAGGCGTCAAGCATCTCCGGCACGGAGTCGATGCCGACCACGCTGTGCGTCGCCCGCGTGAAATAGGCAAACTGCAACAGCTCCATGCCGCCGCCCACGCCGACGTACAACACGCGGTTGCCTGCGTCCAGATCGCGCGGATGCACCGTCGAGCCGCAGCCGTAATTCATGTCCAGCATGCGCTGCGGCATGTTCAGGCCCGGCAAGCGCCAGACCGGCGTCGTTGTGCAGCACAGACCGATTTGCGGCGACTCCGCAGCTTCCTTGTAAACGTCGCGTGTAGTTTGCAGATAGTCGGACATAGAGATTTCCGGAGCATGAAAATTCAGAGGTCGGCGGCGCGATCCGAATTGTTGTGAAAATACTGCGAGAGCGGTAGATGAGCGGACCGGCTTTTACGCCGGAGTCGCGACTGGAACGTGCGTTTTGTTGAAAAGTTCCCGTTTTTTGCACTCGCAGCCATCAAGAATTCGCGCAAGATACAACGCGCCCGTTTTTTCAACCTGAAAACCGGCAATTCCGGCCGGTTCGGCATGGCGGAAGATTCAATGCCCGAAAACCCCGACGGCAGTCGCCGGATCAATCGCATGTGTATTGTGGGTCCTGGTCGCCTGGGCGCCAGTCTGGCCGCGCGCTTTGGCGCGGAACGTGTCTGTTTTGTGCACCCCCGGCCGGATCGCGTTCTCGACCAGTTGCCGCTCGCGTTGCAGTCCGTTGAGCTGTACAGCTCGCTGCGCGCCGCCTTTGGCGGCGAGGACTTTGACGCTCTTGTACTCTGTGTCGGCGATGCGCAGATAAGATCGCTCGTCGCCGAGATTGCGGAACTGCCGCCGGCGCAAGAGGTGCTGCTCATGCACTGCGCCGGTTCGCTCGGCCGCGAAGTCTTTGACGAGCCGACCCTGGACCGCTGCTGGCCCACGGCGGCGGCGCATCCATTTCAGACCTTTGCCGATCGCAATTCCGCCGCCGCCTTTGACGGAATTGCCTGGGGCGTGGAAGCGGATGCGGCCGAGCGGCCGACTCTGGCGCATTGGATTGCCGCCCTGGGCGGCTCCGCTCATTTTTTTGACGGGCCCACGGCGGGCGGAAAAGCGCTCTATCACGCCGCCGCCGTGGCTGCTTCCAACGTCATGGTTGCCAGTGTGGAGCTTGCCCGTGCGCTGTCCGCCGCCGCCGACATCCCCGCGGCAAAATTTCTCGCGCCGATCATGCGTCAGTCGCTTGGAAATGCGCTGGCGGCGCTCAACGACGTCGACGGCCCGCTCGGTGTGCTGACGGGACCGATCGTGCGCGGCGACGTCGCGACGATTCGTCGGCATATGACGGCGCTGCAAGACAAGCCGGCGCTCCGTCGCGCATTTGCCGCCGCCACGCGTATGACGGCTGAACTGGCGCACGCGCAGGGCGGCATTACCCGCGCCAATTTTGACGACATTCTTTCCACGCTGCGGAATTTTGATGAAGACTGACTACGCCTCGCGACCGGTATTTGGACTCCTGTTCCTGCTGTTTGTCGGGACATTGCTGCAAATTTCGACCGCTATTGCACAGGACGGTGAAAAAGGCGCGGCAATCGAAACTGACACACCCAAAGACGTCAAACCTTCCCCGACGCACCTGGAATTTTACTTTCAGAACGACTCGCTCGACGGCGAGGGCAAAACGGTCGACGGCAAGCGCGAAGGCCCCTGGGAGTTGCTCTATCCGGGCGGCGAACTGGCGGTGGAAACGAATTACGTCGACGGCCTCCGCCACGGTCGGGAACGCGCGTTTTACCCCACCGGCGAACTCTTTTACGAAGGGAATCTCGTCATGGGCCTGAGCGACGGCGAGTGGCGCGTGTACTACATCAACGGCAAGCTCAAAAACGCGGCGAATTACAATGAGGGCATTAAAAACGGCTGGGTGCGCAGTTACTACAGCGATGGTGCGCTGCTGCAGGAGGCCGAGTTTACAAACAACCGCAAACACGGCATCCTGCGCAACTTTGCTCAGGACGGCGGCCTGGAACGCGAGGAGAACTACAAAGACGGTAAACTTCACGGCGATGCGCGCTACTACTACCAGAACGGGCAGATAGAAATGGCCACGCACTACTTTCAGGGTAAAATGGACGACACGTCCACAACGTATTACGAAGACGGCTCGCTCCAGAGCCGCGAGTCGTTCAAGAAAGGCCGCAGCAACGGCATCTCGCAGTTTTTCTACACCGACGGCGCGCTCAAGGCCGAGCTGAACTTCGAGGAGGGCCGCCTGCTCTACAAACGCGAGTACGATCAGGACGGCAATATGACTTCCGAACTGATCCCGCCCACGCCGCGCGAGATTCTGGAAATGGAAGCCAAACGCAAACAATCCGAGCGCGACCACCTGGAACGCCTCAAAAACGATACCGCGCAAAAAGGCGCTTCCAACTCCGCCAAACCACGTTAGGACTTGGTTCTCTTGTTTGTCACGCAGATAGATACTTTCAGTTTGTCCCCGCGTGACAAACAAAAGCGGCTGTTTAGATCAGTCAGAAGAACGGCCGGTGCTCCGCCACAAACAAAAAAGGCCGATCAAAAATGACCGGCCTCAAACGTAAGCTGTCGCATCCGAAAGATCCGGATGTTCAGTTTTTGTGATAGTCGTAGTTCTCGATGAACAGCGTCGCCAGGCGCGCCGTTACGCGTTCGCGATTGTGGAAGTCGCGCAGGCGTTTGCGCAGGTGAAACAGAAGCGGCAGCGCCGCGCAGCCCACCATTATCAGATACAGACCCAGCATCTCCAGCACAAAAGCCGTGCCCGCAAAAAGCAGTCCGGCTGTGCCGACGACGGGAATAGCGGCCAGTACATAAGTCAGTCCGCCGATGAGCACCGCGCCGACCATACCCAGCCAGAACAGCGTCGGTTCCTGTCTGCGCGCGCCCGAAAGCAGGCTGCGCAGCGAAGATTTCTGTTCGATCCAGATGGGGTGTTTGCGCAGAATCTGCACCCAGGCGTTGCCGCACAGAATGGCGGGCGGCAGGGCGATGACCAGAGCCAGGATGCCTTCGCGCCCGGCAATCAACGGCACGCCGAGGACCGCGATGAATCCGACGAGCGACCAGATAACACTCAGTTTCAGGTGCGCGCGTACGTTGTTCAGAGTCTGTGGGGAAGGCGGCAGGTCCGGTAAATCTATTCGTTTCCTAAACTTCAGCGGTTCCATGCTGATTTCAGTCCTTTATAACTTGTCCGTTTAAGCATTCAGAATGCGGAAGGACGCCAGATGGCCTTCCGCGTCACAACAAACCAGGATCAAAGGCTCGGTTACACGCTTTCTTTGACCCTTGTGGATACTTGGGGCAAGACACCAAAATACGAATTTGTTTACAATTCCTCGTAGCTTTTGCGCATGCCCAGATAGACCGGCGTGAAGCGTTGCTCCAGCGTCGGGCGGTCTACGAGTGCGTGCACCGCATGGTCTAGAGTGCCGTTGTGCGTGAAAATGTCGCATCGCTGCGGATTTTCGATGGAATCGATGATTATCTGCGCCACCTCGTCCGCGGCAATCATCGGGCTGAGCGGCGCCAGGTCGACGTCGCGCTCGCGCGCAATTTTGCGCGAGTTTTTAATGCCCTGGAAAAACAGCGAACCGATTGCGCCGCCTTCGGTGACGTCGCCCCACTCCGTTTCGACGCCGGCGGGGTAGACGGCGCTGGCTTCCACGCCGGTCTCGACCAGTTCACTGCGCAGCGCGGCCGTAAATCCGGTGCAGGCGTGTTTGGCGGCCACGTAGGCGCTGTTGAAGGGAAAAGCCATCGTGCCGGCCACGCTGGAAATGTTGACGATGTGCCCTTTGTGCTGCGCCTTCATGTGCGGCAGGACCACGCCGGTGGTGTACCAGAGCGCGTAGACGTTGAGCGCAAACATGCTTTCGATCATCTCCTGCGTGGTGTCTTCCACCGAGGCCATGTTGCCGCGGCCGGCGTTGTTTACCAGCACGTCGACGCCGCCCATCAGTTCGACGGCCTGACGCGTGGCTGCTTCGGCCTGGTCGCGTTTGCTGATGTCGGCCGTGATGACGTGTGCCGTGCCGCCCGCTTCCCGGACCTGTTCGGCAACGGCTTCGAGGCGCTCGCGGCGCCGTGCCAACAGCGCTACGGAAGCGCCGCGTTTGGCCATTGCGACGGCCAGGGCCGCGCCGATGCCGCTCGACGCGCCGGTGATAATTGCTCTTGTGCTGCTGTCGATGTGAATTGCCGTTCGTTTGGCCATGCTGATTTTTCTCCTGTATGTTCCAATGGTTCAGTCCGTGAGTATAACCGCGCCGTGGCGGCGCACCGGCCTTCGCGGCCTGTCGACGGGTGAGCATAGTCGAACATGTTGCCAAAATATTCTCAGTGTTTACGGCGGCCGTGACGCGCCCGGTCGGGGTTTCCGAATGTGCCGAAATCATTGTAAATTTGACGTTTTGGCTTCTGGTCCATCCCTCACGATAATCCAGAACTGTATTCACGTATAGCAAGACCGAGCATAGGTTGGTATTATGAAAATCACAGTGATCGGCGCCGGTAATGTCGGCGCAACCACGGCGCAGCGCATTGCCGACAAAGAGTTGGCGCACGAAGTTGTATTGGTAGACATTGCGGAAGGCATTCCGCAGGGCAAAGGCCTGGACATGTTCCAGTCGATGCCCGTGGAAGGATCCGACACGCGCATTACCGGTACGAACGGCTACGCCGCGACGGCGGGTTCGAACTACGTCATCATCACGGCCGGCCTGGCCCGCAAACCGGGCATGAGCCGCGACGACCTGCTCGCCAAAAACGCGGCCATCGTCAAATCCTGCGCGGAGAACGCATTTGAGCAGTCGCCCAATGCCACCTTCATCATCGTTTCCAACCCGCTCGACGTCATGACTTACGTGGCGCAGAAAGCCACGGGCCTGCCGCGCAATCGCGTTATCGGCATGGCCGGCGTGCTGGACACGGCGCGCTACCGCACCTTCCTGGCAATGGAGCTGAACGTCTCCGTCGAAGACATCAACGCCTTTGTGCTCGGCGGCCACGGCGACAGCATGGTTCCGCTGCCGCGTTTCACGACGATTGCCGGCATCCCGATTGAAAAACTGATCTCGCAGGAACGCATCGACTCTATCGTGGACCGCACGCGCAAGGGCGGCGCGGAGATCGTCAACCACCTGAAAACGGGCAGCGCCTACTACGCGCCGTCGGCTTCGGCGGTGGAAATGGTCAAGTCGATCATCCGCGACAAACGCCGCATTCTGCCCTGCGCGGTGGAGCTGAAGGGCGAGTACGGCCTGAACGACGTCGTCATCGGCGTGCCGGTCAAACTCGGCAAAAACGGTGTTGAGCAGGTAATCGAAATCGAGCTGAGCGACGAAGAGCGCGCGGCGCTGCACAGCTCGGCTGAAGCGGTGAAGGAAACGATCGCGAAACTGCGCGTTTTCGACTGATAGCCGGCCGTTACGGCCACGAAAATTCTCCAGTGTAAAGCGGGGAGCGACACTTGTCTGCGGGCATGTTGCTTCCCGCTTTTTTTATGTTTGGCGGTTTGAGTTTCGGCGCATGAGTCCTGCGGACCTGCGCTGATAATTTCGAGGCTTCACTTCTGGTTTGCGGCGTGTTTTTTCTTTTGTTTGTCAGCGGGTTTGGGGTTGGGCGGCGGGTTTGCGGTTGAAAACACGTAGGTAAACCTACGCATGCGCTGTGAGGGTCCAAGGGCACACAGCTGTTTAATGGCTGTTTGACGAACAAAAAAAACGGCTGCCGGAGTCCACTCCGGCAGCCGTTGCTGTTTGCATTTGCCACGCACCATTTTACTTGATGTACAGCATCTCCTCATAACTCGGCAGCGGCCACAGATTGTCGGGAACCAACCTTTCGAGTGTATCAGCCACAGCGCGCAGCTCCTCCATGGCCGGCAGGATTTGATTCGTTGTGTGCGCCGCCAGTTCCTCCGTACCGCAATCCGCGTCGAAGATGGCCGCGGCGTCGCGCACTTGAGCAATGGCGCGCTGCAGTTGGTCCGTGTGCTGCGTCAGACGCTCCAGCAGGCCGTGCGTCTCAGCGCTCTGGATGTCGACCTTGCCGATGTGGCGCAGGGTTGTACCGAGTTCGTTCATTGCGCGCAAAGCGGCGGGCAGGATGATGCGCTGTGCAATTGAAATGCTGGAATCGACCTCAACGCTTAATGTCTTGAAGTACTGGTCGTACATGACGTCCACGCGGGCCTTGAGCTCGCGTTTGTTGAGGACTTCGTACTTCTCAAAGAGCGCCGCGTTTTTCTCTGCGTTGAGCGCTGCATAGGCGTCGACCGAATTCTTGAGGTTGAGAAGGCCGCGTTTTTCAGCTTCCTCCATCCATTCCTGCGAGTAACCGTCGCCGTCGAAAATGATGCGCTGATGTTTGGCGATATAGTGTTTGATCGTGGCGCGCAGGGCGAGGCCGAGCGATTTGCCCTCGTTCATTTTGGACTCGACCATGGCGGTCAGGTCGGCAATCGATTCGGCGACCATCGTGTTGAGCGCCGCGTTGACGAAGGAGATCGTCTGGCTGGAGCCCAGCGCGCGGAATTCAAACTTGTTGCCGGTAAAAGCAAAGGGTGAGGTGCGGTTGCGGTCGCCCGCGTGGCGCGGCAGCGGCGGCAGCGTGGGCACGCCCAGACCGAGCAGGCCGGCTTCCGGCGTCTGGCCTTCCGTGCCTTCCACGATATTGCGGAAAATTGCGCTGAGCTGCTCGCCCAGGAAGGCGGAGATAATCGCCGGTGGCGCTTCGTGGCCGCCCAGGCGATGGTCGTTGCCGGCGTTGGCCACCGTGGCGCGCAGGATATCCTGGTGCCGGTCCACCGCCGTCAGCACCGCCGTACAGAAAAAGAGGAAGAGGCGGTTGGAGTGCGGCGTGTCGCCCGGTTCCAGCAGGTTGACGCCCGAGGGCGTGCTCATCGACCAGTTGTTGTGTTTGCCGCTGCCGTTCAGGCCGGCAAATGGTTTTTCGTGCAGCAGGCAGACCAGGCCGTAATTGCCCGCCAGGCGGCGCAGTGTCTGCATGATCTGGTGCTGGTGGTCCGCTGCGATGTTGCTGTGTTCAAAGATCGGCGCAAGCTCGTACTGTCCCGGAGCTACTTCGTTGTGGCGTGTCTTAACCGGCACGCCCAGGCGATACAGCTCGTACTCGACGTCGGACATATAGGCCAGCACGCGGTCGGGAATTGAGCCGAAGTAGTGGTCGCTCAGCTCCTGGCCGCGCGGCGGTGGTGCGCCGAAGAGCGTGCGACCGCAGGCCACCAGATCGGGGCGGCGGTAGAAGTACTCGCGGTCCACCAGAAAGTACTCCTGCTCCGCGCCGACGGTCGTGACGACTTTGTCTTCATCCATGTCGAAGAGTTTGAGCGCTTTGCAGGCTTCGCGGGAAAGCGCGTCGATGGAGCGCAGCAGCGGAGTTTTGTGGTCGAGCGCTTCGCCCGTCCAGGAGGCAAAAACCGTCGGGATGCAGAGCGTCGCCCCACGCGGATTTTCAATGATAAACACCGGCGAAGTCGGATCCCATGCCGTGTAGCCGCGCGCTTCAAAGGTGGCGCGCAGTCCGCCGCTGGGGAAGGAAGAGGCGTCCGGCTCGCCCTGGATCAGGTCCTTGCCGGAGAATTCGTACATCGCGCCGCCGCCTTTGTTGGGCGTCACGAAGCTGTCGTGTTTTTCCGCGGTGCTACCCGTCAGCGGTTGAAACCAGTGTGTAAAGTGCGTCGCGCCATGGTCGATGGCCCACTTTTTCATTGCGACCGCGGCGGCTTCCGCCACGGAAGTATCCAGGCGCGCGCCGTGTTCCACGGTGGCCTGCAGTTTCTTGTAGACATCGCGCGGCAGCGTATCGCGCATCATCTCCACCGTCAGCGTCTGCTCGCCGAAGATTGAGTTGATATCCGCCGGGAAAGGCCGAGTGCCGTTGCTGCGCGCCGCTCCGTTGGAGCCGATCGGATTCGAGGCGGGAGGTTGAAGTCTGTCAAAATTCAGATTGCTGGCATGCATGGAAATACATCCTGATTCGCGATAAAAAGACAATGTATGCTGGATTAGACTGCGAATTCGCGTTCTTCGGTCGCACTCGTGTCGATGGCGTGCGTCTCCGCATGCGTCGAGAGGACCAGATGCGTCTGGGTGCTGTGCACGCCCGGCCAGCGCTGAATTTCGGAGAGGATCACTTCCAGCGCGGCGCGGTTGCGCGCGCGGATTTTCAGCAGATGGCTGGCCTGGCCGGTAATGGCGTGGCACTCCTGAATGTCGGGCCGCGTGCGGCACAGGTCGATAAAACCGGCAAAGTTGTCGCTGCCGGCCAGGCTGACGAACACAAAAACCGTCAGGTCCAGCCCGAATGCTTCCGCATTGAGCACGGCGCTGAACTCGCGGATCACGCCGCGTTGTTCCAGCCTGATGATGCGCTCGCGAACCGCCGGCACGGAGAGACCGACGCGTTCGGCCAGGACCGAATACTGCGTGCGACCGCTCGATTGCAGCTCCTCACACAGCTGTCTGTCGACGTTGTCCAGGTAATACGGCAGGGCTTTGTGTCCGTTTTTCATGCTGCAAACTTAAAATTATTTTGCGATGCAATCCAAACACCTAATATAATTTTGCCCTGACGATCGATGACAAACAAGAGGGGTTTTAAAGGGCTCTTTCTGTTACGGTGCGTCCCAGGGCGTGTTTTTTGAGCGTAAATCGTAATTTACTGCGGCGGCTGCGGCCGGCGTCCTTTCCCCGACACACAGAATTTTCAGCTATCCTGACGGAACCCGGCAATGACGATGTTACGCAAACGGCCTTCGGCGGCGCTCTGGATATTCTCTCTGGCCATTTTCTTGTTTGTCCCGCGGATTGAAGCGGCGAACCGGTTGGAAATCTTGCCGGCCGCGCCGCAGATCGGGCGTCTTGATCCGGTGGCGGCCAAAACGCTCAACATCCGGCTGGCCGCCAACGCCGGCATGCCGGCGGAGCTGCAATCCGTGCTGAACATGACGGAGATCACGTCCGTCAAACGCCTGCTCGCGCCGGAGCAGTCGCTGACGTTCAACAGCAAGCTGCACAGCCTGGATCGTATCCAGCGCAGCGGCCGCAGCATCGCCGAGTTGATGGAAGCCGAGGCGCCGCTGCTGCGCAGTTTTACGATTACCTACACTCCGGATGAAATCCCCGAGCACTACGCGCAGCGCCTGATGATGGCATTCCCCGAAATTGAAGTCGCCGAACCGGTCTACCAGCCGCATTTCCTTATGGGCGACGGCACGCCCAACGACCCGCGCATTCCCGACCAGGAGCTGCTCGAAACGATCCGCGCGCTGGAAGCCTGGGAGATTTACGACGGCGATCCCGATATCGTCATCGGCATCAGCGACAGCGGCATTTTCCAGCAGCACATGGACCTGCAGGGCAACCTCTGGAAAAATCCGGGCGAGACGCCGTTCAACAGTCTGGACGACGACGGCAACGGCTATGTGGACGACTGGGAAGGCTGCAACTTTGCGGCGGCCGTCGACGGTTCCACTCCCGGCGTCACAATCGGCGACGGACACGGCACAGCGGTGGCGGGCATCGCCGGCGCGACGGCCAACAACGATGAGGGTATCGTCGGTACCGGCAACAAATGCCGCATTTTCCCGATGAAAACACAGCCGAACAACGGCGGCCCGAGTTTCCTGTGGGAGTCGGTGGTCTACGCGGCCAATATGGGTTTCGACGTACTCAACTGCTCCTGGGGCAGCTTCTCCTATTCGGAAATCAATCGCGCCATCATCAGTTACTGCGTCAGCCGCGACGTGGCGGTGGTAGCCGGCGGCGGCAACCACGGCGACACGCGGCCGCACTACCCGGCGGGCTATGCCGGCGTGCTGGGCGTCGGCCTGACCTGGGACGACGACGACGTGGCGGAGGAATCGGCTTTAGGGCCGAACGTGCGCATCATGGCGCCGGGCCAACGCGCGTTGACGACCTACAACGACAATACCTACGGGCGTTTTGACCTGAGTTCTTCGGCCACGCCGATAGTTTCCGGCGTGGTGGCGCAGGCGCGCGGGATGCATCCGGATCTTTCGGCGGTGCAGGCGCTGGAGTTTGTGCGGCAGTGCGCCGTGCCGATTCTGGAGCGCAATCCCGAACCGGAATACGCTTCTTTGCTGCCCGGCCGCGTGGACATGCTGAACGTCATGACGCGCGATCCATTCGCCACGCCCTCAATAACCGCCAACTACTACGAACTCTACGGCGCGGAAGGGCAGATTGACGTTCCACAGCCCGACGCGGAAGCCGGTCTGTCGATTCATCTGTACAATCACCTTGGGGCGGGGCAGAACCTTGAGGTCACGTTGTCGATTGTCGGCGATACTCAGAATGTTCTCAACGTTGCCAACGGTACCGTGGTGGTTGAACAGTTCAACGCGGACAGCGGTATGATCCTCGAAGGTCTCAGTTTTGTTCAGAGCAGATCGTCGGAAGAAGAGGGCGTCTTTTTCCGTCTGGACATCAGCGACGGCGTGGAAGGCGGCTACCGCGATTTTATTCTGCTGCCTTATGATACGGACTATCAGGACCGGCCCGGTTTTGCCACGTTTGAAAACGGGCGTGTGCGCTTTTCCATGGGCGACCGCGGCTCGATCGGATTTGCGGGGCTGACGCGCGCAGATTTCGGCGTGGGTTTTCAGTATGGTTCCGATCGCCCCGGCTCGATCCTGTTTCAGGGCGGTCTGATGGCGGTCGACCGCGACGGGCGCGTAGTCAGCGCGGTAAAAAGCGCCGATCCGAGTGTGTCGTCGGACGACTTTGTCCCGGTGCAGCCGTGGCGGATAGCGGACGGCACGTCCATAGTGGAAGACTTCAAGGACGACGAGAATCAGAGGATCGGGCTGCGCGTGGAGCAGCGCGTCAATTACAGGACGGCGGATCCGGGCGTCGTTCGTCTGGACCTGGCGGTGACGAATACGGGCCTGCGCACTCTGCACGACGCGGCAATCGGCGTCTACCTGGACTGGGACGTCGGCCCGCGCGGCTCGAACGACCTCGGCGAGCTGTATTCCGTTGATGACGTCCCCGGCGCGCCCGACATCACGGCCGGAGCCATCGGCATTGTTGAGAACCGGCCTGAATACCCGGTGGCGGTCTTTGGCGCTTATACGTATGAAGGTGAAGCCGAGGCGCAACTGGCTATTTTTGACAATGATCCGCAGGTGTCGGGAACGCCCTTCGGCACCTACGACGGCTTCAGCGATCAGGAGAAAATTCGTTCGCTCACGAGCGGCACCTCGCTCACCTTCGGCGAGCGAGGCGAGCTGGCCGCGGTCGTCGGATTGCAGTTCCCCGGCGAGTGGAATGACGGCGAAACGCGCGAACTCAGCATCATTTTCGGTGCGGTCGACGAACTGGAAGACGTCGATGCGGCCGTCGAGCAGGCCGTCAATCAGGCAGTCCTCAGCGTTGAGTCCCGCACCGCCTCCCTGAACAAGTGGAGCGTCAGCCCGCAACCGGTGCGGGGCACGGCGGTGCTGAGCGGCCCGCCGGCTGCCGGCGTCGTGCATGTCGAAGTCGTCGACCTGCTCGGCCGCCCGACGGGCATCAGTGCAAGCGCTGCGCCGGGAGCGACCGCGATGCAGCTGGACTGCCGCGCTTTGCCCGCCGGCACCTATCTGCTGCGTCTGACCTCCGGCGCCGCGGTGCAGGGACTTCCCCTGCTGGTTGGTCGCTGACATCTGCGCGACTAACAAGAGAATCAGGCCAAAAACAGGCCCAAATCAGGTAATAGATCGGAATAAATGCGGAAAGCGCTGTCGGAAGTAACCCGACCGTCGGCGCACTTTCGCTTTGGCCAAAAAATTGTATTTTTCCGCGCGGGAGTACACGTTGCCGCTCCCCTCATGCGTCATCGCATTTGTCCCTGAATCCTTCCCCCCGGCACATTATCAGATCTGACACAACCAGGCAACATCCAGCTTTTATGAGTCTGATCGAACTCGAAATTCAGAGCGCCGTAGCGCACATCCGACTTAACCGTCCCGACAAACGCAATGCTCTCAGCTCCGAACTGGTGCGCGATCTGCACGATGCCGTGCGGCAGGTGAGCGTTGACGACGCCGTGCGTGCCGTGGTGCTTTCCGGCAATGGCCCGGCTTTCTGTGCCGGCGCCGATCTGGGCTACATTCAACAGCTGGCCGATTTTTCGATCCTGGAAAACAAAGCGGATTCCGCCCAACTCGAAGCGGCCTTTCGCAGTATTTATACCTGTCCCAAGCCGGTGATAGCCAAGGTGCACGGTCCGGCCATCGCGGGCGGCTGCGGCCTGGCCACGGTTTGCGACTTCGTGGTGGCGGCGCGTTCCGGTGCGACGTTCGGGTATTCGGAAGTGCGCATCGGATTTATTCCGGCGATTGTCATGGTCTACCTGATCCGCAAACTGGGCGACACGCGCGCGCGCCGGCTGATCCTTTCGGCCGAGTTTATCGGCGCGGAAGAAGCCGAGCACCTGGGACTCATCAGTCACGTCGTCGACGACGACAAACTGGATACGGCGGTGGACGAGCTGGCCGCGAAGCTGGTAAAAAACAGCGCTTCGGCCCTGGCGCTCAGCAAGGAGATGCTGAATGCGCTGCAGGGCATGTCTCTCGACGCCGGCCTGCAATACGCGGTTTCCATGAACGCACTGGCGCGCATGACGGACGACTGCCAGGCGGGTATAGCCGGATTCCTGAAAAAATCGAAATAAACGACTAACATCAATAGGAAGGCGAACACTGCGATGAATCTTCAAACCACTCGAATCAAAGCTTCTGTCAAGATTGCACTTGCGGCCGCGGCGCTCGCTTGTGCGTTCCTGGGGTTTGCGTCCGTTGAAGCAGCGGCGCAGGCCAACAAATCCTCGCTTCTTCTCTGCAGCGTTGTCGACAAAGCCACGGACAAACCGGTGGTTGTCGAGTACAAGATTACCGATGAAGAAGGCAATAACATTCTGAAAGGGCGCACGACGCCGAAGGAAGGACTGATCAAAGGCGTGGTTGATCAGGGCCACGTCTACACGATCCGCTTTTCCGGCGTGGATATCCTGACGACGGAAGACACGGTGCAGATCGTCGAAATGGGCGAATATTACATAGCCGAACGCAAGTTGGGCGTGCGCATGATCAAAGCCGGCAATGTGCTGATGGAAAGCAAGGCTTTCGGCGGCGGCGCATCACTCACGGCCGAAGGCAAACGCGACCTCGACAAACTGGCTCAACTGCTGATGGACAACCGCACGGTGCACGTTGAAGTGAGCGTGGCCGGCAGCGGCAGCCTCGACGCAGTTAAACAATACCTCAAAAGCAAAGGCCGCATCGTCAATCGCCGCATCGACGTCGTCAAAGGCGCGGCGGGGCAAAAAGACGACGTTGTGGTGAAGGTCAGTAAAGTCGCCGATCCGTTTAATTAAACACATTCAGAACACTACCATGAAACTCCACTACTACGGGCACTCCTGTTTCCTGCTGGAAACCGCAGGTAAAAAGATCCTGTTTGACCCATTTATTACGCCGAACGAACTGGCGGCGCATATCGACATCGACAAGATCGAATGCGATTACATTCTGGCGTCGCACGGCCATGGCGACCACATTGCCGACCTGATTGCGATCGCCAAACGCACCGGCGCCAAAGTCGTTTCGGTTTTTGAACTCGTAAACTGGTGTGCGGCGCAGGACGTCGACAACGGACACCCGATGAATATCGGAGGTGCCTGGGACTTCGATTTTGGCCGCGTTAAAATGGTGAACGCCGTGCATTCGAACTCGTTCCCGGACGGCAGTTATGCCGGCGCTCCGGGCGGTTTTGTCATTTCCAATGACGAGGGCTGTCTCTACTACGCCGGCGATACGGCGCTGACGACGGACATGCGATTACTGGCGCAGCAGTACAAGATTGACGTTGCCATAATGCCGATCGGCGGCAACTTCACAATGGACGCGGCCGACGCGCTGGAGGCCGCCAACTTTGTTAACTGCGACACTATCGTCGGTATGCATTACGACACCTTCCCCTGGATTAAAATTGACCGCGACAAAGCGCTTGCACTGTTTGAAAAATCGCACAAGCGTTTAATCCTGATGGATATCGGCGGTGCGACGCTTGAACTGCGCAAATGAGGTTGAGCGTGATTGATTGAAATCTCAGGTCGGTTTCCTCAGCGGGAGCCGACCTGTTTTGTTTAATACAGCGGCGGTATGCAACGAACTGCAACCGGGGCGGTTTAACGGGCGTCGGGTGGCGTACAACCGGCTTGCGCTGCAAGTGTTTATCCGGGAGTTTTATGGACTTTGCACAGGTGGAACTGCGGGCGGTAGGCCGGGCGCACAATGACATTGTAACGCCGCGCGACGACTACTGGGCGGACGTCAGGACGGAAATAGCGATTGACGGCCGTCGTTTCGGCGCGGACGCCCTGGCGGGGCTGGAGGATTTTTCACACCTTGAGGTTGTGTTTTATTTTCATCTGGTTAACGAGTCCCGGATTGTATCCGGGGCGCGGCACCCGCGCAACCGCGAGGACTGGCCGAAGGTGGGCATCTTTGCACAGCGCGGCAAGAACCGTCCGAATCGCATCGGCGTTTCGCGCTGCCGCCTGTTGAGTGTTAACGAACTGACGTTGACTGTGGCGGGGCTCGACGTGGTGGACGGCACGCCGATACTGGACATCAAGCCGTGGATGCAGGAATTCGGTCCGCAGGAAAAAACGACGCAGCCGGACTGGTCGCGCGAGATCATGCGCGTTTACTACGCGGCGGGCGGCGCTTCGGGCGATTAAACAGAGCGTGTTTGGCGTTGGAATCCAAATTTAACAATCGCACGCTTGTGCCTCGCGAGGGCATGTATGACTGCCGCCGGACTTCCGGCGTTGTTTGTCACTCGGCGACCTGCCTGGGCATGACCGCTTTGAAACCCTTCGCTTTGCTCGGGCTTCAGGCTCGATGATTGTTTTGTTTGTCAGCGTGAGTATAGTGCCGTATCACCGGGAAGTGTAAAACACATGAATGTCGGTTTAACAGGCGGGTAGTCGTCGAGTGTAAAGTGTCGCGTCACCGGAAGGTGAGAGATTCTCGAATGTCGATTTACGCACCAGAAGTGCTTGAGGTTGATTGCCTGTGTTTGTGAAGTGCCGCCGTGCCGGTCGGAACGAATCAATCGAAAGTCGACCGAGCACTCGAAGGACGCCGTTTAAACTGTCGGTGGTTGAGAAGAGTTGCCTTGACGAATGGAAGAAATCAATCGAAAGTCGACCGAGCACTCGAAGGACGCCGTTTAAACTGTCGGTGGATGAGAAGAGTTGCCTTGACGAAAGGAAGAAATCAATCGAAAGTCGACTGAGCACTCGAATGACGCCGTGGAAGCTGTCGGTGGTTGAGAAGAGTTGCCTTGACGAAAGGAAGAAATCAATCGAAAGTCGACCGAGCACTCGAAGGACGCCGTTTAAACTGTCGGTGGTT
>JAUIKM010000001.1 GCA_030430495.1 bacterium | reverse complement strand
CACTACTTGATTTTCCGAAGAGAATACTGCATCTTTTCCCATTGCGATTGCCGCTCCGTATTGGTAAGAAGGGTTTGACTTCTCCTTAGCATCGGTCGGTAATCGCTATTTTTTAAACATACAGTCTTCCGCCACCGTGCCATTTTTCCCAATTTTTTCAACCCTCAGGCACAACCCCTCGCCCCTCAAAAATCGAGGTTAAAAGCGAAGGTTAACCGGGGGCGCAAATCCCTCCCATCGGGATTCCCCTGCTGCGGCGCGGCCGAACCACTCCGGATGATTCGACCTGCGCAAAGTGCGGCGATTATCGCTCCTGTGCAAATGAAAAAGTTAATGTTCAGACAGAAAGCTTGAACGCGCCGAAAAGCCGCATGAACGGGAGGAAATTGCGTGATACAAATCCTGCGCCCTAGTACTCTCCGCCAATTTTGCGCTTGTTCAGCTCGGCCTGACCGTCAATCCGCGGCAGACGCGTCGGTCGTGAAGTAACGCCGCTGGTGTCCGTCAGCGAATGCATAAAGGCCACAAGGTCGCCGCGCTCCTGCTCCGTCAGGTCCAGCCGGTCCGGCGCCAGCGTCTGGTGTTCAACTTTCAGGCCCAGCCCCGCGCCGCCGCCGCGATTGTAGAAGTCGACGACTTCTTCCAGTGTTGTATAAACGCCGTTGTGCATGTAGGGCGCCGTAAGTTCCACGTTGCGCAGCGTCACCGTCTTGAACGAGTGTTTGTAAAAAGGGGCGCGCTCCAGCAGTCGCCCGCCCCAACGGCCCAGGTCGGTGTCGAGCGTCGGATTGAGCGTGTCCGGCGTCGCCGGAACGCCCAGAACTTCCGTTTCGGTCTCGACAAAATATGGCGGTACCAATCCGTTGAAGTTCGGTGCAAAGTGACAGGTGCCGCAGGCCGCTTTGCCCATGAAAATGTTAAATCCGCGCCGCACCGCCGGATCAATTCTGTCGCCTTCGCCGCGTGCATAGCGATCAAAGTCCGAGTTCATCGCCACCAGACTGCGCACATAGGCCGCCACGGAACCGGCAATCGAGTGCGCCACGATGGGGCGGTCGCCGAGCTGCGGGTAGGCGCGCCTGAACAGCTCGCGATACTCGTCGCTTTGGTTGAGTTTGTCCGCTATTTCGATAAAAGTGCTGTGAAATTCGCGGTCGTTCGTGACGACGTGTTCAATCTGGTCGTTGAGTTTGCCGGCGCGCAGATCGTAGAAAAAACGGTCGGAAAACACCGCGTTCACCAGCGTGGGAGCGTTGCGCTCCAGCGTGCCGGCAAAGTCGAGCGCCACGCTTTTGGCCAGCCCGTCCGCAAAGGCTTTCTCCGGCTTGTGGCAGGACGCGCAGGCGCGCTGGTTGTTGACGCTGAGGATGGGATCAAAAAACAGGAGTTTGCCGAGCGCCACAACGTCATCGCCGGCTTCCTCCGGTGATGAACGCGTGTAATAATGTGCGTTTAACAACTGGGGGCTGAACAGATTGTCGGCCATGTAATTGATCGGCGTCATGCGCTGCGCGTCTTCGCCGAAGGTTGGAATGCCGAGCGCAAGGTGCGCCCGCAGCGTCAGTGCAAACAGCGGATTGATAGTCTCGCGCAGAAAAGCCAGCCGGTCGAAGCTGTCAAAGTCGTCTTCCTGCTCCAGTGTGACCATGGCATCTACAAAGTAGTCGGAGAAACCTTCTACGTACTCGTTGTCGACGTCGTTGCCGTACTTGTTTCCCAGTTCATTCAGGCGGTCGTAGTAGGCGCGCATCGCAAATTCCATCGCCTCGAAACTCGCGTGCGTCTCGGGGATGGCGTTGAGCGAACCGGGCGTGTCGAAGCCGGTGAGCCCGAGCGAAAACACGCGGATCAGATTCAAACGCACGGCCTCAAAAATGTTCTGGTCCGTCAGCACGTGCTCCAGTCGCGTACTGCGGAAGAGGTCGATGCGTTTTGCCAGCAACTGCAACAACTCGCCCATTCGTGCGCGGTCAATCTGGTCGCCCTCGGGTGCAAAGGCGGTCTCGTCGATCACCTGCAGGCCCTCCGGCTTGACGATGGTTACGTCACCGGTGTTGCGCTCCAGCGACGGCAGCGGCGCGCCGTTGATGAAGTCATCGGTGAACTCGGGATCGCTGAAACTCATCAGGAATTCCGTGCGCTTGAAGGCGACGCGCATGGCGGCCACGGCCGTGCGAATATCTTCGTCGCCGCCGCTCTCCACCGCGGCCCGAGTCTCCGCAATGCTCTGCCGGAAGTTGTTCACGTCCTGAACGTAGCGCGCGGTGACAATCTCCAGAGCCTCCTTTTTTTGCGGCGGCGCGGTCCAGGCGACGACCGTAAAAGCGGTGATCACAATACACAACAGGGCCGTCGCCGAGCTGACAAAAGTGCGCATGACTGACCTTGAATTTTGGGTGAAAAAAAACCGGCGGACAGTGCGTCCGCCGGCTTTGTTCATCGTGCAAAGCGGGTCGGAGGAACCGCATCGCATGTTACGTGGACAGGCTCCGCTTATTGGATTACGACTTTGGCGGTCTCGCCTTCTTCGTTCTGCAGGTAGTAAACGCCGGCGGGCAGATCCAGGATGTCCAGGCGGTCCGTGTTGCCTTTGGAACGCACCAGACGACCGTTGATGTCGTACAGCGCCACGTTCATCACTTTGTCGAATTTCAGCGTGCGCGTCACCGGGTTCGGGTAGACGTTGAAGCTGATGCCGTCGGGCGTGTCGCCGCCGCGGTCGTCTTCGGCAATGCTCGTGATGACCTGATCCCAGCCCGTGATTTCGATCGTGCAGGAGTTGTTGTAGGGGTAATCGTTGACAACTTCGTCCGGGTGCTGTGAGTTGACCAGGATGGATTTGCCGTCCGGCGTACCGACGGCGCCGGTGATTTCAGCGCCGATCGGCGTCACCGCGACGCGCACCAGGTTGTCGATCGAAGGCGTGTCGTCCATGTCCAGCATGTACAACTCACAGGCGCGGTTGGAGAACCCAACCGGCATGCGGCCGAAGCTCGTGCCGTTCAGGTCTTCGCAGATCAGCATGTAGTCTTTGCCGTTGACGTAGAGGAAGTTCAGACCGTCGGGGTTCGACAGGTGTTTGCTCGGGTATTGAGCGCCCGGGCCGGCGGGATCCCAAAACGGACCGGCTTCCAGGAAGACTTTCATTTCGTTCGTCGCCGGGTCGAATTCCAGCACGCGGCCGTAGTAATCCCAGTACGACGGTTTGTTTTCGTCGGCGTCCAGAACGTCCGCACCCTGCTCCTGAGCGCGCAGCATGTGGTGCTGAGCGATGGAAGCGCCTTCACCCTGCTCGTCGGCCCAGCGGCCGGCGGGGTTGTCGCGACCGGTTTCCGTCACGTAGACTCTGCCGTTGTCTTTGTTATAGGCAACCCACTCAAGGCGGTTGAACATCGTGGCGCCGGCAGCGGTGGCGAGCGCTTTGTAGTTCAGCATGTCGGCCATTTTGTCGTTGGCGATTTCCACCCAGCCGCCGGAGAACGAACCGGGGGTCTGAACGTAGACCTCCAGTTTGCCTTTCGTGAAGTCGCCCGGCGTATCGGCCGTGAAACGCGAGAAGTAACCCGGCGTGTCGTCGACGCCCAGATACACCGTCTTGTTGTCGGAAGCGACGGCGCCGCCTTCAAACGGCTGACGGCCCCAGTTGTACTGTTTGCGCACCGCTTTGGCTTCGCGCGGGTCGATTTCAACCATGTAGTTCAGGTTCTGGTAGCGCTCGATCGTCTGACCGTTGAAGTCGCCGTCCAGGTCGCTGCCGACCGTGTACGGGGTCAGGTCCGTGATGCCGCCGGAGATGGCGTCGTTCGAACTCTGCCACCACTCTTCCGCCGTCCAGATACGACCGTCGACCGACGACTGAATACCGCCGCAGTTCATACCGGTTTCGCCGACCGTGTTAACAAAATCGACGTTGAAGAAACGCCCCTGACGACCGTCGGTCAGCGTCTGCTCAACAACTTCCAGAAAGCCGTCGTTGCCGCGGCGCACTTTAAACACCGTCATACCGCCGCCATCGCCGATTTTTTCGTTGGCCTGGATCATCTCGTGGTTAACGGAAACCCAGCCCAGGTCGCTGGACTCGGTGTCTTCCGTAATGCCGATGAAGTCGTGCCATTGTTTGGCGATTTCCGTTCCGTTCGGCTTGCCGTTGTTGTCAACCGTCTGAACTTCATCCACACCGCCGATAAACAACACCTGCGAGCGCAGAGGCGAGGACGGGACAATTACTTCCGTTGCTGCGAACGGAGTTTCAAGCGTCATAACCGGGGAATAATCCTGAGCCATGCCGGCCGAAGCAGACATTGCCGCAACCGCAAAACATGTAAACAACTTTTTCATTTCAAGCAAACCGTAATTAATGAAAAAAGAAACGGGAATTGTGTGATGTCATACCTTCAAATCTATGTCGACCGTCCAACAAACCTTCCCGCACCACGTCCCGATGAACCTGGCTCGAGAGCTGCGTTGTTTGACATAAATGCGTAGTTTCGAATACGGGATCCGGGTGTTTTCGCGCTCGGACGAGCCGTACCGCGGCAAACACATGCCGGGTTAACATGCGCTGTGAGATTGCAACGTGAGGACGCACTTCCAAATGTGCCGCCAGGACCGCTTTCCTTTCCTCCGGCTGCCATTTAAACACATGGTGCAAAACGGCAACACTGGAAATTCAACGTACAGAAAGTGCTTAACTTTCGAAGCCGCAAAGTTAACGGCGCCTTGTTAGCGATGTGTTAATGGGCGGTCAAGAATCTGTTGCTGTGGAGAGATAGTTCGATATCGGCGTATATGTTAACACAATGTTGCGCTCAGGTTTAACTCATACTAACGGGCGGTAATATCGGTGCGGAGGAGGTTTCGCGATGTTGTTTAAATCGCAGGCCCGGCGAAATTTACTTGACTTGTATTTGTCCGCGTGTTACCGGATAAAGAATTAACAAAGGCTGGGTAAAATGAGATTAACATTATCGCAATATTCGGCAGAAAACTGCCTGCCGGAGCGACTTCCTGAAAGCTGTGCTTCGCATGCGCTTTTCTGACTTTTTTGTTCGTCGGCCGGTTTCAGGTTCAGAGTCTCGAGTTGGTCTCGCAGCGCGCTTTCCCGCCGTGTGATGTCCGCCGGAAGTTTAAAACACCAAAGCCGGAAAGATTCGATCTTTCCGGCTTTGAATCTGTCGGCGAATTTGTCGACGATTTTGTCCGCTCGGGGCGGGCCATGCAGGCCATCAAGAGAAGCGCCGCATTGCATGCTGCCTGCGCTTATTTGCGTTCGTCAACAGGCACGATATTGATGGCGTTGATGAAATCCGTAAAACTCTCGCCCAGTCTGGTCAGCGTGGCGTAGTTGATGTCGTCGCGCGCCTGTTCAAACTCCTCGCCCTCGCCTTTTTCGACGACTTCCTCAAAATCGGGAATCGACTCCTGCACAGCGGCGATTTTCTGCTCAAAATGCTCGCCGGCCCAGGGCTGGTGCCAGTTGTAATACCAGTAATACACGCTGCCGAAGTCATCCTCGCGCAGCGACAAACAAATGATGCTGTGGGAAGAGGTCAGGCCGATGCCGATGACGTCGCGCGGCAGAAACTCTTCAATCTGATAGGTTTCGTTCATGCCGAGCAGGAAGTTCGGTCCCTCGAAGTCGGCCAGCTTCTGATCCTTGCCCAGAAAACCAAAGAACTCCTCCACGCAGTCCCGCACAAGGCCGGAACGTCCGTCGATTTCCTGCTGGCGGATGTCCGTTCTAATCATGTAGTCGGCGTCGGGAATTGCCTCGCCGCCGTTGAACGTCAGCAGAAACTGCGCATAGTCTTCGGGCAGGGTGCGGCCGAAGTGACGTTCAATATCTTCAATGTGTTTCCGCTCAAGTGCGGGAAGGGAATTCATCAGCTTGATGCGCATGCATCCTCCGCAAGGGATCGGTGCGGCGGCGTTTCCGCGTGAAAGACACAATGCCGCCCCGGATCAATCGTATATCCGCGCCACGCCTGCCTGTGCAAGGACCGGTACACTGCCCCGCGCTCCAAACACGACCGAAGCGGTTCGGAGAATCGGCGGCGGACTTTTTGAGTTAAATCTGTCCCCGCGACGGTCTTTGCAAGGTTCGTATTGTACTGCCGATGGAATTTAGCATGTCCCGTTCCGCCTTTCATCCACGCCTGCTCGAATACTTCAGTCGCTATCGTCCCATCATCGACTCCTGGGATGAATTTGCCGCCGCACTTGCGCGGCCGATGCCGTCCTGCCTGTGGATCAATCCCGAACGCATCACGGCGGAGCAGTTTGAGCAAATACTGCGGCGCGAAAACATCGGTTTTACGCGCGTCGGCGGCGGCGCGGCCTGGCAGCTGGAAGAAGGCTTCGCACCCGGAGCGCACTGGACCTACCTGGCCGGGCTGACGCACGTGCAGGAACTCGTCTCCCTCCTGCCGCCGCTGGCGCTGGCGCCGCAGGCCGGTGAGCAGGTCCTGGACATGTGCGCCGCGCCGGGCAACAAAACCGCGCAGATGTCGCTGATGATGCGCGGCCGCGGCAGCCTGATAGCCAACGATTCCGCCTTTGGACGTTTTCCCGGCATGCGCGGTACGCTGGAGCGCATGGGCGCCGTCAACGTCGCACTGGTGAACTACGACGCCACGCGCCTCGACGCCGGCGGCATGCTGTTCGACGCCGTCCTGGCGGACGTGCCCTGCTCCTGCGAAGGCACGACGCGCAAAAACAACAAAGTCGTCCGCCGCATCTGCGACCGCAGGCAGGCATTCACCGGAATCGGCGTGCAGACGGACATCCTGCGGCGTGCCGTGGCGCTCTGCCGTCCCGGCGGACGCATCGTCTATTCCACCTGTACCTTTGCGCCCGAAGAAAATGAAGAGGTCGTCAACACGGTCCTGCGCGAGTGCGGCGACGATGCGCTGACGCTGCGGGAAATTGACCTGCCGGGCATCGCCATGGCGCCCGGATTAACACAGTGGAACGGCGCGGACCTGCACCCGGATCTGAGCCGTTCGCGCCGACTGTGGCCGCACCGCAACGACAGCGGCGGTTTTTACATGGCGCTCCTGGTACGCGGCACAGCTGATCTGCCCGCAGCATACGGCCCGATGACAAACAAAAGAGGCAGTTCGGCAGCGGGCTATCATTTCAACGAATTCCACAAACACGAAATAGACCCCGCACCTTTTGCGCACTACCTGAACGGCCGTTTCGGCGTGCCGCCGGAGGTGACGGAGCGTTTCCGATTTTACAGCCCCACGACCGCGCAGGTCTACGCCGCCGGACCCGATCTTGAATGCCCGCCCGCGCTGCGTCAGCACACGATGGGCCTGGCCATGCTGCGCACCGGTTCGCGACGCGAGCCAAAGTTGAGCCGCGACGGCGCACGCCTGATTGGAAAACACGCGCGGGAACACGTCATCGATCTGAATGCCGAAGAGCGCGACGCCTTCCTGGCGCGTCGGCCGGTCGTGCCGTCGGAAGAACTCAAAGCTCAGTGGCGGCAGGGGTACATATTAATGCGTTACGTCGGCTGTACGCTCGGAGTGGGATTTTACCGGCCGGACAGCGGAGAGATTGAGAGTCTCTATCCCAAAGCCATGGCGCGCTGAAGCAAAAAGCCGCGGCCTTAACGACAGGCCGGAATCAAACGGCCGCGGAGACAATAAGATGAAACAAGATTACGTTGCAGCGGTTGTTACCTTGAGTGGAAATCGCGCACCACAAGTAACGCTCCGCCGGACCGGTCTCCCCGTACGACAAATGCGGTCCGGACGGAAACATCTCAGCCGTTCAGGCCTGCGCGATGTGGTCTCCTAACGCTACTCCCGGCGATTCACAGTGTGGGGCACTGTACGGAACCACGCGATTATTCAAGCGAATGACTGAAGTGTACCAAATCGAAAGGTTAAGATTATGACGTTGATGCAACGATGTGCGGCGGCGATGGCCGTCCTGTTGTTAAGCGCGGCGCTGCCGCTGCATGCGCAAATGGCCAACGTGCAGTTTATTCACACCGTAGCCGATCCTTCCGCTTCCGTAGTCGACATCTATGTCAACGACGTCAAGGCCGGTCCGCTGGACGACCTGACGTTCCGCCGTACGACGCCTTATCTGCAACTGGAAGCCGGCGTGGACCTGACGCTGAAAATTGCCGCGGCGGGCAGCGTCGACGCCAACGATCAGGTGCTGCGCACCGTGGAAGTCGGCCGGCTGACCGACGGCGCAACCTACGTGATGGTTGTGGCGGGCGTACTGGGCGAAGGCTTCAACAACGGCGGCGAACCCGAGCGCTCGATCGACCTGACGATATTCACTGTCGACGCCAAAGTATCCGCTTCGGCTCCGACGAATGCGGACTTCAAAATTTTCCACGGCGTGACCGACATCCCGGCCATCGACGTGTACACGGACATCAACAGCGCGCCGATCTTTACCAACATCGAGTTCGGCGAAGCCAGCGACTACATTTCCCTGCCCGCGGGCAATTTCATTCTGACGGTGACCGAAGCGGGCGATAAAGACAAGGTGCTCGAAAAGTTCTTCGCGCCGCTTGAGACGGCCAAGGGATTTGCCACGGTTGTCTTTGCTTCCGGCTTTTACACGCCCGAAGACGAACCCGGCGATCTGCCGCCGACGGGCTACCATATGGGTTTGTTTGCCGCGCTGCCCTTCGGCGGTCCGGCGGTGGAACTGCCCAAAGAAACGGCGCGCGTACAGCTCTTCCACAATTCCTCCCTGCCGGAGGCCGCCCTGGTTGACGTCTACCTGAACGGCTTCAAGATTGACCTGCTGGACGACGTGGCATATCGCAGCGCGACGCCGTTTATCGACGTGCCTGCCAATCTCGACGTGATTATTACAATCGCCGCGGCGAGCAGCGAAGGACCGGAAGACCAGGTGCTCGGCACATTTGAACTGGGCGAACTCGAAGTGGACGCCAGTTATGTCATCGTGGCCAACGGCGTCGGCGCCGAAGGATTTGAGAACCCCATGCCCGGCACGCGCAACATCGAACTGGATCTCTATTCGTTCAGGTCGGAGTTATTCTCCGATGTATCGACCGAGATGGTGGTCAACCTGTTTAACGGATGCACCGACGCACCTGCCATCGACATGTATGTTGATGACCGTCCCGAATCCCCCGACTGGGCCAATGTCGACTACGGCACGGACCACGGTTACATGCAGCTTATGGCGAAGGAACAATTGCTGATGGTGACCGCCGCGGGCGACAAAGAAACGGTTATCGGCAATTACATCGCGCCGTTTGAGGACCTGGGCGGCTGGTCCGCCGTCGTGTTTACCTCCGGCTTTCTTACGCCCGAAAACGAACCCGGCGTTTCCGGCGATCTGTACGACTTTGCCCTGCTGGCCGTGCTGCCCGACGGGCAGGTGATCAAACTGGAAGAAGCCGAATTTGCGCCGGATCCCGCGCTGGTGCAGGTGATACACGTCGCCGGTCAGCCCTCGGCCGAGATGGTGGACATCTACATCAACGGCACAAAGCTGCCCGAACTCGACAACGTCGGCTACCGCACGGCCACGCCCTACCTGGAAGTGCCGTCGGAAGTTGATTTGCAGATCGTCGTGGCTGAATCGAGCAGCGAGAACGTCGACGACAAACGCATTGCGACCTATGACATCGGTCAGTTGCCGGCCGGACAGTCCTTCTGCGTCGTCGCTTCCGGCGTCGTCGGCGAGGGCTGGAACAACGGCGGCGACGGCAACCGCGACATCGACTTCCGCCTGTATCCGACGCCTTCGCGCAGCACGGGCAACTCTTCGCCCAGTCTGGACGTGATGGCTTTCCACGCGGTGACGGACGCTCCGGCGATCGACATCTACACGGATTTTGACTCGCCCACTCCGACGCTGGCCAATCTGGACTACGGCATGTTCAGCGAGTACACGCTTGCGCCGCCGGGCGACTTCCGTACCTACGTTACCGCCGCGGGCGACAAATCGACCTACGTCGGCGGTTATCAATTCGACCTCTCGCTAAACGACGGAAGGAGCGCGGTACTGCTGGCCACCGGTTTCCTGACGCGCGAGGACGAACCGGGCCCGCCGTCAAGCAACTACGAATTCACGCTGCTGCTTGCGCTGGACAACGGGCAGATCCTCTTCCCGACGCCGGCCACGAGCGTGGACGAGCCGGCGCAGGAAATCGACGCTGCAACGCTGAACATCGCTCCCAACCCTGCGGTTGACGCGGCGAGGCTGAACCTGACGCTGAAAACGCCGACTTCGCTGCGCATCGCACTGACGGACGCGCGCGGCGCTGTGGTTAAACACTTCGTGCGCGATACAATGAACGCAGGCGCACATGCGATCGATCTAAATCTGAACGGCATTGCGAGCGGCGCATATAACCTCGTAATCACAACGGCGAGCGGCGCGCTGAGCACGCGTCTGAACGTTGTGCGCTGACGACATGACGCACATCCGACTACTTCAAAACCCTGCCCCATTGCGGGCGGGGTTTTGTTGTTGCAACGGAAAAACGCGCAGATAGCGGCGGCGCAATTGTGGCGTCGCTGAAACGGGATTGCTCGTTCCGTGTCACTGGCTTGCAGACCGCGTACACCGCGATCACAGCACTGTCACATCCGCATTGCGGTACTCCGGCCGCGGCGATTTGCAGGCCGATGTATTATCCCCCCAAATTGGTTTGTCGTTTGTTTAAGACGCGACGACCACTTCGCCACGTGTTTAACACTCTTATTGGGGGACTACCATGTCGCATTATTACTCTGTTTGCCGATCTTTATTAACAGCCATTCTCTTGTTTGTCATCGGGTGCGGAAGCGCAAGCGCCGCAGACGCGCTGGTGCAGTTTGTGCATGCCTCGGCGTGGCCGCGCGCCGAGAAAGTGGACTTGTACCTGGACGAAGTCAAACCGCCGGAATTCGACAATTTTGCCTTCGCCACGGCGACGCCTTACCTCGAAATACCCGCCGGCCGCGAGTTGACGATCGACATTGCGCCGTCGCACACCACGACAAACCGAGAGGAAGTCTACGCGACAAGCACAATCGGTCCGTTTGAAGCGGGCAAACGCTACGTGGCCATCCTGTGCGGCGTCGACGGCGACAACTGGCCGTCGGGCGCGGCCGGGCGCGACATCAGTCTGCGATTTGTGACGTCGGAATTCAGTCCGGCGGCCTCCGATCCCGAGTATACCGAACTTCGTTTGTTTAACGGCCTGACGGACGCCGGCGCTCTGAACGTTTACCCGGATTATTTTATCAGAGAACATGCCATCGCGGAAAATCTTGACTACGCGGTTCTCTCACCGGCCTGGCGCGTCCCCAACCCCGAAAGCGAACTGCAAGGCGGCGTTTTTCCACGGAACGGAGAAGAAAAGTTCCCAATGTTGTTGTTCCAATTCGGGTTCAACAGCGATCCGGCCGGAAAGGTCTTTCTGGCGTTTATCACAGGTTTTGAAAACCGGGGCGACCAGCCCTGCGTCCCGCCGCCGACATTTGACTCGCAGCTGATTCTCGTACTGGAAAACGGCAACACCATCGATACGCGCCTGCCGTTCTCGGTGGCGAACCCTGCGCGCGAAATTGCGGCGGACGGCGTACGGGTATTCCCGACGCCGCTGCAACGGTTCGGGCGGGTAGAATTCGAGTTAAACAGCGGCGCATTTGTGCAGGTGGAAATTGTCGACCAGCGCGGCCTGCGCACGGTGCTCAGCGGCAGCCGGTTTTATCCGGCCGGCGAACAGGCGATCGGGTTTGCGACGGAAGGTTTGACGCCCGGCGTGTACGGCCTGCGGCTGCGAACTCCAAGCGGCGTACGCAACACATTGATACAAATTGTTAACTGAGCGCCGGACGGCGGTGCGGCGCATGACGCGACGTCCGGAGCCAATCTGTTAACTGAACGCGGCGCCGGCGGGCGCCGCATTGTTTCTCTCCCGAAAACAAACAAAAGCGGGTTTGGAATAAAATCATGCGCAGCTCTGATCGTACAAAGTGTTACATTGCAATAACATGACGGCAACACGTCGCAATGACAGCGGGGCACAGGCTGCGCGTCCGAATCGATCTTTTCCGCAGGCGAACGGCAGAATGCGCGCTTTGTGTCCTTTTGAATTGTCAGGGGTCATTGCACAATAGGGCATGCGAGACGGCGCACCATATTCGCGTCCGTCCGGACACATCGACTGAAAACGTTCAGCATGCAGACCAAAAGACATGCATACTTGTTCGAATCTTCCGGCAGAACGCCGGAACACATCCAATCCAAACAATCCCGACCCCGCGCGCTGCGCCGGGCGCACAGCGTTCCGGCTTACTCCCATCGACATTCCAGCTATTGATCATAGACAGATGAAGGAATTAACTATGAATGTGATGTCACGTTTTTCTATTGCAGGTCTCGTTCTGGCGGCCTTGCTGTGTGCGATGCCCGCGCACGCCCAGGATGCATATGTGCAGTTTGTGCACAATTTTCATTCTGCCGATCACGCGGTGGTGGATGTGTATCTGAACGCCAGCAAACCGGCTGCGATGAATGATTTGCGCTATCGCCGCGCCACGCCGTTTATCGAGGTGGAGGCAGGCATCTACGAAATCACGGTTGCCGACCCGACCAGTACAAATGTCGGCGAAGGCAAAATCGGTACGGCGTTCGTCAACACGGGATTTCTGCAGGCCGACGCATACTACGTCTTTGTGATCAGCGGCGTCCACGACGATGCGGGTCACAATTTTGAAGAGCCCAACGACGGTCGCGACATCAATTTTACGATCCTGAAACAGCAGGTGCGCCCGACGCGCCAGAACAATGCCAAAGCCGAATTTGTGGTGTTCCACACCGGTACGGACGTGCAGGAATTCGACCTGTTCACGAATTACCGCGACGGCAGCAAAGCTGTGGACGACCTTGGATACGACGAGTTCTCCGCTTATGTCTCGGTCGATCCGGGCAACTACATCCTGACGCTGACCGACTCTCAGGACGACGCCGACATCATTCGCGGTTTTGACGCCGACCTCAACAACTTCAACGATCCCTTTGTAGTGATTGCATCGGGATTCTACACGACGGACAACGAACCGGAAGACATCGCAGCGGACCACGAGTTCGGCATGTACGCTGTGCGCAAGAGCGGCAGCGTGGTACCTTTCCCGGAAATCGGCTCCGATGTTCAGATCATTCACAACAGCGGCTTTCCGGACAACCGCATCGTCGACGTGTACGTCAACGACGTGAAACCCGACGAACTCAACGACCTGGAATTCCGCAATGCATCGCCCTATGTATCGATCCGTTCCGGCGATCCTTTTGTGGCCAAACTGGCCGGTGCGGAGAGCGCCGATTCGGACGACGGAGTCATAGCCACGTTCAACCTGGGCGAACTGATTCCGGGGCAGGACTACGCCGTGGTGATCAACGGCCTTCAGTCGCCGGGCGGATTTGAGAACGGCGATCCGGTCAACCGCGACCTGGCGCTGGGCATGGTCGCCGTGGAAGTCAACAAAACGTCGGCTTCCAACGATGTGGTGGATCTGTACGGTTTTCACGGCGTCACCGACATTCCCGCCGTCGACATCTACACAAATCTGGAAGGCACTCCCCTCTTTGAAGATGTCGACTACGGCGTCGGCGGCGACCCGGTCTCCGTGTCGGCCGGCGTCTACAGTCTTTCCGTGACGGAATTCAACTCCAAAATCGACCTGCTCGGTCGCTGGTTTGCCGACTTCAGCGATCTGGGCGGCCAGAGCGTGGTTGTCTTTGCCTCGGGCTTCATGACGACGCAGAACGAACCGACGATCATTCCCCCGTCCTTTGAAATGAAATTGTACGCGGCGCTCGGCAGCGGCGAAGTTATCTCGCTGCCTTTCGTGGCGCGCATGCAGCTCATTCACGCCGCAGGCGACCCCGCCGCCGGCGAGGTGGACATCTACTTCAACGGCTACAAACCGCAGGCCACCGACGACTTCGGTTTCCTGGGCGCGACGCCCTACATGGACCTGCCCGCCGAAGTGGACCTGACGGTGACCTTTGCGCAGCCGAGCAGCTCGGGACCGACCAATCGCGTAATCAAAGAAGTGAATGCCGGCCAGCTGACGCGTTACAAAGAGTACGCCGGCGTGGCAATCGGCATCAACGATCCGACCGACTACGAAAATCCGGACGCGGCCAACCGCGACCTGAACCTGGGCGTCAGCATCTCCGAAGCGCGCTCCTCGGCGGAAGTGGATATCAACGCTGAGTTTGTGGCTTTCCACGGTGTAACGGACGCCGGTCCGATCGACATCCGCCAGGATGGCGTCGGAATACCGCCTGTTGCCAACCTCGATTACTCGGAGTTCAGCAACTACGTCTCGCTGGAGCCGAACGGATACGTTCTGCGCGTCACGGCGGCCGGCAACGAAGATGCGATCATTCAGAGCTACGACGCGGACCTGAGCGGCCTGACCGGCGAATCCGTGACGATTTTTGCGCACGGATTTGTGACGCCTGAAAACGAACCCGCCGTTCTGGGCGAAGTGTACAACTTCGGCCTGTCGATGGCCGCCGCGGACGGCACGGTGACGCCGCTCTCGATTGCGGTGGAAGACGCCGCGCAGGTGCAGTTCCTCAACAATGCGGGGCTGGTGGAAGCCGGCGAGATCGACATCTACGTCAACGGCAAACGCCTGTCCGGCACGGATAATCTTGGCTTCCGCGAAGCCACGTCCTTCATCAATGTGCCGGCCAACGAAATGCTGGACATTGTGATTGCGGAAGGCGCCAGCACGCGCAGCGACGACCGCGTTCTGAATCGCCGCACGATCGGCCCGCTCACGACCGACGCGTCTTACTATCTGATCGTCAACGGTGCGGAAGACGGCGACTACGAAAACCCGGATCCGGGCAATCGCGACATCGACCTGCAGTTTTATCTGCTGGATGCACGTCAGGTTGCAACCGACGCCAACAGCTTCGACTTCCTGACCTTCCACGGTGCGACGGACGCGCCCGCGGTCGACGTGTTCGGTGCGGACGTCTCCGAACCGGCCATCTTTGAAAACATCGACTACGGTACAACGCCGGGTTTCCTTTCGCTGCCCGCAGGCCAGTACATTCTCACGATAACGGAAGCCGGTAACGTCAACAATATCATTGGGTTGTACCGCGCCGGACTGCTGCCCGCAGGCGGAGCGGGACTGATATTCGCATCCGGTTTTGTCACGCTCAACAACGAACCGGGCACCGTGCCCGCTTCGTCGATTTTCGGCGTGTACATGGCGATGCCGGACGGCACGATTGTGCAGTTGCAGGAAGACCAACCCGAAGTAAGCAGGCTGCAATTGATCCACAATTCACCCGATCCGGCAGCAGCGGAAGTGGACGTCTACATCAACGGCGCCAAAACGGCCGATCTGGACAACATTTCTTTCCGCGGTGCAACGCCCTTCCTGAGCGTGCCTGCGGGTCAGGCGATTAACGTGGTGATTGCCGGCGCCACCAGCACCGGCGTCGATTCCGAAGTAATCATGAGCACGACGCTGCCTGCGCTCAACAGCGAGGAGCGCTACGTTGCGATCGTTTCCGGCGTGGCGGGCGAAGGCTTCAACAACGGCAACGAAGGCAGCCGCGACATCACGCTTGACGTCAACGTGACGGCTGTGCGCCCCGAAGCCGAGGACAATCCCAACAACTTCGAGTTCATTGCTTTCCACGGCTCGACGGATGCGCCCGACGTAGACATCAAACTGACCGATGAAGGTTCACCCTTTATCGCCAACCTGGCCTACGGCGACTTCAGCAGCTACACCTCGCTGGCGCCCGCAGTGTACGACGTTGAAGTCACAGCCGCCGGCGACCCGGAAACCGTGGCCGGCCAGTACTTCGTCGATCTGACCGGACTGACCGGACAGGCCGGCGTCATGATGGCCTGCGGCTTCCTGACGCCCGGCGACGAACCCGGCACCGTTCCCGGCGACTACAACCTGCGCCTCTGTCTGGTGTTGGACGACGGCAGCGTGCGCGACTTTGACGTCGTCTCCTCGGTGATTGAAACGCCGACGGACGTCAAAGCCGAGAGCGTAACTGTCTACCCGCAACCGGCTGCCGGCAGCGCGGCACTGCGCTACGAGCTGATGGAATCCGGCGACGTGCGCGTGGAACTGTTCGACCAGAGCGGTCGCCCGGTCGCACGTGTTTTCAGCGGCTTCCAGACGGCCGGCGTGCAGCAACTGCCGCTTGAGCTGAGTTCGCTCGCTTCCGGCGCGTACACCGTGCGCGTATTCACGCAGCGCGGCTCCTTCGACGTACAGGTCATCAAAGTGCGTTGATACCGACGCCAAAGGCGGCCAACGACCGACCTCGTGATAATGACAGGCCCTGTCTCCCCGCGGAGGCAGGGCCTTTTGTTTGTGAAGCGCCTCGAAGACGGACGCGAAGATTGAACGCGCGGCGGAGCTTGTATGCTAACGCCGCGGTTGTATTTTTGGCGAGCGGCGCAAGGCCGCATCACGAAGTTCATGAGGAAGGGGACAATGCAGCAAGCTGTAGCAAGCCGGCGACGGGTGGTCTTGGTAACTGGGGCAAGCACGGGCATCGGCCTGGCGCTGGTGCGCGAACTCCTGAAAACGGACATGCGCATCGTTGCAACCGCACGGGACTCCTCCCTGCCGCGCTTCGGGAGCGAGGGCCTGGTCGACAACGAACGGCTTCTCATTCGCCCGCTGGACGTCACCAACCCGGTTGAGCGCAAAAGTCTCATCAATGAAATCAGCATGATGTGGAACGGCGTGGATGTGCTCGTCAACAACGCCGGCCTGACGGTGCGCGCCGTGATGGAAGACATCAGCCCGGACGAGGAACAAAAACAGTTTGACGTCAACTACTTTGGTCCGATGGAACTGGCGCGTCTGGTGCTTCCTCGGATGCGGGCCAAACGCAGCGGCCACATCATCAACGTTTCATCCGTGGGCGGCATGATGGCGATGCCGACGATGGGTCCGTATTCTGCGTCCAAGTTTGCGCTGGAGGGCGGCAGCGAGGCGCTGTACTACGAACTGAAGCCCTGGGGCGTCAACGTCACGCTGTTTGAGCCGGGATTTGTGCATTCGGACTCCTTCCGGCATGCGCGCATCACGCGGCGCTGCCGCGACTCCCTGGCGGACGACTGCAGCACCTACTATCACTATTACAGCAACATGCTGCCCTTTATCGAGCGCATGATGAAGTTTTCGCCTACCCGCCCGGAGAATATCGCGCGGCGCATCGTGCGCACGATGAACAGCGGGAAGCCGCCGCTGCGCGTTCCGGCGACGCTGGACGCCTGGTTCTTTTTTTATCTGCGCAAATTCCTGCCGCGCCGGCTGTACCACGCGGTGCTGTACCGCGGATTGCCGAACATCAAGTCATGGGTGGACCAAGATGCTTAACTGGATTTCCTACGATTTGTCCTGTCTTGTTTTCCGCTTTCTGTTCAGCCTGATATTTGTCGGCCTGGGACTTGAGCATCTGTTTGCCGACGAACTACTGCAACACCTGATGCCGCACTGGATCGGCTTTGAGCGCACCATCTCGATTCTGACGGGCATCGTTCTGCTGCTGGGCGGCGTCTCGATCATGGTCGGTTTTCGGATTCGCTGGGGTGCGGTGATTCTGGGACTGTTTCTCGTAGTCGTCAATGTTGTTGTTCACCTGCCGGCGGTTTTTGCCATGTCGCCGGAGATCGATGCGGACTGCGCCTGGCTGTGGGACGTCTACCAGCGCAGCAATTTGTTTAAGAACCTCTGTCTGCTCGGCGCCTGTTTCCACTTCCTGCATCACAAAGCCGGCAAATACTCCGTGGAAGAATGGCTGGAGAAGCGCCGCGCCGGATAAGTCCGCGGACCAAATTTGTTTAACATTTTCTTGCATAGTTGTGAATACGGCAGTAATTTGCGCCCGTGAAAAAACTCGTTTCCATTCTTGTCCTCATCCTGCTGGGAGTTCACTTCCACGGCGCCGCCGTGCTCTGGACCGTTTACTATGGTTGCAGCGACTGGGTTGCCGCGACCTACTGCGTCAACCCGCAATCGGACTGCTGCAAAGGTAAATGTCATATCGTAAAAGTCGACAAGGAGCAGCGCGGCGAGGACAAAGGCGGCTTTCAACAGGAAAATCACACGATTCAACTCGCACCGCCTGCGCGCATCGCCCAGATTGAACACACTCCCGGTCTGTCACATCATTCCTACCGGGTGGATTCAAGCGCCGCCGCACTCAAGGGTTTTTTACGCCTGCCCGAACAACCTCCGCGCGTTTAAGTTTACACAGCTGATTCAAACCCGTTAACAAACAAAAGCGGCTGTTTAAAAGAGAGTAAATGCGTGCGCTTCGCAATGTCGGCGCAGCGCCTTGCCCCCTTCCGAACGCCCGCCTTGTTGTCCGAACCACATCTGATTTGCCGCCGGAGTACTTTCCGCCGCGTGCAAACGGATCCGCTGTGCCTGCACCTGTGTTTTGCTATTGTGCCGAAGCTTCGTACCATTCCGAGTGTTCATTGGACGCGGATGGGAACGTTTTGCGTCGCATAGCCATTGATGCAGGTCACGGCCGGGGTCCGATCAGAATAATCTCTGACCTTTTAAGCCTGTCAAAACAACGCAGATGGTGAATATATGCTGTTACGAACTACTCTGATCGCTGCGCTCTGCATGAGCTTTTTGTTTGTCACGGGGTGTGATGACGACAGTACAAGCGGCCCCGACAATACACCCACGGACGACCAGAACTACACGACGCGCATTACCTGGATTGAACTGGACGGTTACCTGATTAACATCTGGGGACTGGAGCAACTGTATGTCGGCTACAATCAATTGCGCCTGGAAGTGATTGATTTGTCGACGAATAAAGTTGTGACGCCCGACTTCTGGCAATACCTGCCGACGATGCAGATGGACAACGACCTGATGCATTCCGCGCCGCGCACGGGGCCGGACGGCGACAAGTTTGATCTGGTGTTCATTATGCCGTCGATGGGCAATCGCAAATGGAATCTCGCGCTCACCGTACAGGTAAACGGCGTGGAACTGAAGCAGGATTTCAGGCTGGACGTGCTGCCGGCCGACTACTGTAAAATCGTCGGGCCGAATACGGGCGGAGCGGAAGACAACTACGCCGTGGCGTTGAAAAAAGCGGACTGGAAAGTGGGTTTAAACGACATTGAATTTGTGCTCTACGATCAGAAGTCGCTGATGCAATTCCACCCCGTCAGCGTTGCCACGGTTGCAATGGAGCCGGACATGCCGAGTATGGGGCACGGCTCCAACAACAATGTATCCCCGGTTGCGAGCGAAACGCCGGGTTTGTTTAAGGGGCAGGCCAACTTCACCATGAGCGGCCGCTGGCGTTTAACATTCGACGTCGAGATTCCGATCGGCCAGGAATCGACCGTCCGGCTCGAAGGCATTGAAATGTTCGTTCAGGTGCCCTGATGCAACTGAAAATATCAAGAAACAGAGCGGCAGTTTTTCTGCTGCTCTGCCTGCTTGCGCCCTGTCAAATCTACGGCGTTGAGGTTCACCTTGCGGTGCGGGACAGCACAAGCGGACTGGCACTGCCGGGCGCGACGATCCGCGTGTTTAACAGCGACAGCATTTACACGAGCGATGCGAGCGGCCTCTGTCGACTCAATCTGCCGCCCGGCCGCGTTCGTCTGGAATGCGCCTGCGATACGTATAAAACACGGCTGATCGATCTGAATGTCGGGCAGCTGTCGGAAACGACCGGCAACATTCAGCGCCACAACATCGCCCTGCAGTTGCGGTCGGAATTCCGCACCGCGGAAGTACTTGTGTTTGACTCCCACAGCGGCGGCGCAGCCCGCGGGACAAACAAGAATATCGAAGCAGTGTTGGAGGAAAACAGCGGCGTGCACCTGCTGCGCCGCTCTAATTTTGCCGCCGAACCAACGGTAAACGGCATGCGCACGGGACGGCAGGGACTGACGATTGACGGCATGCGCATGTACGGCGCCTGTGTGGATCACATGGATCCCGCCGCAGCTTACGTTGAAGCGCACAACCTGGACGAGGCCGAGATTTCGCGCGATGCGCCGCAGCTTGAAAACGGCACGACGGTCGGCGGCAGCATCGACCTGAAAATGTTAAAAGCAGCTTTGGACAGACCGTGGCGCGCCAAAGCGGATGTCGCTTACAACAGCAATGGAAGCGGCGGCGATGCCCTGCTGAGTCTGGCGGGCGGCGACAGCACGGCCGCCCTGCACCTCTCGGCTTCAATGCGCAGCAGCGGCGACTTCCGCGCCGGCGACAATAGCGTGGTGGAAGGATCGGCTTACCACAAATTCAACAGTTACCTGGCAACGACACTGAAGTTAAACACGCGCAATGTGCTGCGTTCCTCTCTGGTACTGGACATGGCGCGCGATGTTGGATATCCGGCTCTGATTATGGACGCCCGCCGCGCCGACGCCTGGATCTTTTCACTTAAACACGAATGGACGTCGCCCGGCGACGTGTTTTACGGAGTGGAGTCGCAGGTTTACGCCAATCGCATCGATCACAGTATGGACGACTACGACCGCAGTGAAGCCGAGATACGCGAGCGCGGCGCCATGCCGAATATGAACATGCCGATGCGCGGGATTTCGACGACGCTGGGGTTTAACATGCTGGGCCGCCTGCAGATTGGACCGACGCTGCTGCCGCGGATTAAACTGGACTATATCCGGCATTTTCTCGACGCGGACATGCGCATGATCAACCTGGACGACGCCAACGACCAGGCATATGTTAAAACAATCGGCGATTATCAATCGGATAATTTCGGCCTTTCCATGACAATTCCCTGGGCGATCTCAGATCGGATTCTGTTGCAGCTTGCCTCGCGTCTGGAGACAAGTGTCAGCAGATTAAACGACGACGCCGGTCGGCGTTCGCTGGAGGCCTCGACGGGCGTTTCGGCCGCCGCGCGAAACATTATTACGGGCGGAGCAAGTGCGGGCGTTACGTGGGAGGTGCAGGATCGCATCGCGCTGCATGCAGGCGCGGCTTACGTTGAACGGGCGCCGACGGAGCTGGAACTCTACGGCAACCTTTTGTTTGAGGTCTCGGACGGCTATTTCTATCTGGGCAATCCGTCCATCGATCCGGAGCGGGCCTTGCAGTTTAATGTGCGGACGGACCTGGAAACGGAAGGTTTTTCGATTTCGGCCAATGTTTTCAGCTACGTCATATCAAATCTTGTCGGCAGCGAAAAACTGACGCCGGAGCTGCGGCGTTATGCGAATATCGGCAACGCGCTGCGCGCCGGATTTGATCTGGAATCCAGGTTTAAGTTAAACAGGACGCTGGCGTTGAGCGGGCGGTTTCAGGCTTTTTACGGCCGCAACACCAGCCTGGATGAAGTTCTGGGATTTTTGCCGCAAAGCGAGGCGCGGACCGCGCTGACTTTTCGCGACGAGGTCTGGACGGGCCGGTTGGAGTTGCGTCACCTGTTTGCCCGCCACGAGACGGCGAACTCGTGGCCCGACTCGATGCCTGCGGACGCGGCGACGGTCGTGGATCTTTCGGCCGGCCGACTTGTGACTGATGGGCTGCGCGTAAATCTGGGAATCAAGAACGCGTTTGATGTGTATTACACGGATCGGATGTCGGTGGGAGCGCTGGCGTATCCGGGGAGGTCGTGGACGGTGCGTTGCAGTTACAACCTCAAGTAATCGAGTTGAAAGATGCGAGTCTGTTTGAAGTCCGCCGGCGGAAAGTCCGTACAACAGTGGTCATCGCACAGGCAACGTCAGGCTTTCAGTCATTGAGTCACAAGTGCGTCGTCCGGTCGTTAAACGTCAGGTCGGTCGGAAGGCTCCGGGTTCCCATGTGTGTGAGTCTGTTTTGAACACCGGCACGTTAAACTGAAAAACTCGGGCATTCATTCAGAAATTGGCTCCGTTGGGGGGGCAATTTCAAATCGCTTTGAGTTATTGAAGAAATTTGGTGCGGAGTTTTCAGGCTTTGGGGCTGATGTGAATGATCGCTGGTTAACATGGCTTGAACGGCCGGTTTGAGGTGTTGAGCGGGAGTGATCGAAATTTTTGACGTACTTCCCGCTAGATCAGGGGACCTCCCCGCCGCCGCCACGTGACGTACCTCCACGCTCAAACGCACTCCTCCCACCCTGCTTCAGTGCAGATTCTTTTGAGTCATTCGGTCGCGGATCCTCGCTGCCGGCGCGCGAGTCATCAGCGACAGTTTAATCAGCGCAGGCCACTCCGCAAGCTGTAAAAAACTGAGCGGCGCCAGAACGTGGTTAAACGTAGCAAATTCCGTTGCCAACGGTAGTCAAGTCTATCGCAATGCGTTTACAGGTCATCGCAAACGCGCCCGGTGCCAGCTTTTATCTCTGCGCGAAAACATCGGAATAACGATTGTGCGGACTATTCACCGCCCGGGATTTTCAGGTAGCGTGGCTTGTCCACTGGTGCTGCCATTATTCGATGCCCGTGAGGTGCGGGCACAAAAAAGCCGCAGTCATTTTGACCGCGGCTTGTTGAACTGACATTGTCGCTGCCGAGGGAATAGTCCGAATCACCTGCCGACGCCTCCGCCCCAGCGAACTCCTAAAGGTCCAGGTGCAGCTTCAAATAGTAGTTGGCGCCCTCAAAACCGAATTGCGTTACGCGGCGACTGTACAGAAAGCGGCCATCGCTTTGGTTTGCTACGATGTTCTCGTCCGGATACACGTCAAAAACGTTCTTGCCGCCCAGTCCAAAACTCACGCCCTGGAAAAGTCGATACTGTACTTCCGCGTCGACGGTGGTTTTGGCTGCAAAAGTCTGGTCGTTCGCGGCAATACTCGGATGTACGTACTCGACCTCGCCGTAGTAGTTTACTCGTCCCGTGGCCGTCCAGTCTTTCAAACGGTACGATATTCCCAGCACGGCCTGCTGACCGGGCGTCACCGTCTCCAGACGCGATTGTTCCTCGCGGTTAAACAGCGTTTCTTCCAGGCCGACGAGTTCGTCGGGAACGTGGATGGCCTGCACCTCCGTCTGCGTGACGTTGAGCGCCAGACTCGAAAGCAACTCGCCGCCGCCGAAGCGAATGTTGTATGCCAGTACCAGGTCGATGCCGCGCGTGCGCGTGTCGACGGCGTTGGTGAAAAACTGCGCGGCGGAGACCGACGTGAACGGCGCAAGAAGTGCCGCCGCGGCCGGATCGCTGTCGGCAAAACGGCCGGACAGAACAATGCGGTCGTCGATGTCGATCTGGTAGGCGTCCAGTGTGATCGAGAAATTCTCGGTCGGTTGCACCACAACCCCGGCGCTGATGTTCAAACTGGTTTCTTCCTTGAGCGAAGGAATGCCGAAGGCGCGCGTCACCGGGCTGTTGTTTTCACTCGTCAGCACCTGACGCGCCACGAGTTCTCCCGTCGTCGGGTCTTCCACAAACTGCGTGCTGATGTTATTGAAATAGCGCTGTTGCAGCGAAGGCGCGCGGAAACCGGTCCCGATCGTGGCGCGGAACGCCAGGTGTTCGACCGGTGCAAAACGCCCGGAAAACTTGGCGCTCAGCTGATCGCCGAAGTCGCTGTAATTTTCGTAGCGCGACGAGACACCAAGAAAAAGCATCTCATTCAGGTCGCTCTCCAGTTCGGCATAGAGCGCCAGGTTCGTGCGGCGTTTGTTTACTTCGTTGCCGGGCTGGAAGCCGGGAAACACCTGCGCTCCGGGCGATTTGGGCGCGCCCGTTGAGGTTGTGTCGCCGCCGAACTGCCAGGACTCGGGATCGCCGGCTTCGATGGCGTAGTGCTCCACGCGGAATTCGCCGCCGACTGCCAGGGTCAGCGGAATGCCGGCCTCTTCATCGCTGTAGTAGCGCAGCAGGTCCACATTCAGGCTGGTCTGGTCGTAGATGAGTGTTCCGGCGTCAAATTCGGTCGGGCTGTCCAGTCCCATCGAAGCGTTGATGGAATTGTCCACGCCGAAAATGAATGTGTTGCCGCCGTGGTTCAGGCTGAAGTTGCTGATCCAGTCGCCGTAATACGCGCTCATTCCCAGCGCCAGCGACTGATCCAGAATAGTCGTTGAAATCTCCGGCAGAAATCCGTCCGGATAGAGGATCAGGTTGCCGCGTTCTTCCTGAATCGGGTAGCGGTAAAAGCCAAAACCACGGCCTTCGCGATAGCTGAGACCACCGAAGGCGTAGAAGTCGACTTCGCGCGATATGGGCGTGAGCGCATTGAAAAAGAGTGCGGCGCTGCTCTGCTCCGAGCGACCGATGTGCATCGAATTGCGGTCAAAATTGCGTTCGGCTATCAGCGCTTCGTCCGTGGCCGGATCATCGCTGAACACCGCGCCGGTGTAGGTTCCCGCGCGGTTGGTCGGTTGGCGATCGCGAATTTCAGCGGTGACGGTGGCATAGCCCATGTCGCCCAGTTCCGCGCCCAGATTGGCGTAGGCCATGATCTCTTCGCCGTCGCCCTCCGCCGTCGTGGCGGCCAGCGCGCCGGTTTCCAGCTTGTGCGGATCCGTTTTCAGTTGAATATTGATGACGCCGGCGATGGCGTCCGAGCCGTACTGCGCGCCCGCGCCGTCGCGTAAAATCTCAATGCGTTCGATTGCCGCGATCGGGATGGCGTTAAAATCCGTGCCGACGGATCCGCGGCCCACCGTGCCGTTGACGTTGACCAGGGCCGAATTGTGGCGGCGTTTGCCGTTCACCAGCACGAGAACCTGGTCCGGGCCGAGGCCGCGCAGGCTGGCGGGATCGACGTGATCCGTGCCGTCGGCAACGGTCTGATTGGCCGAAAAGAAGGACGGCGCCAGTTGTTGCAGCGCCTCACCCAGTTCCGTGTATCCACTGCGCGCAATGTCGCGGGCGTCGATGATGTCGATCGGCGCGGCCGTCTCGATGGCGGTGCGGTCCGCACGCGAGCCGACGGTCACCGTCACCTCACCCAGTTGCACAACGCTGCTCTCCAGCATAAAATCCTGTTCGGTGCTTTCACCCGGAAACACGGATATGTCTTCCTGCACCATGCCGTATCCCAGCGCGGAAATGCGCACCGTATAGGCGCCGGGAGGCAAAATAATGCGGAACGAACCGTCCGACCGACTGATGGCTCCGCGGCGGATTCCAAGCACGGCGACGACCGCGCCGGGAACCGGCTCGCTGTCTTCGGCATCGAGAACACGACCCGAAAAAACTCCTGAATTGGAGTCCTGAGCCTGAACTCCCGATGACAAACAAAAGAAACTCAGTAAAACAATCAGGAGAAATGCGTGCCACGCGCGCGGCACGGAGGTGTTGGTCGTGGAAACGTACGACCGGGCATTCAACTGAACGGAAGAGTGCATGAAGTATCCGCAGGTTGGTAGAGCAGGAAGAGATTTGCGAGGAACGCAACCGCAAAAATACTTCGCGGTTTCCTGGCAATCAAATTGCGGCCGCCCGTCCCGGCGCGTCGCATTTGTGCAAGCCGCCCGCTTTTTGTATTATCGGCGCTTCAGTTTGCGTCGCATTCCGCGGAAGTCCTTATGATCAAACGTCCTATCTTTCCCGGCGGCCCCTGCCCGATGACCATTTTGTTCGTCGTGCTGTGGGCAGTTGCGGCGTCGACAACGTCGTTGGCCGCGCCGCCGGACGGCAAGTCCACGGGCGACAGGGTGTTAACCGAGAATGCCGTCACCGCTCCCGAGGTGCTGGATTTCGGCGACGTCAACCGCGATTCCGAGGGACGCACCCAGGTTCTGGTGTTCACCAATTGCCGCAGCATCAACGTCAATTTTAACGCCCAGCCGCTCACGGGTCCCGATGCAAAACTGTTCCGCGTGCTGCGCAATCGCTTCGTGGTGCAGCGTGATAATCGCGAGGCGATCAACATCCTTTTCCGCCCGCCTCCGCCGCAGGAAATGGAGCCGAACGGCATAAAAACCGCGTTTGCGACCTTCGTCAGCCGCAGCGACACGATTCGCGTCGAGCTGCGCGCAAACATGATTCAGGATCGCGTGCCGATCGACAGCGTGTATATTCCGGCCTTGTCGGGAAAAGTCGGCGATACCATCAACGTGCCCGTCATTCTCAAGCGCTTTGACTCGCGGCCCTATGCGCTGACGCGCGTCAATTTTGCGCGCGTCACCTTTACCATTAACGCCACGGTGCTTGCGCCGGCCAATATCAGCGACCGCGCGCCGATCGTGCACGGAATCCAGGCGGTGCAGAAATCGCTGCAGGTAACGCGCGACAGCCGAATCGATGTCGGCGACACCCTGTTTAATATTCCCATGGTGGTCATGCTCGGCGATCTGCAGCAGTCGCAGATTCAGATGGTTGAATTGACCTGGAATGTCCCGCTGCCGCTGGTGCCGCGCGATACGCTGTTAAGTCCGGTGGCGCTCGGTCACGGCTCATTTGCCATAGAAGACATCTACTACGAGAACGGCATTCCGCGGCTGCTCAACGTCAACCAGGCCGATCTGGAACTGGATGTGTCGCCCAATCCGGCTTCGGCCACTGCGATGATACGCGCCACAAGCGTGCCGCAGGACGACGACTCGAACAGATTAAACGACGTCCTGCTGGTGCTGTACAACTCGCGCGGTGAAGTTCTGCGCAATCTGACGGACCTGCTGCCGCGCGAAGACGCGGTTGTTGAATTTGAGCTTAACAACCTCGACCAGCTTGCGAGCGGCCTGTACTATCTGCGCCTGTCCATTAACGCCAACTCGATCACGCGCCTGCTGATCATCGAGTAATTCGACCACAATACCAGCACACTATGCCGGCACCGACGCCAAGTTTCCCCATTCGCAATATTCTGTTCGGCTGTTTAATCGGCTGTTTGTGTGCGGTCCTGTCAACTTCGCGCGCGTCGGCGCGTTCGGGGGACGCGCAGTACGGCGGCGGCATCTCCGTCGGCGAAGTCTCACACTCCGCCGACTTCAACAATCTGCCGGGCGTACCCAAGCCGGAAGCGCCTTTCGGCGACACGAGCGAAGTCAATTTTGCGCTGCACGGTTTTGTTGAATTTCCGCTTGGCGTGCCGTTTCACGCCGGACTGCGCGCGGAGTACCAGCGCTATCAGCCGCAGTTCCGCGCCTTGGAAGCCACGACCATTCTGGTCAGCGACGCGCCGTTCAACACCTTTTTCACGCACGATCTGTTGACGGAACTCGACGCCTTTGCTCTTGAGCCCTATCTGGCCTGGCGCGAGCCCTACTGGCCCTGGCTGACGCTCGGCGCACACTTGTCCTTTTTTACTTCGACATTTTACGACCAGCAGCAGCGCCTGCCGACGGGCACCGGACTCGTCTACGAATTCCCGGAAAAAACCGGCGCGGTTGAATCGATGAACGTACAGGCTTCGCTGCACGCCGCACTCGGCTACGACATTCCGATTGGCGGCGCCGACGCGGTGCTGCGCCCTTCCGTCGATCTGCTGATCGGACTTAACAACATCGTCGAAGAAACGGAATGGAAAACCTGGTCGATCCGCGGCGGCGTGGCGCTGGCATTCGGCGCCCGGCCCGATAAACACATCCGCCGCGACACGATTTTTCAGCGCGACACATCGATGTCGCTGACCTACGGGATCGCGGGCGAACGCATGACACTGCGCTTGCGGCGCGAGGAACAAACCTCGGTCGAAGGCGAGACGGAACGCTATGTTTTAATCCAGGTCTTCGAGGAGTGGCTGCAGGAAATTCCCGCGCCGGAACCACTGCTGACGGGCAGCGTCGCGGCAAAGTTTGTCGGCAGCGACGGCAGTGAAAGCGACGCGTTGACGCTCGAACTCAAACCGACGCTTGTGGAGCGCCTTGTCCAGGTTCCAACCTCATTTACACCGATGCGCACGAGCGACTTCAACACAATGATGGCGCGGCTCGACCCGCTCTACGCGCAGTACAGGGAGCTGCCGCGGAATATCGGACAGGCCTTGAAAGAGGGCGGGCACATTTCCATCAGTTATCACTCGCTGGGCCAAAAAGGCGCATCGGCGCTGGTCCAGGCGCAGATGTTAAGGGACATGGTGGAGCGCGCCGGCGGCAATGCGATCGAACTGCGGCCCTTAAACAGCAACGTAGTTAAACTGGACGACGCCCTGCGCATCAACGCCGTTTTTGCGGACGGCTCGCGCTTCCTGCGCACGAGCGACACAATTTCACTCGGCCCGACGCCGGTGGTTCGTTTTGCGTCCGACATTATTTCGGAGGCGGGTTTAACATCCTGGTCGATCGTGCTGCGTTTTAACGGTTTTGCGGTCGATTCCATCGGCGGCGAGGGCATTCCACCTTCGCGTCTCGACGTGCCGATCGACTTTGCCTACGACATGAGCGCACTGGTAGACCAGCAGACGCTTTACGAGTTCAGCGTAGTCGATTCCAGCGGCCGCCAGGAGATTATCGGCAGCGGCGTGTTGCGATTTCGTCAGGGCGAAAGCGGCAACGAGGTGGTGCAACAGCGGCGGCGCGAGCTGATTCTGTTCGGCGCTGAAAATTTACCGTCGATCGAGGCGTTCAACCAGGCTCACACCTTCCTGAGCGAGCTGTCCGGCGCGTTTAACATGCAGGAATTTCCGCGCCGTGGCGAACTGGGCCGGCATACTTTAAACGCCGCCGAACTGGAAACGACTTTGCTGGACACAAAACGCAGGATTCAGGCTCCGGCGCCGCGTCAGGGCCTTCTGGTTTTCAGCGTTGAGGAATGACGCGTGTTTAACTCCTGACGTTTGCCTTCTGACGTTTGCCTTCTGACGCCTGACATTTCACTTCTTGTCTCCTGACACTTCGATTTCCGACGCCTGACATTTCACTTCTTGTCTCCTGACACTTCGCCTCCTCACTTGTTCGGCGGCTTGTTTGTTTCTTTTGTTTGTCACTGTGGGACGGGTTTTCGGTTTTGCGTCTGTTTAACTCAAGACAACTGTGAACCCGAAGTTTAAAGCTCAATGACAAACAAAAGAGTCAAAAGAGCCTGAGCCGAACGGCAGTGAGAGCTCAAAGCGGTCAGGGCGATGTGGCATTCAGCGTCCGGTAAAATAGCGGTCAAGGCGAGTAAAAAGCGAAAGCAAAAGGGCAGAGTAATCGTGGTCGGCCGGCGCCGAACGAACAAAAAGTGCTCAAAACAGCGTGCTACACAGGAACATTGGACCGAAATGCCATTTTGATGCGCTGGAACGTCCGGTCTGGATGAAAGAGACCAAAACTGCGGGGTTAATAAACAGGCGAAATTCGGCAATATTGAGCAGTTTTTAAGCGGAGAATGTTGCCTAGGCAACAATTTGGGTGAAAGTTTGGCCCAATAAATGGGCCCCACCCCCTCCTCCGCCTTGCCACTTTTCCCACTTTTTTCGACATCAAACCACGGTCCATCCGCCCCGTGCGACGCGGTATTTTTTTTGAGCAGAGCCTGCCTCCTTGCGGCTTCCCCGGCGTGGCGCGGCCGAACCCTCCGGCAGGTTCGACCCCGGTAACATGCACTCACGTCGCCGGCCACACAAGCGGAAAAACGCCAACGGGCAGTTTTCGCGCATGAACGTAGCCGTTCACGTGTACAAGCGGTCGCCCGCACGGCGCTTAAACAAAAAACGGGACCCAAAATTGAGTCCCGTTTGCATCCGTATTTTGCATACGACGGTGTGCAGAAGTGTGCCCGAATTTACTTCATGCCGTCGAGCGCCAGCCGCGCAGCCTGTTCCACTTCCCGCAGCCCGGCCTTGCCGGCAAAACTGACGGCCAACTCGTAGTATTTTCGGCTGTCCGCCGCATTGCGCCCTTCCAGCAGCTTGCCCAGTTGCAGCGCCGTCTGCGCCAGCGTCGCTTTGTCCCCCGCCGTCTGCGCCGCGCGGAACTTCTGGTTCAGCCGCTGCAGATCCCGATTAAACAGGGCCGCCTCGCTCTCCACATCGCCGTGCACCGTACCGGACTCGGCATCTTCCGTGGTTGCGTTGGTCGGAGCGTCCGCTTGCGGCAGATCTGTCAAACCGGACTGCGTTTCCGCCTGGCTTTTATCCATGTTTTCGACGCCGTCAGCATCGGAGTGTGAATTCGACGCCGCATTGTGTTCGACGTCGGCTTGCGGTTCAAACGACTCGTCGTCGGCTTGTGTCGTTGCATCCGGCGGCAATTCGTCCGGCGGCTGTTCCAGGTCCCGCAGCGTCGAGGGAGCCTCGTCGATGTCGGTGACGATTTGCTCCGTCGCCTGCGCCGGAGCGGAAAGATCGTCGGTCGACTGCATCTGCCAGACGGCGACACCTGCGCCGCCGGCGACGATGATCGCGCCGCCGATACCGGCGATTTTGGCGGCAATGCTTCCGCCCAGTTTGGCGCCGATCGATTCCAGACCGCCTCCCGCGGGCGGCGCAGCCGGAATCATATCCGTTGCGCGACGACCGACCTCGTCAAGAAAGCCGAGATCGACGGCGGCCAGCGACGGCGCGCCCGCGGCCAGAGCCTGTTCCAGCCCTTCCAGCGCGCGCAACTCTTCGGCCATCTCAGGCGACGAATCCAGCAGTGACTGCAGATGCGCCTGTTCGTCGGCATTGAGGCTGCCGTCCAGATATTTTGCCATGAGTTCATCGCGATTCATAGAAGCTCCTCCCGATATGGAGACAGTGCTTCAAGCAACAGTTTTTTAGCTCGAAACAGACGCACTTTGACAAGAGACATCGAAATTCCCAGTGTCTGGGCGATCTGTTCGTAAGAAAATTCATCGAAGTAGCGCATCGCGACAACTTCTTTGAAATCCGCCGGTAATGAGTCAACGGCTTTGTGTACCGCTTCGTTGAGTCCGTGGTCGGTCGCGCCGACGGAGTCGCTCGCCACGAGGACGTTCTGCATTTCATCGACGTCGCGCGTGTACTTTTTGCCGCGCTTGGCCATCAGGCACTGATTGCGAACGATGGTCATTAACCAGGCTACGTAGCTACCGCCTTTGAAGGTGTCCCGCTTGGCATAGATATTCATGATTGCCTGCTGGTACACATCTTTGGCTTCGTCCCGGTCTTCCATCGCCCGCAGGCAGTAGGAAAACAGACGGCGATCGTAGCGTTTATAGAGCACATCGAAGGCGACTTTGTCGTTGTGACGCTTGACCAGTTCAAACAGGTCTTCGTCACTCAGAGCCGGATAATCAATTGACTTCATCATCGACTCCAGCAGAAATGCACGACGGCATATCGATGTTACACGAAAAAAAACCGGGGTCAATCGGGATGAACGGCATGCAATTGTCTATAGGTTGAGTTTGTGCATCCTGTGTGATGCTTCGGGCGTTCAGGCCAGACAAAAATACTGAATGCTGTTCAACGGCAAAACCGGACTGAAAATCGAGCCGAATCAATTTTTGTTCAAATTTGCTGTAACAAGCAAAATCTATCGCGCATTTCTTTCCCCGAGCGCTTCCAGAATACGGCGCGGATTGTTTAACGAGAATGGACCAGCATATTATGAGAACGAAACGTGGAACACGGACCGGCATTCGGCTGATGCTGATTGCTTTCCTGGGCGGCGGCGTCATGTTTACGACCGCCTGCGACGACAGCTCCAATCTGATGAGCGGCGACGAAGCTTCTGGAATTGTAGTTCAACAAAACGACCTCCAGGACATCTCGCTCGATGAACTGATCGGTGAAGTCGCCGACGACCTGCCGCTTGGCTTCGGCGGCGGCGGAATCGGCTACGACGGCGATGAGCGCGATCGCGACGGCAACGGCGACGATCGTGGACGCGGAAAAGACAATGACCGCGGAAAAGGCAATGACCGCGGAAAAGACAATGACCGCGGAAAAGGCGGCGATGTGGCCATGCGCTTCGCGGCTATTCCCTTCCCCTGCCTCGACATCGATGACACGCAGAAAGAAACGATTGCCGGATTCCTGGCAACGTACCGCGAAGCTGTGCACGAAGCATACGCTTCTTATCAGGAAACCGTCCGTGGCTTAAAAACCGATGCCTCCGAACTGACCGAAGAAGAGCAGGCGCGCATGGAAGAAATCCGCGAGCGCCTGGAGGAAATCAAAGCGGCCAACGACGAGATTGCCGCGGAGTACCGCGAACAAATGTCCGAACTGATCACTGAGATCAACGAACTGAAACGCGAAATGCAGTCACAGGCGCGCGATCTGCAAATGCAACTGCGCAACGGCGACATTACACGCGAAGAGTACCACGACCTGCTGGCCGCCCTGCGCCAAAGTACCGGCGCCGACATCGAAGAACTCAACGCCCAGCTGCGCGAAATTCGCCAGGCTATCAGCGACGCCCAGGCGGACAACAATGCCGAAGCGCGCGAGCTGAAAGCGGAACTGCACGACCTGCTCGCCAAGCTGCGCGGCGCTGAAATTGATGAAGAAGCGCTGGCCGCCGCTCGCCAGGAACTGGCCGACGCAATCGCCGCCGCCCGCGACGCTCTGCTGGCGGACATCGAAAGCATCCTGACCGACGAGCAGCTTGAAATCTGGAACTCCTGGCAGGAAACCGGTGAATGGCCCTGCGACGATCGTCCGGTCCGCCGCCACGGTCACGGACGCGACCGCGGCTGATGCGCGGCAGCCCGCTGAACTCCCCTGCGGTATTCGTGGCCTGAAAGAGTAAAACAGGATGATGCAAGAGAACAAGGGTGTGATCAAGCACGATGGAAAATCGAAATGGGTTAAAACAACAAAGTCCCGCAGCTTCAATGCTGCGGGACTTTGTTGTTTTGACTGGTGCGGGTATCTACAGCACCCGCGACTCAAACTATCAGAGCGGCGTCGCCGGCTTCAGTTTGTCCGGGAATTTCTGATCGAGGACTTTGTTCCACTCGTCAACGCGTTTTTGAACTGCTTTGACTTCGGCCGGAACATCGCCTTCAATCGTCACCGAAACGATTTTAGCGCCCTGGCGAACGGCGTTGACCGCGTCCTGGCTCGCTTCATCCACAACTTTGCCGAAGACCGTATGATGATCGTCAAGGTGCGGCGTGGGCAGGTGTGTAATGAAAAACTGGCTGCCGTTTGTGCCCGGGCCCGCATTGGCCATGGACAGGATGCCGGCGCTGTTGTGACGCAGCTGCGGCACAAATTCATCTTCAAAACGATAACCGGGGCCGCCGCTGCCGGTGCCCGTCGGGTCGCCGCCCTGGATCATGAAGTTGGCGATAACGCGATGGAAAACGATGCCGTCGTAGTATCCGCGGCGCGCCAGGTTGACAAAATTCGCTACGGTAAGCGGCGTTTCCTTGCCGTACAATTCCAGCTTGATATCGCCGGCAGTTGTCTTGATCAGAGCTGTGAGCATATTCTTCGATTTACCCGAGGTTTGTGCATTGAACGCAGCGGGCAGAGCCAGCGTCATCGCCAATGCCAAAATGATGAGTTTACGCATTCTTCCTCCAACTGAGGTTTTGTGTTACAGTTATCAAATCAAAATCGTTGATGCCGGGATAGGAATTCGACCGCGTCAGTTACACGGCGACAGCAAAAAGCTATACCGCGAGGACGGTCAAAACGCGGCGATATTAAGACTTTTTTTGTTTTGTGTCAATTCGGTCGCTTTCATCCAGGCCATTGTCGCCGGTTGCGACAGGCGGAATCAACAGTTCTTCCAGTCCGGCCACCACCTTGCCCGTCTGCCGAATCGACTCGGCCAGATGGCGATTGTCCTTTCCCGCCGCCGTCGTTCGGCCGGTTTCCACGGACTCCGGTTGGCGGCGCAGCGCGTCGCTGATGTTCTTGAGCGACTTGCGCAGGTCGTGTGAGATGACGCGCAAGGACTCGCTGCGGTCCCGCTCGCGCGCTTCCAATGCACGCCGTTGTGTCTCCAGCGCGCCGATCTCCTGTTCCAGCTCCTGCACGCGCCGGTGAGCGCCGTCTTTGTTGCGCCGCATGTCTTCCATCTGATGCGCCACCTGCAGGTTTGTGAGCAGCTGACTGTTTTTGTCGCGTTCGATCTGCGTTCGCAATTCATTGGCTTTGTGGTGATCGTCCAGAGCTTCGCGCAGCCGGCCGCATTGCTCGCGGCAGCGCGCGGATTTGAGCAGGAGCTCCAGTTCGCGCGGTTTTTCGTGCAGCTCGCGCGCGGTCAGAAGCGCCTCATCTATTGTTGACAGCGCGGATTCCGGATCGTCTTCGATCATTTCCAGTTCGGCGATGGCATTCAGCGTTTCGGCCTCGCCGGAGCGGTATCCCAGCCGCCGCCGGATTTCGAGCGCCTGTTCCAGATGCTCGCGCGCGGCGCGGCGCTCGCCGCTTTTCATTTTGGCTTCGCCGATGCAATGGATGGCGTAGCTCTGCACGCGCAGATCATTGTTCTCCCGCGCTTTCGCCAGCGCCTGCTGCGCGTGCTCCACGGCGCTTTGGTAGTCGCCGCTGTTCATGTGAACAATGGCAATATTGATCAGTGTTGTGGCCAGCAGCGCTTCCAGTCCGCATTCCCTGCGCAGTTCAACGCTTTTGCGATAAGCTTGCAGCGCCAGATCGCGGTTATTGGTGCGTTCGTACACCGCCCCGATATTGACCAGCAACTCGGCCAGACCGGGACGGTCGTCGTGCCGTTCGTAGAGATTTTTACTCTGCAGGTAGTATTCAAAAGCGGAAGCCTCGTGCCCCAGGTGAAAATACACGTTGCCGATGTTCAGCAGCGAGCCGGCGACGCGTTTCCAGTCGCCCGCTTCCTGGCGGATGTTGAGGGCCTTGAGGAAATATTCGAGGACAAGCGCGTATTCGCCCTGGTAAAGGTAGATCGCACCGACATTGTTATACACATCGCCGCGGGCGCGTATTTCGCCGATTCGACTGTAGTGTTCTTCCGCCTGCAGATAACATTGGAGGGCCTCGTCGTAATCGCCGCCGGCCCAATGAACGTTGCCCATGTTGAGGTGGGCGTCGGCTTCCAGACGGACGAACTGGTTGTCGCGCGCCAGTTTCAGGGCCGCTACGTAGTGCGCGCGTGACTCGGGATACCGCCCGCGGTTAAAGACAAAATTACCGGCTTTCAGATGAATTCGAGTGAGCGTCTCGCGGTCGTCCAGCTCGGTCAGAATCTGCAGAAGCAGAGCGTAATAACTGGAGACAATCTCCGTATCACCAAATTTTTCAATGAGTTGCGCCTCGGACCTGAGGACTTCGACCGCTTCATCGCGGCGACCGATTGATGTGTAGAGATTGCAAATGTCGCGCATCAGATCAAAGCCGGCCTTGTAGTCGTTGCGACGTCGACAACGGCTGATAACCAGCAGGATGCGAGCCTGAGTGCGCACGTGGGATATGCGGTCTTCGGTGGCGGGTGATGCCGCGGTGTGTGAACGCAGGGCGTGCGCCGCCATGTTCTCGGCGGACGCAAGGTCCTCCGATGCAAGCAACACTTCGGCCCGCGCAAGAGCCGAATCCACAGTCAGGTAGTGCCCGTTGTCCCGCATTCAGGTATGTACCGCTTCGGTCGAAAAGCTGCAACTGCTCAAAAATCGAGCCAGGGAATCAAAACACACAACGGCAACGCGGATACGACTGTTACTCCGCACTGTCGCCACGACTCAATCGCAAAGAATCTGTACCGAGATCAAGTTACGAAAATTCTTGCCTGTTCATTCCCCCCGCGGGATCTGATCCGGATTGGCGTGGCGGTGACGTTACGTCCGACGCCTGCTGATCCACGCGCCCTTTCCTGACATTTCCTTGTTCGTCACGCAGGTGATAGTTCGTAGTCAGCAAACCGTCGGCATTGCGCCTTGTCAACAGAAAGCCGGTACTGCGGCGGCCGCGTATAGAGGTTATGATGTGATTCTGGTCGGAATTTGGACTGATGATCCTGCGGACGTTCGATTCGCCGTCAAGGCTTTGTTGGTTTGATGTATGCAACATAACGTGGGTTCCAGGCTGAGATGTATGTTAGAGGTCCACCGATGCGCAGGTCACGCCGGGTGTTGCGCTGCGTCGTTCGCCATCAGGATTTCAAGCGGGCCACGTGCGGTGGAGACCTGTGTTTTGCGGCTTCTGATTTACAAAATTGTGCGCTCGTTGTCAAGTACAATCGGTGTGAACGGTCACCAGCGGCGGATGAACGAGGTCCAACAGTGTGTTAAGCGTTTGCGGCGGTACTACCCGAAACAGCGCGGCGACACAGTCCCGATCACCGCGCGACTAACAAGAGAATTCATAAAAAATCAGGGTGAGTGGCGCAATTCGGCCAGGTGGCGCGGCAGTTTCAGAATGATCGTGGTACCCTGCCCGAGCGAACTTTCGACGGTGATTTCGCCGCCGTGGCGCTCAACGCACTGCTTGACAAAAACCAGCCCAAGTCCGGTGCCGGGAACAATTTCCACATTGGCCGCGCGGTGAAAAGGCTCAAAAATCAGATTGACCTCGTCCTGCGGAATGCCGACGCCGCTGTCGGAAACGCGGATAATGACGTCGTCGCGCTCCAGGTAGAGGCTGACGAGAACGCGAGTTTCGGGCGGAGAATACTGCACGGCATTTTTCAGCACGCCGATGAGCGCAGGTTCGAGCAGTTTGACGTCCACCTGGGCCTCGTCGGTATCGGTAGCGCCGCCCGAAAGTACAAAATCGATCCGGCGCTCCGGCGCGTGCTCGGACCTGAACTGCTGGACGGTGGACTGCACAAAGCGCTGCATGGGAACCGACCGCGGCTCAAACGACTGCGACAGAGCTTCCGACTGGCTCAGCGAAACGACCTGGTCGAGAATCTCGGTCATGCGATCCACGGCGATATAAATCTGCTGAAAACGATCCTTGCGGCTTTTGTCGTCGAGGCGCAGCAGATAACGATCGAGCAGTTCGGCGCTGCCCAGAATGCTGGAGAGCGGCGTGCGAAATTCGTGAGACACCATGCTGACGAAGCGCGATTTGAGGTCGTTGAGCAGTTTTTCCTTTTCGAGTGCTTCGCTGAGTTTGCGCATGGCCATGTGCAGATCGTTCGTGCGCTCGGCCACGCGAATTTCGAGTATCTGGTTGGACGCTTCCAGCTCGCGTTTGGCGGCTTTCAACTCGGCTTCGTGGTGTTTGAGGTCCGTGATGTCGGTGAGAACGACCACAAAGTTGCCGCCGCCGGTATCTTCGACGCCTTCCATCGGCGCAATCTGGAGCTGCGCCCAATACGTGCCGCCGTCGGCATTGTAGTTCAGGATTTCAGCATCGAACGGACGTCCCTGCCTGACGGCCGCGGCGATGTCGGTGAGCACCGCGGGATCGGTGGCGGCGCCCGCCTTCAGGTCGCCGAGGTGACGACCGATGACGTCGTCCAGGCGGTAGCCGCTGATGCGCGTAAAACCCTCGTTGACCCATTCGACGCGACCTTCCCTGCCGGCGATCACAACCCCGTTGCTGGTGTTGCTGGCCACGAGCGAGAGTTTGCGGATTTCCTCCTGGGCCGCCATTCGCTCGGTGATGTCGCGCAGCGAGCAGAGCACGGCGGGCCGCCCTCTGAAGCTGATCATGGACGAGTGCACTTCGAGCACAACTTCCGCGCCGTCGGCTCGCAGGTGCGTCGTGACGCAGGAGTTGAAAGACTTGCCGGCCACGGTGGCGCTGAAATACTCGTCGCCGCCGCCGGAGGCGGCGACGAGGCCTGCCGGGGTCATGAGTTTGAATGTGCGGCGCGTATAGCCGTAGAGCTCGCAGGCGCGTTCGTTGACATCCAGGATCGACTCGCCCTGTTCATCGAGAATCAGGATGGCGTCATGGGCATGCTCAAACACATTGCGCATTTCCTGCTCGGAGGAGCGCAGGGCCACCTCCATTTCCTTGCGCAGCGTGATGTCCTTGGACACGCCGACAAATCCCTGAATGTACTCGACACCGTCGGTGATAACCGAGAGCGTCGTCGAGTGCCAGCGCCATTCGCGCATGACATTGCGGATGCGATATTCGACTTCGATGCGTTCTTCGGGCCGCGCTTCCAGCGTCTCCAGGGCGGCTTCCAGGGCGGTCATGTCCTCGCCGTGCACCCAGCGTTGCAGCGGCCGACCGATCAGAAATTCGGGCTCGAAACCGAGCTGATTCTGGATAGCCGGCGAGATGTAGCTGATTTCGTAGTCGGGGCGCAGCGTGAAGATCGTATCGTTGGCGTGCTCGACCATCAGGCGCAGTTTTTCCTCGCTTTCGCGCAGGCGCAGCTGCGTCAGTTTGCGTTCGGTAATATCGCGGATGATCGCCTGAGTGGCCGATTCTTCATCGTATCGAACGGCAATACCGACAATTTCCACGTCGATGGGCGTGCCGTCCATCCGCAGCAGTTTTTCTTCCGCCAGCGGCGCGGCAACACTGCTGTTTTGCACTTCGGCGACGCGTCTGGCGACGAACTCGCGATAGTCGGGGTGCACAAAATCCATGACGGCCATGCCCACGAGATCGGCCGGTTTGTCCGCCCCCAGCATGCGGGCCGCGGACGGATTGGAATAGAGAATGCGATTGCGGCGGTGCACGATGATGCCGTCGGGCGTCGCTTCAACCAGCTGACGGTAGCGCCGCTCGCTGGCCTGGAGTTTGTCTCGGCTGACTTTTCTGTCGGTAATGTCATAGTTGACGGCGATGAGTTTGTTTTCGCCGAAAATGTCGCGCACAACGCGCGCCTTCAGTTGATGCCAGCGCGACTCGCCGTCGGAACGGACAATCCTGTACATGGTGGAGTAGTGTTTGCCGTCGCGCAGGGCATTGATAATCCCGGTCACCACGCGGTTGCGGTCTTCTTCGTGGATGACCTTGCGCCAGGCGCGGAATGTCTGCGGTTTGTTTTTGCGCGTCAGTCCAAAAAGTTTGTCCAGTTCTTCACCGGTGGTCGTGATGTTGCTGCCGGGGCTGTACTCCCAGCTTCCAATGCCGGCGACGTTCTGAGCCAGAGTCAGGTAGTCCTCGCTTTTGCGGAGGTTCATGTGGATGCGTCGGCGCGTTTCGGCATTGGCGATGAGCTCGGCAATAATTTCGATTCCGGCGTTGGCATGTGTGTCGAGGCTGACGTCGGGGCTGTTTTCACCAAAGAGCAGCATGCCGAAGATGCCTTGCTCGGCTTTGAGCGGCAGCAGCCGGACACGCTGGATGTCATGTGTCCGCATCCAGGCGTGGAGCAATGCGGAGTCCGCCAAATCGCCGGCATGCAGGAGAACGGGACTGTTGCTGTCCATGTTTGCCGTGAGTTCGCGACAAATCCCGTCATCGAACTCGAGCGCGCCGGCACCGGCGGTTTCGGCCGCCCAGCGGTGTTGGTTGCGCAGCGTCTCGGACTCGGGGTCCAGCTGGAAGACGGCGGCGACCGAAAAACCCATGAAACGCGACACATTTTCCAGCGCGTTGACGATTTCGCGGTCGAGCATGTGCAGCTCTGAGCTGACGAAACCCTTTGATATGGCGGAGATTAGCTGTTCCAGCCTGAAGCGATACTGCAACGTGGTTTCAGCCTGTCGCTGAGCGCTGATATCGCGTCGCGCCGCGACGATGGTCGTGATGCCGTCGCGTACTTCCACGCGCGTCAGCTGGGTAATCATCGGTTTGGGGCCGGATGGAGTCAGCACCTCCGTCTCGAATTTTCGTGGGACGCCGGTTTCCACCAGGTTCAGGACCTGGGGGCGCAGTCGTTCGAGGTCTTGCTTGGGCATGAAATCTTCGAGCATTCCGCCTTCGATTTCGTCCGCGCGCTGTCCGGTGAGTTCGGTATAAGCCGGGTTGACGTAGGAGCATTTCAGGCGCTGATCGGCATCAACCTCGATGACAAGCAAAGAGTCAAGGATTCCGTCGACCACCGTGCGCAGAAACGCGCTGCGACGCTTGAGTTCCAGGTTGGCCTGGTGTTCGGCGCTGATGTCCGCTATGGACAACATGAAGGAGAGCGGCTCCGAGTTTTGAACCGCTTTAACGCTCAGTTCGACCGGCACGCCCGGAGATGTTCCGCAAAACAGCAGGCCGCGTTGTGGTTCCGAGCCGGCGGCGCTGCGCGCCAGGAAGTCCGGATCCGGCGCACGACGCGCGCCGCCCTCCATCGGGCCAAACTCGATGATGTCGACGATGCGACGACCGGCGATGGCGTCTGAATTGAGCCCGAAGCGGGCGCAGGCCGCATCGTTGGAAAACACTATGCTGCCGTCGCTCGCCAGGGCGATCAGCGCGTCGGACACACTGCCCAGGACCGCAAACATGAGTTGCTGCAGACGCCGCCCTTCCCGGTCGGCTTTGCTGCGCTGCACGGCCGTTGTGAGCGCCAGCTCGAGTTCGCGTTCGTTATAGGGTTTCAGGACGTAGGCGTAGGGCCGCGTCTGCCGGGCGCGCTCAAGAGTATTGTCGTCTGAATGCGAAGTCAGAAAGACGGTTGGTATGTCGTACTGCGCCAGGGCGCCGGCAAGATCGATGCCGTCGCGGCCGGAGTGTTTCAGCCTGATGTCGATTAAGGCTACGTCGGGCCGTTCAGCCCGCGCCAGGTTCAGGGCATCGCCGTAGCTGTCCGCCGGGCCGCTGACGCGGAAGCCGCGCGAACGCAGATAATCGCTGATATCGTGCGCGATAATCGCTTCGTCTTCTACGAGCAGAATGCTGGTGTCCGGCATAACTGGCTTCTCCGGAATTCCGTGTGCGAATGGTCACTCAAAATCGAATCTCGCAGGATGTGCCATGTTGTCTGTCAACACGCAGCGTGCCGTCGATCTGCTTGAGTAACATGTTCACCAATTGCAGTCCGATGGCGGTATGCCTGGGCGTCGTCGTGGCCGTTGCGGGCAGCCCCACCCCGTTATCGGAAATTGTCAGGCGATACGTGCGGCCGGCTTCGTCGGGATCGACTCGCATGGCGATGTTGATTCGCGCCTGGCGGCCGCCGCCGCGCCACTCCTCCGGAAACGCGTACTTCAGGGAATTGTTGACCAATTCGTTGATTACGAGTCCGCAGGGTACGGCCTGTTGTACACCCAGGTAAAGATGGTCGATGTCAACGTCGGTCGCCACGCTGCCTTCGCGCAATCCGAAGCTGCGGCGCAGTTCGCGCACAAGGCTGTGCACATAGGTGCTGAAGTCGATGCGGGCAAGGTTGTCTGAATGGTACAGTTTGTCGTGAATCAGAGCCATGCTGCGAATCCTGGAGCGGCTTTCGCGAAAGATCGAACGATAATGCTCTTCTTTGATTGTTCGCATCTGGATATTCAACAAACTGGAAACAATTTGCAGGTTGTTTTTAACGCGGTGATGAATCTCCCGCACCATTGCTTCCTGCTCAATCATTCCCGCCTGAAGCCGCTCCTGGATGGCATAGTGCGCCGAGACATCGCGGATCGCGCCAAAAATGTGAAAGCCGTCGTCCTGCCTGCGCGCCCGCAGCATGTCGACAACCTGGCGTTTGCGCGCGCGTTCCGGCCGCCATGTGCGCTCGCGACGCTCCGGAAAACGTCCGACGCGCAGATGTTCCACCACGCGCTCGCTCTCCGCGCCGAACAGCGTTTTCAGCAATCCGTTGGCGGCCAGTTCGGCGGCTGAAAACCCCGTAAATTCCCGCACCGCATCCGTGTGCCACAGGATGTTCTCCGCACCGGTTTTGTCAATGACCACGTGAAAACAGAAATCGGTCGCAATCTCCGCCAGCACGCGAAAGCGGTGTTCGTTGCGCCGCAGGGCGCGCAGCAGCAGCATGCGCTGAATATGATTATCAAGGCGCTCGGCCACATTGCGAATCAGCCTGAACTCCCAGGTGCGCCAGACACGCGCCGCATCGGAACTGTGCGCGCCCAGAAACCAGATGCCGTTTGGCTGTTCCGTGACGCAGGTAGGCATCTCGCTGCCGGCCGCGTCTTCCTGTGCGGGGTGCTGAATCTGCCGACCGGTTTCCGGATCAAAGCGCAGCGTCACACCCGATGAAAACACCTGGCGGAAGCGCGCGGCCACCGCGTCAGTCAGGTGTAGTCGGCGGTCCGGCGTCAGCGTTTCCATTTGTTCGCCGCGCGATTCGGCCACCACGTCCGCCTCGCGCATTGTGTCGCGGTCGAGCGCCAGCAGGTAAACGCGATCGCAGTCAAGCATCGAGCGCAGCGCATCCGCAATGGTGTCGTCGATATCGTCCACGTCCTGCATCGCCGCCATCCGGCGACTCAGCCGGTCCAGTTCCTGCAGCGCGCGCAGGTGCCGCTCGCGTTCTTCCTGAAGTTGGCGGGCGGCGCTGACGTCGCGTCCCAGACAGACAAACCGGCGGATGCCGCTGTCGACTTCGTGCGGAATCACAATGCCGTTCCACCAGCGCGTGCGGCCGTCCACCTTGCTGCGGATTTCAAACGGCGCGGCTTTGCCGCCGGCATGCGCCTGATCGAGTGCGCGCCGCAGAATGTGGCGCATATTTTCTTCGAGCAGGTCAAACAGATTGCGGCCGCGATAATCGATGGCCGGCAGCCCCAGCGGCGGATGATTGTGAAACAGGATCGTTCCGTTGCGATCCAGTTCACAGATGCTGTCCGGCATGAGGTCCAGCGAGGCGCTGTAATGACTGATTTGTCGTGCAATCCGCGGCTCTGCTGCCGCTTCAATTCGCTCAATGCGTCGCAGTCGCACAAAGGCCACGCGCGCACCGGATTCGCACAGCAGGCGCAACTCTACGCGGACAGCCAGTTCGCGACCGCTCTGGAGGGCCAGCATGCACGCGCGTCGCAAGCTGTTGTCGGGCGCACCGCACAGACACTCTTCGACGATATGCTGGATGTAGCTGCGGCTCTGCGGATCGAGTAAGACAAGAATATCGCGATAGACGCGGCCGGTCAGATCGGACCGCGGCCGCCCCAGCATTTCCACCGCAGCGTCGTCCGCCTCCAATACTCTTCCGTCGGCGGCGATACACAGATGCGCAGGCTCATCGGCTTCAAACAGGGATGCCGCCCGATCGATAAGTCTCTTTTGTGGTTTATTCACGGAAATTGGATTCCACCTGGTGCCGAAACCGGACTGCGCGGCAATAAACGCAACTCACCTGACATTGTCAAACACGCCCGATCATTCTTTCTGATTATGCAACAGCCGCTTCTTGTTTGCCACAGAGTCAGAAGTTCAGAGTCATCGGGCAGCCGTCGAGCCCAAAACCTCCAGGTCCCGCGTGCGTGACCGGTGCGAAGCAGCCGAGTCCCGGAACCAGCCGTCGAGCCCAAAACCTCCAGGTCCCGCGTGCGTGACCGGTGCGAAGCGGCCGAGTCCCGGAACCAGCCGTCGAGCCCAAAGTCATCGAGCCCAAATCCAACGCAACACATAAATCCCCCGCGCCCCGGGTCGGCGACGCGTTCAAATCAATTGATTAAGGGAATGGGTCATCGCGTTTGATGTATTCGCGTTTGTGTCTCGGCCGCTGTAGCGCCTTTTTCATCTGCGCCGGAGCTTCGGCATCGCTCAGGTATGTCCGGACGTCGGAACCAACGAGACGCTCGCAGGTTTTGTCGCGGAGTTAATCGCGAACGACCGGCCGTTCGGGTGAGGTGCAGATTTTGAACGCCGCGTTGTCCGGTGAAACTGAGAGAGTCGATCAGCGGGCGGTATAGGTGGCTGTGCGGGCGTTTGTTTGTGTTGAGCGGGAGCTTGAACATTTTTGGGCGTACTTCCGGCTAGATCAGGGGACCTCCCCGCCGCCGCCACGGGTGATACCTCCACGCTCAAACGCACTCCTCCCACCCTGCATCAGTGCAGATTTTTTTGAGTCATTCGGTCGCGGATTCTCGCTGCCGGCGCGCGATCTATCGCCTGCAGTATACAAGCAACATCTTTCAATTCAAGTGCTGAAAAACTGAACGTAGCCGGAAATCTGTGTGAACGGTTGATTTTCGCTGTTAAACGGACATCATTTCGTGGAATTACGTGCACAGGACAATCACGTCGCGGCAGTTCGGTGTGCAATAGATCCAATCCGGATCTCAATGTTTTTATGTGGATTAACTGGACTACCGGCATTCAGGTTTCCCGGCTGGAAAACAGACTCGGCTGCTTCCAGCCCGCCGACAAGGCGGCGCGGAGCGCCGCAGACTTCTCCCGCAATGAATCGGCGTTTCGCACCCGATGGTTAACAAAAAAGTCATCAGGGTTAAACAGAGATATGTTTAAGTGAGTCGCGCGCGGTTAATCGTTCAGTGTGTCGCGCTGCTCCAGCTCCCGCAGAAACCAGTATTTGAGCGCCACGGACCAGGCCGCGCTGCCGGCCACAAGCAGACCGCGCCAGCCGTCCAGACATCCGCGACGCAGGAAGTATTTTTTCACAAAAGCAAACAAGGGATTGATCAGCAGGCGGGCAAAGGAAAAACGGCGGCCCATGCGCGCGTAACTCGTCGCGCTGATTTTGGCGTAGCGCACGCTGCGTTCCATGTGGTCCTGCAGGTCGCGATAGGAATAGTGGATCACATCGCCGCTAAGATCGCCGACAGTTGTGTTCTCCACCACCAATTTGTCGTGTGGATCGTAGCCGCTCCAGCGCGCGCCCGTATCGCGCCGTACCAACCGCAGTTTGCGGTCCGGCTGCCAGGAATATCTCAACAGTTTCCCCAGATAAAACGTGCGGCGATTGATGCGCCACGCAGCGCCCCGATTGTCCGTGACGGCGCGACGAATGGAGGCGGCGCACTCCGGCGTGAGCTCCTCATCGGCGTCGAGTGCAAGGACCCACTCCTGCGAACAAAGTCCAAGTGCGTGATTTTTTTGATCGATGTGCCCCGTCCAGGCGCGGAACTCAACCCGTGCACCGTACGAGGCGGCAAGTGCGCAGGTCTCGTCCTGTGACCCCGAATCAACCACAATAATCTCGCTTGCCAGCGACCGAATGGACTCCAGCGTGCGCGGCAGATTGGCCGCCTCGTTCAACGTAATGATGGCCACCGAGAGCGGCAGTGCGCCCTCGCGATCCTTTTCCTGCACCATGAACCTCAAATTTGCGGAGCAAAAACACAAAGATACACAGGCGAGCGCAAAGGCCGATGCAAAGCACGTGCGGGCGTCACCTGCTTTTTTCGTAGTTTCGTGGTTTCCGTTGCTTTCCTCATCGGATGCGACGACAATACATCATCAGAGGCGCCGACGCCGGAAGTTCATGTTGACTCTTCCCGAACTGCGACATCGTACACAGTCACCGGCGCACAGGATTTCGGCGGATGCTGATAAAAGATGTCGATTGCCGCTGATTCATTTTCCAACCAGAGGCGCGGCGCACAGCCCCGTGCACTGACTCAAGGACAGAACTTTATGAGGAATTATTCACAGTGGGCGATCGTCGCCACAATTGGAATTTTCATGCTGATTTCAGCCTGCTCGGATGCCGGCGGCGCTGCTCAAAAAACGGACTACAGCAAAGTGGAAATCAAAACTGACTCGTCGAAATTCGCGTACTCGCTCGGCCTTGACGTCGGAACCTCCATCGTCCGCATGGGCGAAGCCGAAAACTTTGACATGGACGCCTTCATGGCCGGTCTGACCGACACGCTCAACGGCCGCCAGGCGCGCCTGACGCCGGAGGAAGCCAATTCGATCCGCCAGGCCTTTATGCAGGCCGCCCGCGAGCGCGCCTCCCAAAAAGCGCTGGAAGACAACAAAAAATACCTGGCCGAAAACGGCGCCAAAGCCGGCGTGACGACGACGCCCTCCGGCCTGCAATACGAAGTGCTTGTTGAAGGCGACGGCCCGAAACCGACCGCAACCGACAAAGTCACCGTGCACTACACCGGCACGCTGACCAACGGCGAGAAATTCGACTCCTCCGTCGATCGCGGCCAGCCCGCCTCCTTTGGCCTGAATCAGGTCATCAAAGGCTGGACGGAAGGTCTGCAACTCATGAGCGTCGGTTCCAAATATCGCTTCACGATCCCGTCGGAACTCGGTTACGGTGCGCGTGAAGTCGGCAACGGCGCCATCCCGGCCAACTCCGTGCTGGTGTTTGACGTCGAGCTGCTCGGCATCGGCGATGCGCCCGCCGGCCAATAATCGCCTCTGAGTCTGTTGTTTAACAGGCCTGTAAAAACACAAAACCCGACGGTGAATCATTCGCCGTCGGGTTTTCTTTTTCAGCTCAGTATCTGCGATTCGATGTGTTAACAGCTCACTCGGACTGGACCTTTTTCAGGCCGCTGATTTTTTTGTAGTTGCCGAGTTTGTTGCCCTGCGTCTGGCGTCCGCGCACATCGATAAAGTCCGCCAGGTTGACGGTTTGTTCGCCGCGTTCACCGCGTTTCATGCCGCTGAACTTGAACGTCACAACCGGTTCTTCGGCTGCGTCGACAAATTCGAGCCTGGTTTGTTTGTGGTCCGTCACAAAGCTGAAGCGCTTGTCGACGGTTACGGTATCGATCTGGAAACGTTTAACATAGTAGTTTTTGCTCTCGCCGTCCAGATAAATCACGCTGAGCACGTCGGCCGGATCAAACTTCCTGATCAGCGAGAGTTTATCGGCTTCAAAGCGTTTACTGACTTCGTACTGCGTCAGCTCGTAGCTGCCGTCCCGGTACACGGCCAGAATGCGATCGTCGCCCTCGAAACTGCCCAGGTACATGCCGCGTTCGTCGCTGTTCAACTTGCCGACGGCATCGTCATAGTAAAGGTCCAGCCCGCCCAGGGTTGAAGCGCCCTGCGACTTCTGCACCACTTTGCGCACCGTATAGCGCGTCACGGTATTGCCCTTGGCATTGCGATTCTTGATGTCGAGTTCGCCGAAGTCGAAGTCGAATTCCTTGATACGTGCCCGCGAACGCGCGTCGAGTGAAATCGTCACAATCTCCGACTCGCTGTTGGGGTTGGCCGTGAAGTACAGGATTTTCGAGCCCTTGGAACCCGTCGTTAAATTGTATTCGCGATCGCGCGTGCCGGCCGTAACGTTAAAACGCTTGGCAAATGACTTGCCGGTAGCGCCGTCGCGGTACAAGACATTGTACACCATGCGTTCGTCGCTGCGTTTCCAGACGGCCACGTGCAGAATGTCCTTGCCGACAAATGCCTTTTCGGACACCTTGGTAATCTGATATCCGCCGTCGCGCCGGAAAACAATAATATCGTCGATGTCGGAGCACTCTTCGACAAATTCGTCCTTTTTGAGGCCGTAGCCGATAAATCCATCCTGGCGATTGACGTAGAGTTTCTGGTTGGCGGCCGCCACGGTGGCGACTTCAATTGTGTCGAACGTGCGGATTTCCGTGCGGCGCTCGCGGCCCTTGCCGTATTTGCTGAGCAAAGCGCGGAAGTACTCTATCGCGTATTCGGTCAGCTCCTCCAGATTGTGCTCCACGTCGGCCATTTCATCTTCGATGTCGGCAATGACTTCATCCGCTTTGAACGAATCGTAGCGCGAGATGCGTTTAATTTTGATTTCGGTCAGTTTGATGATGTCGTCGCGCGTAACCTCGCGATGCAACCGGGCCTTAAACGGCTCCAGACCCGCGTCGATCGTGGAGATCACCGACTCCCAGGTTTCGCACTCTTCGATGTCGCGATAGATGCGATTCTCGATGAAGATCTTTTCGAGCGAACTGAAATGCCAACGCTCCGCCAGTTCGGCCAGACGAATCTCCAGTTCGCGTTTAAGCAGGTCCACAGTCTGGTCGGTCGAACGCATCAGGCACTCGTTGACACTGATAAACTGCGGGTGACTATCGACGATGACGCAGCAGTTGGGCGAGATCGACACCTCACAATGCGTAAAGGCGTAGAGCGCGTCGAGCGTGACGTCTGGCGATGTATTCGGCGCCAGGTGCACCAGAATGTTAACATCGCGCGCCGTCTGATCCTCCACCTTTTTGATCTTGATTTTCCCGGAGTCGTTGGCTTTGATGATCGAGTCGATCAGGTTCTGCGTCGTGACGCCGTAGGGGATGCTCGTAATGTTAAGCGTGCGTTTGTCGACCGTTTCAATGTGTGCGCGCAGGCGGATGCGTCCGCCCTTTTGCCCGCCGTTGTAATTGCTCGCATCCATCATGCCGCCGTTGGGAAAGTCCGGCAGCAGCTTGGGTTTGCGCCCTTTCAGCCAGGCAATCGACGCCTCGCACAGTTCAACAAAGTTGTGCGGCATGATTTTGGTTGCCAGACCAACGGCAATTCCCTCGACGCCCTGCGCCAGCAGGAGCGGGAACTTAACGGGAAGATCGACAGGCTCTTTGTTGCGCCCGTCGTAGGACATCTGCCATTCCGTCGTCTGCGGGTTAAACACCACTTCCAGGGCAAAGCGGGAAAGACGCGTTTCAATATAACGAGGCGCTGCGGCGCGGTCGCCCGTACGCGTATCGCCCCAGTTTCCCTGCGTGTCGATCAACAATTCTTTTTGACCGAGGTTAACAATCGCATCGCCTATGGCCGCGTCGCCGTGTGGGTGAAACTGCATTGTATGCCCAATCACGTTGGCCACTTTGTGAAAACGTCCGTCTTCCATGCGGCGCATCGAATGCAGAATGCGGCGCTGCACCGGTTTAAGTCCGTCTTCCAGCGCGGGAACGGCGCGCTCCAGAATCACATAAGAAGCGTAGTCGAGGTAATAATTCTCGTACATACCGCTGACCGAAACCAGACCGTGCCCGCTCAAGCCGTTGTGCTGCCCGTCTTCGTCCTGTCCATCGGTCGTTTCTGCGCTGTCGCCTTCCGCCTGAACCGTGTCGTCGTTATGTTCCTGATCCTGTGAATCGGCTGCTTCCCCTTGCACTTTGCCTGATCCTCTTGTTTGTTGTTCAGATTGAGGTTGCGGGTCGGTCGCCTGGTCATCCGCATTTTCGGCAAAAAGGTCCGGCGTGTCTTCACCTTTTTTGTTACGCTTCGACATGTTCGGCCTCCTCCGTCTCGATCAGGTCCTGTTCCACGCGCAGGTTTTTTACGATAAACTCCTGGCGCACGGGCGTGTTTTTGCCCATGTAATAACTAAGCAGCCGCGTCAGGTGAGTTTCGCTTCTGAGCGTTACCGGACTTAAACGTATTTCTTCGCCGATAAACGCGCCGAATTCGTCCGGCGAAATTTCTCCGAGACCTTTAAATCGCGTTATCTCGGCGTTTTTGCCGAGCCGTCCGAGCGCCGCCTGTTTTTCCTGTTCATTGTAACAGTACTCCGTCACCTTTTTGTTGCGCACGCGGAAAAGCGGCGTTTCCAGAATGTAAACGTGTCCCTTGCGGACCAGTTCGGGAAAGAACTGCAGGAAGAAGGTCAACATCAACAGGCGGATGTGCATGCCGTCGACGTCGGCGTCGGTTGCGATTACAACGCGGTTGTAACGCAGGCTGTCGAGGCCGTCTTCGATGTCCAGCGCGTGTTGCAGCAGATTAAACTCTTCGTTTTCGTACACCACGCGTTTTTTCATACCGAAGGAATTCAGGGGTTTGCCGCGCAGTGAAAAGACGGCCTGTGTGCCGACGTCGCGCGACTTGGTGAGCGAGCCGCTGGCGGAATCGCCCTCGGTGATAAACAAGGTGGACTCGCGCGCCTTGTCTTCAGGCGCTTTGGGATCGCTCAGGTGATACTTGCAGTCGCGCAGTTTTTTGTTGTGCAGGTTGGCCTTTTTAGCGCGCTGATTGGCGAGTTTTTTGATTCCGGCCATTTCCTTGCGCTCGCGCTCGGACTGCACGATGCGTTTTAACATAGCGTCCGCCGTCTGCGGATTTTTGTGCAGGAAATCGTCGAGTTTACTCTGCACATAATCAACAATAAAACCGCGCACGGACACGCCGTTGGGCGACATTGTCTGCGAACCCAGTTTTGTCTTGGTCTGCGACTCAAAGATGGGTTCCTGGATGCGCACGCTTACAGCTCCCAGCACGGAAGCGCGCACATCGGAGGCATCAAAATCTTTTTTGAAAAACTCCCGTGCGGTCTTAACAAGAGCTTCCCGGAATGCGTTGAGGTGAGTGCCGCCCTGTGTGGTATGCTGGCCGTTAACAAAGGAGTAATATTGCTCGCCGTAGTGACTGCCGTGGCTCAGCGCAAATTCGATGTCTTCGTCGCGCATGTGAATGATCGGATAACGCAACTCCTCGACGTCGGCCGAATGCGTCAGCAGGTCTTTTAATCCTTCCCTGGAATGGTACTTCTGACCATTAAACACAATCGTCAGACCGGCGTTCAGGTAGGTGTAGTACTTGATCTGATTTTCGAGGAATTCCGGCACAAAGCGGAAGTTCTTAAACACTTCCTGGTCCGGCTCGAAGACAAATTTGGTGCCGTTGCGGTAGGAGGTCGACTGCAGGCGTTTATTGGCAGTCAATTTGCCGCCGGCAAACTCGGCGACCTTCATTTTGCCGTCGCGTACGCTCTGCACCATGAAATATTCCGACAGGGCGTTAACCGCCTTGGTGCCGACGCCGTTAAGTCCGACCGATTTCTTAAAGGCCTTGCTGTCGAACTTGCCGCCGGTGTTAATCTGCGACACACATTCCACCACCTTCCCCAGCGGAATGCCGCGCCCGTAGTCGCGCACCGTTACGCGGCGCTCGTCCACCGCAATTTCAATCGTCTTGCCGAAGCCCATAACGTGCTCATCGATCGAATTGTCGACCACCTCCTTGATGAGCACATAAATGCCGTCATCCGCAGAAGAACCATCCCCGAGCTTGCCGATATACATACCCGGGCGCAGGCGGATATGCTCCATCGGGTCAAGCGACCTGATGCTCTCTTCGGTATAGCCATGCTGCACAGCCATCCCTTCCCTCTTCCGTTTGTTGTTCTCTTGCCCACATCAAAACCGTCAAAATACAAATTTTCGCGGCTTCGAAATGGATCAGTTGTCAACATGACCGTTTTCTCGTCGAAGCGCAGGATTTACCTGTCACATCGACAGCAAGCGCCAAATTCAGTCTGTCAAAATCGCAGCGACCGACAATTGTGGCAGAATGCCTTGGCAGTTTTGTCTGTCGCGCTGTCATGATGGCAGAGATAATCAACAGATCAGGCCGAATTCACTTTTGGCACGTCGTTTGTACAATGGTCGGCGTACCGCGATGAGCGGCACACAACATCGAAATCAAGACTCAATAGTGATACTCCAATCATCAAACAGCAATGAGGTACTGAAATGTTGACTCCTCTTTTACCCGCAAACGACTGGCGCAACTTTGAAACCAGTGTGAACGATCTCGTCAGCAGCGTGTTCGGCAAACCGATCTTTTCGGATCGCGGTACTGCTTCGACTTCTGCGGCGGCATGGTGGCCGCGCATCGACGTCGTCGAACAGGAAAACGCCTACGAGATTCACGCGGACATCCCCGGCGTCGAGCCGTCCAACGTAAAACTCGCGGTCGACGGCGGCAAGCTGACGATCAGCGGTGAGCGCAATTCCCATTCGGAGAACAACAGCGATCGCGTGCATCGCAGTGAACGCAGCTACGGCAAGTTCCTGCGCACCTTTTCCCTGCCGGAGGGCGCCAATCCGGAAGACATCAAAGCCGACTTTAAACACGGCGTTCTGACGGTTAACATTCCGAAGCCGACTGCCGCGGCCGCACGTGAAATCGCAATCAACGTTTCCGAAGGATAATCGCCGGCATCTGTCCGGTTTAACATAGATGCGGATATGCCCCTCGCTGCGGCGAGGGGTGCTACCGCGACACACCTACAGGGCGCTCCCACGCCGCTCAACTGAAATATTGAACAACATCTTAACAGGAATACATATCATGAATGCAAATTGCACTCCGACCCAGGTCCGCCGTTATGCAACGCGCCCGCACAACCAGCCTGCACCCGCAACGCGCACCTACGGCCCCGCGACCGACATTGTTGAAAACGACAACAACGTCACCTTGATCCTCGACCTGCCGGGCATTGCACCGGCCGACATCTCGATCAAGATGGTTGAAGGCGTCCTGACGGTAAAAGCGCGCCGCGAGCGCAGCAAAGACGGCGAGAACAAACCGCGCTTTGTGCGGCACGAACGCATCTTCGGCGACTTTGAACGCACGTTCCGCCTGCCGCGCACGGTTGACGCGACCGGCATCAAAGCCAGGTTCAAACACGGCAGCCTGCATATTACCGCGCCGAAGACGGACCAGGCCAAAGCGCGCACGATTGAAATTGCCGGTGAATAACGACACAAATAGTTCGGCGTGGTTCAATCGAATGCAACGAACGAATTTGTTCACGACTCCGTGAACCGCGGTTGCCCGCACCAGACAGAATACAAGTTGAATGGATTGACAGCAGTGGATAGGATGAAGACGCAGATACGGTAGAACGGGAAACAGTCAGGGCAACCACGACACACAGTGACATCAGGTCCGGCCGTCGCAAGACGGTCGGATTTGCTGTTTTAAACAATAGCTGAGCCGCTGATTGATAGTATCGGAATCACTTCAGACTGCGACGGAGCGCCTGTTTCAAGTTTGCATCATTGCAGTCTTCAAGTTTGATGTCGTCGCACCCGTTAAACGTCGCAAAGTCTCTCAACTCCTCGGCCAGGCTCGCAGCCAGAAGTCCGTCCGCGCGCTCCGGATGCTCCAGCCACAGCGACTTCACAATAAGAACGCGTTCAGCCCGCGCCGCTTTGGCGTCAAGCCGCCCGATGATGTTCGACCTGTACAACAAGGGCAAACAAAAGTAGCCGAACTGTCGCTTCGGCGCGGGAACGTAACATTCAATCGTGTAGTCAAAGTTGAACAGGCGCTGCAACTTTTTGCGCTGAATCACCAGGTTGTCGAATGGCGAGAGAATGCGCAGACGCGCGTGCGCCGGACGCGCCGGCAGATTGGACAACAAGGCCGGCAGCGTGTAGTACTCCTCGTCGATGCCGTGGATGCACACCGCGGCAATGTCGCCGCTTTCCCGCATGCCGCACAGAACTTCATTCATAGTCGCTCGCGCCACCTTGCGCAGATACGACATTTCCGCGGCCGAGCCCAGGCCGTGGGCCCGCAGCATTGACAGTATAAGGTGTCGGATCTGCTCATTTTCTGTCGGGAACTCACTTTGGATCCGCGACGGCACGACGCGTTCCGGCAGATCAAAATACTTCTGGAAACCGACGCGTTTGCTGATCATCAGATCGCCGGTGTGAAACAGATTTTCCAGTGCCGATTTGGCCGGTTTCCAGTCAAACCAGTTGCCCGACTTCCAGTCCGGCGGCGCTTCAAATTCGCGCGCCGAGAGTTCGCCTTCGGCTCTGATTCTGTCGAGCACATAACTTTGCACCTTCATGTGCTCCCGCGACCAGCCTGCGCGCCACTTGTCGTGCAGGCGGCGCTTGCGCGGCAAGGAATACCTGAAATCATCCATCGGCAGATATGACGCCGCATGGCTCCAGTATTCAAAGATCTGTCTTTTATCGGCTTGCGCCCGGTCGATCATCTCCGGTTTATATGCGCCGACGCGCGTCCAGAAAACGTGGTGGTGTGCGCGTTGCACGGCGCTGATCGTGTCGATCTGCACGTAGCCCAGATGTTTAACACATTCCACCAGGCCCGCATGTCCTTTCCAGCGGCGATGTTTAAGTCGCAGGGTCTGCGAGTCCAGAAATATCATACGCGCCTGCGCAGGCGTCAGCTCCGTCATATCCCGTTTTCCGCTATTGATGCGGCGTGCAGCCACGCAAGACTTAAACAAGTATTTTGTCAGGTTAAGGCGACCGAAGTTACGCCAAATATGTCTGAATTACAATATTAACGAGGCCGGATACGTTTATCTTTCTGTTTGTATTTTTCCAGAGTCGGAGGAGAGTTATCAGGCGTTCGAATCTCGAACATATTCCGTTTGACTTTTCACTTAATGCCGCCAGGGCTGCCGCCGGCGCACGCCGCGCGGCGCAGTCCGACTCCCCCACTTCGATCTGTTTTGTCCCACCGACCGCAGATCCACCCACAGTCGCCGTTCCGGCGCAACATTCGTTTTTGTTCACCTTGCTTTACCGTCGGGGAGTTTCATGCTGAACGACTTGTCCAACGTTGTACAACAGTCTTTCAACTCGGGCCTTGAGTTAATCGGGGACATATCCGACTTTTTTCCGCGCATCGTATTTGCGATCGTTACGCTGCTGTGTTTTTATTTCCTGGCGCGCCTTTCGCGCACGGGCCTGCACGGATTGCTGGACCGATTAAACAAGCTGAATTCCAGCCTGCGAAAACTGCTGGAAACGCTGACGTTCTTTGCGGTAATGGTCCTGGGATTGTTCGCCGCGCTCGGCATTCTGGAGCTGGACAAAACGGTGACTTCACTGCTTGCCGGTGCGGGGATACTCGGTCTGGCCGTCAGTCTCGCGTTTCAGGAAACGATTGTCAACGTCATAGCCGGAATCGGAATTGCCGTGCGCGAGCCGATTTTACCGGGCGACCTCGTGCGCATCGGTGAATTTGAGGGCTGGGTGCGCGGCACGCACATGCGCACAACAACGATTCGCTCCTACCACGGTCACGACGTCATCATTCCAAATAAACTGCTGTACAACGATGTGGTCGTAAATTTCGACTCCAGCAAACAACGCCGCATCGACATCGGACTGGCCGTCGCTTTCGGTGAAGACCTGGAAAAAGTGCAAAGCGTACTCAACGAGGCGCTGCAAAATATTGGTATGCGAGACCGCGATCGCGAAATCGAAGTGCTCTTCCTCGACTACGGCGACAGTGCAATCGAACTCGTCGCGCGTTTCTGGTTAAAAGATGACAACATCGGCTTGTGGATGGAAGCCAAGTCGGAAGCAATCATGCGCATAAGCAGTGCATTCAGTCAACATGACATCACGATTCCCTATCCGATCAAAACACTGGAGTTTAATGCCTCTGCCGGCAAAAAACTCGGAATTCAGCAGCTGCAGACGGCGGTGCGCGCAAACAGTGGACTCAACCACAATTGAGGTCAATCGGCCCGGCCGGCCAAGGGCGCCTGATCGGTGATTCGGACGCGGCAATTTCGGTGCCGGATGAGCCGTGCAGACGCAGCTTGCGCCGATCTCCACCCGACGGCGGGCCTTGCTCCACAGCGAAACGAAGCTGAAACGGCGACGCAACAATCTGCGCCGCCGTTTTGCGTTCCGGCCATTTTACACCTTATTAATATGTGACAAACATGAGGTTTACATAAAGGACATATTTTTGCAGCAGAAAGACAATGATTGTCCGGCGGTAAGGAATCTATGACGTCAGCCCGCATTGGATTGGACCTGTCCGATCGACAAAAGTCAGAGCGACTCGCGCCTTCCTTTCGGCAGGTGCGGACGCGGCAGGCCGATTCAGGTGAGAATGGGCGCAATGCGTCGAATCCGACGGCGGCAACGCGTCCGCCGGCAGAACTGCGTCTGCAATGCAGCGCATCGTCTTTAAACACCCCTCCTGGTTACTTCCGCACATTCCCCGCCACCACAGATTCTTCCAGGTCACAGCAAAAACGACGGATTTCAGCGAGCGAGCAGCCCGTCAGACGGATCTGTTTAAGCCGGAAATTCGCGCACAGGCGATCAACAAATTCAGTTTGTGCACGGCAAATCGGGCACGAACGTCTCAAATCATGCTTTTATACAGCAGGAGTGCAGCAGTCGTGAAAAAAGACAAAATCATTCTTTGCGTCGACGACGAACGCGATATTCTTGAGATCCTTTCGTATAATCTCGGCAACGAAGGATACAAGGTCTACACCGCGGACAACGGCAAGGACGCATTGACGATAGCGGACCGCGTGATGCCCGAAGTAATCCTGCTCGACATCATGATGCCAGGCTTCGACGGCTACGAAGTGTGCAAGGCCCTGCGCCAGAATTCCAAGCTGAAGAACGCATCCGTTGTGTTCCTGACGGCCAAATCCGAAGAAGTGGACGAAGTGCTCGGCCTTGAGTTGGGTGCGGATGACTACCTGACCAAACCATTCAGCCCGCGCGTTATCACCGCCAAAGTGCGCGCTATTTTCCGCCAGAAAGAGCGCCTTAACAAGTTCCGCGGCGCAGACAAGGAAATCATCAAAATCGGCGAAGTTGAGATAGATCGCCTCAGTTATACCGTCAAAGTCGCCGAAGTCGAGATCAAACTTCTGCCCAAAGAGTTCGATTTGTTGTATTTTCTGATGAAACGTCCGGGTATTGTCTTCTCCCGCAAGGACCTCCTGTATAATGTCTGGGGTGAAGACGCCTATCAGATTGAACGGACGGTCGACGTGCATGTCACGAAGATTCGCAAGAAACTCAACAACTATGCCCGGCACATTCAAACCGTTCAGGGCGTCGGCTACAAATTTGTTCAGTTGATTGACTAAATGCGCAAAGTCCATTCCCAGCTTTCGATAATCTTCATCGGTCTCTATCTGGTCTGTTCACTGGTTCTGCTGCTGACGGCGGAAAATCTGCTGCAGCAAAATATGCAGGACCAGTTGGTCGAAAACATGAAAACGCAGTGCCAGCTCATTGATGAGTCGCTGCTGCAGTACAACGGCAACTCCTACGCCGTTGTCGATCGACTGGCCGGTTACGTCGGGGCCCGTGTTACGCTTATCGACAGCGTCGGGAATGTGATCCTGGATACGCGCGTCGATGTTAATGAAACACCGCTGGAAAATCACATCGAACGCGACGAGGTCGTTCAGGCGCTCAACAGCCCGGATCACTTCGGCAACTCGCGTCGATACAGTCAGACGCTACAGCAGAACCTGCTTTACACCGCCTACGACGCTCCCAGCGGTTATATTATCCGGATCGCTCACGACCTCGATTTTATCGATGACAACGTGCTCAAGATCCGCTTCATTCTCGTAATCGCCGCCACCGTCTCCTCACTCATTGCCCTGCTTTCCATTCTTAATCTCTCGCGTTATTTAACGCGGCCGATTTCACATCTCATCGGCATGACCAAACGGATTGCCGACGGAAACTACTCGACGACGCCGGACATCAATCAGCGCAACGAAATCGGCGAACTGGGCCGCTCGATTAAATCGATGGGCGAGAAACTTCGCTCAAACATCGAGCAATACGAACGCGTGCAGGAAGTGCGCCGCGACTTTATCGCCAACGCTTCACACGAGTTAAAAACGCCGGTAAGCGCCATCAAGGGATACGTTGAAACACTGCTGGACGGCGCGCTCGAAAACAAACAGGTTAATCGCCGTTTCCTGGAACGCGCCCTTTCCAACGTTGAACGCCTGGAAATAATCGTCAACGACATGCTCGACCTTTCGCGTCTGGAATCCTATCAGCAGAGCCGCGACGAGCGTTATATTCGCCTGGAAGACTACATTCGCAACCTGCTGGAAGACTTCAACCGCAAGGCGCGCGACAAAGGCCTGGCGCTTAACTACGACAATAAACTGCCCGTGGACTTCAGGCTGCTCGTCGACACCTACCACCTCGACAAAGCCATTATTAACCTGATGGACAACGCTGTTAAATACACGGAAAAAGGCTCCGTTACGGTGCATTCTTTCCTCGAAGGCGGCAAGTGCATCATCAAGGTTGCCGACACCGGCCGCGGCATCAAGAAGGAAGATCTGGGCCGTATTTTTGAACGTTTCTACCGCGTCGACAAAGCGCGTTCACGTGAACTCGGCGGCAGCGGTCTTGGCCTGGCCATCGTGAAACACGTCATGGAAATGTACAAGGGCTCAGTCAGCGTCGAAAGTGAACTCGACAAAGGTTCGACCTTCACCTTGAAATTCCCGGTCTGATCCTGCTGCTTCTCCAGGCATGATTTTCTGTTTAGCCCCGCCCTTCAGTGTGCCGCACAAAAGCATATGATGGTGAAATCCCCCCGCGGGCTGGGTTCGGCATGTCTGGAGCCGTAGAATCAGTTGTATGCCGCTCAATCCCCTGTTCAATGTCTGCGTAGATCTGCAACGCACCGGACGTGCCGTATCAAGGTCCGTGCATCGCATTCAGGCGCACTGCTCGAAGTTTACATGGATCAGGTCCGGAAATGCCCGTCGCCTCGTCACGAAGCTGTTAAAGGCCCGAATTAACACAGTAGAAACTAGAGCAAAACGGCGTCTGATTCACTCCACAGCGCTTGCAGCAACTTGTGAATACACCACTCACAACTTATTGTGTTGAAATGCCTTAGACGAATTGAACGCAAGGCCTGGAGTTCGGTGGTAGTATCGCGTTCCGCGCTGTCAACGCACGTGGACCGGTGTTCAGGGCCGCGCTTTAAAACATACAACGCACCGTGTGAAGTTCACACGGTGCGTTAAGGATTGCTTTCGCAATGTCGTGTCGGACGGACTTACTTGACGATCTTACGCGGCTTGGCGCGGCGGAATTTCTTCATGTAGTCTTCGTCGGAAACGGTTTTGATCGACTCAAGCAGGTTAACGACCGAATCTACGCTGGCCAGGCCAATTTTGCGCAGGTATTCGAGCAATTGCATTTCGGCAGCCGAAACGGCGCTGGTTGCGGCAACAGCAGCTTTGGGCTGACGACCGCGGCGTTTCTTCGGCGCGGCTTTAACTGCTGTGGAACCTTTTTTGCGGCCGGGACGACCTTTGGCTTTCTTGGGAGCGGCTTCAGCAGCGGGTTTGGCTGCTGCTGCGGGTTTAGCTTTTGCCTTGGTTTTGGCTTTAGCTTTTTTGGCGGCCGGAGCTTTTGCCTTTTTCGGCGCTGCTTCAGCGGCGGGTTTGGCTTTGGGTTTACGGCCGCGGCGCTTTTTAGCCGGAGCTGCTGCCGCCGGGGCTGCGGAAGCCGCAGGTGCACTGCCGCCTTCGCCTTCACCGGAGATATAGCCCGGATTCGCACCGAGTTGTTCAAGTTTGGCAAGCATGCGTTTGCCGGGGTTGCGACGTCCGTTAAGGTACGGCGAAAGCGCCTGGGGGGACATTCCGAGAGCGCCGGCAAATTGCGTCATGTTGCCGTACTTCTCCTGACCGAATTCACGCAAACGATCAGCTACTGTGTTCGAATCCATAGTTGACTACCAATTCAATCGTTAAAGAAAAGAGATACTGTTGTATTAAAGAAAATTGCTGCTGCGAAATTGGACTTAACCTAAAAAACTGTTTCAAATCTACAACATTAAACAGGCCGATGCAATAGCTAATGAGTTAATTAATTGGAAAAAGTACCGTTTTTTGACCCGAAATGTGTAAAAAGTGAACTTTTTCACGCTTTTAACGCAGTGAATCAGACTGTAAACAGCAGCGGCGGAATGTGAAACGCGATTTGATTCACTTCTTCAACAGCGGGCTTTTGCTGTTTCACACGTTCATATATTCACTTTAGGTGATAATTCCGCCGCTTCATTCCCGGCTAAACACTCCTCATTTTCACTTCCACTTGTGAACACATTGCGCCGATGTGAAGCTGTGAAATTGTGAAGCGGCCGTTTTCACATTCGGCCGCGACGCAATTCACGCTGCGCGTATTGGCAGGCGTCGCCCGGCCTGACGCGGCGCGGCCGCAAGGGGTGTTCTTCCCTTTCGGATCCGTGTTGAATTCACAGTTCACCGGTGAATGCTGAGCGCCGCAGCATGCAATTTGATGTTCAAATGTTACAGCGCCGGGCTGTTCAACAGGCTGAAGCCGGATTGCCCGACCGCATTCCCCGCGCTTTATCTGATGCGGCGCAGTTTATTCGCCGGTGCACTCTGTTTACCCGGTGAACTCTGTTTACCCGGTAAACGACAGACGTGCGCTGCGGAATTGTCGCATTCAGACGTTCGCGCGTTCCAGCGATCAATGATTCCGCTTCTGCGCCGCCGACGGCAGCGAAGTGAATTTTCGGCTGCGGTTGTATCGCGCAATCATCACGGAAGCCGTTGTGCGGTTAAGCGGCGGAGTTCAACGGTGAAGGTTCAAAGTTGCGACGTATTTCCGGATGGTGTTCCCTCCGGCAACCCGGCGTTAAGCGACGCGCCGCAGGCGCGGGCAATCTCCGCGGCCTGCAAGGGCATTGTCCCTGTTCACCCCGGGACACGCGGCTGTGCGGGGACCTGCCGCTTCTATCCGCATGACAAACAAAATAATCAGGCAGTCGCCGGAAAATTACCTGCGGTACAATGTTGTAAACGACTTGGCAGTCGGACCCAAAAAAGAAGGTAAAAAGACCATAATCGAGTCAAAACGGGTGGAACAAAGCACAACACAAACTTGTTGCGCTCGTCAGCCATTGAAGTTTCCCGGAATTTTATAAATTCACGCGGGCGGGTTAAGAGGAAGGAATGACCCGGCCGGCGGACGCAAGACGTTACGACACAGGAAGCAACATGCAGCATATACATTACCGCGGACAGGCACTGGCACTGTGCCTGTTTTTTTGTTTGTGCCTGAGCGCACAGGCCGAAGTTTTTACCAAGCCGGGTATCATTGAAGACAACGTCGCCTTCTGGAAAAAGATCTATTCCGAGGTTCCGCTGAACAAGGGGCTGCTGCACGACCACGAATACCCGATGGTGATTTACGGCGAATACGAAATAGGCGAGCGCGAAGGCGACGAACGCCGCCAGTATATTCGCGCCATTCGCAAACCGATCGAAGAGTCGATAAAACGCATAAAGTCTTCACCCAGTGAAAAGTGGAGCGATCTGGACAAAAAGATTGCCAAGCTGTTTGAGGAGCACGGCGAAGAGGGCGCGCTGGACGATGCCATTGATCGCATTCGTTTTCAGAATGGACAGAAAGAGCGGTTTATGGAGGGGCTGCGCCTGAGCGGAATGTACCTGGACACGATTAAATTTATTCTGCGCAAGTTTGACGTGCCCGAAAAGCTGGCGTATCTGCCGCATGTTGAATCGTCGTTCCTGCCGAATGCGATGTCGCACGCCGGCGCGGCGGGCATGTGGCAGTTTATGCGTGGAACCGGACGCGAATACCTGGAGATTAACGATTACGTCGACGAACGTCTCGACCCGATTTATTCGACGTATGCCGCGGCCGAAATGCTGGCCGGCAATTTTGCTCAGGTGGACAACTGGCCGCTGGCGATTACGGGCTACAACTACGGGATCAACGGCATCCGCCGCGCCGTGACAACCCTGGGCAGCAACGATTTTGAAACGGTGCTCACCAAACACTCCAGCCGCACCTTCAAGTTTTCCTCGCGCAATTTCTACGCCTGTTTTATCGCGGCGTCGGACATCGCTGAAAACCCGGAAGAATACTTTGACGAGATTGATTTCAGGCCCAAACGCGAATTTCGCGAACTGGTACTGGAGCACTGGATCAAACCGTCGGTCCTGGTCAAGTATCTCGGCATGGACCTTGAGACGATGCGTCTGATCAACCCGGCGGTACGCAGTCGTGTATTCAGCCAGGATCTGATGATTCCCAAGGGAACGCGCATCCGCGTGCCGAGCGAGTTAACTGAGGCCGAGGTGGCCTACGCCATAGACCGCATTCCAGCCGCCGACAAAAGTTCCGCCCCGCCGGTCATAACGTATCGCGTGCGGAGCGGCGACACACTTTCGCGCATTGCCGCGCGCCACGGTTCCTCAATAAGCCGTATTATGGGATTTAACAATATTCGGCGACCTGATCGGATCTACATCGGGCAGGTCCTGAAAATTCCACGCAATTAACGCGGTACAACACGCGCAACCAACACTGGCTCCGGATGGAAATTCCCCTTCTTCGCGACATTGCGATCATTTTTGGACTGTCGATTGTCGTTCTGTACCTGACGACGAAAGTCCGGGTGCCGACGATCATCGGTTACCTGATGACCGGCGTGTTAATCGGGCCGTACAGTCTGGGACTGGTACACGATGAACACAGCGTTGAGATCCTGGCCGAAGTCGGCGTGGTATTGCTGCTGTTTACCATCGGCATTGAGTTTTCATTTAAAGAACTGGCGCGCATCAAAAAAACCGTTCTGCTGGGCGGCAGTCTGCAGGTTGTTCTGACGATCGCCGTCGTCATGGGCTGCGGCGCACTGGCCGGATTTGATCTGAATTCTTCCGCGTTTTTTGGATTCCTTGCCGCTCTCTCCTCCACCGCCATTGTTTTATCGCTTTTGCAGAGCCGCGGTGAAATTGAAGCGCCGCACGGTCAGGGCACGTTGGGCATTCTGATTTTCCAGGACATCGCCATTGTTCCGATGATGTTATTGACGCCGATCCTGGCGGGAGTGGCGGCCGATCCCGGCGAAGCGCTGCTGATGCTGCTGGTTAAAGGCGTTGTAATCGTCGCGGTCGTGATTGTCGGCGCGCGGACGGTGGTTCCGTTTATTCTGGACCGGGTGGTTCGCACGCGCCGGCAGGAGTTGTTTCTTTTGCTCGTCGTCGCAATCGGAATCGGCGTGGCCTGGGGCACGTCGGCCGTCGGCCTCTCACTGGGACTGGGCGCATTCCTGGCGGGACTTATCATATCCGAGTCGGAATACAGCGTGGACGCTCTGGGCGGGCTGTTGCCATTCCGCGATGTTTTCGGCTCGTTCTTTTTTGTCTCGATCGGAATGTTGTTCGACTGGTCGTTGCTCTTGCACGAGCCGTTGTTGATTGTTGGCCTGGTACTTGGCGTGGTACTGATCAAACTGGGCGTGATCATAGCCGTGGCGCGCATATTGGGCTGGCAGCTGCGCACGGCGATCATGGTTGGTTTTTCACTGAGCCAGATCGGTGAATTTTCGTTTATCCTCTCGAAGGCGGGACTGAGCGTTGAGATACTGAGCGCTGAACACTACCAGATTTTCCTGGCGGTTTCTATTCTGACTATGGCGGCGACACCCTTTTTGATTGCCGCCGCGCCGCAGGCCGCCGAGAAACACAGCCGTATTCCTTTGATGAGCCGACTGCAAAAGCGATTCGACAAAGTAGGTGAGGCGCAGCAAAGCAGCGAAGCGAAACAGGAGTTAAAGGGCCACGTCATCGTCATAGGCTATGGAATTAACGGCGAACTCGTTGCGCGCGCAGCAAAGTCGGCGCACATTCCCTACATCATCCTGGAGATGAACCCGGAGACTGTTAAACGCGAGAAGGAACGCGGCGAGCCGATTCTCTACGGCGACGCTTCCAAGAGTGAAGTACTGCATCACGCACACATCCTCCAGGCGCGCGTGGTAGTCGTGGCAATATCCGACGCTGATGCAACACAGCGCGCCATCCGCCAGGTTAAAACGATGAACCCGGGCGTGCATCTGATTGTCCGCACGCGATTTGTAGCCGACGTCGACAAATTGGCGGCCATCGGTGCAAGCGAAGTCATACCTGCTGAGTTTGAGACTGCGGTGGAAATATTCTCGCGCGTTTTGGCGCACTATCTGCTGCCCGTCGACGAGATTCACCGTTTTGCGGATCACATCCGCGCGGACAGATATCGCAGGTTCCGCAGGCCGACCAACGGCATGACTCGCACAGCGGACCTTCAGACGGTGCTGCCGGATATGGAGATTCGCGTGCTACGCATTTTTGACAACTCGGAGGCGGCCGGGAAATCACTGGTTCAACTTGACGTGCGTGGAAAATTCAATGCCACGATTCTGGCAATAAAACGCGGCGAAAACGTTTCAACAACTCCTGACCCGCACGCAAAACTGCGCGGCAACGATGTGGCGGTGGTGATGGGCTCGGCGGACGCCATAGCGCTGACGGCGGACCTGTTTGCCGAAGGCGGCGACGGACAGCCGCTGTAGCACCGATGTACACTGGACAGAGGCACATGAACAAATCCCGCAGAGATCTCCCGGCCATTCTCTACGTCGATGACGAACACCAGAACCTCGTTTCATTCAAGGCGGCTTTCCGGCGCGACTACAATATTCTTACCGCCAACAGCGCGCGCGAGGCGATTGAACTCCTGAAGACGCGGGACGTGGCGTTGATCATCACGGATCAGCGCATGCCGGAAATGACCGGCGTTCAATTTCTCGAACACATTATTCCCTCGTATCCGGACACGGTGCGCATGGTTCTGACGGGTTTCAGCGATGTTGAAGCCATCATCAGCGCCATCAACACCGGGCGCGTATTTCGCTACGTCACCAAACCCTGGGACGAAACGGAACTGCGCATGACAATTGAAAATGCGTTTCACCTGTACGGCCTGCAGCAGCGCAATAAACAGCTGGTGCGCGATCTGCGGCAAAAAGTCGAAGAGCAGGAAAAAACGCTGCGTCTGTTTGAGCGCTACGTGCCGCAGGAAGTTGTACAAAAAGCGCTGTCAACGAGTGAAGATTCGATTTTTGAAGGCGAGCTGCGCGACGTCGCCGTGCTGTTCTGCGATATTCGCGGCTTCACGCGTTTCAGTGAACGCTCCTCGCCCAAGGAAGTCGTCGCCTGCCTGAATCACTACTACCGTTTAATGAGCGAGTGTGTTAAACGCCACGACGGCACGGTCAACCAGTTCGTCGGCGACGAAGTATTTGCCTCCTTCGGCGCTTTAATGCCGACGTACAACAACGAATTAAAAGCTGTACTGTGCGCGCTGGAAATGCTGGAGCGCATTGGGGAGCTGGACCAGACGTATGGCGCAGCGTTCGGGCGTCCCTTTGCCATCGGCATCGGTATTAACTCGGGCGAAGTGGTCGCGGGAAATCTCGGCTCCGAGGACCGGATCGAGTTTTCGATTACGGGCGATACGGTAAACACCGGTAAACGAATAGAGACATTGACGAAGAAACATCACAACGCGATATTGGTTCACGAACGCGTGTTCGACAAGATCAGGGACAAGGTCGAAGCACATGCCTGGGAGCCGGTGAATGTTCACGGCAAGTCGGACGAGCTGCTGGTGTATCAGGTTGAGAAGTTGAAGCAGTAAACCGTTGCGTGGTGCGATTATTTTGAGGTTGAAGCTGCGAATGTGGTGGAAAGATGTGATTGGTCGAAGGCTGTAAGTGCTTGTGGGGCAATGGTTTAGAGGGATGCCTGGGAGCCGGTGTTGAGGTTTGGGCGTACTTCCGGCTTGATCCAGGGGGCCACCCCGCCGCCGCCACGGTGTAATTCCTCCGCTATCAGACGCACTCCTCCCACCCTGCTTCAGTGCAGATTTTTTAGAGTCTTGTCCGCGGAGCGACGCGTTGCATGCCTGCGCGTCGCAATAACAAGCATAGTTAAACTTCAGCGCCTTTCCCACGGCAAAAAATTGAACGTAGTTGATTTTGTTGTCCAACGGTCTGGAATGTGTTCCAAACGGTCACAATGTAAAAATGTGCGCAGCCGGTTTGAGCAAAAAGTCAGCATAAAACAGTTGGTTGATCCGCGTTGAAAATTGTGGAGTCGACGAACTGTCGTTGTGAAGAACGAGCAAACTTCCAATGATTCAGTTGTTGAATATTGTTTGAATCTGTGAAACACTGAAAGATGAAGACACAACGAAGAGTCTGAATTTGCATGGCAGTTGTAGTTGTGTCGGTAGTATACTTCTGTTTCTGTCATCGGTGAAACATCGCTCTTGTCTTTCGATTAAGATTTAAACAGTTTGGTTTAAATGGACTTCAGGCCCGAAACCGGGCCCCCACCCCCTCCTGCCAACCTGCCATTTTTTTCCGCCCGCCACGCTCCGCCGCCTCGCAACTTTTACCTGTTGCGAGTCTGGTAAGTGAAAATTGACTCCGTTTGTCCCTGTACCTGTGCGGCCGTCACGCGTGCAAAGTGACAATGAAACTTCGAACACAAAAGCGGAAAAACGCGAACGGGCAGTTTTCGCCTCTGAACGGTCGGATTTTCGTTGATTTGCGTTCGGAGCGGTGAAGTACCTATTGGCGCCAGAGGATTCTCAATCGATGATTTCTATTGCGGATTTGGATACAGCGCCTGCTCAGTTGTCGCTCGGAAGCCGGCGCCGGCGCGGACAATCGGCAAACCATGTTTGCATCGCAATCCGAGAGCAGTTGAACGAGATCACCGAATGAATGTGCAATGCAGGCCGGTGTCCAATGTGATCAGACAGTGGGTTTGTCTTTGAAAGTACGGTGTCTCAAACTTTGATCCGCCGACCGCGTGGCGTTCGAAGTTAACAGGGACTTGAAACCATTCAGGTGGTTTCGGAAATAATCGAATCCGAATTGATGATAATACTCAAAAACCGACTCCGCACCCGGTGACAGTTTTGTTTGATGCAGACCTGGCGTTGACAGATCATCTGCAAGAAGTACTCCTGTTTGTCATGCTTGTCACTTCTATCTGCGTGACGAACAAAAAGAAAAGAGCCGCGCATGAAATAGCGGCGATGCCTTTGTGAGAATGTTACAGTCCCTGTCCCGACAACGATTCAGTCTCAGTCGGCCGGCCAGAAGTGGATGCGTCGCACTGCCCGCGTCAGCGTCAGTCGGGCGCCGGGAGAATATGATTCGTCGCAGGACAGTGGAAGAGTGAGATGGACGGGCTCCGTCGTTGAATCGGCGGGTGTTAAACGCAGCAATAGCTCGTTGTACATGCCAAAAAAGGTCGTGCATTCAACAACGGCCTGTAAACCCGATTCGGTTTGCGCGGCAATTTGCAGATCGCCCGGTCTTAAACAGATTAACATGTTGGAGGGGATTTCCGGCACGCCGAGATCAATTTCGCCAAAGGCGGTATGCGCCATGTTGCCGTGGGACTGCGCTTTGATGATTGTCGTTTCGCCAAAAATGCGGGCAACGCCGGGATTGGCCGGTTGTTGGTACACCTCGTCGGGACGGCCCGCCTGGCGCACATGTCCATCGTCCAGAACAATCAGTCGATCTGCGGCGGCAAAGACATCGCGGACGTCGTGCGTGACAAAGACGGCGGTCATCTCGGCCGTGCGAATAATACGCGTCAAATCGCGGCGCACATGCGCTTTTAGCGCATCGTCCAGGTTGGAAAACGGCTCGTCGAGCAACAGGATATCCGGCTGCGGCGCCAGCGCACGTGCAATCGCCACCCGCTGTCTCTGCCCGCCGGACAGCTCGTGCGGATAACGATGTCCCAGTTGATCGAGTTCAACAAGCTCAAGCATGGAGCGGGCGCGTTGCCCATCCTGTTTACTCTTTTTACCCAGACCAAATTCAATGTTTTGTTTAACCGTCAGATGCGGAAAAAGCGCGTAATCCTGAAATACCAGGCCGATGTTGCGCTTCTCGGGCGGGACAAAAGTCCGGCCGTCGCTGACGGTATTTCCGGCCAGCACTATCGATCCCGCTTCGGGCGTTTCCAGACCGGCCAGCAGGCGCAGGACGGTGCTTTTGCCGCTGCCGCTGCCGCCCAGCAGAGCCGTGATGCAGGCGCGCTGAATGGAAAACGTGGCCTCGTTCACCGCCGGAGCTTCGGATGTGACGTAGCGCTTGGTAACGCCATTAAACTCGACAATACTCAACTGCGGATTGATCATCGCGCCTGTTTTGCATTCATGAGACGATTGAGATAAACGATGGGAATGACGCCGACGGCTACGATCAGCAGAGCCGGATTGGCCGCCTCCGCCAGTTGTTCGTTGCCGGCGAATTCAAAGGCGCGCGTCGCCAGCGTTTCAAAGTTAAACGGACGTAAAATCAGCGTCAGAGGCAATTCCTTGAGCACGTCGACAAAGACCAGGATAATTGCGCTGAGGATGGCCGTGCGCACCATCGGAATGTTGATCTGCAGCAAAGCACGCAAGGGCGAAGCGCCAAGCGAACGCGCGGCTTCGTCCATCGACGCGGCCGTGCGCTCAAATCCGGCGTCGACAGGCTGAAAAGCCACCGCAAGATAACGCGATAAATAGGCATACAACAACGCAATCAGCGTGCCGCTCAACAGAAGTCCGGTTCCGCTGCCGGTGAGCGACTGCACAAGACCGTCGATTCCGTGGTCGATGGCCGCAAAGGGCGTCATGACGCCGACGGCAATGACCGCTCCAGGAATCGAATAACCGAGTGTGGCGCTCTGCGCCAGGAAACCGGCCAGGCGCGTGCGCTGCAGGCGCGCCGTATACAGCACCAAGATCGCCGCGGCACAGCACAGAACCGCGCTGCCGAGCGCAAGTGCAAAACTGTTGAGCACCAGATAGACAAACTGCAGGTCCAACACATCGGACGCCGTGCGCCAGGCCCAGGTCAACAGTCGCACTACGGGAAAGACAAATCCGAGCGAAAGCGGGACTAAACAGAAAATCAGGGCCAGAAGGGCCTTTTTTCCCCGCAGAGTCTGACGGCGCATTGTGGCGGATGATGAGACGGCTGTTCGCGCGCGACCGCGGCGTTCCAGCACGATCAAAACAAAGACAAAGAGCATCAGGACGGCGGCAAGGCGAACGGCGGCGCCCGTGTCGCCCAGGGCAAACCACGCGCGAAATATCCCGGTCGTGAAGGTCGAAACGCCGAAGTATTTAACCGCGCCGTAGTCGTTCAGCACCTCCATCAGGCAGAGCGCCAGACCGCCGGCCACCGCGGGACGCGCCAGCGGCATCGCCACGCGACGAAACACTTCCCAATTGCCGGCGCCCGTCAAACGCGCCGCCTCGATCAATCCGGCCGACTGACGCGCAAAGGAGCTGCGCGCCACAAGGTAGACGTAGGGATACAGGACAAATGCAAACAGCGCAGCGAGGAAATAAACGGAGAAAATGTCGATCCCGAGCGAGGAACCAGAACCCAGGAATGCGGCCAGCGAGTCAACCGGTCCGCCGTATTCAAAAATTCCCGACCAGGCGTAGCCGGTGATGTAGGCGGGCATGGCCAGCGGCAGTACCAGCGCCCATTCCAGCCAGGCGCGCCCCGGAAAATCGTAAGCCGAAATCAGCCAGGCACAGAGCACGCCGACGGGCGTCACCAGAACGGCGACGCCCAGCATCAGAATGAACGTGTTGACGATATAGTCGGTCAGCACCGTGGCGGCCAGGTGGTCCCAGACGGGGTTGGAGCCGCCGAATACGTGCAGCGCCACGTAGATTGCCGGCATTGAGACGGCAATCACGAGCAGGGCCGTGCTTACAAACCAGGAACGCGCATGTCTCCCGGGACGGATCATGTGTCGCCAGGAGCGGGAGCCTTCCCTGTTTGTCGGCTTTTCAGACGAATTGGTTCCGCGAACGGAGTGTTGCTGCATACCCGGAGCCCGTGATGCCGCGCCGTGCGCCGCTTACTTCCACCCGACCTGATCGAAGATCATCACGGCTTTTTCATTGTTTTCGCCGAGTTTACCAAGCGAGATGCCGTCGTATTTAATGTCGTCTTTCAGGGCATACTCAAAGTTGGCTTCCGCGAATTTGCGCTGTGCGGCTTCGGACGTCAGGAATTCCAGCAGTTTGATTGCGTTTTCGGCGTTCGCCGCGCTTTTGGTCACGCCCGCGCCGCTGACGTTGATGTGAATGCCGCCGCCATCAAAATGCGGGAAGGTGATTTCAACTTTCGAGGCCGCTTCGCGCTCCGCTTCGTCGTCGGAATGCTGCATCATGTTGTAGTAGTACGAGTTGACGACGGCGATATCGCCCAGGCCGGCCGCAATACCTTTGATCTGATCGCGGTCGTTGCCCGCCGGAGTGCGCGCCATATTATCGACGATGCCTTTGGCCCATTCGGCGGCTTTGTCCGCGCCCTTGTGTTCAATCATGGCAGCCATGAGCGACTGGTTGTAGACGTTCGAGGACGAACGGACAAGCAGCTTGCCTTTCCACTCTTTGTTGGCCAGGGCCGAATAGGTTTCCAGCTTCTTCGGATCTACGCGATCCGGCGCATAAGCTACGATGCGCGCACGCACGGTCAGGCCGTACCAGTTATTGTCCTTGTCGCGCAGATGTGCCGGTACGTTTTCCTGCAGCGTCGGCGTCGAAACCGGTTGCAGCAGACCGAGCGCCATCGCGCGATGCAGACGACCGGCGTCAACGGTAATCAGCAGGTCGGCCGGGCTTTTGTCGCCCTCCGTTTCCAGGCGTTTGATCAGCTCATCGGCTCCCGCGGATACGACGTTGACTTCGATACCGGTTTGTTTGGTGAACTCGGCGTACAGCTCTTTGTCGGCCGGATAATGGCGATGTGTGTAGACGTTGACAATGCCGGACTCAAGGGCAGTTTGTTCTGCTGCTTCCTCCATCGGCTCGGCTTCTTTTTGTTCGGCACCGCACGCGAAGAAAATGAGGCCCGAACCAATCGCGAGCGACAGGATGAGATAACGACGAAACATAGTTAATCCTTACAAATCTGCCGGCAGCGGAGGGCCGGCAATCACAAAAGCTTATTTGAACCAAATCCAAATTAGCGAATTGTAGCGAGGAAAAAAAGCGGCTGAATCCACGCCGGAACCGGTACATTCGTTGCATGAGTTCAAAAGCGTTGCCTGCAAAGCCGGGAAGGGATTTTTACCATGTTCGAGCGCGACTATGTCGTCCGTATGTTTACGCGTTTTGCGCAGGAGTTGGCGCGCCTGATCAACCGCAATCAGAGCGAGCGGGACTTCGATGTGATGCAGGATCTGGAGGGCCTGTTCCTGCGTTACACGGGCCTGGAAGCCGGCTTTGCGGAAAGGCTTGACGGCATGGATCTGCTGGAAATTTTCAGCGACAGCGCGGAGGGTGCGGGCAAGGCGCTCGTCGCCGCTGAAATCTGGTCGTTTATGGCGGAAAACCTGTTGAACAGCGGCCGCGTCGACCGCTCCGACCACCTGAGGCGTCTGAGCATCGAACTCTACGCCGCGGCCATGCGTCGCGATCCCGAGTTTGCCGATACAAAATCACTGTACCGCGCGCTCGTGGTCCTGGAATCACTTCCCCTTGCGCGCTGGACACTGGCCGTAGCCGAAGCGGCGGCTTTTTTGTTCGAAAAAGGACGTAAATTCGCCCGGGCGGAAGACGCTCTCTTTATGCTGCTCGACCGCGACGTGGAAGGTGCACCGCAAGCCGCCGAACAGTTTTACTATCGCATGCTGCGCCTCGACGACGCGGAACTCACCGCCGGCGGACTGCCGCGCGAGGAAGTCGAAGAGGGACTGCGGGAAGTGCTGCGCCGACAGCGCGGCGGCTCCGGGCTTTAGGTTTGCGTGGAGCATGTTAACAGAATCGCACAACAAAACAACTGAATGCCGGTGTTTAAGTTCAAGTCCAACACACTCAGTCTGCGAGCGGCGATGTGGTCGCTGCTTTGTTTAATGATTATCGGTCTGGCTCCCTCCTGCTCGGACGACGACGAAAACCCCTGCGACAACGATTCGGCCTGCATCAAGGTTGTGATTCCGGCCGGCGGCTCGGAGCCGGAGCGGACGTTCTGGCGCAGCGCCCCGGGGCGGGTGTGCCCGTGTGAGGAGTGAAAACTCCACGAACTCAACACATAGTTTAAAACTACAAGAGCCGCTGTTAAACAGCGGCTCTTGTGTAATTGAAAGATTCAATTTCCGGAGTTCTTGCAACACGCGTATTGCGGAAAAACAACCGGGCGTTTTGCGGCCTAGTTCCTCCGCCGTCTCCTGCCTCCGCGGCGTCGACGTCCGCCTCGACCGCGACCGCCCTGACCATCTCCGCCGCCGTCGCGACGATCTCCACCGCCGTCGCGATTGTCGTGGTCCTGGTCCCGCTCACGGTCGGTGTCATGCTCCTGTTCGGCTTGTTCCGCCTGCTCGGCGTACTGGTCGCGCGGGGCGTCCTGTTGTCCGCCGCCGGAGCGAGGCTCCTGACGTCGGTCGTCGCGGCCGCGACGTGGCGGCGGCGGCGTATGCAGCGAAAACTTATAGAAGTCGTCGAGCATCATTGCCAGCAGGCGCGAGCCGTCTTCGTCGGAGCCGAGTGCTGCCGCCAGTTTAGTGAAGCGCTCCAGACTTTCGAGCTGCACATTGTCGCGCGAACGGAAACGCGATTCCAGCAGCACCGTGACGCGCTGCGACACCACCGTGGCGATGTCGTCATCCGTCGGCAGCGGGCGCTCCACAAATTCAATCTGATAACGCGCGCCGATGCGCTCGAGTTTGATGCGGTCCTGGAAGTCGGCCAGCGTAATGGCGCGTCCCGTCGATCCGGCGCGGCCCGTGCGGCCCGAACGGTGGATATAAGACTCGGGATCTTCCGGTACGTCGAACTGAAATACGTGCGAGAGCTCGGGAATATCAATCCCGCGCGCCGCCACATCCGTGGCTACCAGAAAGCGCAGATTGCCGGCACGGACGCGCGACAGCACACGCTCGCGTTCGCCCTGCGACAGGTCGGAACTGAGCGCATCCGCGTCGAAACCAAAACGCTGCAACACAACGGCCACGTAGTTGACCTGGACCTTGGTGTTGCAGAAAATAATGGCGTTGGCCGGGTTTTCGATTTCGAGAATCCTGACAAAACTGCGGTCCTTGTCCATGTCCGGCACGGCGTAAATGACGTGCTCAGTCTGGATGGCGTGAACCTGATCTTTGCTGAGACTAACAAAATCGGGCTTCCAAAGAAATTCGTCGGAAAGGCGCACCACGCGCGGCGGAAAGGTGGCCGAAAACATGTAGGCGTTGTAGTTGCTGCGCGGCAGGAAGGTCTGCACGCGTTTCATGTCGGGATAAAAACCCATCGACAGCATGTGATCGGCTTCGTCCAGCACCAGCATCTGCAGCGCTTCGAGCGTCAGCGAGCGCTTCAGCATGTGATCCAGAATGCGTCCCGGCGTTCCGATGACGAGCTGCGCTCCTTCGCGGAAAGCCTGCAACTGCGAGCCGTAGCCGACGCCGCCGAAGACGGCGACAATGCGAACGCCAAGTCCCTGCGCCAGGGTCTGTGCTTCCGTTTCAACCTGGTGCGCCAGCTCGCGCGTCGGCACAAGCACCAGTGCCTGGCACTGCGGCAGCGAGGTATCGATTCGCTCGAGAATCGGCAGCAGGAATGCCGCCGTTTTACCGCTGCCCGTTTTGGATTGCACCATCAGGTCGCGACCCGCCAACATGTAGGGAATCGAGCGGCTCTGGACCGGCATCAGACTGTCCCAGCCGAAGTTTTCGACGGCCTGGCGCATACGCGGCGGCAGCTCGTCCAATTCGATCTCGTCCAGCGTGTTAACCGACTCATCCGGGCCGGATTCATTCAACTGCGGACGCAGATCGATTTCGCCAAAACCGTGGTCGTATTTTTTGCGCGCGGGAGCTTGCTCGGGAGCTGAATCTTCGCCTCCCTCGGCCTCGTCTTTTTTCGGATCTACTTCGCCTTTGCGACGCAGCGGTTTGCGCTGTTCTTTGTCCTGGTCCTGCTCTTCGTCGCGTTGATCGTCTCCGGCGGCTTCCCGCTCTTCGGAACGTTCTCCACCACGACGACCTCGGCCGCCACGGCGTCCACGGCCTGAGCGACGCGATCTGGTTTGGCTTTGATCGGCCTGTTCGTCGGATTCGCCGTCGCCCGCACTTTCAGCCTGTTCCGCTTCGATCGCCGCGGTTTCTTCGACCGCTTTGTCTTTTGTCGTTTTAGCCGGAGACTTTTTCGGCGCGGCTTTGCGACGCGTACTGCGTTTCGGTGCGCTTTCGGCTTCATCGCTTTCGGTCACAGCGGCTTCGGGCGCTTCGTCCGGCGTCTCTTGCGGCGCGGTTTTGGCGCTGCTCTTGCGGCTGCGGGACGTACTCGCGGCTTTGGACTTTGCGGCCGGACGTTTTTTGGCGGGTGCTTTAGCGGGCGTTTCCTCGGCGCTCTCGGCAGCATCGGCCGTATCGACGTCGGCTGGTTCAGCTTTTTTCGCTCGGCTCGCGGCTTTTTTGGGCGCGGCTTTCGCTTTCGGGGCGGCTTTGCGCGGTGCGCGTTTGGCTTTGGGTTTCGGCGTCTCCGCAGCGCTGTCGTCCAAGTCGGCAGCGGTTTCAGCTACGGCCGGCTTTTCTTTGGCGGCAGTGCTTTTGGCCGGAGCTTTGCGGCGTGTGCTGCTTTTCCGTGCAGGCGTGGCTTTTTTGTTTGTACCGCTCGATTCACCAGCGCCGAACAGTTCATCCTGCGCGTCCTTAACCTCGCTTGCAGAGCGGGATTTGGAGTCGGTTGCAGCAGCCTTGGCCTTGGCTGGCGCTTTGGCGGCAGCTTTTTTGCGCGGAGCGGCTTTGCGCTTTTTGGGCGGAGCTTTTTCAACTGCGTCGCCGTCGTCCGCTTTTGCAGCGGCGCGTTTGGACGCCGCGCTCGGCGCCTTTTTGGCTGCGGTGCGTTTGCTGGTTCGTTTGGTTGGGGTTTGATCGGCGGGAGAATCTTCGACCGCGGCGTCTTTACCGGTATCGGCGACGTCGCTTTTTTTCCGTGTTTTGCTCATACTTCCAGATTCAGAGTATACAGAGGACCGTGAAGGTCGCGCGCCAAGAGGTTGTCAATCAACAGGTCTTGCATCATCGCAGCTTCGACTTTAATTCGCATCACGGCCTACAAGTATAGTGATAAATACGGTATTATCACACAAGCGCAGCAGCCGGACGCTGCAATGGCGGGGCTCCGCGCGCAAAATTGATCGCCCCGCAGCAGCAGATTGTGAGTTGCAGCGCGCGCTTTGAATGTTTTGATTGGATTCGCCGGAAGTCAGTGGCAAGCTTTGGAGCCTGGATGCAGCGGTGTACTTCACGTCGTTGATCAGGATGCCTGATCGTTTTCGGCACAGCATGCGGCCATTTTTTGCAGCTGTAATTGAGAGAGAATGATTGCAGGTTTGCGTGCGACGATGCTTGCGACTCTGAATGCAGATACGTTGAGAGTTTTCGATCGCTCCTTTGCACCCGACAATGCTTGCGCCTGAGATTGCCGCAGAGTGTGTGACTCTGATCGCTCCCTGGCGCACGACCATACCTGCGGCTGAGTGTGCGACTCTGATCGCTCCCTGGCGCACGGCAATATTTGCGGCTGAGATTGCCGCAGTGTGTGCGACTCTGATCGCTCCCTGGCGCATATTAATATTTGCGGCTGAGTGTGCGGCTGAGTGTGCGGCTGAGTGTGCGGCAGTGTGTGCGGCTGAGTGTGCGGCTGAGTGTGCGGCTGAGTGCACGACTCTGATCGCTCCCTCGCGCACGGCAATATTTGCGGCTGAGTGTGCGGCAGAGTGTGCGACTCTGATAGCTCCCTGGCGCACGTTAATATTTGCGGCTGAGTTTGTGGCAGTGTGTGCGGCTCTGATAGCTCCCTCGCGCACGACAATACCTGCGGCTGAGTGTGCGACTGAGATTGCCGCAGTGTGTGCGACTCTGATCGCTCCCTGGCGCACGGCAATATTTGCGATTGAGTGTGCGGCTGAGTGCACGACTCTGATCGCTCCCTCGCGCACGACAATACCTGCGGCAGAGTTTGTGGCAGTATGTGCGACTCTGATCGCTCCCTGGCGCACGACAATATTTGCGGCTGAGTGTGCGGCTGAGATTGCCGCAGTGTGTGCGACTCTGATCGCTCCCTGGCGCACGGCAATATTTGCGATTGAGTGTGCGGCTGAGTGCACGACTCTGATCGCTCCCTGGCGCACGGCAATATTTGCGACTGAGATTGTGGCAGAGTGTACGACTCTGATCGCTCCCTGGCCCGCGACCATGCCTGCGACCAGGAAACTGAGTTCGGAAACGTTCGGGTGAAAAAGCACAGCGTTCAAGTGATAAAACACAGCGTTCAGACTGAAAAAGACGGAGTTTGGACCCGAAACCGGGTCCCCCACCCCCACCTGCCAACCAACCATTTTTTCACACAGCACACGCCGCCCGCCTCGCCCTCAGATCACCCGGGCGAGCAGTGGTAATTTTTCGATCAGACTGTTTAAGCGCTTCTGCAGCCGTCTCGGAAACAAAGTGCATCCGACGCCGCAGGTCTGCAAGCCGAAAAACGCCAACGGGCTGGTTTCGCGCCTGAACGTAGCGATTAACGTGGTTGAACGGACGCAGTACAGAATTCTTCCACAGCGTGTAAACCTCAAAACGCGGCTGCAAGCGCTGCACATTAGCGCGGGGCCGCCCGGCGGCTGCCGTGCATGCCGTCACCTGCGTCGTTTGTGGCTCAACAGTGGACCGAAAACTGAACGTGCCTTTGTTCCGCACAAAAAAACTGAGCAGCCATTTACTTCGGGTTTCTCACCCGATGGTAAACAAAAAGTGGCTGTTGCCGCAGGCTCTCATCAGTAAATGAGTCAAAAGCGGCAGGTAAAAGCGGCAAGTCGCCAGGCTGCGTGCGCGTGAATCCGCAGTGCGAAGCCAAAGTCTGTGAGGCGGGATCGTCCGGGCCACAGCGCCAGTACATGCGCCGCACGTCCGGAAGTCGGAACACAGTCTCAAACACCTCGTTCAGCAACAGGTGCATCCGCCGCCGCCCCCGGTGTCGCCGCGCCAGCCAGAATCCCGCCTCCCAGTCGCCCAATGAAGGAAGCGCCTGAATGCGAATCTCGCCGGCCGAACAGGATTGAGCCGCGTCGAAAATGTTAAACAGAAATCGCGCGCCGGCCAGAAAATCCTGCCGAGCGCGCCGACAATACGCACGCATTGATTCAGGTGAGAGGTCGCCGTTCAACTCGGCCTGTATCAGTGCGTTTAAGTCGTCGGAATGCTCGCGCCAGAGCGAAGACATACAGTCCGCATCGTCCATGCGGTATGGGCGTGCGGTTAAACCATCGGCAACATGTGATGTATCGGAGTCTGACACGGTTAAACAGCGCTATTTGCAGACGTCGGCGCTCATGTCGGCCGCGCCGCCAAAACCAAGTTCCGTCGACCTTTTAAGATTGGCGCAGCCCTGTTCGGTATCGCCGGAAAGTGCCTGACAATATCCCAGCTTGGCCAGCGCTTCGGCATTGTCCGGCTGCAATTCAACGAGATGTTTAAAGTCGGCCAGTGAGCGATCAAGCAGTTTAAGCAGCAGGTGACAGTTGCCGCGTTGCATCAACACCTCGGGATAGTCGGGACGGTATTGCAGCGCCGTGTTGAACGCCTGCACCGCCTCGCGACAGTTACCGATGCCCGCGAACAAACGACCGACATTGTACCAGAGTCCGGGATTGGTGGAATCGATGGCCAGCGCAGATTGATAATCCTGAATAGCGGCGCTGTGATTCTCCTGATGCTCGTAGACCTGCGCGCGATTGTTAAACGCGTCGAGGTAGTCCGGCTTGATTTCAATGGCGCGGGTGTAGTCCGCCAACGCTTCTTTGTCATTATCGAGGCGCCAGTACGAAAATGCGCGATAAAAATATACTTCGTGCCGCGGTTCGCCTTCCAGCTCCGACGCGGCGGTAAGCATCACCACGGCATCGCTGTAATGGCGCTGTGTTAATTCACACAGCCCGAGTTTAAAATTGGCGTTAAAGTCCTTGTTGTCCTGCTCCACCAGGCGACGAAACAACTTGCCCGCTTCAACAAACTTTTCCTGGGCAAACAGTTCTTCGGCCTCCGTCAGCATGGCGTTTTCCTGCGCCGGGGCGGCGGCGCTAAAAAACAACAACGTCGAAATGCAGGCGATAATATTCGTGAGAGTTTTCATTGGTCGCGGGAACAGCGTGAACAAAACACAAGCAGGCCGGAAATTACTGCCGAATACACTGTGCTATAACGAAGGGTTGGCCGATTTCGTGTTGCGCGCCGCATGCACGACACGGCCGGCGTTCCGTCAATGCGGCAGTAATAACCCTGAAATTTCTCCGATCTTCTCGCGGCCGCTTGCGGCTACAGGTGGATCCGTCGCGGACGCATGCGGCTGCGCTTTGAGCGGCGGAGACTCCGGAAGCAGACGGCGACGGTTCATATCGAAGATCTGTCCGGGCAACAGGAGTTTGTAGCGGCGCGGCCAGCGGCACCAGTTGACGTTGTCGTATATAGCAACGCGAGAAATACCGAGAACGGTAAAGCGCTCGGACTCGACCAGGATGCCGGTGTGTTCGTCGATGCCGATTCCCAGCAACTCGGGATAACTGCGCACGACACCGACCAGATCGCGTTCGCGCCGCCGCGCCAGCAGATGCTGATCGATGGCGACATTTTCCAGCAGCCCAAAACCCTCGTGGTATTTGCCGATGACGATGCGGTTGTCGCCCGGCTGACCGCGCACGAGGAATGAAGCCAGGGCGCTGGCTCCCGCCGAGGTTCCCGCCACAATGCCGCCGCGCCGCAGCACGCCGCGCAACTCGTCGATCAAACGCGTATGCTGGAACGCTTCTATCAAACGCCACTGCCTGCCGCCCAGAATCAACACGGCCCGCGCATGGCGCAGCGGTTCGCAGAAGGCGGCGCTGTCGGCCGTCGACGCATCGCGCGTGTGCAGCACTGTGATGTTGTGCACGCCCCGAACGTTCAGCGCTCTGATATTTGGCCAATTCTCGTTGAAGATTTCGCCGGCCATGGCGGTCGGAATAATCACGATCGCCGCGTCGGGACCGCCCATGCGACGCACGAGCGTGTCCATCATTCCGCCGGCATCCAGGCGTCCGCCGCCCATCAGCAGCAGCGCGCCGCTTTCCTCGCGCAGACCGGTAAAACGCTTCGCCTCGCCGCCGCCCATTTGAAAAGCCCGACCGAATGTCGGCGCGGCCGGTGCATCCCGGGACGGCGCTGAACAGAGGCCGAGATCGCAATGGCGCGAAGGCTCGGCTCGTCCGAGCAGCATGCGCAGCAGATCATCGGCATAGGCCTCGTCGCCGGGATTCCCGGCGGCTTCCCTGGCCAGAAAAACGCTGCCGGCGGGGGCATGTTTGTGTATCAACGCGCATTGTTCGATCTGCTGCCTGTCGACGAACCACTGTGGCAACAGGCCATCGCCGGCGTCGAGAATCACGTAGTTCGGCGCTTCCCGCCGCAGCATCGCAGCCGTCCGGCGCACCGTCCTGCCGGACGCCAGCGAGCCGTACACGCGCGAGGCAAGCCCCACGCAGTCGGTTCCCGCCAGGCGCAGGCCGTCGATGCGCCGATCGTAGCGCATGTCGTTGAGAAGCTGCAAGGCCGTGCCGGACAGCGCTTTTTCGTAGCCGCCGGCGCGCAGATCTATGATAGCGCCGTCGAATTCGGCCCGCAGCAGAATCTGCCGGCAGGCCTGTGCATTCGGCCAGGGGGCGTCCGTTGTGTCCGGCAGCGGAAACTGCATGAGCAGACGCGCGTTCGGCAGCAGACCGCGCAGACCGCGGGTCAGTCGGACGAGACTGTCGACCGTCCGGTCGTCGATGCGCCGCAGCGTGTTGCTGTCCAGCGACAGCAGCAGGTCCGTGATCGACTCGGCGCACGGGTCGGCGGCAAGCGCCTGTGCACGACGAAAAACCTCGACGGGTTCCGCCGGATTGAGCCGAATCTCCAGCATGTGTTTGAGTTCGACCGGCCCGTCGTGGTGCGGGCCGTTTTGCAGTTCGATATACCACCAGAGCGGCGTGGCGATTACAACCACGGCAAAAACGCTAAAGGCCGCCAGAAACCAGGCCCTGACGGAAAGCGCCATCAGCGCCCGACCGATTCCGCGTTGTTGTTGCCGCATAAACAGCGTTTGTTTCCCTCCTCGTTGTCGCATGGTTGACAAGAGAAAAATACGGCGTTGAACGCTGACGCCAAAAAGCGGATGGCGCAATCGAGTTTTTCAGCGCATGCCGCCGATCCCGCGCGTCGGGGCGCCGACCTTGGGCCTGCGCGCGTCGTGTCCGTCGTTCGCGCAACATTGTGTAAATTGGCGCCGCACATCGCAGCAACATTCGCCGCAAGGCTAAAAACATTTGGAACTACGCAATGCGGCCCGCATTTTGGCTTTGTTCAGCCAGTCAGGCGCCTGCGCTCAGAGGGATTTCCATGATTAACCGGTCTGTCAGGATTGTACATTTTTTCCTGCGAATGCTGTTCGCCGGTCTGCTCCTGTGTGCTTCCTCGCAGGCGGTCCGGGCACAGGACGCCGACAGTTCAAATGTTAACCTGCGTGTTACCCTGTTAAACAACGACCTGGTGGCCGACGTCAATTTTGAGCGCCAGGAACTCGTCGATTGGCTGCAACATCTCAAAACCGCCATTGACCAGTATTTCCGAAATGTTAAGGGCGATCACGAACTCGCTCTTATCGTGACTTTCGCGCCCGACGGCCGCGGTGAAGTCCAGGCGGCGGCGCGTCCTCCCGTGTCCGATTCCATGCTGGTTTATACGCGCAGCGTCTTGAACTCCGTGCCGGCGCCCAAACCGCGCATCAGCGAGTATTCGGTTTTGTTGAACCTGGACCTCAACAAGGGCAACGCCGATACGACCCTCAAATTTACGCCGACAATATTACTTCCCGCCGAGCGCAATCGTCGCCTGTTTCAGCAAATGGACCTGGCGGCCAAACACAAGGCGATCAAGGATTACGCACGCAAGGAAGCGTTGCCTCTGCTTGCCGAGATTGCGGTGCTTGCCGACACCAGCTTCGTCGGTTTAAACTCTCTGGGAACGCGCATCAAAGGCGCCATCAGCGGCAACTTTTTCCGCGTTGATCGCCTGTGCAATGACAACCCGGACTACTGGCGCGGCGTGACGCAACTGAAATCCGGCAACTTCCTGGTTCCCGCAATCAAAGTCTTCTGCCTTGCCGCCGAGGGACGCTACGACTGGGCCAACCGCCATTTGTTTTTCATGAACATCTTTGCCGACAACTCAACTGTCGCCGGTGAATTCATGCGCGAACTCTCCTGGCGCTTGACAGAATACTACACCGACTTAAACGCGCAGATCACGCGCGGCATCGGCCTGACCGACACAAACAACATGCAGCAGGCGAAGTCGCTGTACGATTCACTTTTAAACATTGTAACATATTCCGCCTGGACGGAATACGAACGTTATTACACACAGGTCAAGCTGCAGAAGGAAACGACCGGCACATCGAACGACAGCCTGCTCTGGTTAAAGGCGCAGGAAAACATTTTTAAGGCCGACGCACTGTATCCCGTCCGGGCGCGCGTCTACAGCGGCCGCGACGCCTACCTTGTGTCGCGGCGCAACCAGATAAACGCTCTGTTTCAGGACCCCGCCAAACTCTATCGCGATCTTTTCATTTATTCAGATATTGCCCTGGACGTGGGCGAGCACGCCTTTGCGGCCGAGCTGCTGTGGATTCTGTTAACAAATGCTCCACCCAGGGCGGATATTCCCTCTCGTGAAATCTTGCTCATTCACTACATTTACTGTCTGGACCAGCTTGGACAGAAAGACGTCATTGCCCAGTTTAAAGGCGACTACAGCAAGGACATTCAGCAGATTGCCGAGGAACGCCAAAAACGCATGGAAGCCAGTCCGCTCTATCAGCGCTTTGAACGCAAGGATTAAACACGGATTTCCGGACAGATCACTTCGCCGCCGCTTCCAATCCGGCGGCTTGTTTTTCCCTCTTGTTTGTCAGCGCATGAGAAGCAGGCGGGTTTCGGGTTTGTTTGCAGTTGTGTATGTCACAGTTTTTCAGCTTCTCACCCGGTGGCAAACAAAAAAGTCGGAAGAGCCTGAGGCCGAAGCGAAAGCGAGGACTCAAAGCGTTCATGAGGCGGCCACCAGTAAAACGTACAATGCACAGGTAAACATTGCCCAGGCGGAAGATTCTCAATTATTGAGCATGCGCAGGTGTTCGCCAGTGAGTTAACATTTCCACGGCGGCGCTTGCCGGATAAGCGGCATCCCTGAGAATGCATTGGCGGCGAGTGTGTTTTCCCACGGAAGCACCTGCTCGAAAAGCGGCAGTTTCAGGGAATAATTTGCCAGTGAGTTAACATTTCCACGGCGGCGCTTGCCGGTAAAAAAAGGAGCGCGTAAAAATACGCGCTCCTCGACATTTCGGCGTGGAAATATTAACGTGCTCTCTCAGGCGATGGACCTGATCGACCAGTCCAGCGTCTGTCCGGCGTACATCGGCACGACGTCGCCATACGAAGACGGAACCTCAAACGGCGACTTTTCCAGCTCGACCGTTTTGGCGGGCGGCCGCACGCCGTAGATGGCCTGCGCATTGCCGGAGACAAATGCCTGCAAATTGCCCAGCGCATCGTGTTGTTCGAACAGCATCGCCAGACGCGGCAGCGCCAGCGGAGCCGTAAACACGCCTGCGGCACAACCGGCGCTCTCCTTGCGGTTGCGCGGATGCGGCGCCGAATCGCTGCCGAACATCAACTTGGGATGAGCGCTCAGCGCGGCATGCAACAGAGCCTCGCGGTCCTCGGGACGTTTGGCGATCGGCTTGCAGAACAAATGCGGGTTTAACAGGCCGCCGGCGACGTCGTCCAGCGTGATGACCAGATGCTGTAGCGTCACCGTGGCAAAAACGTTCGGATAGCGGTCCAGAAATTCAACCGCATCGCGCGTTGTAATGTGCTCCATCGTGATGCGCAGCTTCGGATGGCGCCGCGCCAGCAGATCGTAGGTCGAAATAAAATCGCGCTCGCGGTCCATCACAAAACCGTCGGTCTCGCCGTGGACCATCAGCGGAATGCCCATCTCCTCCATCAGGCTCAGGGTCGGCGCGGCTTCCTCCAATGCGCGCACACCGTCTTCGCTGTTGGTCGTCACGCCCGCCGGGTACAATTTGATCCCGAGAATTTTGTCTTTGGCCGCCGCCAGCTCAGCCTCGCTGTAATTGCGGAAAAACAGCGTCATGTACGGTTCAAATGACTCGCCCGCAATCGCTTCGTCCAGCTCCGCGCGGTAAGCCTCCAGGCGCGCGATATTGTCCACGGGCGGTACGAGGTTCGGCATTATCACGCCGCCGGCAAATGGTCCGGCGCTCAGCGGCGCAACCAGCCTCATCATATCGCCTTCGCGAAAGTGAATATGCATGTCGAGCGGAGAGTGCAGCGAGATTGTCATGGCAAAATTCCGGTATTAAACAACAATTCAAGGCTGATACACAAAACGCAACGCCGCGCGTTTTCCCGCATTGTTAAGTCGCAGGTAGTACACGCCGGGCGTGGTTCCGGCGCTGAGACGCAGTCCCTGTGCGCGCATTGTTAATGTACCGCGTTGCACCGGACGGCCCAGTACGTCGACCACTTCGTATTCACAGCTTCCGCCCTCCACAAACTGCGCAGGCAGCGTTACCGCAAACTCCGCTCCCGGATTGGGAAGAATTGTCGGTGCGTCGGGATTGTCAGCGGTGGGCTCCGCAACGCTGATGGGCACATCCAGGTCGACGGCCGGCGCCTGCCACACTCCGCGGCCGAAGGTCGCCGCAAACAACAGCTTTTCTTTTGTGTTAATCGCCAGATCTGAAATGATCACGTTGGGAATGTTTTCCGCATAGAGGGTCCACTCGTCCGAATTGTCGTTGCGCACATAGATGCCGATATCCGCGCCGACGTAGATGGTGTTGGCGGCGCTGGACGAATCGTGCACGACGCAGTTGATCGGCAGGTTCGGCAGGTTGCCGCTGATGTTTAACCAGCTCTCTCCGCCATTGCGCGTTTCAAAAACCTTTTGTTTGTCATCGAATCCCCCGAGCGTCAGCCAGGCGATGCGCGGATCGCTGTTGTGTACCTCAATATCGGTGATGTACAACATGCGCGGAATGCCGTCCGAAATGTCCTCCCAGTTTTTGCCGCCGTCAAAAGTCGCGTGCACTTCATTGGGAATCTCAATCGGAAAGTACAGGCGTTTGCCGACGTACATCGCGTCGGCGTCGCCGGAACAGATGTCAAAGGCCGTGGCGGGCAGCACGTAGGCCGTGTCCGTCGGGTTCGTAAACGCGGAAATCCGCTGGAGCTGTACGGGAGATTCCCAGGTGTTCCAGCGCCAGATCTGGCGCATACCGATTACCGCCGAAAAAGGATCGCCGGGATCGATTTCAAACGGCGTCGTCCACTCACCGTATTCACCATACTGGTTCCAGAAATCGTAGCCAAAAGAATTGTCGACCTGCTCCCCGCCGCTTTCGCTGTAGTACATGACGCCGTACTGTGCCGAGCCGTACACGATGTTTGTGCCGGCTCCGGAATACTGACAGGCCATGCCGTCGCCGCCGAAGACATTGATCCAACTGCCGTCGTCGCGATGCACATACGTGCTGTTGTCCTGTGAGCCGGCCACGACAACGTCTGCATTGGATGGATGCACGGCCACGCGGTAGTACGATGTGATCGCGAGTGTTTGCGAGAGATTTTCCCATTGGGTCGGCCAGGTGTACTCGGGGTCGCCGAAGGCGGCGCTCCACGATCCCGTCACCATGTTTGATGTGCGATCAAGCCCGCCGTCGTTGCAGACATAGATTTTTTGGTCGAGCGGATTGTAGCTCATGAAATGGTGATCGGCGTGGATGCTGGGACCGTAGTAGCCCAGCCAGTACGATACCGGCTCAAACAGTGCGCCGCCGTTGGAGCTTTTCCACATGTTGATGCCGCCGGCGTACAGGCAATCGGGATCCTGCGGGTCGACCATGAACGCCATGCAGTAGGTGCCCTGACCGCGGGTGTCATTTTCATCGCCCGTCCCGCCGCCGAAGATATTGACCGGCGAGACATCAACCGACTTCCAGGTCTCGCCCGCGTCGTCGGAACGCAGCAGGCCAAAATAGGAGTCCTGATTGTCACAGGCCATGGCGTAGACGCGGCTTTGATCGCTGCGCGCCACGGCAATCTCGATGCGCTGCATTTGTCTGCCGTCGGTCCAGGGTGTCTCCAGTTTTTCCCAGGTCAGGCCGTAATCCGTCGACTTGTAAATGGCGGCGTCGCCGACGTCCTGCGGGGCGAGGTATCCCGTGCTTGCATAGATTGCGGAGGAATCGACCGCCACAATTTCAACGTCCCAGATAATTTCCTGGAGCTGTCCCCTGCGCCAGGAGTCGCCGCCGTCGTCGGAGTGAAAAATACCCGAGGCGCTGAAAGCCGTCAGTTTGCTGGAGTCATCAGGGTGAATTACGACGCGACGGACAAGCGTGCCGTCGCCGCCGTCAAAGTTAAAGGTCAGTCCGGTCGGTCGCCATGTCAGGCCGCCGTCCGTCGTTTTGTAAATGCCCAGGCCAAAGTGCGTGTGCCGTTTGCGGTTTTCGTGTTCGAGGTCCGCGCCGAGATAAGCGTAATCGCCCAGTGAGACGTAGAGAACGTTCGTGTTGCGCGGGTCGACGGCAATGTCGGAAATGCGCTGAATCGGCAGCGCGTCGCCCAGGGGCGTCCAGTTTTTACCGCCGTTGCCGCTGCGCCAGACACCGCCCATACCGACGCCGACCCAGAGGATGTCCGGATCGGTCGGGTGGAACGTCACGCAGTTGATACGACCCGCGCCGGAGATATGCCACCAATTCGGCGACTCGACCGGGCCAAAGGGTCCGAATGGCGACCAGGCTTCGCCGGACATCGACAGCTGGTCCGCGCCGCGGCGCATCTTTTCGACCTGCCGCAGGCCGTGCACATAGTTGGCGGCGGACGGACCGCTGCCGTCGGACGACTGCCGCGCCGCAAACCAGGCGCGATGGCGTTCGACCCAGTTGGCTTGTCGCGACTCGGGGCCGGGAAGCTGCTGCGCACGGAGACTAACAAAAGAGGGCATCGTCAGAAAAAGCGCAGCAAGAACCGCCAGGGGCGCCGCGCGCAGAGAAACACCTGCTCCGAAAGCCGTGGGAGGCAACGCTAACGTTTTGATTTTCATACAGTTATGGTCTGGTTTTGGCAAGTAATCGCCCCGGGACGTGAACAATATTTTCGCCGGATTAAAGTTATGGGGGTTGTGCCGCCGCGGAGCGGCCTGCATACTTTTGCCTGAACTAATCTACTAATCGCAGAAAACTCTATGAGCAACGCCAATTTTGTGGTCCCCGCCGCTATCAATGAGCCGGTTCTGGCCTATGAACCCGGATCGCCGGAAAAGGACGCTGTAAAACAGGCGCTGGCCGAAATCAAAGCGACGCCGGCCGACCTGCCGATGGTCATCAACGGAAAACACATCCGCACGGGCGTGACCGAAGACATGCACCCGCCGCACGAACACTCACATGTGCTGGCAAAATACCACGTCGGCAGCAAAGAACACGTCCATGCCGCAATCGATGCCGCGCTGAAAGCGCGCCCGGCCTGGGAAGAAATGCCCTGGCAGGATCGCGCCGCCATTTTCCTGCGCGCCGCCGACATGCTGGCCGGACCGTACCGCGCAAAGATGAACGCAATCACGATGCTCGGCCAGTCGAAGAACATCTACCAGTCGGAAATCGACGCGGTCTGCGAGCTGATCGATTTTCTGCGATTTAATGTAGAGTACATGACACAGATTTACCAGGAACAACCCTTCTCGCCCGAAGGCCAGTGGAACAGACTGGAATACCGTGCGCTGGAAGGTTTCATCCTGGCGATTCCGCCGTTCAACTTCACGTCGATCGCCGCCAACCTGGCGATTGCGCCGGCGCTGATGGGCAATACGATCGTGTGGAAACCCTCGCCGCAGACAAATTATGCCTGCGCCCTTATGATGGACATTCTGACGGAGTGCGGGCTGCCGGACGGCGTCATTAATATGATCTTCACGGATGGACCGGAAACGAGCGAGATCGCGTTGCGGCACCCGGACTTTGCCGGCCTGCACTTCACCGGTTCGCTGGCGACCTTCCAGACGCTGTGGAAAACAATCGGTCAGAATATCGGCCTCTACAAAAACTTCCCCAGGATCGTCGGCGAGGCCGGCGGCAAGGACTTTGTGCTGGCGCATCCTTCGGCCAACGCGGCGGCGGTCGCCACGGCGCTGACGCGCGGTGCCTTTGAGTACCAGGGACAGAAATGCTCGGCGGCTTCGCGCGCCTACATTCCGCGCAGCATGTGGAACGAGGTCAAAAGCCGGCTGGTGCAGGATCTGGAGTCGATCAGCATGGGCACGGTGGAAGACTTTCGCAATTTTGTGAACGCGGTCATCGATGAGCGCGCCTTCGACAAAATCAGCGGCTACGTCGACCAGGCCAAAGAAGACGGTGTTGAAGTGGTCTTCGGCGGCAATCACGACAAGAGCAAAGGTTACTTCATTGAGCCGACGGTGCTGCGCGTCGACGATCCGCGCTACCGCACGATGGAAGAAGAAATTTTTGGTCCGGTGCTGACGATTTACGTCTACGAAGACGACAAATTCGACGAGACGGTGGAACTGGTCGACACGACCTCGCCCTACGGCCTTACCGGCGCGCTGTTTTCGCGCGACCGCGCCGTTGTTGAAGCAGTTGGACGACGCCTCAAACACGCGGCCGGCAACTACTACATCAACGACAAACCGACCGGCGCGGTGGTCGGTCAGCAGCCTTTCGGCGGTTCGCGTCTTTCCGGCACGAACGACAAAGCCGGTTCGCTGTTCAACCTGCTGCGCTGGATTTCGCCGCGCACAATGAAAGAAACGCTGGTGTCGCCGACCGATTACCGCTATTCTTTCCTCGGCGAGGAGTAATCCCCGAGTAGCGCGCGGTTCGCATGCGACGCGACCGGCGAGATAAAAATCAGGCAAAGACAAACGCCGGCATTCCATGAACGCCGGCGTTTGTATTTTCCGCGTCACAACCGGGAACAGGGCAAACAAAGTGATGAAGCGCGAAGTAGTCTTGAAACTCTCTCCCGCCGACGCGGCCGACGCGGATCTTGTCCGCAAACTGGCGGTGCGGCGCGCCGGCAAAAACATTCACGGCGAGTGCGAAGTGCAGATTGTGCGCCGTTCCATCGATGCGCGCAAAGACTCGCCTAAAATTGTGATCTCGGCCGAGGTGTATTGCGGCGGCGGCAAGCCCGAGCGCCCGCCCTCCGAGACTGAACAACTGCGGCGCGCCGACCCCGCCAAAAGAGTTCTGATCGTCGGCGCCGGTCCGGCCGGCTACTTTGCCGCGCTCGAGTTGCTGCGCCACGGCATCACACCTGTCGTGCTGGACCGCGGCAAGGACGTGCGCGCGCGGCGGCGCGACCTGCGCGCAATCCAGCAATCCGGACGCGTCAATCCGCACTCCAACTACTGTTTTGGGGAAGGCGGCGCGGGAACCTATTCGGACGGCAAACTCTACACCAATTCACGCAAGCGCGGCGACATTCAGCGCGTCCTGCGCATTCTGGTGGAGCACGGCGCGCAGGAAGACATACTGATCGACGCACACCCGCATATCGGCTCGAACAAACTGCCGAAAGTCGTGGAAAATATCCGGCGCAGCATTGAGGACCACGGCGGCTCCGTGCATTTCAACACTCTGGTGGAAGACATATTGATCGACGACGGCCGCGCCTGCGGCGTCGCGGTATCGGACTGCGGTGAAAAACCTTCGCCACAGGCAGATGAACAGCTGAAAGCGGACGCGGTGGTTCTGGCCGCGGGGCACTCGGCGCGCGACATTTTTGCGATGCTGCAACGTCGCGGAATTACCGTCGAGGCCAAACCGTTCGGCATCGGGCTGCGCATTGAACACCCTCAGGCGCTGATTGATGAGATTCAGTACAAACAACGTCCGCGCTCGCGTCATCTGCCGGCGGCGAGCTATAAACTGGTAACACATGTGGATGGTCGCGGCGTGTTTTCATTCTGCATGTGCCCGGGTGGATTGATCGTTCCGGCGGCGACGGCGCCGGGCGAGATCGTGGTCAACGGCATGTCGATGTCGCGGCGGGATTCGGCCTTTGCGAATTCCGGCATCGTGGTGGCCCTGGAGCTGGAAGACTTCAAACAACACGCGCGGCACGGCGCTCTGGCCGGCATGCGCTTTCAACGCGAAGTTGAACAGCGCATGTTTGCGGCGGGCGACGGCACGCAGCGCGCTCCCGGACAGTCGCTGACGGATTTCCTGCAGCGGCGACAGTCCAATTCACTGCCGGAGAGTTCCTATATCCCCGGCCTGTTCTCCGCGCCAGTACACGAATTGCTGCCATCCATGTTAACTGCACGACTCGGGACGGCGCTTAAACACTTTGGGCGTAAACTGCGGGGATTCAACACCGAAGAGGCAGTCCTCGTCGGCGTTGAATCCCGCACCAGTTCACCTGTTCGTATCCCCCGTTCCAATGAAACGCGCGAACATGTCAATGTTAAACATCTGTTTCCTTGCGGCGAAGGAGCCGGCTATGCGGGCGGCATTGTATCCGCGGCACTTGACGGAGTTAACGTCGCCCGCAGTCTTGCAGCAACAGTATTCGGCTGTTTAAAGGCCGAATGACGAAAAAAGATACTCAGGTGTATATCCCGTATTCCTTTCAGGTTGTTTTACGATGCGGTAATAACGTAGTACGTATACGTGACGGTAACATTCCAGGAACCATACGTTCCGTTAAAACCCGGAGTTAACAGCGAACCGCCATTGATGCGGATGCCCGTGATTTCCGTACATCCACAACCCAGATCAACTGTCTGGGTCGAACCTTCCGAATGATCCACAGACATGGGTTCCGTGTCGTCACAGTCCCCACCGGGAAGAATTTCAACAACAATGGAAGTGTCGGTAGAATTGCAGTAGAAGGGGCTGCAGGTTGCATAGACGCCGACAACAAAAACAAACATCAGGCCAAGCGCTGCCAGGGCGCGCACAAATAATTGTGTGAGCTTATTCACGAATAAACCTTTCAGAAACGTTGTTAATATTTCAATTTGGACAAGGGCAGACGGTGGAGTCCGGCGCCAGGACTCTTAGGGGCGTACTTTGATTCGTATCGATAGAAACCTTACTCGTGATCGGTGTTCGCCGACACTAACTTAACGGACTGAATTCGCATTGGCCATAACGTGTGTGCAGGCCGCAGCTCTCTCGTCGAATACAATGCCGCCAAAATACAGAATCGATTGTGATAAGTAAGTGCTAGTTTAATCGGACTATACGTTCACTTAAACAACGTGAAGGACTATCGCTGTGGAACGTCTTCTTTCGTCTTGTGCCTCGGCGTAGATACAATTAATTCCAGAACAAGTCAAGTGCCGGGAGCTATTTTTTTCACTTCACGCAATATTTTCTCAGGCGCGCCGGAGCGCGCCTGAGTGGGTATTAACCAGCTGTAAATGAGGGAAACCGGATTTTATCGGCGTTTTATCAAATGTTTGCGGTGAACGTTCGGCTACTTAAACATTGGCGAGAATTTTGCGCAGATTGTCAACGCGGGAGAGGCGCATTTTGCGACGAATGTTCGCCCGGTGTTTTTCTACTGTTCTCGTCGCCAGGCCGCGCTTCGCGGCGATTTCTTTGGTTGTCAGGTTGTGGTAAATATCCACGGCGATCGACAGCTCCGCCATGGTTAAATCCGGGTAGTACAACTCCAGGGTTTCAACCAGGGAATGGTGCATATTGTCCTCGTAGTTGGCGCGGCTGCGACTGCCGTTTTCATTTTCTTCTTCCGGTTCACCTGTTTTCACGTCGAAGCAGGACTCCGACGCGTAGTGAACCATCCCATTGGCGGCGTCGCGTATCAGGTCTTCCAATTTTGCGCACTTGCGGCGCACATTGCCCAACTCCCCGTTCAGATGTTCAATGTCGGTGCGCGCATGCAGCAGACGCAGTTCCAAGGTGTGTTCCAGCGTGTTGCACGATACGTTCATCGGCAGATTGAAACACGCCAGCGCATTGATCCGGCCGCCGCGGCGCAACAACTGCGCATACAGCGTATCGCCCTCATTTTCCAGGCGGATTAACCAGGGCCGCAATTCGAGCGGCAATTCTTCGCGCAACCAGCGTTTAACATTCTTACACAGCTCCCCTTCCAACATCCCTTCCTCGGCTTCCGCAAATCGCACGATAAAAATGCCGCTAAACAACATGTTTACCTGGTTGCGCGACTGCTGAGCTTCCCGCCACAGTTGCGAGAGAGTTGCGGGCGCAACATTGCGTCCGTTCTCATCTGCCGTCGCCGGTATGAGTCTCTGGTGCATAGCCGTGCAGAACATGACAAAGCGGCGCACGGAGGCCGATCGAATGTCGTGCATGAGTTTCCGCGCCGACTCCAGATGTTGATCGGCGAATTTGTCCCGTCCATCTTCCAGCGCAATCAGCGCCATCAGCGATTTTACTTTGGCTTCCAGCTTCGGTACGTCGCACAGAACGAGGTTGTCGTTCAGATTCCGGATAACGCGGCGTGCATCGCGTATGTGCCCGCAGTGCAACATCGCCTCGGCGCGCAGCATCATGACGTTCAGCATGCCGTACAGCGAATGGCTGCGCATCGCCAGCCGCCCGGCGTGCAGCAATTGCACAAATGCTTCAGTACAGTCCCCGGCCAACAGATTGACCTCCGCCATCAGCAGCCGGATTTCCGTCAGAACTTCGGGCTCAAGGCATTCACTCGCGGCATGCACCAGCTGACTGAAACTCCGCGAAAGGTCGCCGCGGCGCATCAACAGTCGCGCTTCAACAAGTCTGAGCGAAGCCGACACACATTGGTCCACGTGGTCCATCTGGCTGCGCGCACGCATCAACAACACCGATACGTCGTCCAGCCGGTCCAGCTCCAGGGCGATGCGGCATCCGCTCAGAAAATGACGGTGCAATTCCTGCGGTGTAAGTTTGTTCAGGCGGCGCTCGCCCAATGCCGCAAATTCAGCCCAGGCCGGTTCGGGTTTGCCTTGTGCAAGCAGGATGTCCGCGCGCAGTGTGCGGATGCGTTGTTGCAGGCCCCATTGAGCGTCCGGATCGGCCGCAGGAGTTTCCTCAGCTATCTGGATTGCATTGAGGGCCGAGCCGAGATTGGCCTGCTGGTACAGCGTGCCTGCAATCTTGTAATATGAATGCGCCGGCATGTTTTTAAGCCGATGTGATTTGAGATATGCATGCAATGAAACAGGTTTTCCCCAATCACTGAATGCAATTTGCGTAGACAAAGACATAGTTTTTTCCACTGATATGTTGCAACGCCGCAAGGCGATGCAACGTGCTGAACATGTTTTATTCGGCCGCGGCAATTCAGTCGGTGTTGTGGTGCGCTCTGCAGGCAGTTCGCGGAGTTCCACCTTCTTTACATGACGTAAAAATCCCATGCGACGCAAACAACAGACCTTACAGCAAGTCCGGAATCCGAACCTTGGATTCCACTACTTCCCACAAAGCCATTCTTGTTTGTCATCGAATGCACAATCGCAGGTGGTCGGCGACCGTAGGATCGTGGCATGATCAGAGGTGTAAACGTCCCGAACGTCGGAATGCAAAGCGGACAACCCTGTCTACCGCGGCGCAGTCAGAACGAATTATGGCAGATATATATATCAGGACAATTGTTTGGTGATAACTTCAGCTCGTGCTCCTGATTCTACCTCGCGTGCTTGGGATAATCCGGAATTTCTGAATTTGTGTTGCTGGTTTGCGTGCTGAAGTTACCAGGAATAGCGCCAATATTATTAAATTTTCTTTGATAGTCAAAATGCTGATTAAAATTATATTTTGCTATTCATAGTATTATGTGACTCTTACAAGATCTCCATTATCCTTTCAACCATTGCACGGACAGGCCCTGTACCGCAAAACCGGGACAGTGGACAGTGCGTAACATTGTGAATTTGTCAGCGCAGCAGGCTTACCATTTTAACCAGTCGGAAACGCGGCGTCTCGACAACCAACATATAAGCGCCATTGGGCATTCCGTCCAGCGTTGTCTGTACTTCCACACTCTCGCTGTCCAGGAATTGCTCCAGAATCGATGCCACACGGCGGCCGGTCAGGTCCATCAGGTAGATGGTGTGGTGACCCGTTTCCAGGCTCTCGACGGCAAACTCAAGTTGCTGCGCTCGCAGCGGCAAGGCGGAACGAATAGTAATTGCGGTGGGCGCTCCGCTGCGGAACAGGCGCGTGTGACCGCCGGCTTCACATAAATCGGTCAGACAAATCTCGCCGTTTTCAATCGTGGTGACGACATCCCCGCCGCTCCAGATGACAGTGTCGATGTATACGGCGGCACAGGAATCAAAACCCCACAAGCTGCGGAACGGCACGCGGTGCAAAACACCCGGCGCATCCGGCCGCGGTCCGCTGAGGCGAATCACGCGTTCGTCGCCCGCAAAAGTTCCCAGCTGGTTCGCTGCCAGCGGAAGCATCATCGATGCGTGGTAGTGCAAATCAAATTCATAGGACGTCGCGCCGCTGGCGGCAAGGTCCGTATCGTCTTCGAGCGTGATTAACAGTTCAAATTCTTCTCCCACGGCGCGGCGCGTGCGCTCAACTTTGATCCTCACTCTGCCGGTGCGCGGATCGATGATGTCCTCGCCGAGGCCGCGAATTGTCGCCGTCGCCGTCACGCCGCCGCAGGGCTCATTACTGATGAGTTGCAGCGTCGTAAGGCGGTCACTTGTATCGCCTTCAAAACGGACCGTTACCCGCGCCGTGTCGCCCGGAGCCAGGGTCGATCCCGCCGGCGGATCGCTTTGTACAATGCTGAACAGGCCGGGCAAATCCAGCCCCGCCGTGCCGAGCACCAGGTCGGCGCTGCCGCTGTTCACGAATTCAATCGTACGCAGTTCGCCGCCGTTCAGCGCCTGTGCCTGATCCGCGACGGAAGCAGCCGTGAGCGCAAGTTCCGCGGTCAGGATTTCAACGCGCACGTCGATCTCAAGTTCGATGTCGCAGGGCGCTACCTGCACAAAAATTGTTCCCCGCACCGTGCCCTGCGCGTCGCCCAGAGCTGTGCGGTCCAGCCTGACGCGCCCGCTGACCGGGCTGCCGTCGCGCGGCAGCGTGCTGCCGGATGCCAGATCGTGCACAAAGGGCCCGTCGATGCGAACGGCAACGACTTCGCCGTCGAGGTTGGCGTCGCCCGTGTAGCGCAGGTTAAACAGCGCCTCCGGCTCGTCATCGGCACAATCGACGACCGCACCAAGATCCACTTCCGCGTCGGCCGAAAAGGTCACGCCTCGTTTGGCGCCGGTCATGTTAATGTTGATGGTGGAGTCGCAATCGCCGTACTCCAGCTGCAACTCACCGCTGAAATCGCCTTCGCCGGTCGGTCGGAAACGAATGCGCACTTCGCGCTCTTCGCCCACCGGAATGACAAGCGGAAGCGCGGGGTCGACAATCAATTGATTCTCGGAGTCCAGTCTGCGAACTTCGACGTCGATGTCCGATTCGTTGCGCAGCACAATCGTTGTGTCGCGCTGCTGTTCACAGCCCGTCAGCGCCGGAAAGTCAACATCCGCCGGGGATGCGGACACCTCGGCTGCCAGCACCTTGCCGAAGACGCGCACACGCAGCGTGTCGGAACAAGCCTCCGAGACATAGGGTATCAGAATTTCGTCTTCGAACTCACCGCTGCCGCTCGGGCCGGGAGTGAATCGAACAAATACTTCAATCGAATCGCCCGCCGGAAGACGACGCGGCAGCGACGTCACGATGTCAAAGGGGGGTGTCGCCGAGCCCTCCTCCAGCCGCACCTCGTCCTCGCCGAGGTTGTAGACCCTGATCGACTCGATTCCGGCGGCGTCGCGGCACAGGACAAATTCGCCCAGGTCGACGACTGCGGACGAGATGGCGATATCAGCTTGCGTCTTGCGGCCGTGCAGCGGGATTTCCTCGATATATTCACAGTCGGTCAGAATAAATCTCACTGCGCCGTTGTGATCGCCCTGCCCCGGCGGATTGTACACAACCGTGTATTCCACCAGCTGGTTTGCCACCAGCGTCGAGCGACTGAACGGCTGCGCCAGGCTAAATGGACCGGTAAACTCAACCCCGACAATATCAAACTGACGCGTGTCCGTATTCCTGATCGTCACCTTCTGTGTGGCTGAATTGTCGCAGCCGCCCAGGGTCGGAAAATTCACGATCAGCGGCAGCGTTTCCGTGCGCGGTTTGGACAGGATTCGAACCTCGACGCGGCCGCGCACCTGGCAGCCAACAACCGGATCGCTGACAATCACGTTGTACGTGTAGCTGCCCGGCAGCGTCTGCTTAAACGTCGGATTGCGCGTGTCGCGTCCGGTCAGGCCGGTCGGTCCCGACCAGTTAAACTGCAGGCGCGACTCGTCGCCTTCAAAACCGAGAATGTCGACATTGAGCACGGCTTCCTCGTCGGGACATACCGTGATATCGGGTATCTCCGCCAGGCGCATGGCATTAAACATCACCTTTACCCGATCCGTCGTCGTGCACCCTTTCTGATCCGATACGGTCAGCAGGTATTCTATTTCAATATTTGCGTTTGTAACGAGCTCCAGAAATGGATTCGGCGCTGTTGGATCGTCGAGGCCCAGCGCCGGTTTCCACTCGTACGTGAAGTCGCCGTTTGGTCCCTGGGCCGTCGGTGCGCCGCCAAGCCGACTGATTGCTCCGGCGCAGAGCAGGCGGTCCTGTCCGGCGTCCACCAGCGGGAATTGATGCGCCGTCAGCGTCATTTCGTCTGTCGCCGTGCAGCCCTGTGCGTCGGTAATGGTGACTTTGTAGGTGACGGGACTGATCGTCGACTTGGTCACCATCGGATTTGCGATCGTCGGGTTGTCCAGCCCAAAAGTCGGCGTCCAGACATACGTCAGCCGGCCTACGCCGCCGCGGCCGGTGGGTACGCCCCCAAGCTCGACGTTTTCACCAAAACAGACTTCGATGTCTTCGCCCGCGTCGGCGAACAGCCGCTCGCGCACGCGCACTATCACGCGGTCCTGCACGCGGCAGCCCGTCGCATCGGTGACGATCAACGTGTATTCCGTATCCTCGGTCGGATTGGCCTGCGGCTGTGCGATATCCGGGTCGCTCAGGCCTTCCTCCGGCTCCCAGGTGTATTTGTACGGGCCCGTGCCGCCCACCGCCGCATTGCCGATGCGCTGCGGCTGGTCATAACAAATCGTGATGTCCGGGCCGGCATCCACATCCAGACTGGTCTGGTTGCAGTTGAATTTGACAACAAACACGTCCGCGCCGCCCTGGCCTTCGCTCAGATCCGTTACGGGAAATTTGTCGTCTACCGTGCGGCCGGTTAAAAAGAAATCGCCGTTCGGTCCAATGGTCATGGCGCGGCTGAATTCGTTCTGGCCCTCCCCGCCCAGATAGGAGCTGCATAGAATGCGATTGCCGTCGCGATTCATCATTGAGATAAACAGATCGGAATCGCCGGCGCGCTCAACAGCGCAGGCGCGGTCGGTAACCGGAAAAGCAAGCGAACGCGTGATGCCGTAGATTACCGGCTCGCGATTGGCCGTTACCGCGACGTCGTGCACCTCCTCCGCACCCTCCGCGCCGAGGTAACTCACGTACACCGCGTCGCTGCCGTCGCGCAGCATCTTGACGTAGTAGCCGTCGCCCGCGCCTTTGTAATTTTCGTCAAACGTGCCGGGCGTCACCGGAAAGTCGAGCGAAGTCGTACGACCGGCGATGTAGACGTCGCCGATGTCGTCCAGCGCGATGCCGCCCAGCGATTCCTCACGCGTGCCGCCGATATACGTCGCAAAAATCTGCGACTGACCGTCGGGCGCAACGCGCGCCAGAAAAGCGTCCTGTCCGCCGTTGTGACTGCCGTCCCAGGCGTTCACCATCACAAAGTCGTTCGATTCCGTGCGGCCGCCGACAAAGACGCTCTGATCGGCGTCGGCCTGGATTGCCAGCCCGATGTCGACATTGGATCCGCCCAGAAAGGTCGACCAGGTCAGATTGGCCAGGTCGGGCGTGAATTTGCACACAAACACCTCGCGCAGTCCGCGGAAGTCGCCGCTCGACGGAAAAAAGCGCGAATCGGTAAAACCGGTGATGTAAATGTTGCCCAGTCTGTCCACGTCGAGCGCGCGGCACTCTTCCGCCGCCGCCGAGCCGATGACCGTTCCGGCCAGCAGCGCCGTCGAGCTCGAATTCAACTTGACGACAAATGCATCGCGCGAGCCGTTTTGCGTCATGTCGTACGCGCCCGTGGTCGTCGGGAATCGGTCCGACTGCGTCCAGCCCGCTACGATAACATTGTCATCGGGATCAACCGCCACCCCCAGGCCCGATTCTTCAAACTCGTGGCCGATAAACGTCGCCCAGATGCGCGATGTGCCGGTGGGATCGAGTTTAAAGACAAAAACGTCCTGCTCCGTCCCGATCAGCCCCGTCTGATACGCTCCCGCCGTTACCGGGAAATCGTTGGAAGCCGTTGCGCCGGTCACATAGGCCGCACCGTCGTCGTCCACAAAAATGTCGTTCGGGTCGTCGGTCGCGCTGCCGCCGACAATCGTCGAATACACTATCGGATCTATCACCAGCTCGTGGGCCGGATTGTAGGCGCCGACCTCAAATCCCAGGATGCCGCCGGGCTGCAACACAAAACGGCATTCAACTTCATGTTGAACGCCGCCAATCTGCTGAAATGCATACAAATTCGTGTGAGCTATTTCCCCCAAACTCGTATGTAGCAAGAGGTTGCCGTCTTCGTCCAACTGGTGGTCCTGCGCGCCGACCAGCCGAAAACGCAGGCCGCGCACATCGGCAAAGGGCTGCGCATGAATGTCGTAGCGCACCCGCCCGTCGCGCAGCATGTAGTGCAGATCAACGCCGGGAGCGGCGCCCCGCTGTATCACGCGATCGTAGACCGGCACACGGCTGAAATGCCCCGCCGGATCATTGCCATAGAAAAAGTTCTGGTATTCACTGCGTTTGCCGACGCCCTCTGTTTCCGCAACCGATTGCGGCAGGTGCATTTCCAGGACGTGGCCTTCGATCACGGCCGTTCTGGTCTCTTCGTCGTCGAGCGTGCTGTGCGATGCGGACTCAAAGTCGGTGGCTGCGACTCCCTGCCGTTTGATGCGGTAAAAGTCGTATACGATCCCGTCCGCGGTGATCCAGGCATTCATTCCGCCCGTCCGCACACAATACCTGACTTCCGCGGGCCACTGGCCGACATTGGCCGTAAAACCGGCCGTCGTCACGGATTGTGAGCGCGCCGCCGTCGTGCACAGCAGGCACAGCAGCAGGATCATTCCGGGATATGCACTTGTCCCGACGTTTCTCAGGGATGGTTTTGTCACTTCGATGCCCCGCAAGCCAGAAATTCAGTACGCCAAAGTGAAACTCAAGTCGCCACTTCGTCGCACATCGCCGTTTCGGGCTGAAAATACGTCCTTTGGCGCATTCTGTAAAATCCCCGCCGGCGCTGCAACTATTGCGCCTCCCCGCTGATTTCGGTCGTTTTCGCCTGTTTTTCTGAAAAATTTTGTTCGTCGCCGGGCGATAAACCCCCAACCCCGGAGTGAGAAGCCTTTTTGTGAGGCGTCGCCGCACCGGCGGGTCCCATGTCGGAGATGAATATTCGGGTATCGATGCCGCAGGACGGCGGCAAAACTCGAGTCTTCAAACGCGGAGTTCACACGAACATCTCAGTTCAGACACACACAACCATCAGGGCGCAGCAACCGGGCGCGCTGTCGAATGTGCGTTTGCAACACCATGACAAACAAGAAGGCATGTAAGAGCGCACCGCAGGTGAACGCGGTCAGCGCTGCCGGCTGTGTTCGAGAAAAATATCCGGAAGATCAATCACGCCGCGAATCGCCGTCTCCGAAGCGACCACGGCAAAATTGCGACGCCGTTTGCGCATATCTCTGAAAACCTGGTCCATGGCCTGATCCGGCGCGACAATTGGAGCCGAAAAATGATTGAAGCGGTAACCGGATTGTCGTTTGCCGGGCGGATTTTGTTTGCGCCACAGATTGAGGTCAATCAACACCAGAGGATCGTCGGCTTCATTTTGCTGCGGCCGGTTAAACAGCAGGTAACGCGCGTTGTTGAAGGAGTCGAGGAGTTCGGGCGTCAGTTCCGCGGGCGGATCGCCGTAGTAGTGAAATTCGTCATCGGCGTATTCGGCGGCGAGAGATTCGGAAAATTCCTTGACGAGTGCGCTCTCCTGCTGCTCGGAGTAGGCCTGGATGAGGACAAACAATCCGATAAATATGAGGAAGGTGTTGTCGATGAAGCCGTAGGCGATCATCCCGAGTCCAATGATAATGCCCAGGACGGACGCTATGCGGGAAGCGGTGAAATCCCGGAGCCCCAGACTGAGAAGCGAACGCAGAATGCGGCCGCCGTCCATCGGAAAAGCCGGCAGCATGTTAAACAGAACGAGCATGACGTTGATGTAAAAAAAGAATCCGGCCAGGCCCGTCTGGCCGCTTAGACCCGTCCACGGCCAGACAAAAACGTCGTCGGTCAGCAGGATAATCGGCGTCAGAACGAGCGCAATCGCGACGTTGACAAGCGGCCCGGCAATGGCCACGAAAAATTCCTGCATGGGTTTGTCCGGCATTCTTTCAATCTGCGCTATCCCGCCGATTGGCGTCAGTGTAATGTCGCGCGTGCCGATGCCGTAGCGACGCGCCGCCAAAGCGTGTCCAAATTCGTGCAGCAAGACACACAAAAACACCAACAACATGGAAGCTGTCAAAATCAGAAAGCTGAAGAAGGAGCCGTCACTAGAAATCGAGGAGAACGCCAGGTAGGGCAAGAGCAGGAAAAAACTCCAGTGCAAAGCCACTTTGATGCCCGCGATCCGTCCAAGGACCAGTTTGGAAGACATGGTTAAAGTCCCGTCTGATACTGTTCAACCAGGAGCGCACATTCAAGTGCGGCATACGCGGCGATCGCGCCTTTATGCCCGCGCCCGGACTAGTGACGCAGTCGCAGCCGACAGATTATGGCAATTGCGGCCGGGAAGAAAATTGTTGAGTCGGAAGGTGTCAACGGCCGGGAAAGGCCGGTTTGAAGCGTTAAACGACTGCCGCCACCGGGTGAAAGGAAGCAGAGCCAACAGCTGAAGTTCACAGCGCACTGTTAAAACTGATAAAAATCTGCGGCGCCCGCCATGCGCGTTAACACCGAAGCCCGTTCCGCTTGGACATAGCACCAAAACGCGACTGATCAACTCCGCATACGGAAAAATGCATCTACGACAGATCAGTTTTCATGACGGGCGACCCGCAGGGATCGGCGGAAGTCGGCTTTTCAGGTCGGCGAAAAAAGCCGTTTCCGCCAGGTCAGTTTTCTATGCCTCCTCAGGTTGGCTTGAGCCACATGCTCTCGCGAAAGCCGGAGTTACCGGACGGATCGCAGGGCGTTTTTGAACAGGGAGCAATCATCTCGATGACGCCCCCGTTGACGTGAAGTCCGAGGCGGACTTCGCTCAAGCGATAGCGATACTCCATGATGCCGTTTGACGGCGGCGGCGGAGCAGCAACAACACAGTCATAAAGGATCTCATGTGTTCCGATATACTCTATGTCCGTGAATCTGATTTCCTTGCCAAACACGACTGAAGCGCCGGGCTCATCGAGATTGATTTCCCGCGTAAATACGGAACCGTCAATCGGGAGGGCCTGCGGCGATCCAAGAACGATCTCGTGGAAATTCTGTGCTGTTTCGCGCACTTCCATATTGATTTGGTTTAAGGCCAGATCGCAGCGAAACACTTCCACTCCCTGACAATCTGTGATTACCAGGTCTTTGTTGTTTTCCAGTACAATCGTATGGTTCTCGACCGCAAGGGTCAAAACATCGCTTAACGAACTGCAATTGATGGACATAACGTTGCCATCTCCATTTAATGTGAAGGTAAGGTTTGTTGCCTCCGATCCACTTTTCCGGATGTTCCGGACTCCGGGTACAGCAGCATAAGCTCCGCTGTGCACTACGACAGTGAATTACGCTCAACCGACATCCCGAATCCAGGATCGGATCTGGTTCGGGAGTAAAGCGATACGCTCCGCAGACCAGCCGGGCGGCTCAACCAGGCCGAGTTTCACATGCTCGTGTACATCAGGCCATGCACCGTCGACAGGCAGCGATTGTGACCTCGGTTATGCCTGAACTACCATTTCTCCTTGCGTTTACTCCAGGCATGTACCATCATCAATCGTTGCAACACCACTTATGCCCTTACATTCACGCTTGAAGATAAGCGGCGCGGCAACCTGCGTCAAAACAAGATTGCCGTAAAAATGGGAAAACAAAGAAGGAAGAACACGACTGATTGTACCTGCCTGACCGCCGTGCCGGCGCCGTCCGCGAATCCGGAATCGGCACGGCATTGCTGTGTCCGCCGTGAACGAGCGGAGCACAAATGCGCCTTTTTTGAGCCAAAAACGGCGCTTTATGGTTCATTCCATGTCTGATGTCGGTTTGTGTAATCTTTATGGGCGGCGACACCGGCAGTGGCAGATTGGTATCGTCGGCCAGGGAACGACCGATAAGAGCGTCATGGAAAAGTCAAATTTATGGAAAATGTAAAATGCAAACGAGTGATAAATTCAATTGTCCGTGGAGTTTTCATCTTCTATCTTTGTGCCCCCGACCCCGCCGCCGTTTCAACTGCTGAGCACAGTGCAGTCGGCGGCTATACGATCTCTCAGTCAGGGCCCCTGTATGAGTACCGGAGATATTCTCTTTCAACTTGTTTCCTCCATGCGCCGCGATGAAAAACGGCACTTCAGCAAACACGCCGCCGGCCATCGCGACGGCCCGACCAACTACGTCAAACTCTTCCGCAGCATCAGTTCAATGGAAGAGTACGACGAGGATGAACTGCGCGAGCAATTCAAGGGCACCAAACTGCTGCGGAACCTGCCGTCGGAAAAGCGCTACCTCTACACCACCCTGTTGAAAGTCCTGCGCATGACGCGCTACGACCAGGGCGCGCGCAATCTGGTCATTGCCTACGAAGAGGAGGCGCGCATCCTGCTGGAAAAATCGCTCTACGCCCAGGCGATCAAACGCCTGGAGAAAGCCACCAAGATCGCGCGCAGCTACGAGCTGCTGCCGGAAATGCTTCGCATTCTGGAAGTGGAGCGCACCTGCATCCAGAATGCGCCGCGCCAGAACCTGACGCGCTGTCTGGAAGACATCAACAGCGACGCACATGAGATTGTCGAGAAACTGGCCAACCTGAATTTCTACCGCAATCTCTACGACCAGATGTTCCAGCTGGTCAACGCCAACTTCAGCAACAGCGATGAAAAGATTGAACGCCTGGTGGAAGGCCTCTCATCCGAGAAAATGAGTACGCCGGAGCAGGCCATGACATTTGAGGCCAAGCGGCTGTTTCATCAGATTCGCGTGCTCGACGCTTTCAGCAAAGGCGACATGATCACGGCCTCGGAACACTACCTGCATCAGATCAGCCTGTGGGAGGAACACAACTTCATGGCGCGCGAATACCCGCGCCGTTTTGTTACCTTGCTCTACAATTACGCGGGCCTGCTGATCCGCCGCGGCGAGCTGGAGGAGCTGGCCGGAATCCTGGCCAAACTGGAAAAAGTCAAAACACGCACGGCCGACGAAGCCTTCGTCAAGGAGCACACATTGCTCAACCTGCGGCTACAGCTGCAGATGAACATCCCGCATCTGGACGAGGCGCTCAAGCTGGTGCCCGCCTTTGAAGATCTGATGGAACACTACGCCGAGCACTTTACCTCGGCGCGCCTTCTGACGATCTATCACAACCTGGCCATGCTGATGTTCATGTGCGAGCGCTACGACCAGACGCTGGAATGGATGAACCGCATTCTGCGGGAAAACAACAGCAACTACCGCCAGGACATCATCAAGTTTGCCTTCCTGATCCAGCCGGTGATCTACTTTGAACTGTTTGACAGCGAGATGCCCGACAACCTCTACCGCAGCATCAAACGCGCGCTGCGCAAGTCCAGACTGCTGCACGACGGCGAAGCCGAGCTGATCAAGAAACTATGCGATCTGGGCAAGACGCAGCAGGGTGAGGAACGACAGAAACGCTACCTGGAAATCAGAGCGACCATCGACGAGATCTATCCCCAGGTGGGGCGGCCCGACGGACCGCTGGGCATCGTGGAATTGCGCATCTGGCTGGAGCATAAAATCACCAAAAATCCGATGAATTCCATTTACACGGAGTGGCACGCCCGCGGCCTGGTGTAGTGCGCCGCATGGACTTCCGGCGGGTGCAATGACCTTCAGTTTCCCACTCGCCGACGAACAGGAAAATCATGCTGCCGCAGGTAAAATCTGCCGCGCCAGGGTAAAATCAGCCGCGCTTATCTTCAATCAGCGGGTTGAGCGCCAGTTGCATTTTCAACAGCGCTTCGATCGAGCGTTGCAGGCGCTTCTGCGTGCCTTTGAGGGCGTCGTGATGCTCGCGGTATTCGCGGTAGGCGCGCTCGTAGTCGCCGCTGCGCTCGGCAAAACGAGTCAGCATGAGACATATATCGGCGCTCAACATCGGGTCGAGCGCGGTGGAAACAAAGACTTTGGCCGAACGCACAAACTCCTCGGCCTGTTCAAGCTTCTGCTGATCCTCAAACAATTTCGCCAGCGCGTAGCAGGCTTTGGCCTGACCGCTATCCGAGTCCAGTCCGGCCCAGATGCGCCAGGCTTTCCGCAGCGCCTGCTCGGCTTCATCAATCTTGCCCGCCACGCTCAACATCGACGCCAGGCTGTGCAGCGCTTCCGCCTCCGCATCCCTGCCGTTCTCCATTTTGCGGACCAGACTCAGGTAGGTGCGATAAGATTCGAGCGCCGCGTCATAGTCCTTGCGCTTGAGGTGCACCTCCCCGATGTTCTCATTCATGCGGCCTTCAATGTAGAAGTTGCCGACCACGCGAATGTACTTGAGCGATTCCAGAAAAGCAGCCATCGCTTCGTCCAGCCGGTCCATATCCAGCAGGATGGCGCCGCGGTTGCCGATCAGACGCGAGCGGTCGTCGGGATCGCTGTCCTTCGGCAGGATTTCGATCGCCTTGTCGATGTAGCGCAGGGCGCTGTCGTACTGACGCACGTCCTTGAACAACAAAGCGATGTTGGAATAAATCGAAGAGAGCGGGTAGGTCGATTCGGTTTCGGCAAATATGCGCGCCGCCTGCACGTAGTGGTGCAGCGCCTTGTCAAAGCTGTGCAGTTCGTAATGCACCAGCCCCAGGTTGCCGTGGGCATTGGCGATGCCGCGCGCCTGGTCGGCCTGTTCGTAGAGACGCAGACCGCGCTCAAACTCCATCAGGGCCTGGCTCATCTGTTGGTGGCGCAGGTGAATGACGCCAATTTCTATCGCGGCGCGGCCTTCCCCGGCGTGGTCGCCGAGCATCTGATACAGCTGTGCGGCTTCGCGCCCATGGCGGATGGCCACGTCTATTTTGTCGGAAAGTGATGCGGCGCGGGCGATGCCGAGAGCGGCGCGCGCCTGATCGGCCGGGTTGCGGGACTGCCGCGCGGAAGTGTAGAGCCTGTCAAACTCCTCGCGCGCTTCCTCCGGTGATACGTTCAATAACTCCTCCGCAAATCGGAAATCGTCGCCGCCGGTGTTTTCGCCGCCGGGTCGCTTCAGCAAACTGCCCCGTTTGTTCTCGACTTTCATAGGTAGTTCCGTCCTCTGTATCCATTGCAGGACAAGGAATGCAGTGAAAGATCGGCATCGTGGGCTCGCAGTACGACGCCGCGCCGGTGTGTGGATTTTCTTCCGGGATCGGCCGAACCGTGTTACCCGTGCAGGCGAATCATCGGGTCAATAAATTGCCTCGGCTACGCGCCGTGTGGCATGGGACCGACCCATGGTGTAAAAATGGATACATGGAACGCCATGCTCGCGCAGCTCGCGGCATTGCGCTGTCGCCCACTCAATTCCCACCTCCCGAACCTCTTTGTTGTCCTTGCAGGCCAGTACCGCCCGCGACAAATCTTCCGGCAATGTAGTGTGAAAATAACTTGGCAAAAAATTCAAATGTCGTTTTGTCGAAAGAATCTTGATGCCGGGAATAATTGGAACACCGATTCCCAGGTCGCGACAACGGCGCTCAAACTCAAAAAAGCGCTGATTATCGTAAAAAAGCTGGGTTACGATGTAGTCGGCGCCGGCGTCGATTTTTTTCTTCAGATTAAGCAGATCGAACTCGACATTGGGCGATTCAAAGTGCTTTTCCGGGTAACCCGCCACACCGATACAGAAGTCCGTCGGGTTGGCGTTCTTCATATCCTCGTGCAGGTAGATGCCTTTGTTTAAGGCGTCGATTTGTTTAATCAGGTCCAGCGCATAAGTGTGACCTTCCGTTTCGGGCACAAACACCCGCTCATTTTTCTGCGGATCGCCGCGCAGCGCCAGAACGTTTTTGATGCCCAGGAAGTCCAGGTCAATCAGGGCGTTTTCCGTTTCCTCCCGCGTAAATCCACCGCAAATCAGGTGCGGCACAGGCTCTACGCCGTAGCGGAATTTTAATGCGGCGGAAATGCCGACCGTCCCCGGCCGTTTGCGCACCGTCATGCGTTTTAACAATCCGTCCGGCATTTTGCGGTAGCTGAACTCCTCGCGGTGATACGTCACATTGATCGACATCGGGTTGAATTCAATCAGCGGATCAATGCCGTCGTAAATCGACTGAATGCTCTCGCCTTTCAGCGGCGGTATCACTTCAAAGGAAAACAGCGTGCTCTTAGCTTTCGCCAGCTGATCGATAACTTTCATTGTATTCCCGGAATGCTCCGGCGGGTCACGGTCCCGCTCCTGTGCCAGATCAACAAGTTAAGCGGAGAGATCTTAGCTTGCCTGAATATAAACGCGGCGAATTTACGCTTTTTCGTGCGGACGACCAATCAGTCAACAACGCCGGACATGCGCTGCCGCCTTCTCCGCTTTTGGTGATTTTACCGATGCAACCTTTCCCCTGACATGATTTTCTTGTTAGTCCCGCAGGTGTCGGTACACAGCCGCCGTGTCGGCGCCGAGGCTCAACGCCGCACGTCCAGTTGCCGTTGCAGGACCTGCGTCGGCGTGCGCACCACAACGATGTAACGACCATTGGGCAGCCCGGAGCAGTCGAGCGTCAGATCATACGCGCCCGGCCCGTCCGTCGCCAGCCGTCGGCGGCGCTCAAGTTCGCCGCGTATCGAATAGATTTCCAGCCTGTGTTCACCGGCTTCGATCAGATGCACGCGCAGTGTCGTGCTGTGGGCCGCGGGATTCGGCTGCGGAACCGTCAGCGCCGCCGCACCCGCGCCGCTGCTGAACAGCCGGGTACCGCCGACCTCGCACATGCCGACCAGCTCAAAGACGCCGTCCACTTCGGCAAATCCCGGATCGAAAACTTCGCCTTCGTCGTCGAGCCACTCCAGCTCGGCAATTACCAGCGGCGTCTGTGCCGCCGCGCCCAGCGCCGCCACAACTGTGATCTGCGCCAGCACGACGTCGCCCTCAGCCGGGCTGCCGCTTACTTCGATGCTGCGGACGCCCGCGGAGACACTGCCGACGCCGTTGCGCGGCACGAGCAGATCGCTGCTGAATTCGATGCGGGCGCGGAACGACGCGATGCTCGCGGCTTCCACCGCCGACAGAGGCCGCCCCAGGCGCAGTTCGAGCGTGCGTTCTTCACCCGCCGCCGCGCTGAAATCGGGAATCAGCACAATGTCGTCCAGCCCGACGCCGGCCATCGGCAGGCGCACGGGCCCGGCCAGACCGCCGCAATAAAACAGAAGATCGGCGCTGCCGCGGCCGCGGCGCGTCGGCGTAAAACTCAGATCGAGCTCCAGCGATTCGCCCGGCGCCAGCCGCACGGGCGGGTCGGGCAGCTCCACGCTGAACTGACCGCCGCCGGCTTCTTCGATCAGAATGGCATCAAACTCTATGACATCGCTGCTCACGTTGACAACCGTCGAGCGCTGCACCAGTGTTCGCGTGCGGCTAAGCGCCACTGCGCCGAAGTCTATGACATCATCGTCGAAAACCAGACCCAGTTTGGCCTGCACCGCCCGGCCGATCAGCTCAAAATGGCGCTCAAGTCCGGCGGCATACACGGCGATCTCGGCGCGCCGCAGGCCGACCGCCGACGGAACAAATTCCAGTTGAATATCCAGTGAGGCCGATGCCGAAAGCTCGGCCGGCACGTCCGAAAGCAGTGCAAAGTCCTCGGCATTCGGACCCTCAATCCTGATCGAATCGATGATCATGCCGAAAACGCCCACATTTTCAAGCCAGTCTGCAACCGTAGAGTCGCGCCGCGTTCCGAGCGAAAGCACGCCCATGTCAATCACTTTGGCGACGAACCGCGGCGCGACGATGGACCAGAGATTGTCGGAGACATCCGTCTGCGCGGCTTTCAGGTTGATGCGCATCGCCGCCACCATGGCGTCGCCGTTGCCCAGGGCTCGCAGGCTGTCCGCGCCGATCGCCGTTGAAAACACGAATTCGCCGGCAAAGTACAGCCGATCGCTCTGGTCGTAGACCACGCCGCGTGCGCGCTGTGTAAACCGGCCGCCCACGCTGCGCAGCCACTCAAGCTCGCCGTCGGGCGTCAGCTCGGCGACCAAAATATCGCGTCCTTCGGCCTGCCCCGCTTCGCCGTTCAGGTCAAACGTCTCTTCCGCAGTTCCCACCATGTGCAGCGTTCCGTCTGGCGAGGCGCGCAGATCATCGGCGCCGTCATCCATCGCGCCGCCGCCGCGCATACTCCAGCGCGGCTGGTCCGCGGCGTCGAACTGCGCCACAAAAAAGTCGGTCCCGCCGCGGCTGACCAGCGCGCCCGTTCCCAGGTCGAGGGGGGCGTCAAAATTTCCGGCGACGCTCACATTGCCCGCCGGATCAACGGCAATGGCAGCAATAAACTCGTTGCCCGTCCCGCCCAGAACCATGGCGCTCTGCGCCTTGCCGTTGTCCGGATTGAGCCGCGCCATAAAGATGTCCGCCCCGCCGCGCACATCGAGAGCGATGCCGTCGAGCATTTCATTCGAGAGCAGAGAACCCGCCATGACGAGTTCGCCGTCCGTACCGAGGTCCATTTTGCGCGCGTGAAAACTGAAATTGCCTTCGTTGGCATTGATCCAGTTCAGCGAACCGTCGGTGGCGTACTGCGCCACAAAGATCGCACCGCTGCCGGCCGAACCGATCGTCGCCTCGCCAAATGTCGCCTCGCCAACCACGCTGCCGCACATGTAGACGCGCCCGTCCGGCGTTACCACCATGTCGCCGAAATCGTCGCTCAGCGGCCCGCCGCCGCCGCTGATCCACTGGGCCGTGCCGCTGCTGTTGAACTTGGCCAGAAACAGATCAATGCCGCCGGGACCACCGAAGGCCTTGCCGTCCAGCAAAAAACTGAGCCGCTGCTCGCCGCCCACATAGACATTGCCCTCGGCGTCGCAGCCTACCGCGATGCCGTCATCGCCTTCGCGACTGCCGAAATTGCGCACCCAGGCCAGACTGCCGTCGGGCCGCAGCTTGACCAGAAATATGTCGGAAGAACCGCTCGCGGAGATGTCCGTGCCCGCAAAGTCGCCGTCGCCAAAAAAGCTGCCGACGGCGTAGATATTGCCGGTGCTGTCCAGACAGATATCGCGCATTTCTTCGGCAAAGGACGAGAAACCGCCGCCGCGGCGCGCCCAGGCCCAGCCGTTGTAAATATCCTCGGGCACAGCGCCCTGGCTCAGGCGGACAAGGCATTCGTCGCTGACCGTATTGGGCAGTTTGAGTTCGTGCGAGAGGCCGGATGCATACTCCGTGATGCGCGTCCAGTCGTCGCCGTTGTTGGTGCTCAGCTCCAGCCGAAGCGAGTCGCGGCGCGGAACGCCGGTCCACGACACTTCAATGGTTTCGCCTGCGGCAAACATTTCGCCGCCGTTGGGGACAGTCACTTTGAGTGTCGGGATTTTCGGTTTTATACCTGGAAAACCGCCGAACACGGTAATACCCGAGACATTGCACGGACCTTCCGCTTCAAGCTCAAACTCATGACCGCTGAAGGACGAATCCGCCGGTCTGAATTCAACCGTCAGTATCCGGCTCTCGTCCGGCGCCAGGGTAAAGGGCGGCGCAGTGCCGCCCCAGTCGACGATGGAATAGTCCGGGTGAAAAACGTTGATTGAGTTGATCGTCATTTCTTGCGCCTGGGCGCGCAGTTCCACCTGCTTCTGATCAAACTGCGGCGGCGGCACAGGGCCGAAGTCGAGGCGCGCCGGGTTCACAAGCAGAAGTGGAATGGATTCGGGCGGCGCGTTGTAGTGTCCAAACGCCACCGCGCCGAGCGTCGGAATCGAAATCAGAGGCTCGCGCACCGTCTCGCAGGCCGGACCGCTGCGCCAGGTGATTTTACAGGGCTCGACTTCCTGCGCCAGACGCAGAATGCGCACAAAAGTGTCGGACGCCTCGTCCAGCGAGGTCACGTTGTCAAACACCTCCCCGCCGGTGGCATCGGCGATGTCGAACAGGATCGGTGGAATATCGATGCCGATCGACACGCAGAAAACAGTTGCACCGGCGCTCTGCGCGGCCGCGATAATCTCGTCGCGGTTGCCGTCGGCGTCGCCGTCGGTGATCAGCACCACAACGCGTTTATTGATGCCGCTTTCGGCCACAACCAGCGCGCCGCCGGGTTGCGCCGTAAACGCCGCGTCAAACTGGGTTCCGCCCTGGGTTGTAATGCCGTCGACGGCGCTCAACAGCGCAGCGCGGTTCGTCGTGAAGTCCTGCAGAATTGTGTTGGATTCGGAAAAGACGCCCAGCGCACATTCGCCGGGACCGAGCGGCATGGCGTCTATCCAGGCGCGCGCAGCGGACTGCGCCATTTGCAGTTTGCCGGCCTGGTTCATCGATGAGGAAGCGTCGATCATCAGGACGGCCGACAAGACTTCCGGTTCGATTTGTTGCGGACAGTCAAAAACTTCAATCGGCAGAGCATCGACAAATTCGCGTACGAGGAAGGAATCCCGCGGCACTTCGATGCGCGCGCCTCCGGTGGCGTAGTAGTCGAATTCCGCGCTCACCATGGGAAAATTGGAGGCGTCCACATCGTAGACGCGCAGCACCTGAGCGCGCAGAGATGCCGCACCCACTAACAAAACAGAAGAAACAAACAGGAGGAGGCGAATGGAGTGACGCAGGTCAGAATGCACGAGGTCTCCCGAATCGGTCTAACAGAATTCGATGCCGTTTAAGACACGACAGAACGAGGCCGGTTGCAGGACGCCGGTTCCCATGCCGATTTTGTCAGACCAACCCCGGGAATCGCCGGAAGATTAACAAGCGGGAATCGAAAGCACAAACTCAGCGCCGCCGCCCGACGGAGCCAGAAAACTTACGTCGCCCCGCATTTCGTTCATCAGGCGTTTGGTGATGTACAGCCCCAGCCCGACCGAGTGTTCGCCGCCGGTTGGTTTGCTGGAGAGGCGCGCAAATTTCTCAAACAGACGCTGGCGTTCGTCCGCCGGAATTCCCGGCCCTTCATCGCGCACGTGAATGTTATAGCGGGCCTCGCCCGGCGCGGGCTCGCTCCGGCTCAGCCGAATACTCACGCGTTTGCCCGGCGGCGAGTACTTGATGGCGTTTGAAATGATGTTTTCAATCGACTGCTGGAAAGCCTGTTTGTCCGCGCGGGCCACGGCGTGGCGAATGTCGCCCGGCTCATAATCCAGCCGAATGTGTTTAACCGCCGCGCGATCGCGATGCAGCGTCACCAGCGTGAGCATCAACTTGTGCACGTCAATCTGCGATTGCTCCATGGCGCGTGCGCCGCTGTCCAGTTTATTGAGGTCCAGCAGGTTGGCCACGATGTCTTTCAGGTGCGTGGCGGTGAGTTCAATCTTGTCCATCTCCCGCCCTATATCGGCGGAAGTCATGCGACCGCGATAATTGTTAACCATGGAAGCGGAAAGCACGATGTTGGCCAGCGGATTGCGCAGGTCGTGCGCCACGATGCCCAGAAATTCATTCTTTTCGTTAACAATCTTTTCCAGATTGCTGTTAACATCCTGCAGGTGGGCGTTAAGCATGTCCGCCCGCGACTTTTCTCTGCGCAGGTCTTCGTTCAGGGAGGCGAGCTCCACATTGCGCAGCCGATAAATTTCCGCTTCTTTGCGCGCCGATTCAACCTGATGCACCGTCTGCAAGTCGCGCAGTTTTTTATCGCGGTCGCTGCCGTGCAACTCTTCTTTTAGCAGGTGGAAACTGCGGTATTCGGCCAGCGCCTGTTCGAACTCGCCGCGCTGCTCGTAGAGTTCGGCCAGCGAGTGTTTAACATCGTAGACCAGGCGTTTGGCCTGAAGTTTCTCGGCGATGTCCAGCGCTTGTTGCAGTTGCTCCAGCGCCAGTTTTGGATCGTAACCGGAAAAATCGCGACGACCGTTTAAGACACCCAGCGCGTGCAGCGCTTCAGCTTCGCCCAGTCGGTTGCCCGTCCGGCGTTTAATCGCCAGGCTCTGGCCAAACTGCGGCAGGGCGCGGTCCAGTTCGCCGCGATGCACATAGACCAGTCCGATGTTTAACAGAAGGTTGGCCTGACTGTGAACATCGCCGACGCGGCGTTTAATCGCGAGGCTGCGTTGGAAAAACTGCAGTGCTTCGTCATAGCGCCGCCCCTTGGCGTGAATACTGCCGATATTTCCCAGCACGCGCGCTTCTTCGTCCAGCAAATCCGCTTCGCGGATAATTTCATATGCATTGTAGTAGTGTTCCAGGGCGGCGCCGTGATTGTCGAGCAGTTCGTATACATGGCCGACGGAAATCAGGGCGCGCGCTTCACCGCGGCGGTCGCCGTTTTCACGCAGGAGTTCACAGCTGGAAACGTGGTGGTCAAGGGCATTGGAATAGTCGCCCAGGTGCTGGTAGACAATGCCGATATTGCGCAAGGTGCCGGCGTGGCGTTTCCCCAGCTCGGTTTTGATTGCCAGGCTGCGCAGATAATGTTCGAGGGCGCGTGGGTAGTCGCCAATGGAGAGGTAAACGTTGCCGAAATTGTTTAACGCGCCGGCCTCGCCTTCGCGGTCGTCCATCTCGGCAAACTGCACCATGGCTTCATCCAGCGTTTCGAGCGCTTCGGAAGTGTGGCCCTGTTTGTTCTGGCAGATGGCTTTTAACATGAGGGCGGTGGTCATGCCCTGCGCTCCACCGGATTCGCCCTCGTTGATCATTTTGCGGGCCAGGAGCACGGCTTCCTGCGCCAGTTCAGCACCGCGTTTGGCATCGACCGCCATCGTTTCGCGTGCAATCTGGTTTAGCAGGACAATACGACGTCCGCCGTCGGCTGCCTGCAGTTCCTGATGCAATTCCTCAAGATGAACGCCTGCATTCATGAATTTCAAGGTCTGTGTGTGTGTGCGATGCGCCGTGGTTCAACCCGGACGCCGTGGTAAGCCCCGTTTTTGAGCGGAACAACGGCACCCGAATCTCCGGAACGTCAACATGGACAAATGGATGCAGTAAGACAACCGCAGTTGGCGGAATTCACAAAAACATAATCCTGCGATTTCAATTTTGTTGCATCCCACGGCAAAATTTTTCGGATTGGATACGCCAAGTACATCGCGACGGACGCAAGGTTGGAGCCATTCCTCATTTGTTGTTCGCACGGCGCCGACCGCACTTCCGCCCGTCGTTCGATTTCAACTCGCGGCGCGCTCTCGATGCAGGCTGGACAAACTGAAGGCCCGTACAGTTCCCTTTCAAATCCACTCAAGAAAATTTTGTTCGTCTTTGTCGCAAATCACACGGATTTCAAGCTGAAACGGTCGAGATTTTTGTGAGATGGCGCGCGTTACACGTCAGTCTTCGGCAGCAGATATTTGAGACTTGCGTCGCTTGCCGCTGAAGCCGCCGCGGCGCGCGGCGCGACAGTGATATTTCAGACAGACTTCTGACTCGGTGGTTTGGGGTTGAGGACGTTCAGCATCTATCAACGCACGTTCTTTGAGTTTTGCGCCGCGTTGAGGTCTCCAGAGCTTGAAGATTGACAGAAAATCGCAGATTTGAGATTTTTGGCACGATAAGTTTTGGAGCGGTGTGCCCCGGCACACAACTCCTACATAGTTATACGTAATCCGGCTGAGAACACAACTCTCCTTTACTCCCTCCCGCAGAAATGGCACATCTCACCCGCTGACAAACAAAAGAGTCAGAAGTGCACAAGCGCCAGGTCGGCGCGCAGCAGGTCAGTTTTCGAGTGAAGGGACAATCGGAGGGCCGGAATGGCAGGGACAGCCAAAAAAGTGCGGCGCCTGGAAATATGCGCCGCGGCGCGCCGGACCTTGCTGCATGCCGTGCTGCGGCAACTGGAGATTGACCGAAGGAGCTACGTCCAGCGCTATCGTGATGAACCCGTCGGTCGACTGAAGATCAAGGGCGGCGGCTCCCGTTCCGACGACGCCCTGTGCTGTGGAAGCCGAGGTCGCAGGGTTTGTTTGCGCCTGCATGCCGTCAATGTAGACGTCCACCATGCCTTCGTTTGAAACTGCGTTCAGATTGTACGAGGCGGATGAATAGTGAAAAACCTGCACGTCGCCGTGGACGCTGTGCAGACTGTAATTGCCCGCGCGCAAAGGTGTTTTGCAGTGCACGACCGTGCCGTACTGCGTGCGCACAGAGACGTTGGAGTGATCGACGTTGGTCATGATGACATCCAGTGTCTCGCCGCTCAGACTGAAATTTCCCTGAATGCCGCTTAACTGTGCAGTCCCCGCTTCTATGTCCGCGCTGATGTTGCCGTTCCAGCCGGAGACGTCCAGGTCGCCGCTGCCGGCGTGCACTTCAATGTTCAGACCATCGGCGCACAGCAGTCGCAGCGAACCGGGGTCCGGATTGTCGTTTTGTGCTTGCGGCAGACTGATGAACAGGGTATCGCCGAGATGTTCGATCACGCTCCGCGAGCCGGTTTCTCGCAGATTCAGGCTACTCGTCGCCGCGGATCGCGCGTCCAGTCGTCGAATGGTCAGCCCTTCAAACGGGCGGTCGATGCGGATGTGTCTGACGGAGCTGAACGACGTGTCGAACTGTTGCGCCGCGGCGCCGATCGGCGCTGACACGGCCAGCAGCAGCACAAGGCATAGTATGGTTGAATTGCGGATCACGAGCCGAACAACGAATTGTGCGTTCCAATGTTGCAGTCCGCAACGGTATTCGATTGCCGACCGCATGGCTCAACGGCGCGGTTTACGGGCGGAAATGATGCTGAAGCCGCTGCGCTTGGTTACTGTTTCGACTTCGTTGAAATACTCGCTCAGATGGCGCACATACGGCATGCTCGTGCGGCCGACCATGCGGAACTCGCCTTCGTCGGTCAACGCGCGGGCCACGTCCGGCAGCAGGCGCGTCGTTTCGCTGAGACTGAGCGCGGCTTCGGCGTGAAACGGCGGATTGCAGATGACCAGGTCAAAAGTGCTGTCTTCGAATTCTCCCAGCCCGTCGGCGCGGTGAACGGCAATTTCCAGGTCGCTGTTTTGTTCCAGGCCGGCGCGCAGCGAAGCAACAGCCAGAGCCGACTCATCCACAGCAATAATCTTGGCGGCGGGATAGGTTCGCGCCGCCGCTATGGACAGCACCCCGCTGCCGCAGCCCAGATCGGCAATGGTTTTGACGTCATTGGACGAGGGCATGAATTCCATCAACAGACGCGTGCCCATATCCAGTTTGCCCGCGGCAAAAACCGACGGCCAGGCGCAGAGCGTGCGGTCCAGCTCAGGCAGTTTAAAACTCTCGCGGAACTGCGCTTCGGGAATGATGCGGTTTGGCTCAAACGTACAGCGAATGACAATTGCTTTTTTCCAGACGCGCATGACTTCACTCGCGCCGATGATATCTGCCATGTCCTTGCGCGCGTCGGGCGCAACGTGTTTAACCATGCCCGCCGCCAGAAAAAGCGTGTTTTCGTTCAAATGCGGCCGAATAATGTGCAGCAGCATGCGCAGATACTCGCGTTGCCGCGGAATTTTTAGCAGGACAACGTCAAACGGCCGCTCGCGTTTTTCAGCGGCAAACGTCAGCGGGTCGGTGAATTGCAGACCGGCGGGGTCGATGCCGTTGGCCTGCAGATTGCTTTTGGTCACCTGCTCGGCCATCAGCGAGTCGGTCAACAATAACGGTTTGTGTTCCCAGGTGTGCAGCGCAAGCGCTCCAAAGTGATCCTGGACAACGAGCACCGATGCGTCGGGCGCGACTTTGCTTTCGGCAAATTGCTGCAGCAGATATTCATCCGAGCTGTTCCAGGCGCGCAGTGTCTGCAGGCTGGTCTCGCCGGGCCGGCGCTGCAGGACAAAACTTTTATCGTTGAATTCCCAGGTCTCTTCCACTCTTACACTCCAAATGAGGAACGACTGCCGAAAGTACTTGCAGGCAATCTGATGTTAAACAGCGAACCACCGGGCCGCCGGTCCGCAACAAGGTCCGGAATTGCGTGGTCTGATTGCAAACTCCGCCGTCGTCATCTCTTGCAAACTCTCGATTATCACAACGCTGTCAATCCAGACCGCGACGCATACCGAGGTATTGCCACACAGCAAAAAATACGGCCGTGGGAATGGAGACGCTCAGGCGGATTTCGCTCAGGCCGTACAGGACCAATTCAAAAGTTGAATACAGCAAAACCTGTATCAAAAACATGATAGAAGATTCAAAGAGAGCGACCCGTACGCTGACGCCGCGCTCTCGGCTGCCGTTGTTTTTCATGGCGGTCCTCATCAGTTGCGCCTGTACGTTCGCGGCACGCCATGCGTTTTACACGACGGAATCTGCAGGACCGTTTGGGCAATGAAGACCGGAATACTACATCAAACACGTTGTTGCGATCAAGAAGGATCGGTTGAACGTTACAGCTAACGTGGCGAACGTGCCTTTCCGTTGTACCAGCGGGATGCGCGGATTGACGACCTGGACGTTCCGCGACTTTGACTCCCTTCGCTTCTCCACCCGGCTGAGGTTCGCCGACGGAAGGTTGACCGCGACGATGCAACATCCACCGCTGAGTTACGAATCCGTTTTGCGTTTGCTTTTATCCGTGAACACGGCAACTGCACCGGCGATAAAAAGTCCCAGTAAAATCCCGTCAATGCCGAGCCGCAGCAGCGACGCGCCGCGCATGTAGTTCATCACGATACCGAATGCAGCGGCAAGCGGCAAGAGTAGCATCGCAAACCGATGTCCGTGGCGAAACATTGTGCACAGCACAAAGATCACAACCGCATTGATAATGTTGTGCTGCGACTGGTCGAACGCATAACCGGGACTGCCGTAGCGCAGGAACGATACCAGTACTTCGAGGATGCGAAAACCGGCATACAGATAGCCGGCGACCCATGCCGTCTTGATGGAACTCAGACGCTGCTGGCTGTTCACGTAAATCCCCGACCGATGCGTTTCGTCAGTTCTGGAGCGGCTTGACGAATCGAGTAAATACCTTGCGGAGTTTGAAGCCAAGATTCTTGTACATCTCTCCGGCACCGAATCTGTTGTCCGAGCGCGTGTTGACATACAGGTGTTTAATTCCCTTCTCACGCAGGGCTTTCAGCGCTTCGTTTACCAGCGCTTTTGCCAGGCCGTTGCGACGCCAGGAAGGACGCACGCAGAGGTCGGCCAGTTCGCCGCGGCGTTCATTTACGGTGCACTCGATGATGCCGGCCACCTGTTTTCCCACCCAGGCTACGCGCCAGAGATCCTGGTCAAAGTCCGGCGATTCAAACAGTTTGCGGTAGTCTTCTTTGGTGCGAATGTCGCCGGAACTGTCGTGACCGAAAGCGTCTGTATGAGCTTTCCAGATTTCCTGGTAGTGCTCGACTTCAATCGGTTTAATGGTAAACGATTCCGGAACGGGCACTTCGCGGTCGTTTAGACTGCGGAAGCGGTCAAAGCGGTATTCGTCGAGGCGAAAACGCGGCGTATAACCTTGTTGTTTAAGCAGTTTGACGGCGTCTTTTTCGGCGTTGGTGGCGTTGGCCGCCACAAGCACGCGGCCGCCCGTCGGGTGAACTTCGGCCAGTTCGCGGGAGCGATTCTCGGCCCAGTCCAGCAGAGCTTCACCGATCTTGTGTCCGCGCCAGTCGGGCATGATTGAGAAGTTAACCTGGTAGACCCAGACTCCGGTATCTTCCGTCCACCACAGCATATAGGCAAAGGCAACGATCTGTCCGTTGACTTCCGCCAGCAGGGTGTCGAGCGGATCCTTGTAGCGCAAGGCTTCCTTGATGGTTTCCGCATCCGGCAGGGATTCCACGGAGGAAAGCGGATCGATTCGGTCCTTCTTTGCTCCGGATTCTTTTACCTGGGCCAGCGCGGTGGCATCTTCCGCTCCGCGATAACGGCGAAACACCAGGCCGTCGATTTCCGGCATGGTTTCAAGTTCTACAAGCTCGTCGAGTTCCATCCTCGCCATAGTAAGCCCAACTCCCTAAACGCTCAATGTGAGGTGCGACGCGCTGTCCCGCCGCGCAATTCCGGCCAAAATAATCGATTTTCCAATATGGCCAACACATTTTCCGCGCTATGCTAATTATAATCGGAATTTGTTTCGAATGGCAGACTTTTCCAGGCGTCGAGCGGGTCATCATGCCAGCCCTGCTCCGTGTACCAGCGCACATTGGAGAAGCGTTCGTCCGCCAGCAGAACTTCGTGAATCGCGGCCAGCATGGCTCTGTATTCATCGTTGTCGCGGGCGCCGAACATACGCCGTACGCGGCCAAGCCGCGAATAGGTCAGAACCAGCCACTCTCGTTCATCGTCTTCGATCAAACCGAGCAGCAACCCAAAACGCCGCGAACCGGAAATGACGTGGAAAACGTGTGAGTCTTCCGTGTTCCGACGGGCGTCCACCAGCAAGCCGCGGGCATTCAACTCCGATTCCAGGAAATCGGACATCGCCGCACCGGGGGGAAGCCCCTCCGGCGACGCGTATCCAAAGTGCGCCTGAAAACTTACGATTGTGCGTTGGTCCCGCGCTTCCTCAATCACTCGTACAATGCCTGTAAAGTCTGAACTGCTGCTGATTGGCGCGCCGCAGCCTGTGCCCGACTGTGCGCCGCTTTCCCGTCTGTCTGCCCCGGACCGGCCGATAGACGCACAAGGCCGTGAAAATGTTTTCACGGCCCCGGTTCAATCGAATTTCACGCTCAGAAATAGCGGAAATCGTGGCCGGCCGGCAGCGCAACCAGGAATTCCTTCATGAGATTAATCACGCTTTCGATGTCGTCCACATGCGCCATTTCAACCGTCGTGTGCATGTATTTCAGCGGCAGAGAGATCAGGGCCGAAGCAACGCCTTCCGCGGAGTAGGCAAAGGCGTCCGTATCAGTGCCGGTAACGCGGGACGCAGCGGCACGCTGATACTTGATCGAGTTGTTGTCGGCCGTGTCGCACAGCATTTTCAGCAGGTTGTTCTGCACCGCCGGGCCCCAGGTCAGAACCGGCCCCTTGCCCGAGCTAAGGTCGCCCTGCGTGATTTTGTCGTACATCGGCGACTGGGTGTCGTGGCAGACGTCCGTAACAACGGCGACGTCCGGTTTGATGCGACGCGAAATCATTTCGGCTCCGCGCAGGCCGACTTCTTCCTGCACGGCGTTGACCACGTACAAACTGTAGGGCAGTTTGATGTTCTCTTCTTTCAGACGGCGCGCCGTCTCGGCAATCATGAAGCCGCCGATGCGGTTGTCCAGAGCGCGGCCCACGACGTAGCGATTGTTTAACATCATCATTTCGTCGTCAAAGGTCGCTACGGTACCGACGCGCACGCCGGCTTCTTCCACTTCCTTGCGCGACGAGCAGCCGATGTCGATGAAAATGTTCTTCAACGTCGGCGTTTCTTCTTTTTCACGACTGCGCACGTGAATTGCAGGCCAGCCGAACACGCCTTTTACCAGACCTTTTTCCGTGTGGAAGTTAACGCGTTTGGACGGCGCAATCTGATGATCGGACCCGCCGTTGCGAATCACGTAGATATAGCCTTCATCCGTGATATGATTAACATACCAGGAGATCTCGTCTGCATGCGCCTCAATAACAACCTTGTAGTCCGCGCCGGGGTTAACAACGGCGACAGCCGTACCATAGACATCGCTGAAATGCTCGTCGCAATACGGCTGCAGATACTCGAGCCACATTTGTTGACCGGAAGACTCGTACCCGGTAGGTGAAGCATTGTTTAAGTATGCTTCCAGAAATTTCTGACTGTCTGCGTTCATTCGTACTTTACCTGATTGACGTGATGTAATCGTGCATCTTTCGACACAAAAACAACAAGAGCCGCACCGCGGCGGCCGGCTCTTGGATTGACTTGTTTAACAAACCCGAAACTCGATGGCAAGCAAAAAGGGTTTTGCAGAGAAGGCATTACCAACTCAGCTCAGTCCCGCACGGCGCAGCAGAGCGTCCATGTTGGCTTCGCGTCCGCGGAAGCGCTTGTACAGCACCATCGGATCCACGCTGCCGCCCTTTGAAAGGATGTGCTCGCGGAATTTGGCCGCTATTTCACGGTTAAAAATTCCGGCTTCCTTGAAGAACTCAAAGGCGTCGGCGGCCAGGACTTCAGCCCATTTATAGCCGTAGTAACCGGCTGAGTACCCGCCGCGGAAGATGTGAGAAAAACGACAACTGAGATTGCTGTGCGCAATGTGCGGCAGGACCTCCAGCTTGCGCGTCACATCGCGCTCAAACTGCTCAACGTCGTGTACCTCGTCCGAGCTGCGCGTGTGCCAGGACAGATCCAGAACTCCCAAACTGATCTGTCGCAGGATGGCATAACCCTGATTCATTTTTTCCGATTTCTGAATCTTCTCCACCAGCTCCGCCGGCAGTTTTTCGCCCGACTCATAGTGCGCGGCAAACAGATCCAGGCACTCGCGCTCCGTCAGCCAGCACTCCATCACCTGCGAAGGCAGTTCCACGAAATCGCGGTAGACGCTGACGCCGGAATGCTGGCGGTAGCGGCAGTTGGACAACAGGCCGTGCAGCGCGTGTCCAAATTCGTGGAAGAGCGTATTGACCTCGTCAAAGGAGAGCAAAGCCGGTTTGCCGGACGACGGAGGCGTAAAATTGCACACGATCGAGATGTGCGGGCGCTGGTCCTGTCCGTTGCGCAGACACTGCGAGCGATAGGTCGTCATCCAGGCGCCGTTGCGTTTGCCGGCACGCGGGAAAAAGTCGGCGTAGAGAATGCCCACCAGCGAACCGTCGGCTTCGTTGCTGACTTTGTACACGTGCACATCGCGGTGGTACACTTCGATGTCCATGCGGCGCTCAAAGGCCAGGCCGTAGAGTTTGTTTGCGACGGTAAACATGCCCTCAATGCAGCGCTCCAGCTGAAAGTAGGGGCGCAGCGCATTTTCGTCGATGTCGAGAACGCGTTTGCGATGTTTCTCGGCAAAATAGGCGTAGTCCCAACGCTGCAGATCGCGGCGTCCGTCAAATTCGTGCTGGATATTCTCCAGCTCGGCCACTTCCCCGGCGGCTTTGTCCTTGGCTTTTTCAAACAGTTCGTCCAGGAAGGTCGAAACGTTCTCCGGCGTGCGCGCCATGCGTTCGGCCAGGACAAAGTGCGCGTGTGATTCAAACCCAAGCAGGCGGGCGCGGCGGTAGCGCAGATGCGCTATGTCTTTGACGATTCCACGGTTGTCGTGTTCGTTGCTGCGACTTGCCACCGTGGAAAAAGCTTTCATGAGTTGTTCGCGCAGATCGCGACGGTCGGCGAACTTGAGGAAGGGCTGCATGCTGGGCGCATCCAGAGTGAACAGCCAGACGCCTTCTTTGCCGCGCTCAGCGGCGGCTTCGGCAGCGGCCGCCACCACATTGTCGGGCAGGCCTTCCAGGTCGGCCTTGTCTTCGATAACAAGTTCAAAGGAATTGAGCTCCTCCAGAACGTTGTCGCCGAACTGAAGCGAGAGACGGCTCAGCTCCGTGTCCAGCTCCCGCAGCGTCTTTTTGTCCTCGTCGTTGAGCAGCGCGCCGTTGCGCGTAAAGGATTTGAAGGTCGATTCCAGCAGGTGACGGGCTTCGTCGTCCAGCTCCAGTTCTCCGGCGGCCTCGTACACGCTGCGGATGCGTTCAAACAACAGCTGATTCAGGTACAAGTCGCTGTAAAATTCCGTCAGATGACGGCCAAACTCCTCGGCGATCGCCTGCATGGAGTCGTTGGTTTCTGCGGAGTGCAAATTGTAAAACACGTTTGCAACAAAGTCGATCTGGTCGGTCAGGACGTCGAGTGTTTCAATCGTGTTCGCAAAGCTCGGCGCCTGCTTCGATGAAACAAGCTCGGCAACGGCGAGTCGCGCGCTTTCCATCGCCTGCGTCAGCGCCGGCAGATAATCTTCAACCTGTACTTCGTTAAACGGAATCGTTTGGAACGGTGTCTGGAAGTGCTGCAGTAGTTTGTTCATATTCAATCTTTTCCCCAGAAATCTCGACGCCTTTTTTCCTCTCGATTCGGATTCCCCTCCCCAGGGGCCGTCGGCGGGACCAGCCCGCCTGTCGATTAGTTCCGCGTGGCACAAGCGGCAGAAAAATTGGCGGCGATAGCTAGTACCCTGAAATTGTTATAGCAATTCGTTCACTTCGTGATAAGGAAATTTACGGCATGAACGGCCCCGATGCCGCAAACTGATTTGGTATTTTTTTGGTAGTTATCTCGAATAATTTGCTGAAGTCGGAAACGCTTCGCAACACGGGTAGAAACGGGGGGATTGATGTTTGCTCCGGGCTTAATCTACACCTGAGCCAGATACGATGCAAGTCCGCCGCGCGGAGCGGGATTGATTTTCTTGCGGATGTTGCGCGTATGCGTGTACACCGTATGAACCGAGACAAACAGAATATCGGCGATCGACCTGGCCGGCAGGTTCATGCGCGTCAGGATGCAGATCTTGACTTCCATGCGCGTCAGGTCCGGCAGTTTCCGCAGCAGTTTGGTCACAAAGTCCTGGTGGGTGCGGTCGAATTCGCGCTCAAAAATGGCCCATGATTCCTTGGCGTCGATGCCCTCCTGTACCTGCCGCAGCATCAGCGAGATTTGTTGTGAGCGCGTGTCGTCGCCCTCGCGCTCAAGCGACTCCAGGTAGCTGCGCAGTTTTTTGAGGAGAGCCGAATTGCGGGTCAATTGCAGGTTGCGGGCCTGTAGCTCGCGCGCACGGCTGTCGTGTTCCTGCTCCAGTTTCATGATTTTGCGCTGCTGCCGTTCCCACTCGATGCGCCGCGTGATGGTCTGCACCGCGTTTTCCTTTTCCTGACTGTACAGCTCGGAACGCAGCTCGGCGCATTTCTTGAACTCCTCCAGAGCTTCCTTGAATTTCCCTTGTTGTTCATAGAGCTGGGAGCGGTTGCGGTGCAGGCGCTCCATGACGCGGACGTCGTTGCCGCGCTTCGCCAGCGAGGCTGTTTCGTCCAGCTCGGCATCCGCTTCTTCATAGCGCTCCATCTGAATAAAGGTAGCCGCGCGGTTGAGGTGAATAATCGCAAACAGCGAGGGGCGATAGGTCATCTTGCGCGCCAGATCGTCCGCGCGCCGGTAGTGCTCCAGCGCCGTCTCGTGTTTCTTCAGGTTGGTGTAGGAAGCGCCGATGTTCACGAGCAGCGAGGGCAATGTATAACGCGCGCCCAGAATCGTGTTGGCGATGTCGCGCGCGCGCTGGTACAGCGTCAGCGCTTCCTCCACGTTGGCATTGGGGCCCGAGCTGCGCGCGTTGGCGATATTCATGTACAACCGCACCAGGTCGCGCGTGGAAAGTCCGTCTTCCAGCTCGCGCGCGGCGCTCAGGTATTCCGTCGCTTTGTCGTGGCGCTCCATCCGCAGGTAGCCGATGCCCAGATGCATGATGACGCGCGCGTGTTCGCGCTCAAATCCGGGCTCGCGATTGCCTTCGCTCAACTGCAGGGCTGTGTACAACAGATCAAAAGCCGACACAAAATCGCCGACATCCGTGAGCACGTCGCTGCGGATGATAATAGACTGCAGATAAATCAGCGAGTGGACGTCGTCGTCCCCCTGCAGCAACTGTTTCAACTCCAGGCAGTAATCGATCGACTTTTCGGAATCGCCGGCCACGCGGTGATACTCGGCCAGCAGCAGCAGCGTGCGGACGATATTGCTGCGGTCGCGCAGTTTGCGGAACCAGCGCAGCGCATCGCTGAGCAGGTCGTAGGCCAGATGCTCCTGCCAATGTTCAAAATAGCAGCGCGCCTTGGCCACTGAAAAATACGCCGCATACCACTTTTTGCGCGCACGCCGCGCCAGGTCCAGCCCGCGGTCGATGATTGCGATAAAGGTCCGCGGCGAGCTGAAATTCTGCTCGTCGTCGACCAGTTCGCGTATCAGGTTCAGCTGGTCGCTCGTGCGTTTGAGCCGTTCGAGCAGCTGTTCTTCGTATTGAAACTCTTTTTCCATCCGACGGAACAGGACGGATACCGCACCGTTTCCAGTGCCGTATCCGTCCGATAAAACTCAACTGCCTTCCAGCAATCCCTCGCGCCGCAGAAATGGCGTGAATTCGGGATCGCGTCCACAGAAATTGCGGAACAGTTCCAGCGGTTCATCTTCGCTGCCGCGTGCAAGCACCTCGCGGCGGTAGCGGCCCGCCGTTTTGGGGTTCAAAATTCCGTCGCGCAGAAACTCCTCAAAAGCGTCCGCATCCAGAATTTTGGACCAGAGGTAGCTGTAGTACCCCGCCGCGTATCCCGAAGCAAAAATGTGCGAGAAACTGCAACTGAGGTTTGAACCCGGATTCTGACGCCAGTACAGGTACTCGTCAAAAATATTGTTCTCAAATTCCACCGGATCTTCGGCTTCAAGTCCGTCGCGCGAATGCCAGCGCTGGTCCAGCCAGGCCGCCAGCGCATCGTAGAGGACGGCATGGCCGGAATTGATCGTGCGGTTCAGGTTGATCTTGTCAATCATTTCCCGCGGAATCGCATCGCCCGTTTTGTAGTGTCGCCCGATCTTCGCCAGACTCTCGTGGTGCAGCATGAAATTCTCCATCAACTGGCTGGGAAGTTCGACAAAGTCCAGCGCCACATTTGTTCCGGAGAGTGAAGGATACGCGCACTCCGCGCACAGGCTGTGCAGTGCATGGCCGAACTCGTGCAGCAGCGTGCGCGCTTCTTTAAAACTCAGCAGGGTCGGACTATCTTCGGTCGGCGCCTGGAAATTGCAGATGAACATGACGTGCGGTCGGCGGTCCTGACCGTTCAGACGGTGCTGCAGGCGGAAACAATTGCACCACGCTCCCTCCTGTTTGCCGCGCCGCAGGAACAAATCCAGATAGAGGTATCCTGCAAAACTCCCGTCCGTGTTGCTGACGGAATACGAGCGCACGGTTTCGTGCATGCGCGGCAAATCCACCGGAGTAAAACGCAGGCCAAAGAGTTCGCTCGCCAGATCAAATGTCGCTTTCACCGTGGCGTCCAGCTCAAAATAGGGCCGTAAGTCGTCTTCGTTGAACTGAATCGTGGCGCGGCGGTATTGCTCCAGCAGGAGCGCGCGATCCCAGTTGTTCAGCCGCCCGTCTTCAAGATACTCCGGCGCAAAATCCGCCAGCTTGTCGTGCAGTTTCCTGCCGGCCGGTTTAAGTCGTTCCAGCATCGGGCGCAAAAAGTCGGCCACTTTCTCTGGAGAGTTTAACATGCGATCCGGCAACTCGTAGTGCGCATGCGTCTCAAATCCCAGTAGTTGCGCGCGTTCGTGGCGCAGCTGGATCACCTCGCGAATGATCGCGCGGTTGTCGTACTCATCGCCGTTGGAACCAAGCGTATCCCAGGCCAGATTTAACTTTTTGCGCAGCTCGCCGTCCGGCACGAATTTCATGAATGGCACGTACGATGCCACGGACAGCGTAAAGCGCCAGGTGTTTTCCAGCCCCGCTTCCTGCGCGGTCACCTGCGCCGACTTAACAATGTTTTCCGGCAGATCCTTTAACAACTCGCCGTCGTTAATATCCAGGAACCACGTGTCCATGGCGCCCTGTACGTTCTGCTGAAATTGCGGCCACAGCTCGGACAAACGGGAATCGATTTCTCTTAAACGCCCTTTTTGTTTGTCATCGAGAGCGGCTCCATCGCGCTGAAAACGGCCGAACCAGTGCTTCGCCAGACGCGCGCGCAGCTGATGACCTTCAGCCTTGTCGGCGGCCGACCGCTCGTGCAGGTATTCAATGTGTCTGAATAAATCGGGGTTTAACATCAGATCGTTGTACAGGCCGGACAGAGAGGCAAAAAACTTGCCCGCAACTTCGCGCAGATCCGGCATCACGCCGCAGCTCATCATGGTGTGAAACATGGACGCCAGCGTCGTCGAATCGTTTTCGAGGTGTTCAATCGGCAGAAAGATATCCTCAAAACTCAAAGTGCCTGTTTCGGCTTTGGCAAACTCCGTGAGTTCCTTTACAACCCTGATAAAGTGTTCAAGCGTCGGAATGAAGTGCCCGGCTTCAATTCTGGGAAAGTCGATGGGCTCATCGCTTCTGACGACTTCCAGCAGATAGTTTGAATCAAATTGTTCGTGCAATACCCTGTCGCTCCCAAGTAACATGCTAGCGGAAAATCGCATTTCAAAGCGCATAATCTACGGAAAATGTGGCGGCCGCCCTGCTCACTTCACTGAAGAGTGCCGCTGCAAACCGCCAGAATCTCCCCCCTGTTGAATTCCGGCAGCACATACTTCCACACCTTGCAGAAGTTGCACAAATCGAAAAGCGGCAGCTGAATTACCGAGGTCATTTGATTAATTCCGGTAAATATGGATATTGTCGCTTCGAAATCGCAATCTCATTCGACCGCGCGGCTTGCAGCAGTGGCAATGAAAGACCTTCCTGTTGACCTGCCGCCGCCGGATAACGAATGTTCCCGCCCCGGGACAGACACGGCGGCACGATGGTCAAAGACCCCGGACGAGAAAACTTTATGTTGGCACACATAGATGTTTGAACCGCTTCAACTGACAACATGCCGAGAAAGTGCGCTTTGCCGCGTTTTCAGCTTGTTGCATATGTTGGTCTGCTGAACGGTCGGCGACCTGAAACCGGGAACGTGAATGAGTGAATCCGACGAAACCCTGCAATTCGGAACAGTCTGGGACGATGCGCGCGCGCGTCTGCGCCTTCTGCTGTACCTGGCATTGACCGTTATTTTTACCGGACTCGGTTTCCTTACGGTCAATATGTTTGGCGACGCCGGTCCGGGCGTCCTCGTTCTGGTTGAATCTTTGAGCGTCATGACGTCGATCGTTATCGGCATCATGACGCTTGTGCGTTACTACAGCCTGCGCAAGCCGATTTTCCTGTTCGTCGGCGCGGCGTTTGTTTTTTCGGGACTGCTGGAGACCCAGCATGCGATCGTGCTGGCGGGCGGCATGAGTGCGCCTCTGACGACCGAACCGTTCATCATGCTCTGGACCTGGACCTCGTCCCGCATCTTTCTCGCCCTGATGCTGATCCTGTCGCTGCGCTGGCCCAACTCGCCCACCGAACGGGACAATGGAACGATCTCGCTCGAAATTCGCGTCTTCGTCGTTGCCGGTATCCTGTCCATTGCATTGAAATCTGTTTCGTGGCTGACCGCCCACGGATTTGTAGCGGCGCAGATCTGGAATCTGAATTTCATCGAAGCTATTCCGACCGCCTTGTTTGTGCTCTGCATCGCCCTGATGCTGCGCGGAGGACTGTGGCGACGGGACGCCTTCCACCACTGGCTGATGATTGCCATGATTATCAATGTGGCCGTAGGATTTGCGCTGACGTTTTCGCTGTCGGATTCGATGTTCGGCGCGCCCGTCGCCGCTTACTTCATGGTCTTGCTCAGCAACACCAGTGTTTTTGTCGGCCTGATGATCGACACATTCACCAATGTGCGCCGCCTGGAACAGGAAATCCGCGAACGCCGCAACGCCGAACACGAGTTGATCGGCAGTCAGGCCAAACACAAGTCCATCGTTGATTCAATGGTCGACGGGCAAATAACCATCGATGAACGAGGCATCATCCGCGATTTCAATCCGGCGGCCGAGCGCCTGTTCGGGTACAGCGCAGCGGACGTCATCGGACAGAATGTCGCCGTTCTGATGCCGGAAGAAATGGGCCGGAACCACGACCGCTACATCTCTGACTATCTCAAAACTGGAATCTCCACGGTTCTCGGTAAAAGTCGCGAAATGACTGGACTGCGCAGTGACGGTACAACTTTCCACATGGAACTGTCCGTGACCGAACTCTGGATCAACAGCAAACGCATGTTCAGCGGCATTGTGCGAGACTCAACCGCACGCTGGGAAGCTGAAGAAAAAATCAAATGGCGCGAGCGCCTGCTCAACGCCATGGGCTCCATTGCAAAGGTCGGTGGCTGGGAATTTGATATCAACAGCGGCAAACTCGTCTGGACTGAAGAAGTTTTTCGCATTCACGATTACCCGATCGGCGAGCCGCCTCCGCTGGAGGATGCAATCAACTTTTACCATCCGGAAGATCGCCGGACCATAATGGACCACTTTCAGACGCTGCTGCGGACGGGCAAGTCCTACGACATCGAAATGCGTATGACGACTGCGACAGGACGCGAAATCAATGTCCGCGCCATGGGCAAAGCGGTCTACGAAGATGGCAAAATGGTCAGAGTCTTCGGCGCATTCCAGGACGTGACGGATATACACCAGCTCAAACACGAGCAGGAATTCTTTTTCGACGTCTCGCTCGACATGATCTCCATATCCACGTTGGACGGATATTTCCGCCAGTTGAGCCCGACCTGGACGGAGGTACTCGGCTGGTCGCAGCAGGAATTGCTATCGCGCCCCTACACGGATCTGGTGCACCCCGACGATCTGCAGGCCACCCACGACGCCGAGAAACAGCTCGGGGAGATGCAGCCGATCATGCGCTTTGAAAACCGCTACCGCTGCAAAGACGGCTCCTGGCGCTGGCTCTCCTGGCGCGCCCGCGTCGATGCCAAACTCAACCTTGTCTTTGCTGTGGCACGCGACATTACGGAAGACAAAAAGACTCAGCGCGCGCTGGTGCAGGCGCGGATGGAAGCCGAGAGCGCAACGCGCATCAAGTCGGAGTTTCTGGCTTCGATGAGCCACGAGATCCGCACCCCGATGAACGCCATCATTGGCATGAGCGCTCTGCTCCTTGACAGCCAACTCAATGCCGAACAAAAAGATCTGGCTTTGACGGTCAGTCAGTCGGCGGAAGCCCTGTTAAAAATTATCAACGACATCCTGGACTTCTCGAAAATCGAGGCGGGCAAGTTGTCGGTTGAAAACACCGAGTTTCATCTGCAGCGCGTGATCGAAGGCGTCGTGGACCTGCTTTCCTTGCGCGCAGCGGACAAAAACATCGAATTCAGAACCATTATGCCGCCCAATGCCATGCGCATGGTCAAAGGCGACCCCGTGCGCCTGCGTCAGGTCCTGACGAATCTGGTGAGCAATGCGATCAAGTTCACGGAAAGCGGTTCGGTGGAATTGTCCTGTGAGCTCATCAAAAGCGGATCCCCCAACAAACTGTCGGTTCGTTTCAACGTTATTGACACGGGAATCGGTATTCCCGAAGAAGCGCGCTCCCGCATTTTTGAGTCATTCTCCCAGGTGAACGCCACGACGACGCGCAAATACGGCGGCACGGGCCTCGGGCTTTCCATTTCAAAGGAACTCGTCGAACTGATGGGCGGCGAATTGGACTTCGCAAGCACACCTGGCGAAGGCTCCCATTTCTGGTTTGTCATTCCGTTTGACTTGAGCAGCGACGACAGCAACACGGACGTCGATTCGCGCCTTTCGAATACCTTCCAGAACAACCGCGTCCTGCTGGTGGACAGCAACGAGGCGGAAGGCTCCAGTCTGGCCGAACATTTCAGACGCTGGGGCGCGTCGGTCGATATTCTCGACAATCTGAATGATTTCACGTCCTTTCTCGATGCCCAGACGCAGCAGGTGAAACCGGTCGATCTGATTGTAGTGAACAGCGAATCGATTGACACAAGCCAGATCGACAGCGCCATGCGACACTTTGGCTGGCATGAGGGCGCACGTCTGCTGATTCTGACCAACAAAAGTGAGCTTTCCATTTTCCGGCGGTCGTTTCCGCATGCCACCTGCATTCCAAAGCCGGTTAAACTCTCCCGTTTGCTCGACTCGGTCATGCTGCTGTTCGGTGATCGATTTGAACGGATTGAAGACCAGGTCAACGACGTGCGGGAGATTCCCGATTCCACGCGCATACTGGTGGTGGAAGACAATCCCGTCAACCGCAAGCTGGCAATCAAGATGCTGGCCAAACTTGGTTTCGAACCTGAGTGCAGTCAGAACGGCGAGGAGGCCCTGGAGGAATTGCAGCGCAATCGATACGACATCATCCTGATGGATTGCCAGATGCCGGTTATGGACGGGTTTGACGCGACGCGCGCCATTCGCAAGCTGGAAGCTGAAAATCAGACCGAACGCCATGCCATTATTGCCATGACGGCAAATGCCATGCGCGGCGATCGCGAGCGCTGTCTGGCGGTCGGCATGGACGATTACATCAGTAAACCGATGCGCCTCAACGACCTGCGCACAGCGCTCAGACGGTGGACGGGCGACGCAAAACCCAACGCAGAATAAAGCGCCGACAGGCGGACACACCGAAGTGGTCAAAAAAACCTGGCTCGTCCGGATTTCGTGGAAAATACTATTTTCGCTCTTGCGGCGCTTTCTGCTGGGCAGTACGCCGCACTGCCGACCCATGCATCAGCCGATCATCGCTCCATGAATCTTCAGCCCGACGCTGTCAACCACATGCCACCGACCGATGGACGGACCGCTCCGAGCCTGCGGCAGATGCTGCAGAACGCTCAGCGCACCCTGCGCGAAACCTGCGAGATCAAGTCCGCCGCCTGGACCGACGCCCAGGCCGATATTTTGCGGGAATTTGCCGCACAGGTGGACGAGCTGCAAAACATTCTCAGCGCCGACAGGTCCGATTCTGCAAACATTCTCAGCGGTATAACGGCCCACATTATCGCAATGGCGGAATGGCTGCAAAGACACCGCGAGCAGGGCGATTTTACGCCCGCCAACCTGCAGGAAACCTGGCGCGAACAGTTTGAACACTTTCTCGACGGCCTGCCCACGACCATCTCCCTGCCGATGACCGCCGAGGACTGGGCGCCCGCCGCCGGCGACAGCTTGCCGACGCGACTGTGGAAGGCGACCTGGCGCACGCGCGCAGCCTTGCGGCGCATTACCTGGCGTCTGCGCCATTTCCGCGCGGCCCACCGCGAGCAACGCGAGGCCGGGCCGCCGCCGCCCACCCGCAGTTTTAATCTGCACGACTTTCTGCGATTTCATCTGTTTCCGGCGCTGGCTGTTTTTCCGCAGCGCGAATGGATGCGGCACATGGATCTGTTGCGCGCACAGACGGACGCCATCAGTTCCATTTCCGGACAGTTTTACAACAGCATTCTGGCGGGCGATCTGTTTGAACCGGACAGCAGCGACGTCATCCTGCACGTGGACGAAACGCTTGAAATGCTGGCGGCGGCGCGCACGCGGATTGATGATCTGCGGCAGCAGGTTCACGGTGCCGCAGATGGCCATGGCGGGCGCACAGATGAATTCGCGCAGACCGCCGTCTCCGACGCCGTGCGAGCCTGGAGCGCTGCGGGCACCGTGCTCTACCCCGCTTTCCGCTACAGCGACGGCGCGTACAAACGGCGACTGAACCGCGGCCGGCGCGGTGCGGAAAAACTCCAGCAGGCCTGGACGCGCCACATGCACGCGGAGGTTGACGACTGGTACAAATTGCTGCTGTTCAGCCGCCTGGAATTCGACTCCGCCGCGGCCTTCCACAGCGCCGCCGCAGAAATTGAAAAACAAAAGCGCGGCGCGTCGGTTGAGGCGGCGTTCGACGCCACCGCCGCTTTCCTGGAATCGGTCGACCGGGACATCGAAAAAATTTCGACCTCTCAGTCCGCGCACCGTTTTGAACATGCGGTACAGCGTCTGGGCGACAACGTGCTTGCGCAGTGCGGCCAAAAGATTCTGCCCGCGCTGATAGAGGCTGTGCTGGCGATCGAGTTTGAGGTCGTCGTGCGCAGCAGCTCCTCGGAATTTGTCGAGATCTGCAATCGCCTGCCGGCTTCGCAGCTCTTTTTTATCAATCGCGATCCCAAGGGCAATCCACCGCGTTCAGAGACGGGCGAAATTCCGCTGCGCACGATCATCAACGACGGTTTTATGCGCGACCTGCAGAAAGGCCTGCAGACGGTGCGCGAGACCCTGATTGCCGAGCGCGAAGAGATCATGCGCGGCATCTCCGATGTGGACGATGTGATTTTTTACGCGGTGGCCGCCGCCGTCACAATGCTGCACGACCGGCCCGACGGCAAAGAAGTCAACGGCGAGGCGCGCAGGATCGTGCAGGAAGGCGTCCAGCGCGCACGCAGCTCCGTCACCGCGCTCGCGCAACGCATGCACAAACTGGAAACGCATGCCGAAGCCGACATCAAAAGCGCCGCGAACAGTTTCCTCGACAAGATTCGCACGCTGTACAACACCGAGCAGTTGACCGCGCTGCGCCTGCAGGCTACCCGCACCAAGGTTCGCGCCGGATTCCAGGACGCGCGCAAAAAAGTCACGCTCTACCGTCGTTGGCTGCGCCCCAAATTGCGCCGCATACTGCGCACCGTGGCGGGCGGCGGACGCAGCCTCTACCAACGCGGCCGCGCGCTGATGGGTTTGATTCCGCCGACGGTCGATCAACACGAGACGCTGCAACGGATGGTGATTGACGCCGAAAAGCGCATCACCACGCTCCCCTACGTCTACCAGCGCCTCTTTGCCCCGGAATCGCTGACCGACCGGCGCTTTCTGATAGGCCGCGGCAAGGAACTTGCTCAGCTCAGCGACGCCTACAGCGCCTGGCGGACCGGCCAGTTTCAGTGTGCGGCCATTGTCGGCGAAAGCGGCGGCGGTAAAAGTTCACTGATCAACTTTGCCGAGAAGTCCTGCTTTGGCGACGCCGCGATTTTCCGCGTATCGGCGCAGCGCTACGGACCCGACGCCCGTCCAGTCGCCGCCGTCCTGGGCGAAGCGCTCGGCGACAAAACAATTTCCGATCTGCCGGCGCTGCAGGAGGCGCTCGCGGCAATCGAACGCCCGGTTGTCATGATCGTTGAAGACATCCACCGCATGTTCATGCGCACGATGGACGGCTTTGCGGCGCTGGAGGAATTCCTGCTGTTTGTCGGCGAGAGTTCGCGCAATTGTTTCTGGCTGGTGTCGTGCAAACAATACGCCTGGCAGTTCCTGGATCTCTCGATCGGCATTGCGCGCAGTTTTCCGTTGACAATTTTCCTGGGCAAACTCTCGCGCAAGGATACGGAGCAGGTCGTCATGCAGCGCCACCGCTTCAGCGGGTATCGGGTGGAATTTGAGATTTCGGAGCGCCAGGCGGAATCGCGCAAGTATCGCAATCTCAAAACGGTAGAAGAGCAGGCCCGCTATCGACGCAACCTGTACTTCGACACCCTGCACAGCATCGCCGCGGGCAATATCGCCGTGATAATGCGCATCTGGCTACAGTCCATCAACGGCCAACAAAGCGAAATGTTAACAATCGAACCACTCAGCGACAAAGAAGTTTCGCTGGCGGAGATTCTGGGCGAGGACGATTTTTTTGTACTCGCGACAATTCTGCAGCACGGCGCCGTGGACGTTGAGCAAATATCCCGGATACTTAAACTGCCGCGCGAAACCTGTCGGCAGACGCTGGGCTATCTGGCCAACAAAGGCGTGCTTTTCAAAGCGGACGAAGGCTACGAAGTGCGCCTGCTGCTGTACAGACAGGTCGTGCGCATGTTGATCCGTCGCAACATTATTCAGTAACAGGCATGCAACAGACAACACCTAACGACATTAAACAGACCGGCGGACTTGCGTTGCGGCGATTTATCGCTGTACTTCTCCCTTGCCTGATTTTTTGTTTGTCACTGTGTTTAACGTCCTGTGGCGATGGGCAGTCCGACAGCGCGCCCGCCGACAGTACTCAGGTCGTCGCCAACGACTCTGTCGATGCGGCGAATTCCAGCGGCGCGACGAACAAAAGCGGCCTTTTAAATCAGGCGAAAAACGACGATCAGACATCAGCGGTCCAGGACAGCGCCCTGGCCGCCAAGTCGGACAGTGTTGAAAGTGAAAAAAGCGGCGGACTGCTGGATGGAATTTCCAAAAAGAGCGAGAAGGAAGATTGGTCGGTCACGGCTAATGACATTGCTCTATCGATTCTGGCGCTTTTCCTGTTTTGGCTGTGTATGCGCTTTTTGCAGCGAGGGCTCGGGGCGTTGGCAGAGTCGCGCACGCACTGGCGTTTTACCATTAAACGCATTGTGCCAATTGTTGGAATCCTGGGCTGGACAATCTGCCTGTACTCGGTTATTGCGATTATTCTTCAACCACCGTTTGAAACTGTGATTGCGTTTACGGCTTCGGCCGGCATTGCACTCGGTTTTGCATCGCAGGATATCCTGAAGAATATTTTCGGCGGGATCATGATCCTGTTCGACCGACCGTTTCAGGTGGGCGATAAAATTGAAGTCGGTGGACACTACGGCGAAGTGCTGCAGATCGGCCTGCGCACGGTGCGGCTTGTGACGCCGGATGATTCCGTGGTGTCGGTGCCGAACGGCGAGATCATGAACCAGTCGGTGTCGAACGCCAATTCGGGCGAGACAAATTGCCAGGTGGTGGCGGAGTTGTACCTGCCCGCGCATATTAACATTGCGGCGGCAAAAGCGCTGGCACATCGTGCGGCCGTGGTTTCGCGTTATGTTTATTTAAAGAAACCGATTGCGATTATTGTCAAGAACGAAAACAGTATGGGGCATTCCGTACTGAAGTTCCGCGTCAAAGCATATGTATTGGACATTCGCTACGAATTCCCGTTTTCCAGTCAGTTAACCGAAACCATCATAACCGAACTGCTGGCGCGCGGCATGGTCACGCCGCAGGAACTGAACCACATGCCGGCGCCTGCGGAGTTGCCCACCGCAAACAAGTAATTTCACATCGTAGAATCGACTGAAAAGCTAAAAACCCGCCGTGGCAAAAAACGGCGTTTTCTGCATATTTTGCGCGATTTCATCTGTCAATCACTTGTCAAATGGTTTAACAGGGCACACTCTGAAAACCGGGAATTCCGACTACTCTGGTAGTGCGCCCGCGTTCCGCCCGATGTAGATTGTCCTTGTGTTAAAAAAGAACACACAAAAGCTGACTGCCCGTTGCTCCGGAAGTATTGCGACTCGCCGTGTTAAACATGGCATCGCCGGCATGTCAGCACCTTTCAACCACGTGGAGACCAGAACCCACGTTAACAAACGGGGCGTATTCCGAAAAGCCTTACGAGTAGGATTTTGTTAAATCAGGAGTCTTGATATGGCAATGTCAGCATCTCTCACGATCAAAAACAACACCGGCAGCATCATCAAGTTTCTTTCGATCGACAAGGTCAATGACGATGCAACGTTTTCCATTAACCCGCCGGTCAACACCAACATCGCCAACGGCGGTTCCGTTCAGATCGCAATGGGCAACTCCTCCGTCTTTTTTGCACCCAAAGGAGTCGGAGCGGATTGCAAGTTCATGTGCCAGAGCAATTTTGAAGCCGGGCAGGTGTACTTCAGCGATCCGGCGGTGGGCACGCCGACGTTTAACTACGGCAACCAGGCGGTGTTTCACTACGACAAAACCGACGACGGCGGCAATGCTTACACGGTGACGGTGTCTCTGGTTTGATCGACGCAACGCTTGCAGCAGATCCGTCCGGGTTCGCGACCGGGCGGTCTGCCACGAGCTGCGAGAACATATGAAACTCCGTTCCTGAACCGCAAACGCGGCCGGGAGCGGAGTTTGGTGTTTTCAGCGGTGTCAAGTGAGTTCACGTCGTTCTGCTTCCCATTTAACAGTAATAGAGCACCGTGCGCGAGTTCAAAGTCGACGGTTGGCGTGAAAACGATTAAAGATTGCGGGTTTAACAGTTTTTGGCAAGCACGATTTTAGAGCTGTGAACCCCAAGGGCACACAGCTCATAGGTCGTTCTACGTAGTTGATCGCCAGACTCAAGGTCTTCAGTCTCTCCAAAACACAAACGGCCGCCAGACTTGAGGTCCGACGGCCGTACAAATGTTAAATAGCAGAAACCGGGCAGATCACTCAGGCCAGGAATTGCGGAAACTGCTGCGGATTGGCTTCGTGCATGATGGCGTAGACCGCCTCGATCATGTGATCGCTGTCGGGCTTGGACCAGTGGTTGCCGTCCGAGCCGTAGGCCGGGCGATGTTCTTTGGCCGAGAGCACGCGGGGCTCCGCATCAAGCCACTCAAAAGCGCCCTGCTCCATGACTTTCTGCATCATGTACGCCGTTGTGCCGCCCGGAACGTCTTCGTCGACGAACAACACGCGGTTGGTCTTTTTGACCGACGTGAGAATGTCGTGATTGCGGTCGAAGGGGATCAGAGACTGAACGTCGATTACTTCAACTTCTATGCCCATGCCCGCCAGTCTGTCGGCCGCTTCGAGCGCCAGGTGGCAGCAGGCGCCGTACGTGACGAGCGTGACGTCCGAACCTTCGCGGATAACTTCGACCTGTCCCAGCGGCACCGATACGTCGCCGATATTCGTCGGAACGTCTTCTTTTTTGCGAGGACCGTTGAGCACTTCCACCACGATACCCGGCTCGTCGGCCTGCAGGAGGGTGTTGTAGAATCCGGCGGCGCGCACGTAGTCGCGCGGCACACAGACATAGACGCCGCGCACAAGGTTGATCACGCCGGCCATCGGCGAGCCGCTGTGCCAGATGCCTTCGAGCCTGTGACCGCGCGTGCGGATAATCACCGGCGCTTTCTGACCGCCGCGCGTGCGATAAAGCACCGTGGCAAGATCGTCGGAAACAATTTGCAGCGCATAGAGCAGGTAATCCAGATACTGGATTTCGGCGATGGGACGCAGACCGCGCATCGCCATGCCGATTGCCTGACCGATGATGCTGCACTCGCGAATGCCCGTGTCCGACACGCGCAGTTCGCCGAATTTCTCCTGCATACCTTTCATGCCCTGGTCGACGTCGCCCAGTTTACCGACGTCTTCGCCGAAGGCAATTACGCGCGGATCGCGCGCAAATGCCGATTCAAAAAACTGGTTGATGATTTCCGCACCTGTCAGGCGATCGACGTTCTGCGGGTACTTCGGTTTCACTTCGCGAACCGCCAACGCCGTGGCCGAATGCAGATGCGAGTCGTAGCGCTCGTTGTTTTCGGCATTGTACTGTTTGCGCCATTCCGCCAGCGCGGAGCGTTCGTTGGAAGGGTGTCTGAACACCGGCAGCAGGGCTTCCATCATGGCCTTGTCGATATCGCGGCGGAAGGGCTCGCGGATCGCCTTCAGTCCACCGGCGGCGGCGCGGACGGCGGCCCCATCGGGAGCGACTGCGGCCAGCTTTTCGATCAGGTCAATCGTTTTATTGACTTCGGCGCGAATGGGTTCGCTGTACTCTTTCCAGGCCTCGTCCTTCATTTTGCGGACCTGACTGATCTCGCGTTTTTCCAGTTCGGCCAGTTCTTCTTCGGTGGCGATACCCTGTTCGAGAATCCAGGCGCGCATACGCGTCACACAGTCGTGCTCCTGTTCCCACTCCAGGCGCTCTTTTGATTTGTAGCGCTCGTGGGAGCCCGAGGTCGAGTGACCTTGCGGCTGCGTGACTTCGATCACGTGAATGATCGCCGGTACGTGAGTGCGGCGAATCGAATCGGCCGCGCGAAGGTAGGTGTCCACCAGCGCCGGATAGTCCCAGCCCTTGACCGTATACAAATCGTAACCGGCCTCACTGCCGTCCTCGCGGCGGAATCCGCTCAGGAGCGAGGTCAAATCTTCTTTGGTGATCTGGTATTTGTTCGGTACGGAAATACCGTAGTTGTCATCCCAGATCGAAAGCAGCAGCGGAGCGCCGAGCACGCCGACAGCATTGACGGACTCCCAGAACATGCCTTCCGCGCAGGAAGCATTGCCGATTGTGCCGAAACAGATTTCATCGCCGTTCTGCGAGAACTGCGTGAACTGCTGCAGATCTTCGATTTCGCGGTAGAGTTTGGACGCATAGGCCAGGCCAACCATGCGCGGCATCTGCGACGCCGTCGGCGAAACGTCGGCGCTGGAATTATACATGTCCGTCAAGGTTTTCCACGAACCGTCGCCATGCAGACTGCGCGTGGCAAAGTGTGAATTCATCTGGCGGCCGGCGGAGGCGGGTTCCTGCTCGACGTTGGTGTTGGCGTACAACTGCGCAAAAAATTCGCGCACATTGCTCATGCCGAGCGAGAACATAAAGGTCTGGTCGCGATAGTAGCCGGAGCGGATATCGCCCTTGCGGAAAGCTTTAGCCATTGCCAACTGGGCAACTTCTTTGCCATCGCCAAAGATTCCAAACTTCGCTTTGCCCGTGAGCACTTCGCGACGTCCCAGCAGACTTGTCTGGCGGCTCAGCCAGGCAATGCGGTAGTCGTGCAGAATCTCTTCACTGCTGATCGACACCTGAAAATTGTCGGTCTGAATGCTTAAAGCCGGCATAGTCACCACCACCCTTTCTCAACGTGTTCAAAGTTCTTTCGGCGCGGAATGATGCGGAGCAGCGAACCTGGGTTCAGTCGCACCAGTCGGCAGAGGCCCGGTCTGTGCACGGCGCTCGATCTGTAAAAGTCTGTAAAGTCGGTGTAGAGGGGAGAAAATTGTCCGGCGCCGACCGAACAAACCTGTACTCGCAAACAAGAGCCAAAACGGAATTCGGGCGCAAATATTGGACCGGCCAATGCGGTCGCGAAAAGCATCTTGGAGGAAGGGTTTTGACGCGGTGCTCGTTTCTGCTCCCAACGTGAAACATGTCGACCTGGTCGATGTATTTTTTTGAGGTGTTTTGGAAAAAAGATCCGGATGGAGTGAGGGTTTGCGTGAGCCGGGCGATCGCGCCCATGCGGTAAGTTGTTGATGTTAAAGGGCTTGCGGCGTTGAATGGAAGATGCCGTTCCTGCGAGGGTGTACTCCTCGCTAGATCAGGGGCCCACCCCGCCTCCTCCTCGAGACGACGTTTTCAGCGTTCAACACACTCCTCCCACCCTGCAATATTCGCAAGTTTTTTTGAGTGAATCTTCTCGCCATGATCCGCGCCGCATGCTGCGCGTCGTCAACAGCAAGCTTAACAAACACACAGCGCACTTCTATGTCGAAAAAACTGAACGGTGCATTCTACGTGGTTCAACGTGCCGTTTTCACCGCTGAACGGATGCCGAATTCCCCCATGAATTTCTTGTTTGCCACAGGGTGAGGTGTTGCAGGCCGATCGAAAATCCGCGGTGCTCGTGCTCTACGTGGTTCAACGTGCCGTTTTCACCGCTGAACGGATGCCGAATTCCCCCATGAATTTCTTGTTTGTCACAGGGTGAGGTGTTTCTGGCCGATCGAAAGTCCGCGGTGCACGCGCTCTACGTGGTTCAGCGTGCCGTTTTCACCGCTGAACGGATGCCGAACTCCCCCATGAATTTCTTGTTTGCCACGGCGTGAGGTGTTGCAGGCCGATCGAAAGTCCGCGGTGCACGCGCTCTACGTGGTTCAGCGTGCCGTTTTCACCGCTGAACGGATGCCGAACTCCCCCATGAATTTCTTGTTTGTCACAGGGTGAGGTGTTGCAGGCCGATCGAAAATCCGTGGTGCTCGCGTTTGATGTCCAGTACGCCGCGAAAGAAATGCAGCTCGCCGATAGTGCTCGTGCTCCAGGAAACAGATATGTGCCGCGCGCAGAATCGCGTCACGGAGTTGTCCCACAGAGCGGCGCCGAGCTTGAACATCCCGTCCGCGCGGAGACCCCAGGCGTGCTGACGGTTGTTCGTCCAGAAACGCTCAGTGGCAAGACTCGGGCGCACGAGACCGCTGCCGAATGTAAATGTCTCAAATACTTCCAACATCGCGCCGCGGCGCTGCTCAATGCCCGGGTGCAGCTCGCCCATTACCACGTCGTTCCAGAATTGCAGCCTGACGCCGCCGTCGCGATAACAAAGCGTCTCTCTCCACCAGTCAAATTCGCGCCGATCTTCGAGTGCGGCGGCGCTGATAACTGCGCGGAACAACTCGATTTCCGTTGCGCCGAGGTCTGCGCTGAAAACAATGCCGGCGTGTGCGCCGACTGAGAAGTTGCGAGGCGCAAACACGGCAAGGCCCATCGCCGGCACCATCACGCGCCCCTGGTTGGCCCAGACCGCGCCGCCGCCCAGCTCCAGCTGGGGACGAATGCCGAATATCTCCCACTCAGATTCCGTCAGACGGCGCTGCAGATCGCGGCTGTTCAGAACGGCCGTAAAACCGACGTCGTAGAGTGTGCCGCGCGCGGGAGCAAATGCCGGTTGCTCCGCAAATGCGGGCTGCAACGTAGAGACGTTGCGCGCGGAGACTCCCACGGCGGCCCGCAGATAGTACTCCGCGGCAAAACCTGCGGACAGACTGCGGACTTTTTCGCTCGTGAGATTGGGAACCGCCATACCGTTCCACTCAATATCAAACAGCGGGTCTTCCGTGTCGGTGTCGAGTTCGGTATAAACAAGTCCAAAGCCGAGATGAACACCGGCAAGCGCGCCGTCAAACGCCACACGACCGCCGTAGCCCGAACGCTTCGGGAGTTCGATGTCGTCGCGCCAGGTTTGCGGCGACAGATAAGCAAAGTCCACACGACCGCCCTCCAGGCCGGACATGCCGACGTGCGCCGGGTTTTGCTGAACGGCAAACAGCTCGCCGTTGTCATAGGAAATCCCGGCGCCGCCCAGGGCGGCATACAAAAGCGAGTATTCTTCGGCCGTCAGTTTTTCGAGGTTGCCGAACCAGGTGCGGTTCGGTGGATTGTCTGTTTCCCCGGCGCGGAGCGATGTCGCGGCGACTATAAACGCAACAACTACCAAAAGTAAACGCGACGCCGCGGCGCAACGGGCTGCAATGACAACGATTGCCGACCGGACACAAAACATGCAAAACATATGAACTCCCTCGTGACCTGGTTGCGCGTGCAATGGTCACAGGACAAATGATGTGCCGTTTTGGTCTCGATGACAAACAAAAGCGGATTGAAAAAGCCACACGAAGTGTGAGCGCATCAGGAAACTGCCGGGCCCTCGTCAACCGGCAGACGGGCCGTGTGCCGCAGCGAAAGGACGGTGTTTTGGTGCAGGCGCAGATAGAGCTCGCGATACGCCAGCAGGTCGCCGGCCTGACAGTAGGCAATTTTAACATCGCGCATTTTGGGGCGGCGCAGTGCGCCCTTGGACAGGCTGAGCAGCAGAATCAGTTCCAGGTAGTTGAGCGCAAACATAAAGTGCTCCAGCGGGTTGAGTTTGCGCGTTTTGAAACCAAAGCGATGCAGCGTCTGCGCGTCGAGAAAATAGGTCGTGGCTTTTAACGTGGTTGTGCGGGCAATGCGTCCGTCGGCAATCTGTTCGCAGAGGTGCTGCATGCCGTCAACCAGGTGCGCGAACAGGATTTTTGAGTTAACATTTTTAAGCTTGAAAAAGTCGTAGGTCGTGCCCAGATGCAGCTCCACAATGTCGCCGGGCATCGCCTGGATAAAAAACATGCGCGTGATGTACTGGTACCAACCGAGTCTGATGAAAAGCGGGGTTGTGAAGTATCGGCCGAGGCGGTAGAAGATGATGAGTGTTAAAGCCCAGACGAGTACTTCGAATGTCGTAGTCATACATGCTCCATATGACAATGTAACGTTCTACGAAAATACGGTTGAGTCTTTATGTATGCGTTAAATAATCATTACAATAATTTATTCGGCCCCATAGAGCGAATTCGCTAATTTTGCAGCGTGAAAATCGACGAAGCCATGCCCCGACAATTCGATCAGCCGACGCAGCAAAACGGCGCCGAAACAGGCCGCGACATTCGCGATGGTTTAAGCAGTGAGCAGGTGCGAGATCGACAGCGCGCCGGAGAGGTCAACCGCGACGAAAACCGCCACTCCAAACCCGCTCTCGAAATCTTCCTTGAAAATACCTTTACCGTATTTAACATCATAAACTTTTTAATCATTGGCGGCCTGGCGCTGCTTTACGTGGTGTTCGAGAACCGTCAACTGGCGCTCGACAGCCTGGGCATCGTCTCCGTCGTCATCGTCAACACGCTGATCTCCATCCTGCAGGAGTTCCGCGCGCGGGCGCTGCTCAACAAAGCGCGCCTGATGCTGACGCGCAGTGTGCACGTGATCCGCGACGGCGGCCGGCAGTCGATTCCGCAGAGCGAGGTCGTGCGCGGCGACGTCATCGAGATTGAACGCGGCGATCAGATTGTCGTCGACGGCCCGGTCCTGCAGGCCGAAGGCCTCGAAATTGACGAGTCGCTGCTCACGGGCGAATCGCTCTCCATTGCCAAACAGCCAGGCGACGAGCTGCTATCGGGCAGTTTTGTGCTGGCCGGACGCGCGCGCTTCCGCGCCGACAAGGTCGGCAGCGACTCCTACGCCGCGCGCGTGACTTCGATGGCGCGGCGCTACAAATTCGACGCCACGCCGCTGCAGCGCAATATCAACCGCATCTTTGAGCTCTCCTTTGTGATCGCCCTCGTGGTTGTGGCCACAGAGATTTTCCTGCGCGGCACGTCCAATCTGGACGACATTGAATTTATCCGGCGCGTGGCGACGGTCGTGACGGCGCTGGTGCCGGAGGGCCTGGTGCTGCTGAGCACAGTGATATTCGCCGTCGGCGTGGTGCGCGTCGGTAAAATCGGCGCGCTGGTGCAGAAGTTAAACGCGATTGAGTCCTTCAGCGGCATCGACTGCGTCTGCATGGACAAAACGGGCACAATCACGGAAAACCGCATGACGCTGCAACGCATCGCGGCCGTGGACAACGCCGAGCGGGCGCACGACCTGACGGGCCTGTTTGCGCATCACACACCTGACAGCAACGCCACCGTCGAAGCGCTGCGGGCGCTGCCGAACGGACAGAACGCGGAACGGCTGGACGCGCTGCCGTTTAACTCGGCGCGCAAATTCAGCGCACTGCGACTGCGGCTCGAAAACGGAACGCTTGTCACTCTTCTGCTCGGCGCATTCGACGTGCTGTCACAGCGGCTGCCGGCGGATCAGCGCCGCGAATTGGAAACGACGTTTGAGCGCGAACAGCTGGCCGGCGGACGCTCCCTCCTGCTGATCGAGCTGTCGGCGCGGACCGACCTGGATGAACTGCGCGCGGACAAATTGCCCGCGGACGCACGAGCCGTCGGAATCATCTCACTGGTCGACAGTCTGCGCCCTGATGTCAACGAAGCATTTAAACTGTTTCAGCGCGAAGGCATCGCGCTGAAAATCATGTCGGGCGATTCGACCGACTCGGTTAACAGCACGCTGGAACGCGCCGGACTGCACGATTTGACGGAACGCCACATCTCCGGCCCACAGCTGGCCGCGTTATCCAATCAGGAAAGCGTCGCAGCCGCAGCGGACACGCAGGTGTTTTCGCGTTTACAACCCGAGCAAAAACTCGATCTGATCAGGTCGCTGAAAAAACGGTACCGGACAGCAATGATCGGCGACGGCGTCAACGACCTGCCGGCGATCAAGGAAGCCGACCTGGGCATAGCCATGCAAAGCGGCAGTTCAATAACGCGCGAGGTGTCGGACATCGTCATGTTAAACATGCGCTTCGAAACGCTGCCCAAAATTTTCGAGGAGGGCAAACGCGTCATCAACCTCGTGGGCGGCATCTCCGAGCTCTACCTCACCAAAAATCTGATGATTCTGCTGCTGGGAATTATCACGCTCCTGTTTGCGACGGAGTTTCCGTTGACACCGCGCCGCGCCGCGCTCATCAGCGTCATCGGCGTGGCCATGCCTGTTGTGTTTCTGACGCGCTACGACAAACGCACGCGCAGCATTCGCCTGTTTTTCCGCCGTCTGTTCAGTTTCCTGGCGGCGTCGGTGACGGCATTCCTGGCGGGCGGATACTTCAGCCTTTACCTGGCCGACATGTTGCCGGGCATGGACCACGCGCAGCGACAAATGATCATGCTGTCGGTGTTAATCATTCTGGCGTTGTTAACATATTTGCAGTTGACACTGGCGGAAAACCGCGAACAATGGAAACCTTACGTCTTCTCGGCGCTGGGGATTTTTGGCCTGTATCTTTTTCTGGTTTCCTTCGAGTTCGACTTCATCCTGTTCCGGATTGTCACGACCTTTTACGAGGTGGAACAGATTCCGGCGGCGCACTGGCCGGCGATTTTGCAGGCTTCCGCCTTGGGCGCGCTTCTTTTGTTTGGCCTGCACCAGCTCAGACTTCGCTGGTTGCGGAGGGTGCAAAGGCGCGAGGGAATCGCAGAGCCGATCAGCTGAAAATGTTCGAGCGGTCGCCGCGGGGCAAAGGCGGCGACGCGACTGTTTAACTGCAACGCGGGAGAAGCCGCATGTACTTTTTTTTCCTGGGCCTGCACAACGTCATGCGCTGGATGGTGCTGCTGGGACTGCTGGCTCCGATTCTGGCATCCATTCAGGGACGCATCGGCAAGCGCAGCTTCGGCCGCGTCGACGCGCTGCTGCTCAAACTGGCCAACGGTTTTACGCACACACAGCTCCTGCTGGGACTGGTGCTGTACTTCGCTTTCAGTCCGCTGACGCTGCAATTTTTCGGCAGCGGCGTCGACGTCAGTCTCGCGGGCATTTTTGAGAATCAGATGCTCTTTTTTGCGCTGTACCATTCCGTGATGATGTTCGTCTCCGTCGTGGTTATGAGCATCGGCGGCTCGCTGGCGCGGCGGGCGACGGAAGACGCGCAGAAGTTCAACATCATCGCGCGCTTTTACGGGATCGCGCTGCTGCTGGTACTCGCGGCGATTCCCTGGTTCCGGCCGCTGCCGGCGCAGTTCTGACGGCGCGACCGCCGGACATCACGACTTGAACACTGAGACACGGATACTTATGACACATTTGCTGAAAACCCGCATCGGACGCCTGCGCATCCTGGCTTTTGCCGAGGGGACGTCGCTGTTGGCGATATTATTCGTCACAATGCCGCTCAAATACGGATTCGACATGCCGGGGCCGAACATGGTCGTCGGCATGGTGCACGGCCTGCTTTTTGTGCTCTGCTGCCTGTTCGTGGTGCAGGTAAAGATCGAGCACGACTGGAGCGCAAAAACGCTGCTGCTGGCGCTGCTGGCCTCGGTGATTCCCTTCGGCACGTTCTGGGCGGACGCGAAGATTTTTGCGGCGGAAGAAGTGCAGCAGCAGGCCGGTTAAACGGCCCCGGTCTCATCGCATCACGCTGATCTGCGCCGCGGCTTCAAACTGCGCGCCGCGCAGGCGGCAGATATAGACGCCGGACGGAACGGCTCCGCCGCCCCGACGAACTCCACGTCGCCTTCCGTCTGGTCCATGCACAGCGGCGTACGCGTAATTTTGAGCGCATCCGCATCCACGCCGAAACCGACCTCTTCCCCGTTGGCAATGGAGTAATCGAGATTCTCCGGCGCTGCGCCGGTTTCGCTCCAGGCGGCAATCACAGGTCCGCGCGGCAGGGGCCGCTCTAATCGATAGACGCGCGTGCGCGGATCGCTGCCGACGTTCAGCTCGGTGACGGAGGTGAAATCGTGCAGGAAATCGATTAACATCTTTTAGGTATAAGCGCCCGGCCTGGCGGGAAAACCTTCGCCCAGTGAACCCGGAATATTAATTTACGCGCCGAGACGAAGGCGTTCAATTGTCAGGTCGGCAATGCCGGAGACACAGGCGCGCTCCGCGCCTTCGCAGCGGGACAAACCAGAAAAATCATGCAAGTTAAAAAATGCAGAAGCGTCAGGACAACGGTGCAAGTCGCTATGAGCCAAATCCTGTAAACAGATAAAGCAGAGAGTTATGTGACGCGTGCTGCACGCCGGCGTGTGATGTTACGAAACTTTGGCTGAATCGCCGTGGACCTGGCGTAACAAATTCAATTGTGAAAATTGGTGGAAGTCAATTTCAATTTTTGCGGCGCAGGAGATAAAAAAGAGGAAACAACACGGAGAACAAGAATACCAAAGGGTGGAAGACGGCCGCAAAACGGCCGGGCATCCCGGTTCTCCGTGTCAATTTTCTGGAGTGTTGTTCAACGTCGCGAACAGGATCAGGCGCGCTCAAATATCATTTCAACTCCGGGCGCTTCCTGACCGTCGGGCGTGATGTTGGCCATGTCGATCCTGAAGGAATCAGGGCCCGGCGTCAGAATTGTACGCCAGCCCCAGTCCGGTCCCGGAGGCGCGGCATACGAGCCAAGAACATTGATGACGCCGTTGGGATCGATCGTGCCGCTGGAGTGCATCATGTCCGGCTGCATGTGCCAGGAGTCGACCCAGTTGATCGTGGCGACGTTTGTGTGCGGGTTAAAACCGACGAGCATACGGCCCTCGGCCGACTGACCTTTGTAACTCCAGGAAGTGTTAATGGCGACGAATTTGCCGTTAAATACGGACTCAATCTGCGCCTCGGCGGCAGATTCGTCGTTGATTTGTTCCGTGGGGTCCATAACTTTGTTTGAGCCGCGCCAGTTGCCCGCGCATGCCAGAAGAGCGGAAAGATTGGACATCAAAGTCTCCGGAAGTGTTGTATTCGGAAAAATGTGGTTGGAGATAACGGAGGGTATGGTTCGGGCGGATTCCGTCATCACCGGACTCAAGTTACACATTTCCGGCACTTTTGTGAACCCTTCGGGCGGATTGTCGGGCGCACATTCCTATCTTAACGCAGCGAGTGTAATAATTCCAAGAACAAATGCGGAGACTACCAGGATGAAACACGCCGCCGAACTGGCCCACTTTTTTGTCCCCTGCAACGATGTCGAAGCCATGCGATCGTTTTATGTCGACCTGCTCGGCATGGAAGAATACCAGTACGCGGCGGGGCAATATGTCAATGTTAAAACAGCCGGACTGATAGTGATGTTTATCAAGGTGGACGAGACTGTGCCGGCGCATGCGGATTACGCCTGGCAACCGGGTTGGGAAGGCGGCACGGGCCTGCGTCCCTCCTTTTCGGTCAAGATTGCACAGGAAGATTTTGCCGCACTGACGGAGCGTTTGCGCGGGACGGACATTGCGCGGTTTAACGAGCGGCCGGAGTGGCGTCAGGACAGCTATTGGGGACTGACGATCAACGATCCGACGGGCATGACACTGGAGCTGTGGATCGTTCCGGATGAGCGGCCGCAGTCGACGGAGTGGCCGGGTGGTTGAGCGTCGGGTCTGACCTGTCTTGCAACAGAGTTTAAGTGAGACATCTACGCAATCGTGTGACGCGCCGGGATGGAAAATTCCAGGCGCCGTTAGATTCTTCGGTAAAAAAGATGCGCGTTTTGATTCGCGGAGCTGCCGGGCAATCGGCGCAGACAACCCCGTAAGGTGTTGATTTGCAAGGGATTGCGGGTGTCGCGGCGGTGGGGCGTTACTTTTTGGCCGTACTCTTCGCTAGATCAGGGGCCCACCCCGCCTCCTCCTCGAGACGACGTTTTCAGCGTTCAACACACTCCTCCCACCCTGCACCGTATGCAAGTTTTTTCCGAGTGAATCAACCGCCATTCTCCGCGCCGCATGCTGCGCTTCGTCATCCACAAGCTTAACACATTCTCACGCTTCATGCACGCGTTTAAAACTGAACGCACCACAGATCATAGGTGAACGCGCCTTTTTGCCTGCTGAACGGACACAGAAATCAGACCGCTGGCAGAAATCCAGCTACCCGCGGCTCAAATCAAGACTCCTGCCGCGGCAGGCCGAGCGCAAACACCGCTCGTCCGGTTTTCAACAAACAGAAAATTCATGCCCGCCAAAAACGGAGAAAGCCGGGGGCCAAATTGGCATACCCCCGGCTCCCGCGTGGTGATCATTCCTGTTAACATTTCGTGTTCCACGGCCTGTTCGTGTTTAATGAGCCGCGGAGTGGTCATGTCCGGAATCCTTCTGCTGATCCACCAAATCTCAACCTGCCATTCACGCCGCAGCCGTATGCGTCACCAGGCAAAGACAGGCTGCGTACCAGGTGTAGTTGTGCGAGATATTCCTGCCCGGCTCAACCGCACGACCGTTTTGTGCCGCCTCGTCGTCGTACGGTCGTTCATTTTCGTCGCGACGCGCCTTGCCCGGAAACAGAGCGCCCACGCCGTTGCGCGGAATCTGAAACGTGTCATATGCGCTCCAGCCGCTGGTTTTGTCGCTGTGCAGTTTGCCTGAGAGCTGCGTCGTACGACTGCGCCGCGCAGTGAGATCCGTGCCGTTCCGAACCTGTGTGTTTCCTTCCTTGACTGCGGCCGGTAGATGGGCCGCCTGACGCTCCTGAGTAAGAATTGATCGTGCCATTGCTGTGATTTCCCAAATTCCAAAAGTCATCGTACCCAAAACCGGGGAGTCGTCCGGCTCGCGCCGTGCCGGAGAGTCTCCCCTCCTCGTTGTTCGATGGCAATGTTACGTGCGCGGGTGGCGGTCCGCACTACCATTAATGCGCGTCCTTTCGGCTTTCAAGACGCGCATCCTGATTGCAAGTGGTTGGGATATATAGACTTATGCGCCGCACCCCGGCCGTTTCCACGGCTGTTTACGGCGCCCCCTCTGCACTGTTGAACGTAGATTATTCTACCGGACTCTGGACCCAGACTTCTTCAATCGAACGGTTGTCCACTTTGCTCTGCGCCCAGAAAAACAGCTCGTCCAGACCGAGGACGTGCTGTGATTGTGAACTGCGCATGGTATGCAGTTCGGCAAAGAGCCCGCCGAAAATTTCGGCGCGCTCACCGCGGCTCACGGCGTTCAGCAGCTTGCGGACCCAGTTGAGTATCACCTTCTCGATCGAGTCGAGTTTGTCGTGCTGTTTCAGGTAGCGGTAGGTCGAGCGGAACAGATGCTCCAGCGTCTCGGTGTGGCCCAGCTCGTAGTGCAGCACCAGGTTGTAGGCCCGCGCGCAGTCCTGAATGTCCTTGCGCACCACCACCCTGTTTTCGGCCAGAATCCTGTTCACGTATTCCAGCGCGGCGGCGTTGTCGCCCACCAGAAAATAAAAGGCCATGCAGTTGTGGCACAGGTTCAGATAGGACTGCGGGTGGATGGAGTGCTGTTTGTTCTCCATGATCTCTTCTATCTCGCCGACGGCGCGGGCGGCCTGTTCCGTCTTGCGCAGATTGAGAAAGAGATTCAGCTCCTGCCCCAGCGCCGCCAGGCTGAAGACGACGCGCAGGTGCTCCGGCACTTCGTCAAACTCCTTGATCCGTTTCGCCACGCGCGCCGCGTCTGCATCGTTGCGCAGCTCAACCAGAATTCCCAGGTGCTGCCACATGAAACGCACATATTGGTTGCCGTTTTTGCGCAGCAGAGCCGGATGCGCCTCCATAAGCGCGATGATCTCCTCGTACAGGCGCGAGGCTTCCTCCATCCGATTGCGGCTCTGTGCCACGATGCCCAGGATGTGCAGCCTGGCAACCTGCGATTTTACCGTCGTGGCGTTGCTCTCGTCGGCGATCAGCGTGTGCTGCGGCAGCGACTGCAGCTGCGCCGCGGTGTCCTCGTCCGCCTGGCGTTTGTAGCTGCCCCAGGCCAGCAGCGCAAAGTCCTGCAGATGCGAGTAGGCGTAGTGCGTTTTCTGCTGCGCCATCACCGTCTCCGCCTCCGCGTAAAAATCGGTCAACTGCTGTTCGATGTTTTTGTCGTAGCGACTCAGCAGCAGCGATCGCTCCCAGAACAGCGTCTGCATCTGCAGCGCGTGGTTTTCCACTTCGGCCGCCTTTTTCTTGGCCTTTTCCAGCAGCCGGGCCGCGTGCAGGTGCAGCCCCTTTTCCAACAGCACCTCCACCTGCTGGAGCGCCGAACGCGCCTCCGTGTCCATCATGTGTTGCGCGCGGAACGAGACGAGACTGTCCAGCACAAGACTTGTTAACTCATTGCGCAGACGCGAAAGACTGCTGCTCGAGAACTGTTTGTCCAGGCTTTTCTGCAGCTTCGGATCGTCCGCGGAATCGTAGCGATTGTAAATGTCGAACAATTGCTCACATTTTTTGCCGCTCTTTTTGGCGTAGAAAGATGAGTACAGTTTGAAGTAGCGCTTTTCCTGTTTTGACATCGCGCCGATAAGCTCAAAAAGCCGTCCGCTCGGATCCATGCACGTTCACCGATTAAACTCTGCCCGGAAGTCTCGTCGCCGGCATTCGCAGCGGCAAGCCCGTCCGGCATCCAAAAGAATCGCGCAAATTTCAGCAAAGCAAACGACATTTGAAAAACGAAATTCCGCCCGCGCTCCCGCTCGGCCTCCAGCCAGTGTTTGTGCGGTGCCGCGCCCGTCCCCCACCCGCGACCGCAGCGCCTGAAACGGGCTGAAAATCGAATCAGCGCAAACCTTTGGCGCTGAACAAGTATCGAGGAAACAGTAAGTTCCCGCCACACATTCCTGTTTTCCTTAGCGTTTTCTTTCCGGGAGATACCATGAACACGAGTCACGGCATAACATTTGGCGGTGCGGTTACGACAGTAGCCTCGGGTTACTACCCGTTTGAAATTCAGATCTGGGCCTTTACGGGTCAAAGCAGCAGCAACCCGAATCAGTGGTACGTCAACTTTCAGGGTCTCGCACGCCGCATCGGCGAAACGGTGACGCCGATTCCCAACGGCTTCCAGAGCAACTACGATACCGTGCGTGTGTTTAAAACGCAGAACTCCCTCGTGGATACCAGCGCGGCCATTCCCAACGTGACCCTGCCGGTGACATATGACACGCTTGTACTGCCCATTATTGTTAAAAGCAATGTCATCAATTCCAGCGGCACTCCCACGGCGCTGGACAGCCTGCAATTTACAGCTTCTCCGCCGACTTCCCCCGGTGGTTCGCTGAATATCAGACTGCTCGACACACAATTGCAGACAACTGTTAATCTTATCGGTTCGACCGACGTGGTAGTTATCGATCCGATCTTTTAATATTGTTCCGGTAGTGAAGTTCTCTTCCCGGCAGTCTGCATGTACACATACGGTGCACGCAAGGTGTGCATGCGGACTGCCGGCCGGAACGTGTTTGGCACTGCTTGATTTCTGAGCGCTTTATGCCCTTGCCTGCGGCGGCGGTCATAGCTTCAACAGCCTCTTTTTGTTCGTCACGCAGGTGTCGGTATCGTTCTGTTCAGTTGCTTCAATCTCCTCAATCAACAACTTCAGTCCGGCTAAACGTCATCAGGGACCAAATTTATTTAACAAGCGGCGACGTGTTAATACGTCGCCGCTTTGTTTGTTATCTCGCTGCATTGCTCAACTGCCGGACTGCACACAATCGCATTTAACTTCCAGGCCGAATTTCTGCAGCGGCTCGCAGGCCATGTACAGATAACCGTCCTGCCCGATGAAATTGTCGGGCAGCCTCCGGCAGTTGAAGTAATCCGCACTGGCGTTAGGATCCTGATACATCATCTCGGACGTGTTGGTTTGACACGCGCTGATAATTCGGGCATCAGATGCTGATCGCTTCAGGCCCTTGCTCTGCGGCGGTCCTGGCTCTGCAAGCCTTTTTTGTTTGTCGACGGGTGTAATTCTTCCGGCCCGCAGACAAACAAAAGCAAGAAACGCGAAAACAAAGCCGAGTTGATCGCGGTAGAATTCGAGCGCCCGCTGTTGGTCGCGGACGAGAATCGACAATCAACTCACCTTCATCACGCTGTCCCCTGAAGGTTTAATCGTGGATTTGAGATCGTTTAACAGCAGCACATGGCTCAGATGTCGAGTTCAACGCGCACTTCCACCGTACGGGAATAGAATCGCCCGACCGGGTGGTTGTTGTCAAACAGCAACACTCGGCTGCCGATCGGCAACAGACGCGTTTTATCTTCAGGCAGCTTCAACAGCTTCAGGACTTGCTCGGCGCGGCGCATCGCCAGTTGTTCGTTGTAGTCGGTCGCGCCGGTGCGGTCGGTATAACCCAGGATTTCAGCCACGCTGAACTCACGGCCGCGCAGCTTGTTGCCGAGTTCAACAATTTCCTGACGGCTGATCTCGGTAATCTCGGCCTGGTCGTAGTCGAACATGGCGATTAAATAGCGCTCAATGGCTTTGTCGACTTCCTGTTTACTGCGCTTCTGTTGAACCGTATTGATGTCGATGGCATAAATGGCATTTTCAACCAGTTCCTGCCCGAGACGATCGCGCGCGCGCAGTTCAACATCAATTTTACCGTCGCTCTCCATTAACTTCGCCGGATCGATCTGCCATTCGATGCGCCCGAACGATTCTTTTGTTCCCATCACATTGGCGACGAGTTCACCTTTGAGTTTGAGTTCCATCACCCAGTTGTCGATGCCGGCATCGGCATTAACTGTCAGCGAGCCGACCAGAGTATTGATGTCGGACTCGTAGATAAATGTTTTACTGGACACCGAGCGCAGCAACTCCAGGTCGCCGGACGACAGTTCAACGCGGCGGTTCTCCTCGCGACCGTCTTCCGTACTGTTGTTGGAGGGCAGCGCCGGCAGATTGCGCGCCTGGACGTCGATGCGGTCGGCTGATATTCCCCAGGTGTTAACAAGGTATTCGCGCACGGCTTCGGCGCGGCGGCGCGACAGATCGCGGTTACCCTGCTCCGCCCCTTCGTCGCTGTTGCAGCCGGTCAATGTGAGGCGACTGGATGTATTGCTGCGCATGCGCGCGCCGACAATATTCAGAACCTGCGGATACACCGCCAGCGGATCGCGGGAATTCAAACTGTTCTGATCAAAACCTGCGGTCTCGTCAGCGCTGAGCAGGCGCAACTGTGTGGAGGCCAGGTCGCCTGAACCTTCATCAAAAAACACATAGCGCAGCAGCGGCAGGTTGTCGACAAAATCGACCTGATTGATCGCAACTTTGCCCGCATCCAGCGGATTGCGGTTTGCGTCGAGCAGACGCATGTCCCCGATTGAAATGTTAAACTTCCGCGAAGGGACGTCGCGTACGTAGGTCTCGGTAATTGTGCTGGCGATTAACACGCGGAAATTGCGTTCAAGCGTGTCCTGTTTAACCTGCGTATCTACCAGGCGCGTTGTCGGCGTGATAATACCGGCGACAACATTGTCGCTTGTGTCGCGAATGAAGGTCGAGTCGCGCAGGATAGTCGTGCCCACGCTCGGCAGCGCAATTTTCAAGGCTACCCCGGCCTGAAAGGTATTGGTCTTCCAGCCGTCCGAAGCCAGATCGGTCAGGCCGATGGCATAGCGAATCTCGGGACTGATGCTGCTCTGTTCGGCGATCGGCAGATCGTAAGAGAGTCCAATCACGCCGCTGAGCGCAAAAGATTCCTTTGTGGCCAGTTCACCGGAAAAGTTTGCACGCGTATCGGATCCGTCGAGAAAACGCACGTTGGTCGGCTCGGCAATACCCTCTTCGTAGGCCACGTCAAACGTGGAAACCAGCGAAGCGCGCAGCCCGCCCAGAACGGCCAAACGCGGCATTAAATAGTACGATGCGGTCGGTTCAATCGCGATCGTTGCAATGTCCGCGTTCAAGCGCTGTTCAACTATAATCGGCACGACGGATGTGTCGCCGTTGGGAGAAATGACCGTGGTTCGCCGCGCGTCTTCGGCGGTGGCGGTGAAATCGCTGCCGAGTCCCTGTAGCCCGGCGCGCAGTTGCAGGCGCAGCACATCGCTCAGCGGCATTTCCACCAGCAGCCCAAAAGCGACGCCATTGCCTTCCTGATCCGGAAAGTCGGGGCAGCAGTTTTCGCCGATTGCCGTGTTTGTAAATTCCACCGAATGTGAATTCAGGTGGAAGCCGCCATAACCACCGAACCACAGAAGCGGCGCTTCCTGCCCGGGGCGGGACGCCTGCTGTGCGGAGGCCCGCGGCAAAACAAAAGGCATGACAATAAACAGAATCACAACCGGCGTCAGCCACCTGTAAACGGCACTGTGAGTTATGCGCATCGTCATTTCTCCAAAGTGTGGAAATGCACTGCCAAGAGGCAGTGCGCTACAAAAATGCGCAGAAACGGCGCCTGGTGCAAATGGGCCCGGGACGAAGTAATATGTGGAAAAAGCGGGCTTTGCGGCCGCAACAGACCAGGCGGAGCTGCGGCCGTTCAATGAGAACAAAAAGGGTCGTGAGGACGTTTGCGGGCTTAAACGCTGCGTTCAGGGGCAAATTCGGGATTTTTGGGCGCAGTTTGCCCCATTAAACATGGGGCCCCCACCCCCTCCACCGACCGTCCGAATTTTTCCAATTTTTCATTCTTCCGGGCACTCGCACCCGCACGCCATTTTCGGCGTTTCGCGTGGTCACTATCACGGGGCGCACATTCCTTCTCATGGAACTCCCCTGCTGCGGCGCGGCCAATCCCTCCGGAGGTTTCGACACAGGCAACATGCGATCTTTCGCAATCCCGCGCCACCGAAAAAACGTCAACGGGCTGATTACTCTACTGAACGGGCATTAAAACGCGGTTGAACGGACTGAATGACTGAACGCTTCGCCCTCGTTTCTCTCCGGCTTGCTCTTTTTCTTTTTGCTCGTCTCCGCGCTTGAAACTCTCCGGCCGGAAGACTGCTCAATTACTTGCAGCTTCTATCTGCGTGACAAACAAAAAGGGCTTTGTCAAAAAGCGGTCGGTGCGGCGGAAGTGTAAACCCCTCCGCCGCCGTGTTGTCGATGAACGCCAACATCAATGCACGATCAGGATCAGGCGCGCCTCGATTTCCTTGGGACCGCGCAGCACCAGATAGTAGTTGCCGGAGGAAAACTCCGTTAACGGAATCTGGAACTCGTAGTCGCTGGATGCTGCGCCGGACGCGTGCTCAAACTCAACCAGATAAACAACGCGGCCGCTCATATCCATCAGTTGAATTGTATAGCTGCCAAAATCCGCCGCCGTGGCAATCACGTCCAGCAGGTCGTCGGCCGGAATTGGACGCGCCTCCAGCGCCAGTTCGTCGACATCGACAAAACCCGAATTGTCCTTGACTTTGATATAGCCGTCGATAAGGTTAACCTGTTGCACTTCGACCGGAATATCAATCGCGAGATTTGTTAAACGCGTTGCCGTGCTGTCCGGGCCGCCGAAGAGGAAGTCGCCCGTGACCGTTGTTAATACAAAGTCCTCGCCCAGCGGGATGTCGACCGAGTCAACGCGAACCGTAATCACGCGGTCGTCTCCGTCAAAGCGGTCGTTAACAATCTCGCCGGCAGAAACGCCTGTCGGATCGAAAGCGCGGAAATCAGTGCGGAATTCAAACTCAACGGAGATATTCTCGCCCGATTCGATAATCGGCTCCAGGCGCATCGTCACAGGAACCTGAATATCGAGGAAGTTGTCCTCCAGCTCGATTTGCGGCAGCCACAGCGTAAGCGGGAAGACGGCGCGCCCCGTCAGCGGAATGTTGAAGTCGCGCGGGCAAGGATCGCTCACGTCCAGACGTAAGGTATCGCTGAAGTCGCCCTGGTCATCGCTGTTAAACACAAGCGTCAGGCTCACAGTCTGGTTGGGTCCAATCTGCAGCGGATCGGGCGCGGGCGGGTCGATGCGGTAGGCTGTACCCAGGTCAAGTGCGGCGCTGTTAAACACGATCGTCTCCGTGCCGTCGTTGCGCAGCTCCAGCTCAAAGTTGTGATCGATTCCCAGCTCTCTGATGCCGAAGTCGACGCTCGCGGCCACGTTTAACAGCGTTTCACGGCGTTGTACCGAAATTGTGTTCGACGTGCCGTCGCAGCCCGCATCACTTGTTACCGTTACAACGTATTCGCCCGGTTCGGACACCTCGATCGTACGCGTCGTCTCACCGTTGGACCACAGATAAGAAGCATAGACGTCGCCCGCGTCGAGCAGAATCGTTTCACCTTCACAAATATCCGAGCGGCCGGTCAGAACGATCACCGGATCCGGGCGCGGGTTAACCGTCACAGTGACATCCTCCGACGTCTCGGTACAGCCGTTGGCGTCGGTCGTCATGACGTTAAACACGCCGCTTGCACCGACGCTGATAATCCGGCTCGTTTCACCGTTGGACCACTGGTAGGATGCAAAACCCGCTCCGGCATCGAGCCTTAAGGTGTCGCCGTCGCAGGCGGGATCCGGACCGGCTACCGACACGACGGGAATATTGCGCGGGTGAACCGTTACCACGACCTCGTCCACGGCAAAACACTCATTATTGTCATTGATGCGCAGGCGATACGTCGTCGTTTCTGTCGGGTTGACATTCGGGCGCTCGGCATTTGAAACCGGGCTGCCGTCGGTCAACTCCCAGTTGTAGACGTACGGCCCCTGGCCGCCGGACGCGACAAATTCGCCGCCCAGTTCCGTCGCAGCGCCAAAACAGATGTTGCGGTCGTCGCCCGCATCGGCGACGGGGTTTTCGTTAACAGTTATCGCGACCGTACTTTCCGACGAGCAACCCGAATCGTCCGTCACCACCACGCGATACACGGTCGTGGCAACCGGCGTGGCGATCGGATTGGCCGATGTTGCATCGTCGATGTCCGCGGCCGGTTCCCAGAGGTACGTCAGATTGCCCGTGCCGCCCCGCCCCGTCGGCGATCCGCCGAGCGTGACGTTCTCACCAAAACAGATAGCCGCGTCGGCGCCGGCGTCGGCCAGCGGCAAGGGCAGCACGTTAACATTGAGTTCGGCAATTCCCGCGCAGGCATTCTCGCCTTCGACCGCAACGCGCAACAGGCCGGCGCCGGCCGTCGACCAGATCACTTTAACCGCGGAGTTGTTATTCGGGCCGCTGATCACGCCGCCCTGCACTTCCCAGCTGTAGATCGCTCCGTTCACCTGCGGCGTGGAATAGTCCAGTTCGAGATCGGATGCGCAGATCTCGTTCGGACCGGAAATCATCGGTCCCGGATTCGGGTAAATGGTGACCGTCAGCGTGGTCGTGCTCTCGCAGTCGTTAATGCCTGTCACGTTGGCCGTAATCGTGCGCTGCGTCGGCGCCGCGACGGGATCCCAAACAATTTCGGCCTCGTCCTGATTCGGCGGCGAGCTTAGGCTTCCGCCGTCGACCTGCCAGTCTATCGTGACAATTGTCTGATTCTGATCAAAGAGTTGATACACCGACGTCGAATCGCCGCAGACTTCCGTCGGACCGTTTAAGGTCAGCACCGGATGCGGGAAGACGGATACAACAAAGTCGGCCTGACCGCGGCAATTGTTAAGTCCCTGCGCAGCAACGGAGACACTGCGCGCCTGCGTTGCCGCCACAGCATCCCACAGGACGTCGACTTGCGCGCCGTTGGCCGGTCCGAGAATCGTACCGCCTTCAACCGTCCAGTCAAATTCAGTCGCGCCACTGCTGTGTTGATCGGTCGCAAACAGTCTTGTTATAGTCGTATCGCAAACGCTTTGCTCGCCGCTGATTGTCAGATTGGGACGCGGGTAAATTGTCAACGCGGAACTCGTCGCCGAACGGCAGTTGGTCGAGCCCGCCGCGCTGACCGCAATGCGGCCGTCCTGCTGTGTCGCCGGGTCGTCCCACCGCACCGTTACGGACGCACCGTCGGCCGGACCGACGATTGTACCGCCGACGACCGACCAGTTGAACGAGCTGATGCCCGTGTCGTGCGCGTCGGAGACAGTAAATACAAACTGATCGCCGCCGCAGACCGCACTCGTACCGCTGATGCCGAGCAGCGGATTCGGCACGACTTCAATCACAATCGATGTCTCGCTTAAACACTCGTTCCGGCCGAACACGGCAATACCGAGCGTCGCCGGCGACGAGGCGTCGACGTCGTTCCAGCGCACACGCACCTGCGGCGCATCGGCCGCTCCGAGAATTACCCCGCCTTCAACGCTCCAGTTTATCGATTCGAGTGAATTGCCGTTGTCGTCGCTGACCAGATACACCGTTTCGGACGTGGCGCAAACCTGGGCCGGGCCGACTATTGTCAACAGCGGATTCGGGTAAACCGTCACGCTGAACGTAGTTGAAGCCTCGCAGTCGTTTTCGCCGATTAAACGCACGCGCACTTCGCGTTGCGTTTGTGAGTTAACAACATCCCAACGGACCTGCGCCACCGTGGCTTCGTTTGAAGGCAGCAGCACGCCGCCGTCCACGTCCCAGATATAATCGCTGATTACCGCCGCGGAGTTGTTTGTCACCGTATAGGCGTGAACGGAGTCGCCGCAGACGCCGGCGCGTCCGTCAATCAACGGCAGCGGATTCGGGTAGACCGTCACGCTGAAGGTCGTCGAAGCAGCACAGCCGGTAGCGCCGGCGGCGTCCACGCCGATGGTGCGTTCCGTGGCGGCGTCAACCGCCTGCCAGACGACTTCTATCTGCGCGCCGTCGACAGCTCCATTAATTGTACCGCCTTCAACTGTCCAGATAAATGTTGAAATCCCCAGGTTGTTCGCATCGCCGACGGCATAGAGCGCTGTCGAGTCGGCACACATAAAATTGTCGCCGGAAATTGTTAAAAGCGGATTCGGCTCAACTGTAATTGTTAATGTCGAGCTGCCGCCGCAGCCTGATTCAGGCGTGCCGCTGACTGTAATCTGACGCTGCGTCGACTGCGAGACTGTCTGCCAGACGACTTCTACCTGCGCGCCGGAGTCGTCACCAATAATTGTACCGCCGTCCACCGTCCAGGTCCAGCCCGTAATGCCGGTATTGTTGTCGTCATGAACCGAATACACTTCGCTTGAATCGGAACAGACCACTCCGGACCCGTTGACAAACAAAAGCGGATTTGGATAGACAGTCAGAGTAAAACTCGTTGAGGCCGTACAATCGTTGGCTCCGGCCGCTTGCAGCGTAATTGTGCGCTGCGTCGGCGTGTTAACTTCATCCCAGGAAATGTCAATACTCGTCCCATTGTCCTGTCCTTCAATCGAACCGCCCGCCACCGTCCAGGTCCACTCGGAAATTCCGCTATCGTTGAGGTCGGCAGCGGAGTAGTTTTCAAGCGCCGAAGCGCAGGGGCCGGTCGAACCGGCGATCACCAGATTCGGGTTCGGGAAGATTTGCAGCGTCGTCGAGAGTGTCGACTCACAGTTGTTGTCGCCGGAGGCGCTTACGATTATCTGCGCCGCGCCCGGCGTTTGCACATCGTCCCAGCGGATGTTAACCATTGCGCCGTCGGCCGGACCGACGATTGTTCCGCCCGTCACCGTCCAGCGAATGTCAAGATTGCCGCTGTTGTGCAGGTCCGCAACTTCGTAGATATGCGTCGAGTCGGCACAGACATTAAACGGCCCGCTGAGCCGCAGATTCGGATTGGCAAATATGTTAACAGTAAGCGTGCTGACATTCGCGCAGGCGTTGGGCCCTTCACCGCTGACGCGCAGCTCGGCCGTGGCCGCCTCCGTTACCGTATCCCAGCGAATCGAAATAGTCGTGCCGTCGGCCGCCCCCAGAATCACGCCGCCGTCAACCGTCCAGGTGTAACTGGAGATTCCCGCGTTGCGTGCATCGTTAACAGTATAAACAGAAGTTGAATCCGCGCAGACGTCCTGCGGGCCGCTCAGCCCGAGCAAGGGATTCAGGAAGACTTCAACGGAAAGTGAGGTCTCGTTGCCACAGCCGTCGTCCGATATTCCGGATACCGTAAGTGTCTGCGTCGTGACGACATCAGACTGCAACCAGCGCACCGTGACGCTTGCATCGCCCTGTCCGTCGACAATGACGCCGCCGCCCAGCGACCAGTTAAACAGGTCCACGCCGCTGTTGTTGGCGTCGTTAACGGTGTAAACAAACAGCGAGTCGGGACAGGCCTGCGTCACGCCGCTGATCGACAGATCCGGATTGGGCCGCACCGCAACGTCCAGGAAGGCGGCATTGCCGCACAGTCCGGCATTAACAGCTTCCACGTCAATGCGCCGCACCGTCCGCGCCGTCACGCCGTCCCAGCGAATCTCGACCGTCATGCCGGAATCCGATCCGACAATCGCTCCGCCGGCGACGCGCCAGTTAATGTCAAGGTCGTTAACAGTATTGGCGTCGCTGAGCGTGTAGACATAGGTCGAATCGCCGCAGACTTCCTCCGGACCGCTGATACTGAGATCCGGATTCGGCAGCACGCGCACGTTGATGCTCGTCGTGGCGGCACAGTCGTTGCCGCCGGACGCATTCACGACAATTGTGCGATCCTGTTCGCTCGTTTCGGGATTCCAGCGAATGTTAACCGACGCGCCGTTAACCGCGCCTTCGATGTCGCCGCCGAAAACCTGCCAGTTGTATTCGGAAATTCCGGTGTTGTTCAGGTCGCTGACGCTGTAGCTGTGCAGCGAGTCGGCGCAGACAATATTTGCACCTGTAACGCGCAGCAAGGGATTCGGATAAACCGTGACCGATGCCGCCACATCGACGGCACAGGCGTTTTCGCCGACGGCGGTCAAACGAATCTCGCCCGGTGTCTGTGTATTGACGCGATCCCACATCACTTCAACAACACTGCCGGTCGTGACGCCGACGAATTCACCGCCGTCGACTTCCCAGTGGAACGATTGGATCGGGTTTCCGTTTTCATCGCTTGCCGTAAAGCTGCCGGTTGAATCGCTGCACACTTCCGTTAAACCGCTGATGACAATCGCCGGGTTCGGGAATACCGTCAACGTGAAACGTTCCATCGCGCCGCAGTCATTGTTGCCCACGGCTTTCACTTCAACAGTGCGTTCGGTCGGGCTCGCGACGGCATCCCAGCGCACGCTGAGCGTGGTAGTATTGTCCAGTCCGAGAATTGTTCCGCCCGGCACACTCCATTCGTATTCAACAACGCCGGATGTGTTTAAGTCTTCAACAGTCAACACCGAGGTTGAATCGCCGCAGACTGCGTCATTGCCGCTGATCAGCAGTTGCGGGTTCGGGAAAATTGTCACCGCGGTCGACACACTGCCCAGACAGCCGTTGGCGCTCAGGCCTTCCACCAGGACCGTGCCGACGGTGGCCGTCGTGACGCCGTCCCAGGTGATGTTAACCGACAGTCCGTCGTTTGCACCCGTGATCGTACCGCCCCGCACAAACCACTGAATATCCAGCGGCCCGGCGTTGTTGGCGTCGCTGACCGAATAAACATGACTGGAATCGGCGCAGACAGCCGTCTCCCCCACAATGCTGAGCAAGGGATTCGGGCGCACAAGTACGTCGTAAAGTTCACCTGAGCTACAGCCGTTGTCGCCGCTGACCGTCAGAGTGATGCGCCGGGTGGTGTTAACACCGACGCTGTTCCACGATATTGCCACCGTCGCCTGTGTCGCCGAACCGCGAATGTCGCCGCCTTCCACTTCCCAGAGGATGAGGGCTTCGCCCGTTTGGTTGTCATCGCTGTAGGAGTAAACCGCCGTCGAGTCGCCGCACAGGTCGTTCGGGCCGACAATGGTCAGAGCCGGATTGGCAAAGACTTCAACGGAAGCCGTGCTGCTTCCGCCGCAGCCGTTGTCGCCCACGCCGCTCACCGAAATGGCGCGCTGCGTCGGCGCATTGACCGTGTTCCACCGCACCGTGATGCTCGCGCCGTCGGCCGCGCCCAGAATTGCGCCTCCGTCCACGGTCCAGTTAAACGCATTGATATTGGTGTTGTTGGCGTCGCTGACGCTGTACACATGTGTTGAATCAGCGCAGACACTGGACAAGCCGTCGATTGACAACTGCGGGTTCGGGAAAATTTCAACGTTCAGGCTTGCCGCACCGCCGCAGGCATTGTCGCCCACCGCCGCGATGCGCACTTCTCCCATTGTTAATGTGCCGACCGTATTCCACCGCACTTCAACCGCCGTACCGGATGAACTGCCGACAAACTCGCCGCCCGTCACTTCCCACTGCGCCGTGTTGATCGGATTGCCGTTGTCGTCCGTCACCGTGTAGGTCGCCGTCGTTTCGCCGCAGACCTCGGCGTCGCCGTTGATCGTCAGCTGCGGATTAGGATAGACCGTCACGTCGGCCGTGGTCGTTGCCGCGCAGGTATTTGCACCGACGCCGCTGACGCCGATCGTGCGCTGCGTCGGCGTGTTAACCGCATCCCAGGTCACGCTGATGGTCGTTGCGTCGAGTTCAACAAAGCTGCCGCCCGGCACCGTCCAGCTGAAGTCCGTCACGCCCGTGTTGTAGCGGTCGTTAACCTGATAAACAATCGTCGAGTCGCCGCAGACATCGAACTCGCCGCTGACGTGCAGCAGCGGGTTCGGGTAAATCGTCACGTTTGTGGTAAACGTGTTGGCGCAGCCGTCGGGCGAAATACCGGTCACCGTCAGACTCGTCACCGTCGCCGTCGTGACCGCGCCCCAGGTGATCGAAATCGACGCGCCGTCGGCCGCGCCGTTGATCACGCCCTGATTCACAACCCAGGCGAACACGACAATGCCCGTGTTATTGGCGTCGCTTACCCTGTAGTCATGCGTTGAGTCCGCGCAGATTTCAGTCTCGCCGACAATCGAGAGAATCGGATTGGGATTGACCGTCACGTCAAAACTCGCTCCGTTGCCGCAGTCGTTGCCGCCCGTGCCGTCGACCGCGATCGTGCGAGTGACCGGCGCGTTGACAGCGTCCCAGACGACGGTGATAGTATCCGTCGAATCCGCGCCGAGAATTGCGCCGCCGCCGACCGTCCAGTTAAACACTTCGATGCCCGTGTCGTTGTTGTCCGTCACGATGTACACCGCGGTCGAATCACCGCAGACGGCGTTCACGCCGCTGATTGTCAGGTCCGGGTTCGGATAAACTTCCACCGTCGCGCGACTTGCGCCCGCACAGCCGTTGTCGCCGACGCCCCGCACGCGGATGTCGCGCTGCGTCAGGCTCGTCACATTGTCCCACGTAACACTGATACTCGCACCGTCGTCGGCGCCGAGAATCCGACCGCCGAACACGGTCCAGCTGTACTGCGCAATATTTGCATTGTTGTTGTCCGCAACCGTGTACACATGCGTTGAATCGGCGCACACATCCGCATCGCCCGCAATAACCAGGTCGGGGTTGGGATAGATGTCGACATTCAGCGCGGCATTGCCGGCACAGGCGTTGTCGCCCACCGCGGCAATGCGAACTTCGCCGATTGTTAAACTGTTTACCGTGTTCCACTCGACGCTCACGAGCGTGCCGGTTGAACTGCCGACAATGCGGCCGCCCGCAACTTCCCATACAGCCGTGTTAATCGGATTGCCGTTGTCGTCCGCCACCGAATAGGTCGCCGTCGACTCGCTGCAGACGTCCGTATCGCCGCTGATCGACAATTGCGGATTCGGATACACCGTCACATCCGCCGTCGTTGCGGAGGCGCAGTCGTTCGCGCCCACGCCGCCGACGCTGATCGTGCGCTGCGTTGGAGCGTTAACATTGTTCCAGCTAACGCTGATGGTCGTTGCATCGAGTTCAACAAACGTCGCACCCGCCACGGTCCAGTTGAAGGCGGACACGCCGGTCCCGTACAGGTCGCGCACCTGATACAGCACCGTCGAATCGGCGCAGACCTCGCGCTCGCCCAGGATCTGCAGCAGCGGATTCGGATAGATCGTCACGTCGGTTGTCACGACATTTAAACAGCCCTCGGGCGAAGTGCCGCTGACCGTCAGGCTGGTCACGGTCGCCGCAGTAACCGCATCCCAGCTGATTGTAATGGTCGCAGCGTCGGCCGCCCCGACAATTGTTCCATTGTTAACCGCCCAGCTGTACGTCGTGATGCCGGTAGTATTGGCGTCGCTCACGCTGTAGTCGTCCGTCGCCGCGGCGCAGATATTAAAGTCGCCGCTGATACTCAGAATCGGATTCGGATTAACCAGAACGTTAAACGAAGCCTCATTGGCGCAGTGATTTTTACCGACGCCCGTCACCGTAATAACTCGCACGGTCGGCGCGTCAACCGCATTCCACACAAGTTCTATCGTTGCGCCGTCGGCAGCGCCGACGATCACGCCGCCCTCGACCGTCCAGTTAAACTGTGTGATGCCGGTAGTATTGGCGTCGTCGACCGCGAAAACGGAACTGGAATCGCCGCAGATTTCGTTAATCCCGCTGATCGACAATTCCGGGTTTGGATACACCTCAATCGTCGCCGTACTCGCACCGGAACAGCCGTTGTCGCCCGTGCCGCGCACGCGGATTTCGCGCTCCGTTAAACCTGCAACGTCGTCCCAACGAACTGTCACGTTCATGCCGCCGTTGGAACCGACAATCTGACCGCCGAAAACGGTCCAGCTATACAGACCGACATTTGAATTGTTATTGTCCGTCACCGTGTACACATGCGTCGAATCGGCGCAGACCGCAGCATCGCCAGCTATGCTCAGATCCGGGTTCGGGTAAATCTCCACGTTCAGCGATTCACCTGCCGCACATTGATCGTCGCCGAAGGCGATGATGTTCAGCGCTCCGGCGGAAAGCGTACCGACAGTATTCCACCGCACTTCAACAATGGTTCCGGTTGAGCTGCCCAGAATCGCACCGCCGTAAACACTCCAGACAGCGCTGTTAATCGGATTGCCGTTGTCGTCCGTCACCGTGTAGGTCGCCGTCGACTCGCTGCACACATCCACGTCGCCGGCAATGGACAATTGCGGATTCGGGAACACCGCAATATCCGCGTTGGTCGTTGCGGCGCAGGAATTTGCGCCGACGCCGCTGACCGCAATTACGCGCTGTGTCGCCGCGTTGACCTTGTCCCAGGTTACGCTGACCGTCGTGGCGTCCAGTTCAACAAATGACGCGCCCTGAACCTGCCAGGTGAAGTCGGCCACGCCGGTGTTAAACAGGTCGGCAACCTGATAGACGACGGTTGAATCGCCGCAGACCGCGCGCTGGCCCAGAATATGCAGCAGCGGATTGGGATAGATCGTCACATTGGACGTGAAGGTATTGGCACATCCGTCGGGCGAGACGCCTGTCACCGTCAGGCTTGTCACTGTGGCGGTTGTTACCGCATCCCATTTGATGTTAACCTGGGCCGCATTGGACTGGCCGATAATTTCTCCGCGATTGACATTCCAATTGAAACTTGTGATTCCCGTGCTGTTCACATCGCTGACGGTATAGGCATGCGTTGAATCGGCACATACTTCCAACTCGCCGGCAATCAAAAGAATCGGATTGGGATTGACCGTGACGTCGAAGCTCGTTTCGTTTGTGCAACTGTTTTCACCTCCGCCCGCCACCGCAATTGTGCGCAGAGTCGGATTGTCAACCCCATTCCACCGCACCGCAATTTGAGAGCCCGAGTCATCGCCGACAATCGATCCGCCGACCACGCTCCAGTTAAACAGCGCAATGCCGGTGTTATTGGCGTCGGAAACCGCATAAACGCCGGTCGAGTCGCCGCAGAGTTCATTCGGCCCCGCAATTGTCAGCAGCGGATTCGGGTAAACGTCAATAGTCGCCGTACTCACGTCGGCGCAGCCCTTCTCCCCTTCCGCGCGCAGGCCGAGCAGATAGTGCGTCGGCTGGTTAACATCGTCCCAGGTGACATTGACCGTCGTCCGGTCGTCATCGCCATTTATCTGTCCGCCCGTCACCGTCCAGCGATACGTTGTGACGCCGCTGTTGTGTGCATTGTCGACCGTGTAAACAAAGGTCGAATCGGCGCAGACCTCAAACTCGCCGCTGATTGTAACATTCGGATTGGCAAAAACCGTCACGTCGAGCTCGGCATTCTGCACGCAGAAATTGGACCCCGTCGCCGTCAGAAAGATCCTGCGCACCGTCTCGGCGTTAACTTCGTTCCACCGGACTTCAACACTGTCCCGCTTGTTTGCGCCGACAATTTCGCCGCCGGCGACTTTCCAGGAATACTCCGTGCTGCCGGTATCGTGGCCGTTAACGCCGGTGTAGGTCGCCGTGGAAGCGCCACAGACTTCCGTGAGTCCCTCGATTGTCAAGTCGGGATTCGGGAACACTTCTATCGTGATGTCCGTCTCGGCGGCGCAGGCATTTGCGCCCGTGGCGCGCAGCGTCAATGTTCGCACCGTCGGCTGCGTCACCGACACCCATTGAACGTCAATCGTCGACAGGTCGGGCGAGGTTAATATGGTGCCGCCCTGCGCAGTCCAGTGGTAGTCCAGCATACCGGACTCGTGCAGATCGCCGCCGCTGTATGTAAAGACCGAATCGGCGCAGACCGCGCTCTCGCCCGCAACCTGCAGCAAGGGATTCGGATAAATGTTAACCGCAAAACTCGATTGGTTAAAACAAAGACCGTCGGCGACCGCGGCAACGCTGACCGCCTGCACCGTCGGGCGGGTCACCGATTGCCACTGCAGCGCAATCGTGGACGCGTCTGTCACACCGATAATTTCCGCGCCCACCACCGTCCAGATGTAACTGTCGATTGGCGTATCGTTGCCGTCCGAGACCGTGTACACATGCGTTGAATCGGCACAGACATCGGCGTCGCCCGCGATTGTCAAATCGGGGTTCGGCAGCACGTCGATGGTTAAAGTGGTTGTATTGGCGCATTGATTGTCACCCGCGGCGCCGACTGCAATGACGCGCTGTTGCGGCGTGTTAACGTCCTCCCACTGCACCGTTATTGTCGTTGTGTTTAAACCGCCGATAATCCGTCCGCCCGGCACGCTCCAGTCGTAGCTGACAATGCCCGTTGTGTTGCGATCCCTTACAATGTACACCTGCGTTGAATCCGCGCAGACCGTTTTCATTCCACTGATTAACAGGTCGGGATTCGGGTAAACATTGATCGTCGTCGATAATTCGTTGACGCAGAAGTTTGCGCCCGTGGCGCGCACGCTCACCTGACGGTGGCTCAATACCTTTTCTGTTTGCCACGTAACCACAATGCTCGAACCATTGAGCGGTCCCTGAATCTCGCCGCCTTCAACCTTCCAGGCATAGTCGACAATGCCGGTGTTATTCGCGTCGCTGACAGTGTACACATGCGTCGAATCGGCACAGACATCCAACTCACCGACAAACAAAAGGTCAGGGTTGGGATAAACATCCACGCCAAACGTCGCCGCGTTCGGACAGCCGTTCGCGCCCGTCGCATTAACGCTGATCGTGCGTTGCGTCAACTGGCTCACCGTGTCCCAGACAACCGTGATGCTCGCACCGGTGGCGGAACCGACAATCGCGCCGCCGGGCACGTTCCAGTTGTAGAATGTGATGCCCGTGTCATTTGCGTCGTCGACCGTGTAAACAAAGGTCGAATCGGCACAGACGTCCGCGTCGCCGGAAATGGTTAACACGGGATTGGGATAAACATTGACGTTTGCTTCCGTATTGCCGGCGCAGAGGTTGTCGCCGGTCGTCGTGACCACAATGCTGCGCGGCGTTAAACTGCTGACTGTGTTCCACCGGACCGCGATACTCGCGCCGTCGGCCGGTCCGACAATCGCGCCGCCGACGACCGTCCAGTCGTAGACGCTCGCGCCTGAGTTGTGCGCGTCGCTGACCGTGTACACGTGCGTCGAATCGGCGCAGACCTCAAAGTCGCCGTTAATGCTCAGCAGCGGATTCGGATAGACATCGATGTTAAACGTCGTTGTGTTGGCGCAGTTGTTAAGTCCGGCGGCACTGACGTTTAATACACGTTGCGTCAATGTCGTGACGACCGACCAGTGGATCGTCACGCTTGCCTGCGTGGCCGCTCCGACAATCGTACCGCCGGTGACCGACCAGTTGTACTCCGCAATACCCGTATTGTTGGCGTCGCTTACCGTGTAGACATGCGTCGAGTCCGAACAGACATTTTCGTCGCCGGAAATCAACAGCAGCGGATTCGGGAAGACATTGACGTTGACGCTTGTGCTGTTGAAACAGGCGTTTTCACCGCCTGCGCCGACGGTGATCGTTTCGACCGCCTGACTGTTAACGGAATTCCATAACACGCTGATTGAAGCGCCGGTATCCCGACCGACAATCACGCCGCCGGAAACGCTCCAGACGTACTGTTGAATACCGGTGTTATTTGTGTCGCCGACCGTGTAGACATGCGTCGAGTCGGAGCAGACCTCAAACTCGCCGCTGATGTTCAGGGCCGGATTCGGGAAGATTTGGATGCTGAAAGTTGTGCTGTTGGCACAGAAATTGTTGCCCGTCGCATTCACAATCAACGTGCCAGTGCTTTGTGCGTTAAAGCGACCCCACTCGACCGTGATGCTCGCGCCGGTGCTCGAACCTGCGATCGTGCCGCCCGCCACGGACCAGGCGTATTGCTCGATGCCCGTGTTGTGCGCGTCCGAGACGCTGTACACGAAGGTCGAGTCGGAGCAGACGTCCGCGTCGCCGCTGATTGTTAACAAAGGATTGGGATAGACGTCCACCGTCAGTTCGGTTGAAGCCGCGCAGTCGTTCATGCCGGCCCCGTCGACGTTTATTGTGCGCTGTACCAATGCACTTGCCGTGTCCCACCTGACTTCGATGCTCGCGCCGGTCGTCGCGCCGATAATTTCACCGCCGGGGACGCTCCAGTTAAACGTATCCACGCCTGTGTCGTTGGCGTCGCTCACCGTGTAGACAAAGGTCGAATCGGAACAGACGTCCACGTCGCCGGCGATCGTCAGCACGGGATTCGAAAAGATGTCAAGCGTTTGGCTCGTGCTGTTGAAGCAGAGGTTTGCGCCCGTCGCGCCGACGCTCAGGCTGCCCTGCGTCGGGCTGTTAAACACATCCCAACGCACCGCGACGCTCGGGCCGTCGGACGCACCCTGGATTTCACCGCCGCTGACGCGCCAGTCAAAAGTCACAATGCCCGTGCTGTTGAAGTCCGTCACCGAATAGACCAGCGTCGAATCCGCACAGACGTCGAACTCGCCGGAAATTGCCAGGTCGGGATTGGGATACACATCAATTGTCAGTTCCGTTGTGTTGGCGCAGAAGTTGGCCCCGGTAGCTGTTACAACAATCGTGCGCGGCGTAAGGTCGTTAACCGTCACCCACTGAACAGTCACGCTCGAACCGGTGGCCGAACCGATAATTTCGCCGCCCGGAACCGTCCAGTCGTATGTCGCAATGTCGGTGAAATTGGCGTCGGACACCTCGTACACAAAGGTCGAGTCCGCACAGACGTCGACGTCGCCGTTGATGGTTAAGTGCGGATTCGGGTAGACGTCGATGTTTGTCGATGCGCTGTTAAAACAGAGGTTTGCGCCGGTCGCGCCGACCGCAATCACGCGCTGCGTCGGACTGTTAACAGTATTCCAGTTGACCGTGATGCTCGCACCCGTGGCCGAGCCGAGAATATCGCCGCCGTCAACGGACCAGTTGAACGAGTTAATGCCGGTCGCATTGGCGTCGCTCACCGCGTAGACAAAGGTCGAATCGGAACAGACGTCCGCATCGCCGGCAATCGACAGCAGCGGATTCGGGAAGACCTCTACGCTGAACGTCGTGGTGTTGGCGCAGAGATTCGCGCCCGTCGCACGCACGCTGATGACGCGCCGTGTTAAACTGTTCACCGAATCCCAGTTGACCGTGATGCTCGCACCGGTGGTTGAACCGATTACCGCACCGCCCGGAACCGTCCAGCTGAACTCACCGATACCTGTATTATTGCCGTCGACAACCGCGTACACAAAGGTCGAGTCGGAACAGACAGCCGCGTCGCCGAAGATGTTAAGCGCGGGGTTCGGGAATACATCAACGTTCAGAGTTGTTGTGTTGGCGCAGAGATTTGCGCCCGTGCCGCGCACCGCAATCACGCGCTGCGTCGTGCTGTCGACCGTGTTCCAGTTGACCGTGATGCTCGCACCGGAGACCGGACCGACAATCGCGCCGCCCGGAACCGTCCAGATGAATTCACCGATACCGGTTGAGTTGGCATCCGACACCGAATACACAAAGGTCGAATCCGAACAGACGTCGACGTCGCCGCTGATCAAAAGCAGCGGATTCGGAAAGACATCAATGTTAAACGTCGTTGTATTGGCGCACTGATTATTGCCCGTGGCGCGCACCGTAATCACGCGCGGCGTTTGCACATTCACCGTTTGCCACTGCACTGTAATACTCGCGCCCGTGGCCGGCCCGACAATCGATCCGCCGGGAGTCGTCCAGTCAAATGAATTTGCTCCGCTCGTGTGTGCGTCGCCGACGCTGTACACAAAAGTCGAATCCGAACAAACATCGCTATCGCCGGAAATGCTCAAGGCCGGATTGGCGTAGACATCGACGTTCAGGGTCGTGACGTTGACGCAGTTGTTATTGCCGGCCGCATCGACCTGGATTGCGCGTTGTGTCAGAGCGCTCACGCCATCCCACTGCACCGTGATATTTGCACCTGTGGCCGATCCGATAATCACACCGCCCGGAACCGTCCAGTTAAACTCACTGATGCCCGTTGAATTGGCGTCACTAACCGTGTACACAAACGTCGAATCCGCACAGACATCCGTATCGCCGGAAATGCTCAGCAGCGGATTGGGATAAATGTCGATGTTAACGGAGGTCGAATTGGCACAGAGGTTGGCCCCCGTACCCGCTACCGCAAGCGATCCGTTCGTCTGCACGTCAAAGCTGTTCCACTGCACGCTGATGCTCGCACCCGTCGCCGAGCCGACAACTGTTCCGCCGCTCACCGTCCAGGCAAATTCGCTGATGCCGGTCGAATTGGCGTCCGCCGCGGAATACACAAAAGTCGAGTCCGCGCAGACGTTAAAGTCGCCGCTGATCGTCAATACTGGATTCGGGAAAATGTCGACCGTCTGGCTGGTGGTATTAAAACACTGGTTTGCACCGGTTGCACCGACGGAGATAATGCGCTGCACGGGTGAGTTAATAGTCTCCCAGCGCACGCTGACGCTTGTCCCCGTCGACGAACCAAGAATGACGCCGCCGGGGACGCTCCAGGCAAATTCGGTCGCCCCGCTGGTATTGGCGTCGGCCACGGAATACACAAAGGTCGAATCCGCGCAGACGTCAAAATCGCCGCTGATTGTTAAATCGGGATTCGCATAAACGTTCAGGTTGAGCGTGGTTGTGTTGGCGCAAAGATTCGCGCCGGTGCCGCGAACGGAAAGTGTTCTTATTGTCGGACTGGAAACTGTCTGCCACTGCACGCTGATGCTCGCACCCGTAGCCGAGCCGAGAATATCGCCGCCCGGAACCGTCCAGTCAAACTCACTTATGCCCGTTGAATTGGCGTCCGACACCGTGTACACAAAAGTTGAGTCGGAGCAGACATCCGTATCGCCGTTGATGCTCAGGATCGGATTGGGATAAACGTCAATACTATGCTCTGTTGTGTTGAAACAGAGATTCGCGCCGGTCGCGCCGACGGTCAGCGTGCGCTGCACCGGCGTGGTAAACACATCCCATTTAACCGTTACGTTCGCGCCCGTCGCAGAACTGAGAATTGCACCGCCAGTCACCGACCAGTCAAATTCACTGATGCCCGTTGAATTGGCGTCCGACACCGTATACACAAATGTCGAATCGGAACAGACGCTGAAATCGCCGCTGATCGAAAGATCGGGATTCGGATACACATCGACGCTCAACGTGGTTGTATTGGCACAGACGTTGGCGCCGGTGCCGCGCACAGTAATAATGCGCTGTGTCAGGTTGTTAACCGAGGCCCACTGCACGGTAATATTTGCGCCCGTAGACGAACCGACGATTGCGCCGCCGGCCACAGTCCAGTAAAACTCGTTGATGCCGGTACTGTGCGCGTCGGACACACTGTACACAAAGGTAGAATCGGAACAGACGTCAGTGTCGCCGCTGACACTCAGCAACGGATTCGGGTAAACATCGACTGTAAATGTCGTCGTTGTTGAACAGAGATTTGCACCGGTCGCAATCAGGTACAGCACGCGCTGCGTCGGCGTCGAAACCGTTTCCCACTGCACGCTGACAACCGCCGCAGTCGCAGAACCGAGAATCGTCGCGCCAGTCACGCTCCAGCGCCAGTCCGTCGTTGTCACGTGATCGTCGACAGCCGAATACGTGAAGGTCGAATCTGAACAAACATCCGTGTCGCCGCTGACCACGAGATCCGGTTTGGGATAGACGGAAATGTTAACACTTGTGTTAATCACGCAGTTGTCCGCACTCGTGACGCGCAGAAAGACCGTTCGCGGCGTCACGGCGGCAACTTCGTTCCAGCGCAAGGCAATGCTGCTGCTGGTAACATTGGTCAAAATCGTTGCACCGGTCGCCTGCCAGTGGTATTGCTCGCCCGCCGCGGGCACTACCGAATAGACGTGAACAAGCGGATCGACACAGGCATTGGTCGATCCGCTGATAACAGAGTTGGGATTTTCAAACACATTGACAAACAAGGTGGCTGTTGAGAAACCACCGCGGGCGTCCGTAATTGTGTAGGTGAACGAATCCAGCCCAAAGAAAGCTTTGTCGGGTGTATATGTCGCCGTCGTAGCGTCCGGGTTGATCGCGACTGAGCCATTGCCGCCCTGCGTTACGCTTGCAATTGTAATGGCAAAGCCAAGCGGGTGCGAGTCGTTGTCCTGCAGGCGGATACTGACCTCGTGGTTTTCACAGGTCGTAGTTGTATCGTCCACGGCTATCGGGTCGACGTTGTGGATTGTGATCGAGATTGACGTCGGGTCGATATGCGCCGCGGTGACCTGCAACGTAAACGTCGTTGTGTTAACATATTCGCGCGCAAACTGCAGCGAGTAACTGGTTGATGATTCCTGTACTCGCAGCGGCAGTGTTAACACCTGCGGCGAAATCAGGTTCGCACCGTCGACAACGGCAAAAGTAGCGCTTTTGTTTTCCAGAATGCGCGCCGTCAGCGTAACAGTCGAACTCGTGGCTTCGGCCAGAAAGTCTTCCAGATTGAAGGTACCCAGCGTCACGCTCAGCGGACTGAACTCGTCGATCGACACATCGCCATTGTTGAAGCCGTCGATGCCGTTGTAATTCGTGTCGCTGTAGCTCAGTCCCAGACGGCGGTAGCGCAGATCAATCGTCAGCGAGGTCGACGTAAGCTCGCCGTTTTGCGCGTGCAGTGTTAACTGCGCCGTCGTCGGCACCTGGCCCGGCCAGTCGAAAGACAACACGGCCTGCGAGGCCGATGTGAACACGCCGAATTGCAGTTCGGCAAAATTCAGCTGCGATGCCGAAGCGTTCGAAACGCTGAAATCGGCCTGTACCGTGGCAAATGTTGTAAAGGCGATCGCGCCGGAGGAGTTAAACGTGGCGTTGGTCGAAACAACGCTGCCCTGTTTAAGATTGTTGAGGTAGACGACCGGGCTGCCCGCCTGGAAACCGTCCCCGGCGTCCGGCGCATTCGCGCTGAAAGCCATCCTGTCGGCCGCTTCGCCGAAGGAAATAATGTAGAGCGATCCCGTGTTATTGCCGCTGCCGTCGTCGTCGGAAGGAACGCCGACAAGCACGTCCGGCAGGCCGTCTTCGTTGATGTCGTCAATCAGTACCAACGAGGTCGCAAAGCGATCGCCCGAGCCCAGGTTGGCTGTAAATCCATTAAACTGTTCAGTGATCTTGCGCGCGTACTTGAACGTGCCGTCGCGGTTCAGCAGAGCAAGCCAGAATGCACCGGAACCGCTGCCGTTGTCGTCGTCGTTGCGCTCGGCGATAAACACGTCGGGAATGCCGTCGAAATCGATGTCGCCCGCGGCGGAGACGTCAAAACCGAGACCGTCGCCGATGACAACGGTGTTGTTAAACGCGGGATCGTCGGACACTTCGTGATCGTCGCGCACCGTGCCGTCGGGATTCATGAACAGGATGAATGCGCGACCGGGGCGCGTGCTGCTGGTATTGCCGTGCGGCGCGCCGACGACCAGATCGGTAACTCCGTCGCCGTCCACATCGCCGATATTGTCGACGCCCGAACCAAACCACTCGCCTGAAGCCAGGCCGCCGCTGAAGCCGCCCGCGGTGTTGCTGATTTTCTGGCCGGACATGAACGTTCCGTCCGTGTTCATGAACTCGATGTAGACAGCTCCGGCGTCGGATGCGCCGTCGTTGTCGCCGCGAGCGCCGACGGCCAGGTCGATTGCGCCGTTGCCGTCAAGATCGCCGATGGCCGCGACGCTGACGCCGTAGTCGCCGGAGCGGGTATTGGAACTGACCGCCCGCACCGATCCATCGCGGTTCATAAACAGAATGAAAATGGCGTTGCTGCCCTGCGCACCGACCACAATGTCGTTAATGCCGTCGCCGTCAACGTCGCCCGGACCTTCCAGCGCCGATCCAATTCCGACGCCTCCGGGAATGAGGCCGTTCATCTCCGGCGCGGACGAAGTAAGTACAACATGCGACAGGATACTGCCGTCGGCCTCCATGAACAGGATATAGACCTCTGACGAGTTGGTCCGCGCCAGCAGGTCGCCGGTTCCATTGCCGTCAAGGTCGCCCAGATTGGCGACGTCGCCGCCAAATCCATTGCCGGAACCGAGTGTAAAAGGCAGACCGCCCGCCGTATTGCTGTACTTCCAGTAAGCGCTTACGCGGCCGTCCGTACGCAGCCGTTGGCGCTGCACCTGAATGGAAATATTCGTCCCTTTGACGCCGACAATGCCCGCGGTCACCTCTATTTCCTGGTGCGCCGCACCGTCCCATGCAAAGACCGCTTCGATGCTGACGCTGCCGCTCGTCAATGAGAGCGTGAAGGTCGTTGGGTTAACAAGCGTTGCGTTGGACGGGATCGCCCCGAAGGTCACGCCGCTGCCGCCGAGAATGCCAACCGACAGTGTTGTGGCGCTCACCGGATCAACAAGCGCCGAAGTCGCCGTTACGCTGAAATCAAAATGACCGATATCGATTGAAACCGGTTCATTCGAGGGCACGGCGTACTTGCCGGCGTTCAATCCGTTAAGTCGATCCGAGGACAGCGTGCTGAAGGCCAGCTGAGTGCGGCCCGCGCCGAGGTGGAGGTTGTACACTGCGCCGCGGTTGGATCCGCCGTCGTCATCGCCCGGCGCACCGATGAGGAATTCGGGCAGTCCGTCCTCGTTCAGGTCGGACGCCAGGAAAGCCGCGCGGCCAAAGGTATCGTCCTGTTCAATCGGTCCGACGAGGCCGCCGACGAGCTGTGAATATTTGCGTTGTTCGCGAACGCTGCCGTCGGCGTTCATAAACAACAGCCATGCCGCGCCGGATGAACTGCCGCTGTGGAAATCGCCGGAAGCGCCGACGAGCAGATCGTTAACTCCGTCACCGTCGACATCCCCGCCGCCGGCCAGATCCCAGCCGAAGCGGAAGTTGTCTTTCAGGTCCTCTTTAAAACCGGCCTCCTGCGAGGTGATGCGACGTTCGCTTTTAACCGTTCCGTCCGAATTGAGGAAGAGAATGTAAACAGCGCCGTCCCGCGTAGTGTTAACAGTCTGTTCGTGCGCGCCCGCGGCCAGATCCACCACGCCGTCGCCGTCCAGATCACCCATGTTGACGAGACCCTGTCCCAGGTGCGCCTCGTCGCTGAGCGTCCCGCCGAAGCCGCCCGTGCCGTCGGCAATTTTAACATTGGAGCGCACCGTGCCGTCGGCGTTGAGGAACAGAATAAACACCGCGCCGCGGCCCGATCCGCCCTGCGCATCCGAGCGCGAGCCGACCGCGAGATCCGTCACGCCGTCGCCGTTAAAATCGCCCAGCGATGTCAGGCCCGCACCGACGCGCGAGGAACCGACAAAAGGTCCGCTGAAGCCGTCCTGATTGGGCACGAGTTTTGAAAGGGACTTGACTGATCCATCGCGATTGAGATAGAGCAGATAGACGCAGCCGAGATTGCCGCCGTCGTCGTCATCCTGTGCTCCGACGGCGATGTCGGGAATGCCGTCGCCGTTAAAGTCGCCGATGGGCGCTATGGCGCTGCCGAAATTATCGCCGTCGTCGATCGTCGCGCCAAAGTTGCCGCTGGTGGAGCTGATCTGTTGCGTTTGTTTAATCGTGCCGTCGCGATTCATGAACATGATCCACACGGCGCCCTGCCCCGTTCCGCTGTCGTCGTTGGACGCCTGGCCGACCGCAAATTCACTGACGCCGTCGCCGTCCAGATCGCCGATATCCGCTGCGGCGCTGCCGAAGTTGCCCTCGTCCGTTAACATTCCGCCGAAGGTTGCGCTGCTGCTGCTGATTTTTTGTTCGTCAACGAGTGTGCCGTCGCTGGGCAGACGCGGACGGAAAATCCGGATGTTAATGCTCGTGCCGTCCACCGCCGATCCGCCCGCCGCGGTGACGGTGATGGTCGTGTGCGTCGGTCCGTCCCAGCCGAACACGGCGCTCAGTGAAATCGTCGGCAGTGTAATGCCGGCGATGGTCGCGGTGCGTCCGTCCGCACTCAACAGCAGCGTCTCGCCGGCGCGCAGCGAGGCCACGCTCGCAAAAGTGGCGCGGTTGGACTCGACGATGCTCAAGGTCAGGCTCGTAGCAGGAACGGCCGCAAGGCCGTTCGTCACCTGATGATAAAAATCAAACTCGCTGAGTTCGATGTCGAGCGCCTCCCCCGGCGCAGCCTGATATACGCCCAGGTTAAATCCATTGACCTTGTTGTTGGCCGTCGTACTGAAGGCCAGCGAGCTGTTGCCCGCGGCCAGTTCCAGGAAGTGCAGCGCGCCGCGGTTGGAGCCGCCGTCGTCATCGCCAATCGCGCCGACCAGCAACTCCGCCAGGCCGTCTTCGTCGGCGTCCGGCAGCAGCGCCACGGCATGCCCGAAGTTGTCGCCCGCTTCAATGTCCGCCGCCAGCGCGCTCTGCCCCGCACCGATCTGACGCAGCGCGACGACTGCGGCGTTCGTGTTTAACGAAATCAGCCAGACCGCACCGTCGCCGTTGGCCTGTACGGCGCGCTCCGGCAGACCGACAAGCAGTTCGCGATTGCCGTCGCCGTCAATGTCGCCCGCATACGAGAGCGCACTGCCGAAGAGATCGCCGTCGGCCAGAAACGTTGACAGCGTCGCTTCGGTCGCCGAAAGTTTAACTTCAGCGCCGACCGTGCCGTCGCTGTTTAAGTCCAGAATATAGACTGCGCCGCGCTCTGCACCGCCGTCGTCATCGCCCGGCGCGCCGACAAAGAGTTCTTTCTGTCCATCCGCATCCACGTCGAAAGCCGTTAACGCAAAACCAAAGCGATCAAAAACGTCGAGGCCTGCGTTTAATCCGCCGTGTAGCAGACTGATGCGCTGGCGACGCAGCAAGGAACCATCGCCGTTGAGGAACAAAATCCAGACCGCGCCCGCGTCGATTGTGCCGTCGTCGCGATCCGGAATGCCGACCGCCAGGTCGACGACGCCATTGTCGTCAAGGTCTCCGATGGTCGTGGCCGCACGGCCCAGGTGGTCCGCCGCCGCCAGACTGCCCATTCCGGAGGTCCCCTGCGCAAACTTGCGCCAGGAACTCACATTGCCGCTGCGGTCAAGGAAAAGAAGCCACAGCGCGCCCGCGTCAAACTGGCCGTCGTCTGCGTCCGGCGCGCCGACCAGCAAGTCGGGAATGCCGTCGCCGTCAATATCGCCCGCCGCCGCCAGACTGGCGCCGAAGTGATCGTAGTTCACCAACCCGCCGCCGAAGTTGTCTGAAATCTCACGCGACGACTTCACCGTACCGTCGGCGTTCATAAACAGCAGGCGCACGCTGCCCGTTGTAACGCGGGTGTTTAACTCGTTGGGCGTACCAACCGCCACGTCGTCAATTCCGTCGCCGTCTACATCGCCCAGCACCGCCACAGCTGCGCCGAACTGATCGCCGTCGCGCAGCAAGCCGGCGTAGTTGCCGCTGACATCGGAAATCTTGTTTTCGTCCCCGATGCGTCCGGCGCTGAGTTCGCGCGGACGGCGCACGCGCAGTGTTACCGAGGTTCCGATGATGCCGCCTGCAGCCGCCGTCACAGTGATTGTTGTGTGCTGTGATCCGTGCCAGAAAAACTTGAGCTTGAAGTGCAGTTCAGAGTCGTCGCCGCCCAGCGTCGTCGTGACTGTTGTCGCCGCCAATGAAGAAGCTACCGCCGCGCCGGTCGCGTTTACCACCTGTACGGTCGCGAATGTTGCTCCGCCGGCCTCCAGAATGCTGAGCGTCAGTGTAGTTGCGGCGTCGGGCCTTGTCGGTGTGATCGAGAACGGAATCTCGAATTCAAACAGTCCGACATCGACGCCGGCAGTTTCCCACTCATCCGTGCCGATCGAATTGACCGGAGCGACGTCATAAACACCCAGATTAAAGCTGTGCAGGCGGTTCGAGGCCGACGTACTGAAGGCCAGTCCGTCGTCGCCTTCTTTGACGCTGATGATGTAAACCGCACCGCGGTTGTTGCCGCCGTCGTCATCGCCGATTGCCCCCGCCGCCAGCTCTGGCAGGCCGTCGAAATTGAGGTCGTCTATGTAGGCCAGACCCGCTGCAAAATTGTCGTTGGCTTCAAGTGTTCCGTCAAAGCCCCCGTTTACAGCCGATACTTTGCGATACTTTTCGACTGTGCCGTCGGCGTTCAGGAAAATCGTCCAGTAAGCGCCGGCGCTGTTTGCTCCGTCATTGACGTCGATTGCGCCAACGGAAAAATCCGCAAGACCGTTCTTGTCTATATCGCCTGCGGATGCCAGGGCATAACCGAAGTTCTCCGCGCCGGTCAGCTCACCGTCGAAGCCGCCTACAGTAGCGCTGATTTTCTGCACGGACTTGACCGTTGCATCGCTGTCAAGGAACAGCACATAGACAGCTCCGGCTCCCAGTCCGCCGTCATTGTCGCCGATTGCTCCGACGACCAGTTCGTCGTTGTCGTCGCCGTCGAGGTCGTTGATTCTCGCCAGACTGAAACCAAAAAGGCTGCCGGCGTCGAGGATGTCGCCCAGACCGCCGCTGACCGTCGAGATCGAGTGGCTGGTGCTGACCGTACCGTCCGTTTGCAGCGACAGAATGTACACCGCGCCTTCCGCGCTTTCGAGCGGCGAGTCCGCGTTCGCGCCAACGGCGATGTCGACAAAACCGTCATTATTAATATCGCCCAGTGTTTCGAGGGCCGCGCCGAAACCAGCGCCTGAACTTAACAATCCACTGAAATTGCCGCTTGTGCTCGATATCTTCTGCTGCGATTTGACAGTTCCATTCATGCTCATGAACAGAATCCAGACAGCTCCGTTGTCGGCCGCTCCGTCGTCATCGCCCGGCGCACCCACCGCCAGGTCCGGCACGCCGTCGCCGTTCAGATCGCCGATGCCTCTTACCGAGTGTCCGAACAGATCGTTGTCGTCTATCACGCCGCTGAAGTTGCCGCTTGTGCTTGATATCTTCTGCGCGGCGCGCACCGTACCGCTGGTTGTCATGAAGGCAATGTGCAGCGCGCCACGGAAAGAACCGCCGCCCGCTTCAAGATGTGAACCAATCGCAAGGTCGGAAATGCCGTCGCCGTCCAGGTCGCCGATTTTGGCGACGGAACTGCCGAAGCGGCCGCCGTCGGTAAGCGCGCCAATTGAACCGCCTGTCACAGAGCTGATTTTTGTGGACGCTTCCACCCGCCCGTTCACGCGCAGCGGCGAGCGCAGCATGCGGATGTTAACACTCGTGCCGTTGACGCCGGCCGTCGCCGCCGTCAGCGTGATGCTCGTGTGAGTATTGCCGCTCCAGGCAAAGGACACACTTAAACTGGTCGTTGCCTCAGAGACTGTCGTCGTAATCGTTGTCGCGTTAACAAAAGAGGCATTTGAAGAAAGCGCTTCGAAAGTCACGCCGGAATTGCCGACTATACCGATTGTTATGGTCGTCGCTGCGTCGGGAGTTTCAAGTTGTGAGGTCGGTGTGACGCTGAATGCAAAACGCGCCAGATCGATCGAAACAGTCTGGCCGGAAACGGCTTCGTAGACGCCCAGGTTAAATCCGTTAACGCGTTTGGACGCCGTGGTGCTGAAGGCCAGCGAGGCTTGCCCCTCTTCAAGGAACAAGGTGTAATATGCGCCGAAATCATTGCCGCCATCGTCGTCGCCGGTAGCGCCGAAACTCAATTCCGGCAAACCGTCCTCGTTGAGATCGGGCAGGATTGCGCCGCCTTCGCCAAACCGGTCGGAGTCGTCCAGCGGTCCGGTAAACGCACCCGCAGACGACGAGTACCGGCGATGGCGTTTAACTGTTCCATCGCTGTTAAGGAACAGCAAAAAGGCCGCACCGCGCCCAGAACCGCCGTCGTCGGCAAATGGCGCAGCGACGATGAGATCGTTAACTCCGTCGCCGTCAATATCGGACATTCCTCCGACGGAACGACCGAAGTTGTCGCTGGAATTAATCGCCCCTGTGAATCCGGCCAGTCCTTCGGTAATCTTGGTCTGCTGCCTGACCGTGCCGTCGGCATTGAGAAACAACAGAACCACCGCTCCGGCGTTGGAGGCATGTTCGCCGTCCGTGGGCGCGCCGACAGCCAGCTCGTCAATTCCGTCGCCGTCCATGTCGCCCATATTCGCCAGGCTATGGCCAAATTGCGGCGCGCCGCTCAGCTGAGCGCCGTTAAAACCGCCGTAGTTGGTGGAGATTTTCTGCGTGGCGCGCACGCCGCCGTCGCCGTTCATTGTCAGAATAAACACCGCGCCGCGAGCGCTCCCGCCGTCCGAATCGCGCGGCGCGCCGACGGCCAGGTCCATGACGCCGTCGCCGTTAATATCGCCGATAGACTCAACCGCCCAGCCAATCCAGGACGAGGAGGTGAATGGTCCCGTAAAGCCGTCCTGATCGCGAATAATTTTGTTGAATTGTTTAACCGTCCCGTCGCGGTTGAGATTCAGGAGATACACCGCGCCATTATTGGAACCGGAACCGTCGTCGTCGAAACCCGCGCCCACGGCGATATCGGGAACGCCGTCGCCGTTAATATCGCCGATTGCGGCTATGTCGACGCCGAAGTCATCGCCATCGTCGAGCGCAGCGCTGAAGTTTCCGTTGGCATCGTTTATTTTCTGTTTGGCGCGCACGCTGCCGTCGGAATTCATGAATTGAATCCAGACAGCGCCCCGGGATGCTCCTGTTTCAGCATCGCCGGGCATGCCCACGGCAAGGTCGCTAATGCCGTCGCCGTCCACATCGCCGATGGCGGCTACGGCGGTTCCATACTCGGACGCATTTGCCAGCCCGCTGCCAAATCCACCCTGCGTGGCGCTGACTTTTTGCTCGCGGCGGATCTTGCCGGCGCTGTATATCCTCGGGCGGAAAATGCGGAGGTTGACACTTGTACCCTTAACATCCACACCGGCGGCGCTGACCGTTATGGTCGTGTGCATGTCTCCGTTCCAGGCGAATGAGACGCTTAAACTTGTCGTTGCCTCGGAGAGTTGCAGGCTGATCGTTGTCGCGTTAACAAAAGAGGCATTTGAAGAGATCGCGGCAAAAGTCACGCCAGGATTGCCCGTTATGGCGATTGTCATGGTCGTCGCCGCGGCGGGAGTCGTCAGCGTCGTGGACGGCGTCAAACTGAAATCAAAATGCCCCAGATCGATCGACACGCTGTTTAATGTCGCCGTTTCGTAACGTCCAAGGTTAAAGCCGTTGAGCCGGTTTGACGCCGTCGTGCTGAAGGCCAGCGAAGGTTGTCCCGCGGCCAGTTCAAACAGGTAAAACGCCCCGCGATCCGCGCCGCCGTCGTCGTCAAAAAACGCGCCGACCGCGATCTCCAGCAGTCCGTCGGAATCGAGGTCCAGAAAGCCATCGGAATCGGATGCAAAACGCGCTCCGTCCGTAAATCCAGGCGTAAGTCCGGCCGTGGCGTAATCGATTTTGCGGAACCGCTTAACCGTGCCGTCGGTCTGCATAAACAGCAACCACAGATATCCGCCGTTGCCGTTGCCGGGCGCGCCGGCAAGCAGATCGATAACGCCGTCGCCATCCAGATCGCCAGGTGCGGAGAGACTTTCGCCCAGGTTGCCGAAGTCCAGTAGTTGCCCGTTAAAACCGCCGGAAATTGAACTGATTTTGGACGTCGATTTAACCGTGCCGTCGCTGTTTAAGAAAGTAATGTACACAGCGCCGCGACCGCTGCCCCCGTCGTCGTCGCCCTGAACGCCAATCGCCAGATCGGGCACGCCGTCGCCGTCAAGATCACCCAGTCCGGCAAGGCCCTGTCCCATGCGATCCTGATCGTCCAGCGCGCCGAAGCCGTTGGTGTTGTCCGCAATTTTAACATCCGATTTAACGGTTCCGTCGCTGCGCATAAACAGGATGTAGACTGCGCCGCGATTGACGCCGCTGCCCGGATCGCGGAACGAGCCGACCGCCAGGTCCATGACGCCGTCGCCATCCACATCGCCGAGGCGCTCGACGTCCCAACCAGTGTAGGAACTGTTGTCGTCCGTACCGCTGAAATTGCCGTACAGATTGGAGATTTTTTGTTCGCCTTTGGACGAACCGTCGCGCCGCAGAAACACAATCCAGAGCGAGCCGCGGTCCTGGCCGCCGTCATCGCTGCCGTATGCGCCGACCGCCAGATCCGGAATGCCGTCGCCGTTTAAGTCGCCCGGCGCTCCAATAGACTGTCCGAAGGTATCACCGTCATTCAGGCCGCCGGTAAACGTGGCCGATGTGGAACTGATTGTGTGCTCGCCGCGAATGCTGCCGTCGGCGTTCATGAACAGAACGTAAACCGCGCCGCGATTGCCGCCGCCGTCGTCGTCCGCACTAGCCGAAACTGCCAGGTCGGTGATGCCGTCGCCGTCCACATCGCCGATAACTGCAATCCCGTGGCCGAAATAGTCGCTGTCGTCGAGTGGAAAACCGGGATCGGCAGCCGTGCTGGAGTACTTGATGGTCGAAGCCAGACGTCCGTCGACAGCGTCGCGCCCGCGCAGGACGCGTACGTTCATACTCGTGCCGTCAACACCCGTTGAAGCCGCCGTCAGCGAAATTGTCGTGTGTACGTCGCCGTTCCAGGCGAATGAAACTGTTAATCTTGTCACAGCCTCGGAGAGTGGAAGCGAAATTGTTGTCGCGTTAACAAAAGAGGCATTTGAAGAGATCGCGGCGAAGGTCACGCCGGGATTGTTCAATATTCCGAGTGTTATGGTCGTCGCAGCATCGGGAGTTTTCAGCGTGGTCGACGTCGTCAGGCTGAAGTCAAAATGTCCAAGGTCGATTGTGACGCTGTTTAAGGTCGCTGTTTCGTAGCGCCCAAGGTTAAAGCCATTCTGGCGGTTGGAGGCCTTTGTGCTGAATGCCAGAGATTTCTTTCCTTCGCCGAGGAAAATGTTGTAGATGGCACCGCGATTGGCGCCGCCGTCGTCATCGTTAAACGCACCGAAACTCAATTCCGGCAGTCCGTCTTCGTTCAGATCCGAGAGCATGGAAGCGCCCTGCCCCAACTGGTCGCCCTGATCGATGGGCCCGGTGAAATTGCCGGATGAATTGGAATAACGTCTGAATGATTTAATGCTGCCGTCGGCGTTCATGAACAACAACCAGCCCGCGCCGCTGTAGGGATCGGTATCTTCGGTTTGAGAAGCGCCGGCAACCAGATCATTAACGCCGTCGCCATCGACATCCTGTCCGCCGCTGAGATCCCAACCAAACCACACGACGTTACCCGGTACATCCGCAAAATTCGGGCTGGCGTTCCTGACCGAGACCTGGTTTTTGACTGTGCCATCGCGATTGAGATAGAGAATAAAGATTTCCCCTTCGCGCCCGGTGGTCCACCTGTGTTGATAGGCCGAAACGGCAATGTCGGGGACGCCGTCGCCGTCCAGGTCGTCCATCGGAGCGATACCTCGTCCCAGACGCGCGGAACCACTGAGACTGCCGACAAAGCCGCCTTCGCCTTCCGTGATGCGTTGGCTTGAGCGCACCGTGCCGTCTGCATTCATCAGCAGAATAAACAGCGTACCTTTTGACGTGCCGCCGTTGGCTTCCAGATGCGCGCCGGCGGCAAGGTCCATGACGCCATTGCCGTCGATATCGCCGATGGCAACAAGGTCATCCCCCAGTTCACTGCCGCCTGAAAGCGAGGATGTGAATCCATCAACGCCGTTTTCAATTTTACTGTGCGACTTAACGGTTCCGTCGCGATTCAGATAGAGCAACCAGATCGTTCCTCCACCGTCCTGCAGTGCCGCTGCCGCGATGTCGGGAATGCCGTCGCCGTTAAAATCACCGATGCCGGCCACTCCTCCGCCGAATCGGTCGTTGTTGCTCAGCGAACCGCTGAAATTGCCTTCGGTGGAGCTGATTTTCTGACTCGACTTAACCGAACCATCCCGATTCATAAACAGAATCCAGACCGAGCCGCGATCGGAGCCTCCATCGTTGCTTCCCCAGGCTCCGACGACCATATCACTTATGCCATCCTGATCGAGGTCGCCGATTTCGGCAATGGCGCGTCCAAACCTGTCATCGTCGGCAAGCGGACCGGTGAAGTTGCCGCTCGAGCTGCTGATTTTCTGTTCGGAAATCAGATCGCCTTCGCTGCCCAGACGCGGACGGAAAATGCGAACGTTCACACTCGTGCCGTCGACGCTGTTCGAAGCTGCCGTCAGCGTGACGCTCGTATGCACCGAACCATTCCAGGCGAAGGAAACGCTTAGCCGCGTCGACGTCTCGGAAATCGTGGTCGTAATTGTTGTCGCGTTAACAAGAGTCGCATTGGAGGAAACCGATGCAAAGGTCACGCCGGGATTGTTTAACAGGCTGAATGTAATGGTCGTTGTTACGGCGGGAGTCATCAGCGTCGTTGTGGGCGTCAGGCTGAAGCCAAAATAGCCCAGATCGATTGAGACGCTGTTTAAGGTCGCCGTTTCGTAGCGTCCCAGGTTAAAACCGCTCAGTCGATTGGAGGCCGTCGTGCTGAAAGCGAGAGAGTTCTGTCCCCGGGCCAGGGTAAACAGGAATACTTCACCGCTGGAGTTCACCCCTCCGTCCGAAGCGCCGACGAGGATCTCAGCCCGGCCGTCACCGTCCAGGTCGCGCATACCGCCGAGGCCGTCTGCAAACCGTCCGTTGTTGACAAGAATGTTGCCTATGCCGTTGAGGCCCTGTGTCAGTTTAATCGAAGACTTGATGCCGGGTGTGGAATTCAGAAATGTCGGCCAGGCCGCACCGTAAAAAACACCATTGCTGCGTTCAACCCAGGAACCCACGAGTAAATCGTCGGTCCCGTCCAGGTCGATGTCGCCGGCCGACTTGAGGTCAAATCCAACAAAGCCGAAATCGACCGCACTGAAGTTGCCCGTCGTGCCGTTAAACACAAGTTCGTTGCTCGGAGCGCCGGTCCTGTCGATATCGAAGAGGAATACCGCTCCGCCGCCGGATTTGGACGGATCGCCGACGGCAATGTTGACGAGTCCATTGTTGTCGATATCGCCGAGTGCGGCAACGCCGTGACCGAACTGGTCGGAGGCGTCGACTTCACCGGATACGTTGCCGGCCGCCGGCGAAATCTCCGTCGATGCTTTGATCGTGCCGTCCTGATTCATAAAAAACACGTAGACCGCCGGATAACCGTGCCCCTCGGTCTGTCCGACGAGAATATCGGTAATTCCGTCGCCGTTAATGTCGCCGAGATTGTCGAGTGAAATACCGAGTGATTCGGCGAGAGTCACAGATAATCCGCCGTCGAATCCGCCGATATTGCGGGAGATTTGCTGCACGTGTTTAACACCGCCGTCGCGCTGCAGGAACAAGACATAGACCGATCCGCCCGGCACAACCCCTCCCGGCGGATCATCATAGGGTGCACCGACCGCCAGATCGGGAATACCGTCGCCGTTTAAATCTCCTATGGCCGTCAGGCTGCTGCCGAAGAGAATGAAATCATCCATAGCCGGCATATTGGCTGATGTTGAAGTGATTTTTCGGTCAGACTTAACAGTGCCGTCGCTGTTCATGAACACGATATAAACCGCGCCCTCATCGTTCCCTCCGCCGTCATCGGTTGGAGCTCCGACCGCAATGTCGTCGATACCGTCTCCATCGACGTCGCCCAGAAAATCAAGCGCCGCGCCGAATCTGCCGGAGGCAGCCAGACTTGAAGTGAGACCGCCGGATGTCGCACTGATCAGACTATGTGATTCAACCATGCCATTGGCGGGCAGGCGCGGACGGAAAATGCGAACGTTGAGACTCGTACCGTTCACACCCGCCGTGGCCGCGGTTAAGGTGATGCTCGTGTGTACATCTCCGTTCCAGGCGAATGAAACGCTTAAACTTGTCGCAGCCTCGTAGAGTTGCAGGCTGATCGTTGTCGCGTTAACAAAAGTGGCATTGCTGGAGATCGTCGCGAAGGTCACGCCCGGATTGTCCGTTATGGATATGCTTAGGCTTGTCGGCGTGTTGGGCGTCGAGAGCGCCGTCGTCGGTGTAACACTGAAGCCAAAGTGTCCCAGGTCGATCGTGACAGACTGCCGGGTGTTAACATCGTATACGCCCAGGTTAAAACCGTTAAGTCTGTTGGAAGCGGTTGTGCTGAAGGCGATTGAAGCGGAACCGACGACGGGTTTGAGAATAAATACCGCGCCGGCTTGATTCGCGCCGTCATCGTCTTCCGTAGCGGCAATAAGGAATTCCGGCATGCCGTCCTGATCTATGTCGGGCAGTACGGCGGAAGATTTTCCAAAAAAGCCGTTGTTGTACAGCACGGCATCAAAACCGCCGGCGGTCTGGCTGATTTTCGTGTGACCCCGCACCGTGCCGTCGCCGTTCAGAAACAGAATATAGGCCGCACCGCGATCCGCTCCGGCGTCATCGTCGTGGTCGGCTCCCACCAGCACGTCGTTGATGCCGTCGCCGTCAAGGTCTTCGATGAGAGAAATCGACTTGCCAAAGTTATCATCGGCTTCGAGCGCCGCGGTAAACCCGGCGGAAGTCAGCGAAACTTTCTGTTCGTTCTTGACGCTGCCGTCGTTGTTTAAGTAAATGAGAAAAATCGCGCCGGCGTTCTGACTTCCATCGTCGTCCCCTTCGACCCCGACGGCAATATCGGGAATGCCGTCGCCATCAAGATCGCCCATACCGGCAACGTCAAAACCAAACAAATCCTGATTTTCAAGCGGCCCGGTTAATCCGCCCTCCGTGGCGGAAATTTTACTGCGGCTGATAACGGTGCCGTCGGGACGCATGAACAGAATGTAAACCGCGCCGCGCCGCGTGCCGCCGTCATCGTCCAGATTAGCGCCGACTATCAGATCGACAACGCCGTCGCCGTTGATGTCGCCGGCCGCGTCTACATCGACGCCAAAAACGGATGAGCTGTAGTCGGGCGCTCCGAGTCCGCCGGCCGTCGCACTCAGTTTTTGCTCTGCCTTAACAGTTCCATCGCGATTGAGGAACAGAATGTAGAGCGCACCGTTGTCCACGCTGCCGTCGTTGTCGCCGAACGCCGTAACAGCAATATCGGGAATGCCGTCGCCGTTGAGATCGCCGATGCCTGCAACGCCATGGCCGAAAAAGTCATTGGTGATAAGAACCGACACTAATCCGCCGGAGGAATTGGAAATTTTCTGCTCGTTTTTAACAGTGCCGTCGGCGTTCAGAAACAGAATGTAGGCCGCGCCGCAGTTCTGGCCGCCGTCATCATCGGCCCAGGCTCCCACAACGATGTCGTTGAATCCATCGCCGTCCACATCGCCGGCAAGTGACGCGCCGAGCCCGAAGTTGTCATCGGCCTCCAGCGTTCCGTTAAACCCGCCGCTGAGCGCGGAAATTTTTTGATAGGAAGCAATGCGCCCGCGACTATACAAACGGGTTCGACGAATGCGCACATTGAGACTTGTTTCTTCAACACCTTCGATTGCCGCATGTAAGGTGACATTGGTATGCACGTCGCCGTTCCAGGCGAATGAAACGCTTAAACTCGTCGTCGCCTCGGTGAGCGGCAACGTGATTGTTGTCGCGTCAACAAAAGAGGCATTGCTGGAGATCGTCGCGAAGGTCACGCCCGGATTGTCGACAATGCCGATTGTTATGGTCGTCGCCGCATCGGGAGTTGTAAGCGCCGTCGTCGGCGTGACGCTGAAGTCGAAATGTCCCAGATCGATTTCGACCGTGTTTAAGGTCGCAGTTTCGTAGACACCGAGGTTAAAACCGTTAAGTCGGCTGGAAGCTGTCGTGCTGAAAGCAAGAGAAGGCGAACCCTCGACGAATTCAACAATGTAGACCGCACCGCGCCGCGTACCGCCGTCGTTGTCGCGCCATGCGCCGATGATTGCCTCCGGGTAGCCGTCGCCGTCCAGATCATCCACCGCCGCAAGAGCCGAACCAAATTCGTCATCGCTTTCGAGTCCGCTGCCGAAACCGCCGGTGTTCTGTCCGATAGCCTGCTGGCGTTTAACAGTTCCGTCGTTGTTGAGGAACAATACAACGGCCTGCCCTGGATTGGCGTTGTTCTGAGGATTGCCGACAATCAGGTCGAAAACGCCGTCGCCGTCCAGGTCGCCCGGTCCGCTGACCGCCAGACCGAAGGAATTCATGTTGCCGGGATCCTGCAGGCCGCCTTCCAGCAGGGAAATTTTTTGGCGGGCCTTAAATGTACCGTCGCTGTTCAGGAAGAGAATGTAGACTGCGCCCGCATCAGCCAGGCCGTCGTCGTCGCGGCGCGCACCCACGGCGATATCTGTAACACCGTCGCCGTCCAGATCGCCGATGTTGGCCAGCGATTTGCCGAAAATATCGTCCGCCTCCAGTCCGCTGACGTTGCCGCCAGAGGTGGCGGAAATCTTCTGATCGCTTTTAACAGTTCCGTCGGCGTTCAAAAACAGAATCCAGATCGAACCGGCGCTGTTGCCGCCGTCGTCGGATCCGGACGCGCCGACGGCCAGATCGGGAATGCCGTCGCTATCGAGGTCGCCAAGCGGGCTGACCCCGCTGCCAAAACTTGCGCCGTCGACCGACACGCCGCTGAAACCGCCGACCGTACTGCTGATTTTCTGGTATGACTTGACATTTCCGTCGCGTTGCAGCATGATCATATATACAGCGCCGCGACCTCCGCCGCCGTCGTTATCGGTGATAGCTCCCACGGCGACATCGGGCACGCCGTCGCCGTTGAAATCGCCGATGCCGGCAACGCTTGCGCCGAAGAAGTCATTGTCGCTGAGTGTCGTGAAATTGGTCGAACCGGAGGCAATTTTAACATTGTCGGCAACAGTTCCGTCGGCGTTCATGAACAGAATAAACAGCGCACCGCGATCGTTTCCACCTTCGTCATTGGCCGAAGAACCGGCCGCCAGATCGTTGATGCCGTCGCCGTCGACATCGCCGATAATGGCAACTGCCGTACCGAGGCGGTCGTCGTCATTTAATACTGCGGTAAAGTTGCCTTCGATGTCGCTGATTTTAACTTTTGAGCTGACTTTGCCGTCTGTTAAAACTTGCGGCCTGAAAACGCGAAAGCTGATCGAGCTACTTTGCACACCCGCCGTCGCAGCGCGGATCGTGATCGTTGTATGCACGTCGCCATTCCAGGCGAATGAGACACTTAAACTCGTCACAGCCTCGGTGAGCGGTAACGTGATCGTTGTCGCGTTAACAAAAGTGGCGTTGCTGGAAATCGTGGCAAAGGTCACGCCGGGATTGTCCGTTATGGCGATTGTTATGGTTGTCGCGGTGTCGGGAGTTGTCAGTGTCGATGACGGCGTTAAACTGAAGTCAAAATGTCCGAGGTCAATTGTGACGCTGTTTAAGGTCGCCGTTTCGTAAACCCCAAGATTAAAACCGTTAAGTCGATTGGACGCCGTCGTGCTGAAAGCCAGAGCGCTTTGTCCCTGAGCCAGGGTAAACAGGAACACCTCGCCCTGGGAGTTTACGCCGCCCGCCGAAGCACCGACGATTAGTTCAGGTTTGCCGTCGCCGTCGAGATCGCGCATTCCACCGACGCCATCAGCAAATCGACCATTCGAGACCAGCACGTCGCCAACACCATTCAGGCCGCGCGACAACTTAATGGTCGACGCGATGCCAGGCGTGGAATTCATAAAGGATGGCCAAACGGCTCCGTAAGAGACGCCATTGGTTTGCTCAACCCAGGAGCCGACGAGCAAATCGTTCGTGCCATCCTGATCCAGGTCACCCGGCGACTTGAGGCCGAATCCGACAAAGCCAAACTCGACAGCGCTGAAATTGCCTGATGTACCGTTTAAAACAACTTCATTGCTCGGCGCACCCGATTTGTCGATGTCGAAGAGAAAAACCGCTCCGCCGCCGGACTTGGACGGATCTCCGACAGCAATGTTCATGAGCCCGTTGTTGTCGATGTCGCCAAGTGCGGCGACGCCATGGCCAAACTGGTCATTGACGTCGACCTCGCCGGACACATTACCGGCCGCCGGGGAAATCTCCGTCGATGCTTTGATTGTACCGTCCTGATTCATGAAGAATACATAGACGGCGGGATAGCCATGCCCCTCGGTCTGACCGACGAGTAAATCAGTAATGCCGTCGCCGTTGATGTCGCCGAGATTATCCAGTGCAATCCCAAGTGATTCGGCGAGCGTAGAATTCAGTCCACCGTCAAAACCGCCAATGTTGCGAGCGATCTGTTGAACAGACTTGACCGTACCATCGCGTTTGAGAAACAAAACATAGACAGAACCACCAGGCACAATGCCACCGGGCGGGTCATCGTAAGGAGCGCCCACTGCCAGATCCGGGATGCCGTCGCCGTTTAAATCTCCGAGTGCGGCAAGACCGTAGCCAAACTGCACATTATCGTCGAGCGCAGTCATATTGCCCGTCGTTGAACTGATCTTCTGTTCGGCTTTGACGGTTCCATCGGCGTTGAGGAAAAGTATAAAGACAGCCCCCCGCGCACTTCCTCCACCGGGATCGTTTGATGCGCCGACAGCAATGTCATCAATGCCGTCGCCATCGACGTCGCCCAGAAATTCGACGGCGGAGCCAAATCTGCCGACCGAAGCCAGGGTCGACGTCAGTCCACCTGAGGTAGAACTAATCAAGATATGCGATTCAACAACGCCATCGCTGGGCAATTGCGGTCTGAAGACTCGTATGACGGTGCTGGTTCCATTGACGCTCTGGGTAGCGGCGGTCAGGGTTACTGTTGTGTGCACCTCGCCTGAATAGGCGAAGGAGATACTTAAACTCGTCGTGGCCTCTGAGAGCGTCGTCGTAATTGTTGTCGCGTTAACAAGAGTCGCATTTAAGGAAACCGATGCAAAGGTCACACCTGAGTTGTTTAACAGACCAATAGTTATGGTCGTCGCCGCGTCAGGCGTCGTCAACGCCGTCGTAGGCGTCAGGCTGAAGTCAAACTGCCCAAGGTCAATCGTGACGCTGTTCCGGGACGCCGTTTCGTAAACCCCGAGGTTAAAGCCATTCAATCGGTTGGACGCCGTCGTGCTGAAAGCCAAGGACGTCTGCCCTCCGCCGACAAAAAGCGTGTAGTACGCTCCGCGCGCATTCCCGCCGTCGGCGTCGGCACGTGCACCGAGGCCGATTTCCGGCAGACCGTCGGCGTTGAGGTCGGGCAGGAAAGACGCGCCCACGCCAAACTGGTCATCGTTGTCCAGAGGACCGGTAAACTGACCGGCGGTCGAGGAGTATTTGCGATATTTATTAACGGTACCGTCGGCATTCATAAACAGCAGATAGCCGGCACCGCGATTGTTGCCGCCGTCGTCGTCAAACACGCAGCCCACGATTAAATCATTGATGCCGTCGCCGTTAATATCCTGACCGCTATCAATCGCGCCGCCGAAGTTGTCGCCACTTTCAATGGCGGCGTCAAAACCGCTTTGGCCCTCTGTAATCTTCGTCTGGTTTTTAACCGTCCCATCGGCATTGAGGAAGAGGACAAACACTGCACCGCCAAAGCCGGCGTGTTCGGAATCCCAGTTCGCACCGACGGCCAACTCGGTGATGCCGTCGCCGTCCAGATCACCCATGGCGGCCAATCCGCGACCAAAACGCGAATGGTCATTTAACGTTCCCGTAAAACCGCCAGTACCGTCGGATATTTTCTGCGTGCTGCGTACCGTGCCGTCGGAATTCATAAACAGAATAAACAAGGCTCCGCGATCCGTACCGCCGTCGTCATCACTGTCGGCTCCAACGGCCAGGTCCATGACGCCGTCGCCGTTAAGGTCGCCAATTGCCTCGACGGTTGATCCAAGCTGGGCATCGGTCGTAAACGGACCGGTGAATCCATCCTGATCGCGGATAATCTTGGCATACGACTTAACAGTTCCGTCGCGGTTGAGATACAAAAGGTAAACTGCGCCATTGTTGCTGCCCGTGCCGTCGTCGTCACCTGACGCCCCCACCGCGATATCAGGGACGCCGTCGCCGTTGAAGTCGCCCAGATGCGCTATATCGATACCGACAAAGTCGTCGTTGTCGAGCGTCGCACTGAAACTGCCCTCGGAGTCGCTGATTTTCTGCTTGGCGCGCACCGAGCCGTCGGCATTCATAAATTGAATCCAGAGAGCGCCGCGACCGTTGCCATCGTCGTCATTGCTAGGCTGGCCCACAGCCAGGTCGGTAATGCCGTCGAGGTCAAGATCACCAATGGGCGTAATGCTCATGCCGTACGCGCCGTTGTCGGTCAGGCCTGTGCCGAAGCCGCCGGCAGTACTGCTGACTTTCTGTTCACTAAGGATTGTACCGTCGCCGTAGAGACGCGGCCTGAAAATGCGAATGTTGACACTGGTTTCGCCAACGCCCGCCGTCGCCGCAATCAGCGTAATGCTTGTATGCACACTGCCATTCCAGGCAAATGAGACGCTTAAACTCGTCGTCGCCTCGGAGAGTGTCGTCGTAATTGTCGTCGCGTTAACAAAAGAGGCATTTGAAGAAATCGCCGCAAAGCTCACACCGGGATTGTTTACTATTCCGATTGTTATGGTCGTCACAGCGTCGGGAGGAATCAGCCTCGTTGTCGGCGTGACGCTGAAGTCGAAATACCCCAGATCAATTTCGACCGTGTTAAAACTTGCCGTTTCGTAGACACCGAGGTTGAAGCCGTTAAGTCGGTTGGAGGCGGTGGTGCTGAAGGCCAGGGATTGCGCGCCTTCAGTAAGTTCCATGAACCACACGGCCCCGCGGGCAGGACCGCCGTCGGAGTCGAGACGGGCACCGGAGATGATCTCGGGCAGACCGTCGCCGTCCAGATCTACACATTCAGTCACCGAGCGACCAAAATAGTCGCTGCCCGACAATCCGCTACCAAAACCGCCGGAGCTTGACGAAATCTTGCTGGCCGTTTTCACCGTTGCATCACTGTTGAGGAAAAGCACCCACAGCGCTCCGCGATTTGAGCCGCCGTCATCATCGGATTCCGCACCCACGATCAAATCGGCGATGCCATCGCCGTCGAGGTCGCCGGGCGACTGCAGACCGGTACCGAATTGCGACCCGGCTGCGGGGCCGATACTGAAATTGCCGGACGTTGCGGAGATTTTGTGCTGCGCCGAAAATGTTCCGTCGGCGTTGAGGAACAGGATGTAAACAGCGCCGGTGTTTGCGCCGCCGTCGTCGTCCTGCCGCGCGCCGACGGCCAGTTCGGAAATGCCGTCGCCATTCATGTCGTCCAATGCGCCGAGTGAGTAGCCGAAATGATCATCGGCTTCAAGGCCTGAAACGGAGCCACCTTCAATGGCGGAAATTTTCTGTTGCGTGCGCACCGAGCCATCCGAATTCATAAACAGAATCCAGACAGCGCCGGCGGCATTTGCACCGTCATCATCCAGAGTAGCCCCAACGGCAAGGTCTACAATTCCATCGCCGTCAAGGTCGCCAAGCGGAGCGATGTCGGACCCGAAACCGTCCGCCGGATCAAGCGTTCCAGTGAAATTGCCGGACGTGCTGCTGATATGCTGAAGCGACTTGATTCCCCCCAAACGATCAAAAAAGACAATGGAGACAGATCCTGTTGAAGGCGATCCGCCGCGATACATGCCGATGGCGGCATCCGGCACTCCGTCCCCGTTCATATCGCCCACGGGGCTGATCGACGCGCCAAACTGCGCGCCCGCTTCCAGGACCGAGGTGACGCCCGTAGTCGACGACAGCTTGCGCGTGGACTGCACCGTGCCGTTGGTGCTCATGAAACTGACGTAGACCGCCCCCTGGAATCTTTTTTCACGGCTGTTGAGCGGCGCGCCGCCAATCAGATCGGAAATGCCGTCGCCGTTAATGTCGCCGACCATGGAAGCCCCAACGCCGAAATGCCCGTTGTCATCCAGATGATTTCCGAAGTTGCCTTCCAGTTGGGAAATCTTTTGTTTAAACGCCACGAGTCCGTCGCTGCGCAATCGATCCCGTAACACCTGAACGCTGAGACTCGTCGAATTGACCACATCGCCTTTTGCCAGCAGCGTTATGCTCGTGTGCGCTGTGCCCGTCCAGGCAAAACTGAAACTCAATCGGGTGGCGGACGAACTGGCATCAAATGTCCATGTGAGACTTGTCGGTGACACAAGTACACCACCGGTTGTGACACCGGCAAAGGTCACACTGTTCGATTCGACGATTTCAATTGTGACGGTGGATTCGGTGGATGGAGCGTCAGGCGAACCGGAAAGCCCGTTAAACAACCCCAGATCAACTGTTATCTCTTCATCCGGGTTGACATTGTAGTCTCCAAGGTTAAATCCGTTCAGGCGGTCGGCATTTTCTTGTGAAAACGCAAGATCGGGCGTAGCCGCAAATTCGACAATCCAGATCGCGCCGCGATTGCTGCCGCCCTCATCGTCACCCTGAGCGCCGATCGCAAAATTGAGCAAGCCGTCACCGTCCAGATCGCCCAGCGGCGTCATTTTGGAGCCGAACTGATCGAGAAAGGCCAGGCTGCCGCCGAAATTGCCTTCCAGTTCGTTGATTGTGACGGTGTTTTTAACAGTGCCGTCGGGTTTAAGCAGGAGAATAAAAACCGAACCAGTCGCCGTTCCGCCAACATCGTCAAAATCGGCTCCCGCCGCCAGGTCGGGCGTGCCGTCGCCGTTGAGATCGCCAAGGCGTGAAATGCCCGAGCCAAGACTCGAGTTGCTGCCAATCACGCCGCTGAAATTGCCGGCCGTACTTGAGATTTTCTGGTGGCTGCTCACGGTTCCATCTGCATTAAGAAATAGAACCCACACCGCTCCCGCTCCACTTGCTCCGTCGTCATCCCCGGGGGAACCGACCGCGATGTCGGTAATTCCATCGCCGTTCACGTCGCCCAGATTGGCAACCGAGGAACCAAATTGATCGGAACCGTCGAGCGTTCCTGCAAATCCACCCTGAGTGTCGCTGATTTTCTGGTGCGACTTGACAGTTCCGTCGCGATTCAGGAACAGTATCCAGACTGCCCCTTTATTTCCGGCGCCATCATCGTCATTGCGCGCGGCAACGGCAACATCCGTCACATCGTCACCATCAAGGTCGCCGAGGCAAGCGACGTCATAGCCAAATTGGTCGGTGCCGTCAAGTGTTCCCGTAAAACCGCCGACGCCTTCTTCGATTATTTGCTCGGCTTTGACCGTACCGTCTGATTTGAGGAGGAGCACGCGCACTTCCCCGTCACTGCTGGCGGCGCCGTGGTCCACGCCGACCAGAATGTCGGTTATGCCGTCGCCGTCAAGATCGCCGATATTCGCCACTGATTTGCCAAATCGTTGGTTGGTTCCGACTGCCGTGGGCAGGCCGCTTTCTCCGCTGGCGATGCGGGTATTGTTTTTCACCGTGCCGTCGGCGTTCAGTCGCAGAATATATACAGCGCCGCCATTTGTGGGGGTGTCGTAGTTTGATGCGCCTGCAACCAGATCGTCGATACCGTCGCCGTCAAAATCGCCGAGCCAATCCAGCCCCGCACCCAATGCCGCACTGACGCTCAGCAAGGTCATGCTGCCGGAGTTCTGAGCGAGTTTTTGTTCGTCGCCGGAAAGCGGCCCGTAGGCGTTGAACATCTGCCCCTGAATGCGAACCGTATGACTGGTGGACAGGAAAAATTCTTCGCTCAGTTTGAGCGTGATGGAGGTCGCACCGAGTTCATTCCAGGCAAACGAGATCGTTAGTGAGGTAGAGTCAATACCGGTGTCGGCCGAGATGGTAATGGTTGTGCCGTCCACCAGAGTTCCGCCGGAAACGGAAGTGAAGGTTGCACGACTGCTCTCGACAATCGAGAGAGTAAACGTGGTGCTCGAAGGGAGGCTGAGCGCCGTACCGTCGACATCGAGAAAACTGAATTTTACTTCAATCGGCGCATCCGATTCCAGATCGTATTTGCCGTGGTTGATACCGTAAGGCGTGCGCGTGTTGTCATGGCTGAAGGCCAGAATCCCGTCGGCCTGGCGCAGATTGACGAGCCAGACTGCACCGGCATCGCCATTGCCATCGTCGTCCCCCACGGCTCCTACAAAGAAATCGGGCAGACCGTTTTCATCGAGGTCTCCAAGCGAGCCAACGCCTGAACCGAACAAATCGCCGGCGTCCAGCCCCGTTCCGAAGCCATTAAGTTGGTCGCCGATGCGCCATGCGTCCAGAACCGTTCCGTCGTTTTCCAGCAGCAAGATCCAGGCGGAACCACTGGAGCTACCACCCAGATCGTCCGTAAAGGCCCCGGCAATCAGATCGTTGACGCCGTTGCCGTCGATGTCGCCTGCGGACGCGAGGCCATGTCCCATGCCGGAAGCAGCGCTGGAGCCCTCAAAATTGCCTTCGAATGCAGAGATTTTTTGCTGCGAATGAAAGGTTCCATCGCTGTTGAGGAAGAGGACATAGACCGCACCTGAACCGCCGCCGCCATCGTCGTCGCTTGGCGCGCCGACCGCAACATCCGGAATACCGTCGCCGTCAACGTCGCCGACTTCGGCCACGGACGAGCCAAAATTATCCCCGCTGTCAAGACCGGCAACACTGCCGCCGGAAGTATTCGAGATTTTTTGCGTCGTACGTACTGATCCATCGGCGTTCATGAACAATATCCAGATCGCTCCGCGCTCAAAGCCGCCGTCATCATCCGCTTCCGCTCCAACAGCCAGTTCAGTGATGCCGTCACTGTCAAGATCACCGATGCGACAGACGTCGATGCCGAAGTTTGTGGAGGCCGTTGCAATCGTGAATTTCTGGTAGGATTTAACGGATCCGTCGCGCCGCAGGAAGATGATGTACACAGCGCCGCGGCTGGAGTCATCCTCCGACGCACCGACGGCTATGTCAGGTACGCCGTCGCCGTTGAGGTCACCGATGCCCGCAGCGCCTTCACCAAAGTCATCGCCGACGCTCAAGGTGGTGAAGTTGGCGGTGCCCGATTCAATCGAACTGTGGCTGCGAACTGTTCCATCGCTGTTCATGAACAGGATGAAAACCCCGCCGCGACCGGAGATGTTAATACTACCGACAACCGCATCCTGAATTCCATCGCCGTCGACGTCTCCAATGCAGTCAACACCCGCCCCGAACCGGCTGGACGTCGATGTTATATCGCCGGTGAAATTGCCGGATAAAGCACTGATTTTACTCTTATCGCTTACAATTCCAAGTGCGGATATCCGCGGGCGGAAGACACGAACGCTCTGCAGCGTCGATAAATAGTCGCCGCTTTGCACGCTTATCGTAATGTCCGTATGACTTGTCCCGGTCCAGGACAGCGAGATGCCCGAGACCCGCAATTGTGATGTGGTGCCAGGAACAGGAACAGTAAAGGTGCGATCATCGACGCTGCTCGCGGATGGAGCAATGCTCGCAAACGTTGCGCCGCCGGTTTCGACGATTTGCACTGTCAGCGTCGTAGCGCTGACCGCCTGAAGTGTCTCGGTTGTCCCCGTAAAAAAACCAATGGTGAATTCCATGTTCTCATCGGGCAAAACCTGACTTAGCCCTATGTTAAACAAATTGGCTGCATTGGTGGCGGTAGTTGAAAATGCCAATTTGTCGGCGCCGGACAGCTCCAGGATGTAAACCGCTCCAGCCGAACTGCCGCCGTCATCGTCCTGCATCGCACCGACAGCCAGATGCGGGTAGCCGTCGCCGTCCAGATCGGGGATGAATTCGACGGATGTACCAAACTGGTCGTTGTTATCCAGGGCGGTGGCAAATCCGCCGCGCGTATCGCTGATTTTTTGCTGGTGTTTAACCGTGCCGTCGCTGTTTAACAGCAGAATGTAAACAGCGCCGCGATTTGTGTCGCCGTCATCATCTTCAGACGCGCCGACAGCCAGGTCGACGACGCCGTCGCCGTCGAGATCGCCCATGTTGGCAATACTTTCGCCGAATCGCGCGTCGGCCGGCAAAGTGCCGGGGAAGTCGCCCTGCAGATTACTGATTTTCTGCTGCGATTTAACGGTGCCGTCGGCGTTCATGAACAGAATCATGATGGAGCCGCTCGAGTTGTTGACGTCGTCGTCGCCGGGAATGCCGGCTGCCAGATCGGGCACGCCGTCGCCGTCGAGATCGCCGATCGCTTCGACGCTGCGACCAAAGGTGTCGAAGATGGTGAATTCATCGACAAGGCCGTTCTGACTGTTGCGCAGCTCCACCTTGCGCAGGACGGCGCCGTCGCGTTTCATCAAGAGAATAAACACGCTGCCTTCAAAGGACGAAGCGCTTGTAAAGTGCGCGCCGACGGCCAGGTCTACGACGCCGTTGCCGTCGAGGTCGCCGATGGCGGCGACGTCTTCGCCAAAGAATGCATCCTGGCCGACCGACTCGCTGAAACCATCGAGATCGCCGCTGTCCGGATCGATCTTTTGGGCGCGTTTAACGGTTCCGTCGCTGTTTAACAAACAGAGGAAGATCGCGCCGTGGCAGTCCTCGCCCACGCCGAAGTCGTTGAAGGGCTCGCCTCCGTCGCAGCGTGCGCCGACGACAAGATCGGGTATGCCGTCGCCGTCCAGATCGCCGATGGCCGTCAGTCCGGTTCCCAGGCGCGTATTCGTGGAGCCGGCGTTATCCAGATCGCCGTTGAATCCGCCCGCGCCGGCGCTGTTCCACTCGACCTGGCTTTTGACCGTTCCATCCTGATTGAGCATCAGGACGAAGACGGATCCATCCGGCGAGCGCAAAGGCGCGCCGACGGCTATATCGCCGACTCCGTCGCCGTCAAGGTCGCCCAGATAAGCGATCTGCTCGCCGAAATTGTCATTGCCGTTAACACTCGTCAGGCCGCCGGACAGTGCGCTGATTTTAACTTCCGAACCCACGAAACCCTGTGAGTCGAAGCGTTTTCCGCGAACAAACGCGTTGGCCGTGGACGCGGAGAGTCCCGACGCCGCGGCGCTCAGACTGATCGTGGTTGTGCCGAAATCTGCACGACTAAACAAAATCTGGATTGAAGTGGAAGTGACGTTGGCCGGCATGGTAAAGTTAAACTGCGTGGCGCTTACGAGATTGACGCCCGCCGAAACACTGGCAATCGTCGCGTCGCCCGTCATGCTCACCGTGACTGTTTTGGCGGAAGAAGCAGCGACGGCCGTGGTGCTGCCGGAGGCAAAAAAGGCGATCTGCAGATCGATTGTCTCACCCGGCTCGACTTCGTAGAAACCGAAGTTAAATCCGCTCGTGCCGTAGGTAATTTCATCAAAAGCAATGCGCGTGGCGTCCTCGGCTTCAGTTGCACCGATTTCCGGCGGCGTGCCGCGCAGGACGCCGTTCTGATCGCGCAGCGAGACGCTGGTTCCGGCTCCGATCGCCAGGACGGAGCTGTGGTTCAGCATGTGAGTGGCGGTCGTGCCGCCGTGATCCGACAATGGCCCCAGGCCCGCGTCGATGTCGCTGCCGGTTTCGCTTGCCCCTGCGTTGGGCGTCGTCGTGCCGTTTGGATCGCCGTAGACGTCGCCGTCAGTGTTGTTGCTGAAGTTGAACGTGCCCACGTTGCCGACAAAGTTGTAGCCGCCGGAATTGAGGGCCGAACCGCCGACATCGGGCTGCTCGCCGCCGCGGTCTTTGTTGTTGTCGACCAGGCAGGACGTGATTGTAACCGTGCCGGAAGCCCGGTAGATGCCTCCGCCGTTGCCGGAGCCGGAATTGTCGGCGTCGGCGGCATTCAGGGTAAAGGTGCAGGCATCAAAATTGGCGCTGCCCGCGGTGTAGATGGCCCCGCCGTTGGCTTCGGCCTGGTTGCCGCTGAAGGTACAGTTGTCAAACTGGTGCGTTCCGTTGATGAGGTAGACCGCCCCGCCGCTGCCGTCGCAGGTATTGCCGCTGAAGGTACATTTTTGAATGTCGGCGCTGTTGCCGCCCGTTCCCTGCAAATAAATAGCGCCGCCATCGCCGCTGCCGGACGAGACATAGTTGTCCCGAAATGTTGTATTGACGATGGTTGCGCCCGCGCTCGACCAGGAGTCAATCGCCCCTCCGCGATTAGTTCCGCTTGATCCAAAGCTGCCGTTGTTGGCAAATACACATTCATTGATCGTGTAGTCGGACAGGAGAATGAGCGCGCCGCCGGTATTTTGGCAGGTGTTGCCCTCAAAACGGCAGCGCGTGTATGAGGAAAGCGCGCCGGAAATGTCGATAGCCCCGCCGTTGCTCTGCAGCGATGTGTTGTTGAGAAAGAGACAGTCGGTAAAATCGAGCGATTGGTTGTTGGATTTGACAGCGCCGCCCTGACTGACGTTGGCCGTATTTTCCTCGAAAATGCAATTCGTCGCAATCAATGCGTCGCCCGAAGCATCGGCGTGCACCGCGCCGCCCTGGCTGTCGGCATAACAGCGCCTGAAAATACAATCGGACAGTGTCAGCGTAAATGAGCCGGAGAAACCGGAGTCGTCGAAGAAGATTGCGCCGCCGCGATTCGTAGCCGAAGTGCAAGCAATGAATTCGCAGCGCGAGATGGTCAGATCGCTTTCGTCGCAGAAGATGGCGCCGCCGTCGGCATTGGCTTCAAACTGCTGAACGGTAATATCGGCCAGCGTAACGTGAATGCCGGAGTCAATGGTGAACAGCCGCGAACCGGTCTGTCCACTCCCGTCGATGATCACAGGTGCGGACGCCGTGGTGCTGATCGTCAGTCCGCCGCCCGCCGCGGCGATACTGATCGCCCCGGAGGTAATGTTGATTGTTCCATCGACCGTTATCTGGACAATGTCGTCCGCCGCCGTTCCGTTGGCGGACGCGATGGCGGACCGAAGCGAGCCGGCGCCATTGTCGTTCAGGTTGGTGACGTTGTAGGTTGCAGAACGCAACGCTACTGCAGAACAAAGAAATACAATACACGCCAAAAAACAGCCGGACAGGCGACGCACAGCGCAGCCCTTGCCAACGAATCGTTGCATGGTAAACAGTTGTTTCCATTAAACAGACATTTCGTAGGTGGAGTCCGGCACTCCGTCGCCCATAGGGGCAACCTCCGCGTGGATAGGTTCACGCGAATCCCCAATATACATATTTTGCCCTGTTCACGGTGAATGGTCATGTCGCGCTGTCGATTTCGTGTAATGTTCCACGTGTCCGACGCCACCCGCGATCCGATTGCCCATTGCCCTTTGGATCAAATGTCAGTATGCTGGCTGTCTTAGCGGTTCTTGCTTGTGGAGAAGGCGTCAAGTTCACTGGGCTCACCCAACTGCCGGCCGGTAATCCTGCTCCGGACGCACTGTTGTGATTCAACCTCTTGTACAGATAAATCAATCTGGTGCTATTCTCGTTGCCACGACCATACAAAAAATTGGCATTGATTCATGCCTGTTCTACAGGCCCGGTGTACAGATATTGTGCAGGTGTAGAGCCTGGTCACAGCCTGTGTATAAATTCAGATTTTACCGCCATCGGGCACTCAATTGCATCCTCAAATATTTCGTGCCAATTGTTTCCTGGATTCCGGCTGAATGACTTTAGCATCGGTCAGATTGCTCCACTCTCTTCTGCGGAGAGGCCGAACTTTCCTGGTGGTTCGGAGCCGACAACATGCATTGAAGTACCGTGACAATGCCAATCGAAAAGAGCGAGCGGTCGGTGTCCGCGCCCGGGCGCGGCGAATTTCCAGGTTGTGCGCATGGTTGGTTGCGCCGACAACACGACGGCGCAGCGTCAGTGAACCGGCTTCCGGCGGATATTCATGCGCTTCCGACAGCCTCGAGAATTCTCGTTCAGAGGCTCGGGACAGTCTCGATGACATGGCGCTGCAAGCTGCGCGACAAACAACATCATCATCGAGCCGAGCGAATGCAATGAGCTCAAGGCGGTCATGCAGGGAAACAGGCCGCATTCCCGGCTTCATGAGATTGCGCGAACACCCTCGTCTACGTGTTCAGTCTGTGATTCCGCCGCGTACGCGGCGCTTATCTCATCCACGGCCGATTCGCCATCCTCGTCCTGCTGCGCCGGTCCGGTAGAACGCTCCAGCGGCAGCGTGATAATAAACTCCGTGCCGCGCCCCAGCTCCGTCTCAAATGTTAACTGACCGCCGTGGTGCTCTACAATCGATTTGTAGGCCAGCGAAAGCCCCTGCCCCGTGCCTTTGCCGACCTCTTTCGTCGTAAAAAAGGGATCAAAAATCTTGTCGCGGTTGCGCGGCGGTATGCCTGTGCCGTTGTCGGCGATGCGCACCTCAACCGAAGAACCGACCAGACGGGAGCTGATGCGAATGCTGCCCGTACTGTCCGCCCGCCCCTGCTGCGCCTCCTCAATGGCGTGCGCGGCGTTAATTATAATGTTCATCACCGCCAGGTTAAACTCGTCCGCAATCACCGGCACCGTCGGCAGCGATTCATCGAGGTCCGTCTCCAGCTCGGCGACGTACTTCCACTCGTTCTGCGTCACGGAAATCGTGCTGGCTATTGCCCGGTTAACATCGATGAATGTCTTCTCACGACCGCCTGGATGCGCAAATTCCTTGAGTGCGCCGACGATGCGGGAAACGCGCTGCGCGCCTTCCATCGACTGTTCTATCGCCGTTGGGATTTCCAGCATGTTAAAGTTCAGATCCGTCGCCTTTTTGAGTTCCTTCACTTCCTCGGAATCGCCGTCCGACCCGCTCACCTTGTTAAGCAGTTCGCCAAGTTCGTCAGTGTAGCGCAGCAAATCGTTAAAACCGGATTGCAGAAAAGCCAGGTTGTCCGAAATGTACTGAATCGGCGTATTGATCTCGTGCGCCACGCCGGACGCCAACTGCCCGATCGATTCCATTTTCTGTGACTGGGCCAGCGAGCCTTCGAGCAGTTTACGCTCGGTGATATCCTCAAACGCCACGCCCACGCAGCGCCCCGGCAGCGGAAACGCGCGCACAAAATACATTGCGTAGCCGATCCGGTCGTCTTCGTACGCCACCTCGCCGAGTTCCACCGTCTGTTGCTGCCGAACCACTGATGCAAATGTCTCCAGCATTATTGAATCTTTAAGATTCGGAAATACTTCGAGTATGTTCTTGCCGATAATCTCGTCCGGATTGAGGTTGAGAATTCGCCCGGCAAACTTGTTGGCGGAAAGGAACATGAGCGACGAGGAGTCGCGCGCATCGACAAGGCGATAAACAAAGCTGCCGACAATCATGTTCTGCACGAGATCTTCAAACATCTGCTTCTGGGTGACCGTGCGCTCCATCTCGGTCAGGTCGCGCAGCACCGTTGTGTAGATTGTTTCACCTTCGATGGTAAGCACGGAAATCGAAGCCTTGACGGGAAATTGACGGCCGTTTTTGTGCAGCGCGCCAATTGGCCTGCGCACGGACAGCACGTGGCTGCTGTGTCCCGCGCGCACCAGCTGATCGACGTAGCGATCGTAAACGCCGCGGTAGCGCGGCGGCGTCAGGAATTCAAACGTGCGCCCCAGGACTTGGTCCGCCGCATAACCGAACATCCGTTCGGCGCCTTTGTTAAAAATGATAATCTCGTGCTTGTCATTAACCGAAATGATCGCCTCCTGGGCGATCTCCAGTATGCCGGCAAAACGCGCGCGGCTGACGCGCAATGCGGATTCCGTCAGTTTTTGTTCGGTGACGTCCACCACAAAACCTTCGATAAACTCAACGCGGCCGAACTTGTTGCGGATTGTTTTACTCGTTAAACGCACCCAGATCAGGCGTCCCTTCGCCGTTTTAAGGCGCAATTCCATGCCGTCGATTTTATCCTGACTGCGCGCCAGGTGCAACATGCGCACGCGGTCTTTCGGATCAAAGTAGTATTCGGTCGACTGGTGCTCGCTGAGCAGTTCTTCGGGTGAATCGACGTCGAGCAGTCGAGCCATTTCGCGATTGGCATAGAGAAATTTGCCTTCCACATTGGAGCGGTACACGCCTGCCGCGGCATTGTCCTGAAAGGACTGGGCCAGACGCACGTTTTCGCGCAGCGCGCTCTCCGTGCTGTGGCGCACGGTGACGTCGTGCAGCAGGACCATGACGGCAGCGCTGGAATCGTGGTCAAAATACTCGCTGATCGTTGCGTCGTACACGCGGTTAACACCGTCCGAAGTCAGAATGTGCAGCACAACTGTCGTCGACCGCTGTGCGCCGCCCGCCGTGCGGCCAAACTGGCTGTTAAACACCCTGACATCGTCGGGATGCAGGCAGTCGACAAACTGCGCGGCGGCAAGGTCGTCGCCGTTCAGGCTTAACAATCGCTGCGCCGCCGGGTTGGCGTAGTGGATATTGCCGTCGCCGTCCAGCAGCAACAACGGATCGTTCAGCCGCTCAACTATGGCGCCGGTTTCGGCAGGATTCATGTCCCCCCCGCTGCTTTGTTTAATACAACTGTGATCTGTGAGTCTTCCCTTTTTGCTCCGCACCCGTGCCTCAGGCGCTTGTCTCTTCCGACTGTTCTTCCACCGTCGCCACAGCTGCCGCCACCGCCGGCTGCGGGTCGGGATCGACCGGAGCGCCTTCCTCCGCGGCATGTGCGGCCAAACGAATTTTCACGGTAATCGGCTCCGACAACAACGACCTGGTTGCCGCTTCGAGCAGGCGCAGGCGCAGGACTTCCGTCACCAGCGTGTTTTTTGGCACCACCACAACGCCCTGGATGGTCGTAATGTCCTCCGCCAGAATCATATCCACCTGCAACTCGCGGATCTGGATGGTCTTGTCGACAATCTTATCGCCCAGATCTTTCAGTTCCGCCGCCAGGGCCGAAAGCACGAGCGGGTCGTACTTGCCGCGGCTGTTGCGCAAAAAAGTCAGCGCTTTGACCGGCGAAAGGCGCGTCAGCAGTTTGTCGTAATCGTTGATGACCTTGATCACGCGCGAGGGAAACGGAATCGAGTTGCCGGATACTTTCGATTTTTCCGGCGGTCCGCTGCCGTCGTAGTTTTTGTTCTGGTATTCGATTGCTTTGGCTACGGGGCGCAGCCGGGGAATTTTGCCGACCAGGCGGCTGCCGTTCTCGAGGTTTTCGTAGTACATCGCCAGTTCGTCTTCCGTCAGCGGCGCGCCGCTGTTGACTTTCTCGACGATTTCCGGCGAGAGCAGCATGCAGCCCATCTGCGAAAACAGCATCGCGACGTCTACTTCCCAGATGCGGCCGAAGTTGAGCCGCTGCGCCACCGCCCGCGCCAGACCACGCAGCCGCATAGATCGGTTGAAGATGTGCGGGTGCGAAATCGAGAGGATTTCCATCAGCAGCGACACCGAACCGCGCAGCGTCTTTTCAAGCAGGACGCGCTCGCTTTCCAGCAGTTGATACTGCGCCAGGCCGTCGCGCAGAGCCGTCTCAAACACCTCGCCCGAGCAGGGTTTGGTCAGAAAACGGAAAATGTGGCCCTCGTTGATGACAGCCACAATTTCATTCAGGTCGGCCTGGCCTGTTAACAGAATCCTGACGGTATTGCGGGAAATTGATCGCGCCTCAGACAGCACCCGCACGCCGTTGACGTCCGGCATTTTCAAATCGCTCACAACCACGGCATAACGATTACCCTGCTCAAACAGGTCGAGCGCCGCCTGCCCGCCCAGCGCCGTTTCGATATCAAATTCGCGCCGATATGCGCGCACATAAGCTGACAGCACGTTCGGCTCGTCATCCACCAACAAGATTTTTTCTGTCATTCTGTGTCCACGCTCTGTTTAAGTGAATCAGCAGCGATCTATGCTCTATCCCGTACGGACAACGCAATCGGCGGCCGGTCGTGCTTGCAAGGCACCAAACAGGCCATCTGGTTAACTTACCTGGTAAAACTTAATCTGAATGTTTTGATTCCCGGCCACGAACAATGCGCGGGACTGTGAATGAGTTGACGCCTGTTTACTCCGTGCCAGAAAAGTACAGCAGGCGCCTGTTTGCGAATTCCTGATTCCGGTCGAACACTACCAACAACTTCTGTCTGTACCCGACTTGCCTCGGCGAGGGATCCACCTGGATTCCGAATCAACGAGCCGAAACTTTATGCGCGCTATCTGATCCCCACCAGCGCGAATCGCCCTAAATGTACAATTATTTACAAAAAATAAAAGCATTGTTATCGTACAAAAGCATTTTAGGTCCTTCAAACGCCCTTTTTCTACCTTGAACTGCTCTGAAGCGCTTCGCCGATCACCTCCTTTCCGTCGGTTTTCCGGCTTGCTTTTTACTCTTGTTTGTCAGCGCGGGAGCAGTCTCAATCCGGCGAGCCCCGTTTCAAACCGGCGCGCGACTCAACACTTCAGTCCCGGTGACGAACAAGAGAATTGGAAAGCCGCCGGCCTGGCGGCAAGGCGTCGGTGGTCAGGTCAGGTGCAGGGACGTGGAGTCGGGCTGCTCAGAAGGCTGTAGTTATTGTTCGCGGCCAAATACTTCAAGCTGTTCTTCCTGCGCCCAGGCGCTCATTTCGGGAATGACGGCGTCGCGCAGCCAGGTCCAGAGGTCGCCAAATTCGCGCGGTCCGGCGGTCGTTGCGGCGTCGCCGCGGTTCCAGTGCGCCTCTACGATCAACACCCGTTCGCCGATGTCGCCCGTCGTCGGGTCCTCCACAAATACGGCGATCTCGGCGTTGTCGTCGCGGCGTGCAAACGGTCGGTACGTGGCCGTCCGCGGATCGCTGCTCCAGTTCGAACGGATGGCCGCGATTTCGGCTTTGTCGCGCAGGATGTACCAGGGATAAAAGGAGTGGAGGCGGTTGGCGCTCAGCCAACGGAACGCCACCGGCATCTGCTTTGTGGATCTGCTTGTGTCAGACATACCTGGTCCGGGTTGGAATTTTACTTGCGTGGAACGCCCGAAAACGTGAAAAAATCAACGACGTAAATGTTGTCGTCGGCGTGCTCGTCCGCCGCGTCGGTTGGGCGGTCGGAGCTGAAATACATCCAGCGCAGCGGTCCGCCCATCGTCGGCCGGCCGTCGCCGTACTTTGAATTGACCGCCTCGCTGACGGGCACATCCTGGCTCCAGACGTCGTTGCGCATGACGATCAGGAACAGATCGCCGGAGTCGGAAGCGGCCGGATCCGCGCGTTCAAGCACCATGGCGCGGCCCGTTGCGGCGATATAAACGCTGACTTCGTCGGCGGAGGTGTTGATCACATTGCCCAGTTTGAGCGGAAGCAGAAATCGATCGCCGATGAACTGGGCGCGGAAGACGTTAAAATCGCCTCTGGCGGATTCGAGTTTGTCGGGACGGTTGGAGGTAAAATACATCGAGCCCTGCTCGTCGAGCGAGGGCGAGTCTTCATCGGCGGAACTGTTGATTTCAGCGAGGCGTTGCGGCGCGCTCCAGCCTTCGGCCTGTGGGCGCATGCGGAAGATGTCGTAGTCCGTCGCCGCGGTGTTCAGCGAGTCGGTCAGATTGGAGCTGAAATACAACGCGCCGTCCGGCCCGAACGCCGGCGAACGATACTCGAACCCGTCGTCCACCGGCAAAGCCTCGTCGCCGCTCCAATACTTGTTGATCAGGCGCATCAGGCGCAGCCGGCCGTCGCGCACAAACACACAGGTGTCGTTGGTGACGCTGAAGGCGATGGCGGTTTCGTTCGCGTCGGTGCTGACCAGCCCCGGCGCAAACAGCTGAACGGATTCTTTGTCGGCCGGATCCGGCGCCCAGGGCGTTTGCATGGGCGGCGCATCATCGGCGGCGCAGGCGCTCAGAACGAGCAGGCCTGCGAGCAGAGCCGCGGTAGTCTGATACGACAAGCTGAGGGTTTCCAGATGGTTGAACTGACATCCAAAGACCCGCAAATTACGACTTTTCGGACGAACCCGAGTTGTCTCCGCCTTCCGCCGCGCCGTTGGAACGGCGGTTTTTGAAGAGCGACTCAAAGAATTCGCGGCCGCGGTCGGCGGCGCCTTCGGCCGCATCGGCCGCACCTGCAAAGATTTTCATGAGCGGATCGGCGGACGACGCAAAATCATCGCGGTACTGTTTGCCGGCCTCGCGGAAGGAATCAAAGACGCTGCCCTGCTTGTCTTCGCCGCCGCGGCGTTTGTACTCGCCGTTGAGGATGCCGGCGTACATGCCGCTGTCGACCCACTTTTTGAGCTCGACGACGCGCAGCACGGGGAACGGATGCGTGGTGAATGCGAGGTTGATCATTTTATACAGGCTGTCGACGATGTTCTCACCGGCTTCGTACTCGGCGGCCTGGACAAAAAACTCGTTGATATTCATCTTTTCGATGCCGGTTCCGCCCGCCAGTTGCATTTGCGAGCCATAAGCGCCCATCGTGTCCTGCAGCACGAGCAGTCCCGCGCGGTCGGCCGTCAGTTCGCTCTTGCGGTCCCATTCCAGCAGCGCCATGATAATCGCCATGAGCGGCGCGGCGCCGAGCGGCACGTAGACGGCGAAGGTCAGCAGGCGCATCAGCACGGCCAGCAGCGTTTTGTAGAGCGCGTGTCCGCTCAGCACGTGCCCGAGTTCGTGTCCCAGGATGAACATGAGCTGGTCGGGTTTCAGCCCTTCCACCGTGCTGGAGTTCAGGACAATGAACGGCCGGTCAAAACCGATCGCGGAGGCGTTCAGGAAGGGGTTGTTGGCCACGTAGAGTTCGGGCATCTTGCCGACGTTGAGCACCCGGCAGGCCTCGCGGTACATCGTGTGCAGCTCGGCAAACTGCGTCTCACTGACGCGCACGGACGAAGCGAGTTGCAGCAGGCGCAGCGAGCGTTCCGTCGTCGCGCCGAACAGTTTTTGAATGAGGAGGTCCAGGCCCGGCACCGCGCGCAGAGCGTCGAGCGCCGCTTTGTCGGCCGGATGTTCCCAGGACCTGGGGCTGATATCGATAAAGTGAACCCGATCTTTGGCTTGCATGTGATACCCGTGTTGTTGAGTTGAAAAGCGTCCGGCGCAAGGTCGGCCGGCGGTGGCTCCGCGGACTGTCTGCGCAGCTGCCGCACAGGGTCCTGAAGACTCACGACGAGCAAGCTACGGGCGGCATGCGCAGTGGTTGCGTTTTTAGGTCCGCAACAAAAAACGGCGCCGTAAAACGACGCCGTTCGTGAATCAATCATGGTTGAACCGTAAAACGGGGCGCGCCTCACACCGCCGCGCCGGCTTCCTCGCGCTGCTGCGCCTCCACTCTCTTCATCCGCTCCATTCGCATATTCGTCGCGCGCATCTTCGGCACAAAAATTGCCAGCACGTAGGTGCGGAACAGATACCAGCCGAAGCGCTTCTCATTCAGCGTCGGGTCGATCTTTTCTTCCAGCTTGGCGTGCAGCTCCGGCAGTTTGCTCCAGTGCACACCCGGCGCCACGTGGTGCGCAGTGTGCAGGCCGTTGTTGATCAGGATAAAGTTCAGCAGCTTGCCCGTGAAGTTGCGCGAGCTGTTGTACTTCGACTCTTCGTCCGCGTGCACGTGCTGCAGGTAGTTGAAAATCAGGACGGTAAAGAGCGAGACCTGCTGCGGGATCACCACAAACACCAGCGCTTTTTGCCAGTCGATCAGCAGCGCGCCGACCGTCCACACCACCAACGTGCCTATTTGCAGCGCGTGCATCCAGAACTTCTTGCGGTTTTTATGCCACAGTTCCTTGACGTATTTGGAGATCACTTTCTGCTGGAAATAACCGCTGATCGAAGGATAGGTCAGCAGCGTCACCAGGTTGTTTTTTTCCGAGTAACGCCAGGTTTTGGTGTAGTCCGGATCTTTGTTGATGTACACGTGGTGGTTGCTGTTGTGCGTCGGAATCCAGCCAAAAATCGGGAATCCATAAAAAACGGTCAGCCAGTTGTCCGTCAGCACGTTCAGCCACTTTTTCTTCCACATCGGCAGGTGCTGGTGGTTGTGCACCATTACGGCCACGACCACCGCCATCAGCAGCTGCCAGGCGAACAGCACGGCAAAGAGCGGCTTGCTCAATTCAAAACCCCAGGTCCACAGCACTACCAGCAGCAGCGTGGTTACTGTCATGAATGCCACGGTGCGCACATCTGCTTTGTATCTCAGCATACTCGTCTTTTCCAGTGTTTTTTTGTTGGCGGCGCGTCGGGCCGGCCGCGTAGTTAGCCTGGCGGCGTCGGACTTCCCTCGTTGCCCCGTCAGTCGCCGCAAGCATCCAATATACCGGTTCTGCACGAAGACGACAAGCACACTACTCTCGGCGTGTTTTCTTTACGGCCCGTGGTTTGGCCGCTGCGCCTTTCCCGACAAGACGCTTCGCCTCCTTCACTCTCGTTCGGCGGCTTGCTTTTTCCCCTGTTTGCCAACGGGATTGAAGCGTCAAGCCCTGCGGTTCAAAGTTTGTTTGCTGAAAATTCTCGCTCGGCGGCGTGTGAAGTGCGCCGCCAAAATATTCAGGTGAAATTCTTGCATCTGTAAAACGCGGCCGACAGTGCGCAAAACAACGCTGCCAGGCGTTCAGCGAAGCGGGTCGAGTGCATCGCGCGTCGTGCAGGCGGGAGCCGGGACTGCGGGAAGAGGTCGCGCAAAGCACGCGAATTGGCGGCCGCTTCATCTCGCAGTTGCATACTGGTGAAAAGTTCGCGATTCCGTTCGCAATGGCCGTTGCAATTCCAGCTCCGCCGAATGCCGGCGGTTCGCGGCTATCTGACGCAATGCCGCGGACGGGAACGGCAGTTGAATCCGCCTTGAGCGCCTGGCGTGGTGTGACAAGCAAAACAATTTTCGCATTTTCACCTTTGAGCTGCTAAACCTTGGGGCTTACAGCTTCTGCGTAATTTTACGTAGTGTGCAAAATTCTACATCCTCAATCCATCATTTTGACAAGACGTCAATCATGATCTCCCCCGCAAATCCCAAAGTCGAAAAGTATCTGGAACGCGCCGAACGATGGCAGGCGGAATTCACAACACTCCGCGCCCTGCTGCGCGAATGCCCGCTGGCGGAAGCGTTTAAATGGGGACATCCCTGTTATACTTATCAGGACAGCAATGTCGTGTTGATGCATGGATTCAAGGACTACTGCGCGCTACTTTTTCACAAAGGTGTACTGCTGAAAGACCCGGCCGGAATCTTAATCCAACAAACCAAAAACGTCCAGTCGGCCCGCCAGATCCGATTCACACGCGTCGCCGAGATAGAAGCGCAAGCCGCAAACATCAAAGCATATGTTTTTGAAGCCATCGAGATCGAGAAAGCGGGCCTGAAAGTCGAGTTAAAAGACACGTCGGCATTCGACGTGCCGGCTGAATTCCAGCGCCGCCTGGACGACATGCCGGCGCTGCAGCACGCGTTTGAAGCCTTGACGCCCGGCCGCCAACGCGCCTACCTGCTCCACTTTGCCGGCGCCAAACAGGTTAAAACGCGCGAAGCGCGCATCGACAAATGCATGCCGATGATCATGGAAGGCAAAGGTCTGAACGAGCGTTGAATGTAATATTCGGTAATTTTTTGTTCCAGAAATCACAAGCCGTCGCAACCGACCCGTCAGCGCCCTCGGTGAGCTAATTTCCCGCTAAACAAGCGCATCATCGCCGCCTGTGTTGAAATTTCCATGCCCGAGTAATCCCGAGTTATTGTGGCCAGAGTTCTTTTGCCGACCTGATTTCTCAGCAGATTTCCCGGCAATAATGCCCTTCTTGTTGTTCGTTGTTTTCCTGTTGCCTGCTGTAGATTCACCACTGAGTTAAAACAATTCTGTTGAATTCCATTTGTTAACCTGCACGCAGACATATTTCGCGCCGACTCAAGCGCCAATGCCGCCTGCTCTGATTTCTGATTAAGGCCAACACTGCCGCAGAGCGGCGTTACGGCAGGATCCAAAAATACACAGACATTAAATCAAACAATTGCAGGCCACGCCGGCGCAGCCGACAAGATGAATAAAATACCACGCGACCTGTGTGCCTGCACGCAAAAACAAACTCAGGGAATTGACAACATGTTAAAAATCAATGTTTTGTTGGTCGTCCTGCTGCTGGGCGGACTCATCTCCGCGCCGGCGGCCTGGTGTGATTCACCGGACATCGGCAGCCCGCCGCCAAGATTCGGGCTCGGCGTTCAGAATACCTTTCCGTCCAACGGCATTAGCGGTGTCATGCGGCTGGACGGAGATATTTCCCTTCAGGGCATCATCGATCCCTTCGGGATTCTCAAGACCTATTCAGGTCGTCTGCTGTACGGGTTTAACAAAGAAAAAGAATACGAACTCTACGTCTATGGCAGTGTCGGAGCCTGGAGCTACTCGGCATTTAACATCACGGAAACGGCTTTGGGATTTGGCGGCGGTGTCGGGATCGAATGGGACTGGCGCAATTTCAGGAAGACGCTGCCGCCCATCTACTGGAACGCCGAACTCGGGCTTGGTTTCGCCGGCTTCGACGTGGTGGGCTACAGCGCCAATACACTCTGGATTGGCCTCGGCGCTCACTATCGCTTTAATTAACAGAGAGTCGCCGCAGGCAGTACTTTTCCGGCCTGTGCCGACGTCGATGGTGCTCCCTGTTGTTCGGCGTCGGCACATGCGCCGATATTGACTCGCAGATTTAATCGCCTACGAGGAGCAGCACACTTTCTGCAAAGGGGCCGGCCTGCATGCGCAGCATATAGGTTCCCGCGCTCAGAGCTGAAAGGTCCGCATTGCGCGAATGGACTCCCGCATTCAGCGGTTCGTCCACTACGACCAAAACGCGCTCGCCCAGGGTGTTAAACAGTTCAATGCGCGTCGCAACGTCAAAACCTACCGCAAAATCGATGTCCACATGTTCGCGCGACGGGCTCGGTCGCGGCGTCGACAATCCAAACGTCACGCCGCTGCTGTGAATACCGCGAGTGACGGTTAAACACACGGCTGAAAACTGCACATCAGCGCCGCTGTAGCGCGGACTGATACATGTGCTCGGAATTGATGAATTTGCCTGGTCAAAGTAAATCGTCCGTCCCAGGTCATTGCTGGTCGGCAGATAGACTTCAAACGGAATCGTGGCGATAAACGCTTCGCTCAGCGCCGCACCCGCGTAGATGAGTGTAATTGTACCCTGCTCGTCGTTTTGAACAGATAAGCCATTTTGCAATAACGGACTTAACATTGCTTCGTCAATCAGCGGCTTCATGACTTCAAAGTCATAGCGAATCGCCAGTTTAAAATCGTCGACTTCTCCGGCCGCCAGATTGCCGCTCAGCGCGGCAACATCGAGCTCAAAACGCTGGCCGGGCAACAGATTGTCCGCGTTGTTTGCCGTGAGCGCAAATTCCAGGTCCGCCGCCGGCAGGACCCGCACTTCCACCTCGTCAAAACTCTCGCAGCCATTGACGTCCCTAACCGTGGCGCGGTATACCGTCGTTTCCGTCGGCGTCGCCGTCACGGTCGATCCATCGGTCCTGCTCAGACCGCCCGCAGGCGCCCAGCTGACGCTTGCACCGGCACTCTGCGTCACCGCCGTCAGTTCGACAGGCACAAGGCGACACGCCTCGACGTCCGGTCCCGCGTCGATCGTCGGCGGATCGTTCACCGTCACCGTCACGCGGCCTTCGCTGCGGCAGCCGTCAGGAGACGTATGCACTACGGTATAGGTCGTGGTGACCTCCGGTGAAGCTGTCGGCGACGCAATGCCTGCGTTGTTTAAGCCCGTTCCCGGCGTCCATTCGTACTCGCCCTGCCCCGCTTCCGCCGCCAGAACGACCGAGCCGCCCGGACAGATGTCCTGGTCTTCGCTCAGATTAAGGGTGGCGACGGCGTCAATACGCACCTCGATTGACCTGGAGGCCGTACAGCCGCCCGGCGACGTGACCGTCAGCGTGTACAGCGTTGTTTCGTCCGGTGAGGCCAGCGGCGTCAGACTCGTCGCATCGTCCAGCCCGGTCGCCGGCGTCCACTGGTACGTGCCCGGCGTGCTTGCCGCGTCCAGCCGCACACTGTGACCGGCGCAAATGGCGACTTCGGGTTCCAGCTCAATCTGCGGGCGCGGTTCAACTTCGACAAAAATCGAATCGCGAATCTCGCATTCATTGCTGCTGAAAGCACGTACCACGTACCAGCCCGGCTCAGGCGATGCCAGCCGCGGATTGGCCGTGCCGAAGTTTAACATGCCTTCGTTGGGCGTCCACTCTATGCGCTCGGCGCCCGCAATCGACGCATCCAGCACCAGACTTTCACCCTCACAGATCGACACGCGCTCGGCCAGGTCGATGTTGAGGTCGCTGCCGTGCACCCGGATAAACACCGAATCAACTGCTTCACATTTCCCGGATGTCAATCGGCATTTGTACCAGGTGTCCCGCTGCGGCGTCGCAACCGGAAAAGGCGAGTTGACATTGCTCAATCCCTCCGCCGGACTCCACAGAATATTGCCGCCCGTGTCGTCGATCTCCAGCGTCACCGATTCGCCGATGCAGATGTCGATGCGGTCCTCAATAATATCGATGTCCACGCGGCCGACTCTCACGGTAACCTGGTCGCCGGCCGTGCAGCCGTTGGCATCCGTCACGGTTACCGTGTAGCGATAGACCGCCTCTGCGCTCCCGGCGCTGAACACCGGATTCGGCACATCGGGGTTGTCCAGCCCGTCCGCCGGCGTCCACTTGTAGGTCCCCGCAGAACCAATAGCACTCAACTGCGTCTGCCCGCCGGGACACACCGTGCGATCATCGCCGGCGTCAACCGTCGGCGGATCGCCTTCGTCGGGAGCCGTGTAACTCCCGCTGTTAACAATGTCGTATGGAAGGTATCGAACGGAATACCGGCGGTTGGTTTGGTAGTCGCAGGTAAAAGGCGCTTTCCAGGTGATGCGGCAGTTGACCGTGCGCTGCTCGCGTATTCGTATCAGGTTAAACAAATCGCGGATGGCGTCCAGCGTCGCCACGTTTTCAAACACCAGTCCGCCGGTTTTTCGGCAGACAATCTCCAGCTGTTCATCCACCGGGTTGTCGATGGTGATGGCATAGACCGTAATGTCCGGCAGAAAATACTGCAGCACCCTGTCCGGATCGATATCGCCCGAACGCCCGTCCGGCGTGGGACGCGGCCCGCCGTCCGTGATAAAAACGAGGAACTTCTTACCATTCCTGCCGCCCGAGCAGCCGCGTTGCAGCGCAAAGAACGCACCTTGTTCAGGGTCCAGCAACGCGTCTTCAAACAGCGTTCCAATGCCGTCCGACACCCGGATCGGAAGAATATCGCTGCGCAGAATGGCCCGGTTGTTGTCCGGCATCTGCAGAATTTTTATCGTATCGCTGAATCGCATGGCGCCGACGTTCCAGCGCCCGTTGTCGTCGAGGTTGTCGATAAACTCCAATGCGGCGGCTTTAACAAAATCGAGCTTGGTGCCAAGCAGCGGATTGCGCATGCGCGAATCCATCGAAGCGCTGTTGTCCAGCGCCAGCATGCCGCATATCGCATCCAGCTCCGTTTCCACGTCGCATTCAATCGCAATGTCCACTTCGTCAATGCGCACGCCGTTGTCAATAACCGTGAAATCGCCCGGAAGAATGTTTGACTGAGCTTTGCCGTCGGCGTCGACGATCTGAAAGGTGGCTGTGATCTCCGGGTAAGCCGAGACGTCGACCGAATCCAGCGCAAATGACTGCCCGCGGAGGTTAAGTGCACCCATTCCGCACAACAGGCATCCCGCCAATAAACCGGACCAAAATTTCATCCTGTCCCCACTTTCGCTTTTCTTTGGATCTCAAAGTGACACCCTTGCATTCTCACTGTCACCTCTGCGCAAAACCCGCCTCTTTGCCGCATCGTCGCGGGGTCAACCGTTAAGCACGTTTCAGAACTTATCTTCGTGGACTTCGCACCGACGCAGCTCTGAAAAAATCCACGCTTGCGCTTCGCGCGCTTTTCAGCAAATCCCTCTTGTTCGTCACGCGGTTTTCCGCGTCGCGTCCCCGGGACAGTCTCGCGGCTTCGCGTTGCGTGACAAACAAGAGAATAGCCGGGCAAGAGAATAGCCGGGCAAAAAAATAGCCGGGACAAACGCGTCATCCCGGCTAAGTGTACATCGGTACAGTTGTTGTCAAACGCAGATGCGTCAGCGCGTCAGTATCAGGCGCTGAACGTCCACGTAGGGACCGGACTGCATGCGGACAAAAAAGTTGCCGGCGCCCAGTTCGCTTACGTCGAAGCTGCGTGAATACTCGCCCGCCGTCAGCCGTTCATCAACCAGAACACCTACGCGTTCGCCGAGAATGTTAAATACCTCGACGGTTGTCACGACGTCAAATCCCACTGAAAAGCTGATGTCGACAGCGTGTGTGGCAGGGTTGGGCGACGGATTGGACATCCCGAAGGTCACGCCCGTGGAAAACAGGTCGCGCGCCACCGTCAGGCAGATCGGCGAGAAACGCACCGTTGTCCCGCTGAAACGCGGCGTTATGCATGTGCTCGGAATGGACGAATTGGCCTCGTCGAAGTCGATCGTGCGGATCAGTTCCTCCGAATCGGGCAGATAGACCTCGAATTCAATCGTGGCAATCAGTTCGTCGCGCATGGCCGTATTGCCGCTGCCCTCCAGAATCAGTTGGCCCGTTTCGCGTATGTTTTGTTCGCTCAGCGTCCAGCCCGCCAGCCCGGCGGAATAGGCAATCGAATTGATCTGCGGTTTCATGATTTTGGGCGTGTATTTAATCACAAGGCGGAACTCGCGCACGTCGCCGGCGGCCAGATCGGGGCTTTTTGCCAGCACGTTGAGAACGAAATTGTCGCCCGGCAGGAGGTTTTCCGCTCCCCGGGCCTCCAGAGCAAACTCCAGGTCTTCCGCCGGAATCACATTGACGACGACTTCGGAAGAGAACTCGCAACCGTTGGCATCAATCACATGCGCCGTATAAACGGTCGTTTCGTCCGGCGTCGCCTCCACCGTCGGGCCGTCCGCGCGGTCCAGCCACATGTTCGGCGTCCAGGTGATAATCGCGCCTTCGGCCGCGCTTTCGGCGTGCAGTGTCACCGGCGAACGACGGCATGTTTCCAGGTCCGGGCCGGTGTCCAGGTCCGGAAGTGCATTCACGGTGACCACGACTTCGTCGGAGCTGATGCAGCCCTGCGGCGTTGTATGAGTCACGCGATAAGTCGTCGTCACTTCCGGCGAAGCCGTCGGCGTAGCGGAGTTACTATCGTCGAGACCCTCCGTCGGCTCCCAGCTGTATTCGCCGACGCCGCCCTCGGCGCGCAGTTGAGTTGCGTCGCCCAGGCAGATGGCCACGTTTTCGCCCACGTCCAGCATGCCGGACTCGTTGACGCTCACGGTCACGTTGTCGCTGCTGACACAGCCTTCAGGCGAGGTAATTGTCAGCGTGTATTCGGTCGTCGCATCCGGTCGTGCATTCGGCTGCAACAGCGTCGGATCGTCCAGGCCGGCCGTCGGCGACCAGCGATAGTCTCCCTGTGTGCCGGTGGCCTGCAGCTGGACGCTCAGACCGCGACACACGGCGAGGTCCGGCCCGGCGTCGACCGTCGGTAAGTCATTGACAATCACATAGATAGAGTCATTCAACTCACAGTCGTTGGAGCTGTAAATCTTCAGGTACAACCAGTCGGAAACTTCCGGTGTCAGCAGCGGGTCGGCCACGTCCGTGGCGCTGAAAACGGCGGGCCCTGCCGTAGACCACTCAATGCGTTCCGCTCCGCCCACATTGGCTTGCAGCGTCACGCTCTCGCCGCGGCAGAGCTGAATTTCATCGGCCAGGTCGATCGCCAGGTCCGCACCGTGGACAATCACCTGCACCGAGTCGAGCGCGATGCATCCGCCCACATTGAGGCGGCAGTAGTACCACGTGTCGATCGCCGGCGAGGCAATCGGCGTTTTTGAACTCACATCGTCAATGCCCTCAACCGGATACCACTCGACTTCACCGCCGCTGGTCGTCACATTCAGTTGCACGCCCGTTCCGGCGCAGATGTCCACCTTTTCTTCGAGAATGTCGATTTCGGGTCGGCCAAGGCGAACGCGCACCTGATCGGAAGCGGTACAGCCGCGCGAGTCTGTCACAGTCACGGTGTATTGAATCTGATCGATGGCTTCATTTGTCAGGAAGGTCGGGTCCGGCCGTGTAGGGTCGTCGAGGTGTGTCGATGGTTCCCAGAGGTAGTCACCGGCGGTCCCGCTGGCGAGCAACTGCACCGGAGCTCCGGCACAGACTACGACTTCGTCATCCACCGCAACGCTCGGCGGATCGCCTTCGTACGGCGCTTCGTAGTTGTACACCGCGCCGGGAGAAGGCTTGAATGGAATGTACTCGACGGCCACACGGCGGTCCGTTTTATAGTCGCAGTTAAAAGGCGCCTGCCAGGTGATTTTGCAGTTGACGGAATTCTGCTCGCGCAGCAGGAAAAAGTCAAACAGCTTGCGAATGACTTCCAGGCTGGACACGTTCTCAAATGCAATGCCGCCGGTTTCTTTGCAGACGCGCTCAATGCGATCGTCAATCGGGTTGTCGATTGTGATTGCGTACACCGTCACGTCCTGATCGTTGCAGGCGTCGATGATTTTGTCGGGATCGGGATTGTCGGTCGGGCCGCCGTCCGTGATGAAGACAATAAACCTGTTGCCCGCGCCGGGGCCGCGACATCCTTTGGCCATGATCGGCAATGCGCCGTCCGGAAACTGCAGAAATGCCGGCTCAAAAAAGGTGCCGATCTGGGTATCGATCTGCAGCGCCTGAATGTCGTTCTGCAGAATAGCCTTGCTCTGGCTGAAGTCCTGCAGGAGTTTGATTTCACTGCTGAAACCGATCAGCGCCAGCGACCAGTCGATGGTTTCGTCGATGTTTTCAATGAATTCATTGGCGGCGAACTGAACCATGTCCAGCCTGGTGCCCGCCGTCGGGTCGCGCAGAATGGTGTTCATGGATGCGCTGCGATCCAATGCCAGAATCGCACAAAAGGACTCCGCCTGTCGGTCCGTCTGGCATTCAATTTCAATGTCCGCCGTGGGCACAAATACGCCGCCGTCGTTGATGACAATGTCCGCCGGCTGCGGGTCGGAAACCGGAATGCCGTTCTTGTCAATCAGGTTAAGCGTGGCGCTTATTTCGGGATACTGTGAAACATCCAGGTCGGTCAGCGAAATTGTCTGCGCACGGACGCCCGTACATGCAAGTACTGCGACCAACATACAGAGTGTGGATGCGGCGAGGATCCGTCGCATTTGTACCATTGTATCTCCAGGGGTATGGTTTGAGTCCAAACTGAATCAGTTTGACACGCTGTGCTTCCGGACGTCTCGACGGACGGCCTCCCGTCGAGTAAATAAAACACTTAATCGGATTCAGAGTCCGGGCAGGGCATTTTGCCGGGGCGCGTAGTGCCGTTTAAGCCAGAAGCTCAAGCCGTCAAGACCGGGAAACAGCACCCGTTCGTTGATGTTCGCCTGGTCCAGTTTGTCGCGCACTTCCCATTTCAACTCCGCGGGAATAACAATGCGCTTGGCCAGATGTATGTGTTTTTCCAGCCAGTCGTCCAACATCGATTCGGCGTTGGACATCACTGAAAACAACGCAAATTGGTTAATGATACGGTCGTCGAGCGAGGGCGGCTCAAAAAACGCGACAAATTGATTCGGCGAGAGATTCTGAAATGCCTGCAAACTTCCCGCGCCGCGATCAAGCATATCGACCGTAAAAACATTGCTCCCCTCTTCTTCCAGCATGCTTCGCAGCGACGGCGGCAACGCGTCTTTCAGACGCACAAAGTCAATACACCAGACTACGCCGTCGACGTTAAAGTGCTCCACAGCTGCTGTCACGAAGTGCAAAGCCACAAAGGGAGAAAAGGTCCAGTCCAGCAGGCGCGTCGGCAGTCCGTGGTGTTGCGCCAGTGAGAGCCATTCCCAGAGTGAGTCTCGCCGCTCCGCGTTGCGGTGCGCATACTTGCGGAAGTTGCGCAGCAGGTGCGATTCGAGTTCGCCGTAGCGCCCGCCAAGTCGCGAAAGACTCGTTTTCAGTCGATAGCTGGCGTGAGAAAGTCCGCGAAAAGCAAAGTTGGAGCGGAAGCGCCCCAGGTGTGCCACCCAGGAATCCTCAAACAATTTTTCGTTCAGTTCTTCCCAGGATTCAACTCGGATTTCGCGCATATCGTACCAGCTGTTTCATGACGGTGCGCCGTGGCTCCCGGCGCCTGACGTGCCGGCGTTCAAGATACGATGAAAGCCGACTTCCGCCGTTGCTTCTAGTCTTCGCCGTCTTCATTGTAGTCTTCGTCGTCGTGCGGACCGTGCGCCAGGCGCGGGCCCTCGGGCGTGTCGACGACGGCGGGCTCCCATGCTCCCCGCCCCAGAAAACGCGCCACCAACGTACCCAGCGTAGTGTTGAGGTGACGTTGCGCCGCACCGGCGCCGGCGTCGTTGTAATCAGCTTCCAGAACAAAATCTTCAAATGCGTCGCGGTTGGGCGCCTGTTTTTGCGCGTTCTTCAGCAGCACGTCCGCCATGCTGGCGGCAAGGAGGCCCGTTTCATCGCTGTTGAAAAAACACTCGCCGGTCCAGAAAGTCTGGATGCTCTCCTCATCCCACAGGGCGTAGTGACCTTCCTTCAACTCGCGCGACAGCTGGATCGGCGCTTCGTTGGTGGCTTCGTACTCCATCCACAGGCTGAGACCCTCGCCCAACCACTGCGGCAGCATGGTGAGATCCATCATCAGCCACATGGCAATTTCCTGAGCGTAGAGGCCGTGGAATTCTTCAAAGTCGTCGGCCAGATAAACGTAGTGGCCGTAGCCCTCGCGGATGGCCGTTCCGGGCGCGCCTTCGACTTCCTCCAGCGGCAGATAGTGCTCCACGTAGCGCTTGTAGAGCCGTTCATTGTGCAGCAACAGCAGCACCTGCGGAGCGCGCACCGACGAGGCGATGCGGCCGAGTTTTTCCTGCACCAGGCTCAGCGTAGCCTCGGCAAAACGCTCGATCGACTTCAGGAAAGCGCCTTCCTGGTTGCTGACGATCAGGAAGTTGTCCGTTGCGCTCAGGTGGTACTTGCCGCCCAGATCGCGGCAGAGCCGCTGCAGCCATTCCTCTGCGAAGCTGCGATGCACCTCCGTGTAGTCGCCTTCGCTGACATTCCCGAATACGGTTTCACCAACCAGGTTCCAATCGGGGTGGGAAATCAATCCCTTTTTCGTATACAATGCGTCGTAGTCGTTAGACATTCACCTTCCAATCGCTAATGTGAGCCGAAACAGCCTCCAAGATACATTATATTCTTCACCAGACCGGGGAAAATGTGACCAATGGAATGAAATTGGCAACGCGTGGATTTCGAATAATTCTCGATCCTCCAGCAGGGTAGCCGGCACATCAACGCGAGCCCCGATGCGCGCCGGCAGCCCTCCCTCGCAACGCCCCGATCACACATATCAGTCCGCCTGCAATGACAATTCCCGCGATCGGCTCCGAACCGAACAGCCATGCATCGGGCAGCAAATTTGTCGCATGGCCGATGACAATGCTTTCGCCCGCAACAATGGATGCGATGCACCAACCCGGCCGAATCCACGGCGTGTACAGTGCCGCCATCGCCGCCGGAAACAGTGCCGCCAATCCGCTGAATGCGGCCGTCACAATGTCAAATATACCGGCGGGTTCGAGGACGGCTATCAAAAGTCCCAGCGCCGCAAGTACCGGCACAAGAACGCGCCCGACCAACACCTGCTCGTTCATGCCTGCCCCGGGACGGACGTGTTCGATATAGACGTCGCGCGTCAGCATGGTGCTCATCGCCAGAAGTTGAGAGTCCATTGTGGACATAAAAGCCGCCAGTGCGCCGACCATGACCAGCGCGCTGAGCAAGTCGGAAGAAAATTGCGTGACCATCATCGGCAGGATTGAATCGGCTTCCTTGCCGACGAGGTCCGGGAAAATCTCGCCGCCCCACACGCCGATCATGACGGGCATCAGGAACAGCAGCGCTGTCACGAGCGGATAGGAGACGGCAGCAAGATGCATTGAACGCGCCGAACGCATGGTGAAAAAGCGCATGAACATGTGCGGGAACATCGGAACGGCCAGCGGCCAGAGCAGCATCAGCGCCGCCCAGCGCTCAATCCCGAGCGAGCCGTCGGCCCCGAAGGCGTCGAACATCTGTGGACGGTGTGCAAATACGGCCTCGTTGGCGGGACCGATGCCGCCGAACTCCTGCGCGATCACCACAACCGCCACAATAATCAGCGCGAACATCAACGCACCCTGCAGCACGTCCGTCCAGGCGACGCTGCGCATGCCGCCAACGTACACATACATGACGATGATCACCGTCAGCCCGGCCGCGCCGTAGAAATACGGAATGCCCGTCAACCGCTCCAGCAGCAGGCCGGCGCCAATCGGCTGCAAGGCCAGATACGGCAGCGTAAAAATGAGCATTACCGCCAGTACGAGCAGGCGCAACGCGCGACTGTTCAGCCGCCCGCCGATCAACTCGGCCGGAGAAATGGCGCCGGTAGATTTGCCGAGGCGCCAGGCGCGGTCGCCGACGAGATAAAGCGTGACGGCCACGAGCGCCGTCCCAAAACTCATCACGCCGTAAAATGCATAACCGACGTGGTAAGCCTTGCCGGCAAATCCAAGGAAAAAGAATGCGCTGAAATTGGTGGCTACAAGAGTGAAAAACATCACAAGCGGACCGATCGAGCGCCCCGCAAGGAAGTACTCGTCCGCCGCTCCCGACCCGGCGCGCGTCCCGCGCAGGCCAAGCAAAAGAGTCAGTAAAAGGTAGAAGCCCAGAATGAGCAGGATGATCGTGGTCAGACTCATGCCCGTCCCCCGCCCGGTCCTGAATGGGAGGAACCGTCGCGGTCGGGATCGTCAAATGCGGCGGACTCACGCGTCCAGAAGCTGCGCACAAACAACCACACAGCCGCGGCAAATACGAGCTGCAAAACCACGAGCGCCACGGCCCAACCGGGCAAACCCGCAATTCCGGGCCCGGAGCCAAACAATAAAGGTATGGTAAGGGCCGCCGTGCTGAACAAAAGCAGAACGACGACCCAGACAGCGCGACCGGATGGCGCTGGTGTTGATTCGGACATGACGGTCGGAAAAGGGAGATTCAGTGATCAGCGGCCGACGACAATCCTCTCAGTTGCCGATCCCGCCGCCGTGCGCAAACGCAAAAGATACACACCGGCAGGCAAACCGGCCACATCGAAGCGGACATTCTGCGCCAGTACCTGCCCCGCCGCGGGACGACTTTCCCACGACTTGCCGGCCAGCCGCTCGCCCCAGACCGAGATGAGTTCCAGCGTGTGCGTGCCGGGAACCTCGCTCTGAACGCCGACGCGAACGTCGCTGTCCGAAGGATTGGGCGAGACATTGACGATGCCGAAGCTATTCGACGCAAGCTGCACTTCCTGATCGGAGCAGACATTGGTCTGCGTGAACGAACCGTCGCTAAATGCCAGCGAAATGCAGTCGTCCGCCTCCAGATCACCGAGGAAGAGTTGCAGGTCGGTCGTTGTTTCCGGACGTCCGTGCAGCGTACGGGCGCGCACCACGGCGACCTCGTTTGCGCCCGAATTGAGCGTCAGGTTTGTGAATTCCAGTGCGGCGCTGAGTACTGAGCCCTCGGATTTTGCGGCAAAGGCATTGACGCCTTCCGCGCCGGTGAAATCGAGCAGTCGCGAGTCGGCCTGCAACTCGAGCAGCAGCGCCGGAATCTGAATGACCGTATTCGGTTCGTTGACCGTGATTGTGACCGGGATTTCAATTTCGGAGTTGAGTCCGGCTTCGAGGCCGTTCGGCAGCGAGGCAGTGAGAACATTGTCGTCAAGTACAGTAATATCAATGCTTTCCGCGTCCGAGCCGAAGTCGTTCGAGGCGGTCAGCAAAATGGTGTAAGTGCCTGCATTCGGGTAACATACGCTGCCGGGATCGCGATCCGTACTTCCGCCAGGATTGCCGCCGTTGAACACCCAGTTATAGCTGTCGGCCGACTGCGACGTATTTGTAATGCTGATGCACTCGCCGCGACAAATCTGCGTGCGATCGACGCTGAAATCCGCCACGACCGTCGGACAGTCGGTCACCTCAATCAGGACGCTGGCCGAGTTGCTGCCGACGTCGTTGAGCGCGCGCAGCTGGATTGTGTAGGTGCCCGGAGTGTCGTAACAGACATTCGGGGGAAACTGATCGGTCGATGCCGTGATGTTGGATGCGCCGGTAAAATCCCACTCGTAGCTGGTAGCGCCGATGGTCGTGTTGGAGATGGCCACACACTCGCCCGCGCAGATCGACGAGCGATCTACCGTGAACTGCGCCGTGGGCACCGAGCAGTCGCCGCGCACGGTAATTGTCTGTTCGCTGAACACTTCCCCGTTGCCATTGCCGACGCACTGGCGGACCGTATAGGTTCCGGGTGTGTTGAAACAGATGCCCTGCGGCGAGGCGTCGGTCGACATGTCCGGCGTTCCGCCTTCAAAAGACCACAGCCAATACTCCGCTCCGATCGACTCATCAGTAAAGTCAATGCACTCGCCCGGACAGAAGTTGTTGTCGCTCACGCTGAACTGAGAGCGTTCCGGCAGCGGACACTCGGCCGGACTCAGTTCGTTGTCACCCAGAAATGAACAGACAAAGTTCGGCATGCTGATGGCCACCTGGCGATTCTGCAGATCGAACCCTTCGGGTGAACCCGGCAGGTTGAGCACTACGCTCGCGGCAGGATCATTGGGATTCGGAATGTACCCGAGAATGTCGGTCGACAGCAGCGCCGAGACAAAGATCCACCCGTTGGGAGCCAGTTGCATGACGCCGAGCCCCGAGCCTGACAGCTGCGAGTCGCTGATCGCCGTGCCGGAATTTTTGATGTCCTGAGCGCTGCCGGCCGCCAGATCGTATTGGAACAGCGTGATGCGTCCGCCCGAGCCGTCGCGCATGTTGATGTAGAGTTTGCTGTTGTCGGGCGAAAACTCAGCGCCGGTGATCGCCAGGTCCTGTTCCAGAATGATGCCGTCGCTGAGCAGGCCCGTGCGGCGGTCAAAGCGGTACAATTCCACGGCCGTGCCCGGCACCACGCCGGCATCGACGCTGTAGGTGGTCGATACCAGCCAGTCGCCATTGGACGAAAACTTGAGCACGCCGGGAAAATTGTTGGCGGGCACCAGGCCGATATTGACAACTTTATTGGCTTCGATGCCCTTGGGCGAGACCAGGTGCATATTGATTGTCAGGTTGCCGTATTCGCGCGTCGCAACCCAGTAGTCGCGGTTGTTGCAGTGCTGCACGCCGCTGATTTGCTCGGTCGACTGGTCGGTCAGCTTGCGGCGCAGCTCCGTGACGCGGCCAAGACCGCCGTTGGCGGACATGTCAACCGTCGCCACGCGCGTGCCGTTGCCGACACCCGCATCCTGTACGTTCGCTTCAAAACAATCGGAGGTAAAGACGTAGTAACCGTCGGGATTTTCCGGTACCGGCACGATCAGCGCACCCTGCATTGCACTGCGGTTACAGGGCCAGAAGTGGATGCCCTCGCCGTTTTCCATGATGTTGCCGTCGGCGTTAAAAATGTGGTAGCCGTTGGTATACATCAGCAGGTCGCCGGTGGCGGGGTCGCAGATGGTCGCACAGCCTTCAACCGTCCGTTCGGGACTGTCAAGCAGCGGCGCCGGCGGCGTCTGGTTGAAGTCAATTCCCGCGCGGTCGCCCAGGTACCAGACGTTGGCGCGGTTCTGGGCCTGCACAAATTCAACACCAGTGAAAAACACAAAAATCAGCACCAACGCGGATACGACGCGCATCATAGTGAATGTCCTTTGTCTGCTCGGATAAAACCGCTCACAGGCGGAGTCTGCTGTAAGTACGTTGAACTTGCGGGGAAACCGCGGTACGGGAGAAGCGTTACACGATGTGTTTGGCGCATGCCGTCGGGGGGCAATTCGGGCGCGCGATATTACAACTTTCCGGCATTGAATAAAATGCAATTTAGTGGAACGTCCTCTCAACTCCGCTCAGGCCTGCGCCGCGCATGTATAAATGCGCTCTTTGCGACAGTATTTAAGCGATCAGGAGCTTGCCTCACCCGCCTGTTTGCCGAAGCGACGCATGACAAAAAAGAGGAGTCCCACGGCCGCAGGCAGCATCAGCCACCAGGGCGCGCCGAGTGCAACAGGCACAAGACACACAAAGAGCGCGGTTCCTCCCACCAACAATGCGTAAGGCAGCTGCGTCCGCACGTGTTCGATGTGATCGCAACCCGCCGCCATCGAAGACAAGATTGTCGTGTCCGACACCGGTGAGCAGTGGTCGCCCCAGACGGCGCCCGCCAGCACCGCCGCGGCCGACATAAAAAAGACGGGATTGTCCAGGCCGACCATGGCCGCCGCCAGCGGCACGACGATCGGTATCAGAATCGACATCACGCTCCAGCTGGAACCCGTTGCAAAAGCCGTTGCGGCCGCCAGCACAAAGACCAATGCCGGAAGCAGAAAAACCGGCAGCCAGTCCCCGATTCCCGCCGTGATAACGCCCGCCGTACCCAGGTCCGCGTTGACCGCCGCCAGTGACCAGGCCATTACCAGCACCACCATGGCAAACAGCATCGAACGCGCTCCGGCAAACCAGGCCTTGACGCCCTCTTCCAGCGTCATCAGCCGCCGTACGACGCCGAGCAGGCCCGCCGTGATTACCGATAAAAGCGAGGCCCAAAGGATCGCCTTGTAGGAATCGGCCGCGCCGATGATGTCGCGAATCGAACGTGCGGCTTCGTCGCCTGCGCCGAAAAAATCGCGTGCGACGTCGCCGCCGCCGGTTACAAACAGGCCGACAATGGTCGCCGCGATCAGAAGTGCTATAGGGATTACGGCGTTGAGCGCGCTGTGCTTGATATCTTCCGGCGGACGCATGTCCGCTTCTTCTTCCGGCTCCGGGCCGGCCGCGGTTGCGGGAGTATGGCCGCTGCCTTCGGCGCCGAGGCGCTGCGCGGCGCGTTCCGATTTGAGCATCGGCCCGAAATCGCGGCCTGTGAGTGCGATGACAAAAACAAAGGCGATTGCCAGCAGCGGATAGAAGTTGTACGGCAGCATGTCAAGAAACAGCGCATAACCGCCGTCGTTGGCCAGACCCGTGTGTTTGAGTGCTTCGTCCAGCAGTCCCACCTGAAATCCGATCCAGGTGGTAATCAGCGCCAGACTCGAAACCGGCGCGGCCGTGGAGTCGACCAGGTAAGCCAGTTTGGCGCGCGAAATCTTCAGTTTGTCGGCCACCGGGCGCATCGCCCCGCCGACGACCAGCGTGTTTGCGTAGTCGTCAAAAAAGACCGCCAGGCCAAGCAGTCCCGTCGCCGTCTGCCCGTGTTGCGACGTGCGTGCACGCGGTGCGATCCACTTCACAATGCCGCGCGTCCCGCCGTTGCGGCTGATCAACCCCACCAGCCCGCCGATCATGAGCGAAAACACAATGATCGAGATGTGCGACGAATCGCCGTCGGGCGGAACCAGAGCGTGCAGGATATAGCGGTCAATTGTCTCCAGCAGCGCCGACCACAGCCCGCCCAAGGTCATCCCGCCTGCGATCCACGCGCCGCTCAGCACGCCGAGCAGGAGCGAGAGAATCACTTCGCGCAGCCACAGCGCCAGACCGATAGCCAGCAGCGCCGGCAGCAGCGTCAGCCAGCCTGGAATCGCCGCGACGCTCGCCTCATATGTTTCTTCGCCCGCGGTGACGCGCAGCTCCATGGTCCGCCACTCATCCGCGGCGCGGAACAGGTGGACTTCGCCGTTCTCCAGTGCAATCTGTTCACGTTTGCCGCCCAGTTCGATCGTCGCGTACGCGGCGTCGCTCCGCACGTGAATATCGACTGTATCGCCCACGACAATGACGCGCGGGGCATCCACACTCAACTCCGCGCGCAGCGTCGTTGTACACAGCGCAATCAGAATTGCTGTTAACAAACATCGTTGTATAAACTGTCCCACTCTGCCGTCCCGCCGGGTTCGAGGTTTCTGATTCGCCGGCTAACAAGGAAATTCAGAAAAAAGCGAGCGCAGTATAAAGATTTTCTGAACAATTCGACTCATCTTCCGTTGCAATCCGTGTGACCGCATCGCCCGGACAGACGCAACCGGTCACAACCGCCTCATGCGCCGCGGAAGTGCCGCGGTCTTTCGTATTAACTGCTGGGAAATGAACTATGTTTGAACTGATCACCGGAACAGTGTCGTTTTTCATCGGCGTCGTCGGCGCCATCCTTTGGGTCATCCCCTTCTTTTTCATCTACCGCAAACTCGGATATAACCCCTGGCTTTCGTTGCTGTGGTTGTTCCCGCCCGCCGGCCTCATCATGACCTATATTGTGGCATTCGGCAGCGGCAATCGCGACGACGACGACGACTTTTAACATTCAGCGCGGCTTAAACACAATCGAGATTAACGGCATTGGCAGAGCGCTTCGCCCCACTGCCGTGTGGCTTGCTTTTTCCTTTTGCTCGTCATTGTGTTGCAGGTTACAGGTCGTTTGGTCTCGAGCTTTTTTGTTTAAGGTGTTCGCACGGCCAGGCGAGAGTCAGTCGCAGTCGAAAAGATTGCCGCATATACGTCTGTTTCAAGCCAAAAAACAAACGCTCCGCTGAACAGTTCAACGGAGCGTTTTTTCATTCTATGAGTGCCGGCTCAATCTTTCAGCTCAGTCTGCACGCGCACGGCCGAGTGCAGTGTTTTGTGGACGGGACATCTGTCCGCGATTTCCAGCATCCGTTGACGCTGTTTTTCATCGAGATCGCCCTCCAGTTTAACCGTGCGTTTAAACACGTCTATTTTGGCGTTGCCGGCCGAGACGTCTTTTTCACAATCGTCGGCGTGTTCCTTGGAGTGAATCACTTCTACCTCGGCGGCGCGCAAAGACAACTTTTTGTGGTCGGCGTACATGCGTAGCGTCATCGAAGTACAGGCCGCCAGCGACGACGCCAGCAATTCATAGGGCGTCGGCCCCAGATCCGTTCCGCCGACCGAAGCCGGCTCGTCCGCCGTCAACGAATGGCCGTTGGCGCGGATTTCCGTCAGGAATCCCCCCGCGCCCGTCCGCGCGGTGACAGTTTTATCCTTTGGCTGCACCTTGTCTTTGGCCAGAGGAAGATCGATATAACGCGACGCCAGTGCGGCGATGACGCGCCCGGCATAGAGCGAGTCTTCTTCGCGGCTTAACAAGTGATCCGCCTTGTCGAGCGACACAAAACTCTTGGGATGGCGGGCGGCCATGAAAATCTCGCCGGCCTGATCCACGCCGACCGTATCGTCGAGCGGAGCGTGCAACACGTTGATTGAAGCGCGAGTGGCGCGGATGGCTTCTTTCATCGCCACGTCGGAAAGATCGTCCAGAAACTGTTTTTTAATCGTAAATGGCCGCCCGGCGATGCTGACGCGCGCCACGCCTTCAGCTTCAATTTCATCGATCGACGATTCCAGAATGTGTTTAACATGCACGGGATTACAGGGCGCGCCGATCGTGGCCACCGCCTTGACCGATTCAATGCGCGACGCCGCCTGCAGGACCGCCGCACCGCCGAGCGAATGGCCCACGAGCAATTGCGGCGCCTGCAGTTCGCGCCCCATGAATTCCGCGGCGGCCAGCAAATCTTCGACGTTGGACGAGAAGTTGGTGTCGGCAAAATCGCCTTCACTCTCCCCCAGGCCGGTAAAATCAAAACGCAGCACTGCGACGCCTTCCTGCGTCAGGGCGCGGCTGATATTGCCGACGGCGCGCAGGTTCTTGTTGCAGGTAAAACAATGGGCAAACAAGGCGTAGGCCATCGGCTTGCCGTCAACCGGAGAATCCAGCCGCGCAGCCAGTTGAGCGCCGCCGGCGCCCTCAAAGAACAGTTTGCGGGATTTCATGCGTTGCCCTTTATCCTTAAATTGTAGACGTGAAACAATCACAGCTCGCGCGGCCGGTTCGGCACAGGGTTTTTCCAACCAATTTACAGCTCCATGAAAAAGTCTCCGGCACGCAACAATTGCACAGCGACAATGGTTCTGGTTTTTCTGCTTGTAACAACATCATCAATTGTTCAACCCCAAATTTTCGGCGCACTGCTTATGTCACAGACACAAGAACAAACATCCCCGGCGGAATTCGACAAGCTCTGGAATTACCGCGATCCGGCGGCCACGGAACAGAAATTCCGCGAGATCCAGCCCGAAGTTGAAGCACTTGGCGATCCGGACCTGGCGCTGCAGTTGCAGACCCAGATTGCGCGCTGCCAGGGATTGCAGCGCAAATTTGACGAGGCGCACGTCACGCTTGACGACGTGAACTCGCGCCTGACGGACGCCACAAAGACGGCGCGCATCCGCTACCTGCTGGAGCGCGGACGCACGCACAATTCATCGAATGAACAAACAAGGGCTGTTCCGCTGTTTGAAGAAGCGTGGAACCTGGCGCGCGAGGCAGGTGAAGATTTCCACGCCGTGGATGCGGCCCATATGCTCTGCATCGCCTGCAAGGACGAGCTGGCCAACGACTGGAATCGCAAAGCGGTGGAGGCGGCTGAGGCCAGCGCAGACAAAAGAGCGCGCGGCTGGCTGGGCGCGCTGTACAACAACATCGGCTGGTACTATTTTGAGCAAAAGGACTATGTGACGGCGGAAGAGTGGTTTGTCAAGACGCGTGACTGGTACGAAGAGCATTCACTGCAGCGCGGGCGCGACATTGCACGCTGGAGCATCGCCAAGGCATGGCGACTACAGGGACGGGCGCAGGAATCGCTCGAACAGCAGGAGATATTGCTTTCGGAATACAAAGCCGCCGGTCGCGACAACGACGGCTATGTGCATGAAGAAATCGCCGAGTGCCTGCTGGCGCTCGACCGGGCGGAAGAATCACGTCCGTATTTCAAACGAGCCCATGAGGTTCTGTCGGCGGACCAGTGGTTGCAGGCCAATGAATCAGAACGCCTGGAACGGCTGTTGCGCTTGTCCCGTGGAGACGAATAACAATCGGCCGAGTCATGGCGGCGGGTTCCTCAGAACATCACACTGAAGACGATGGCGAGAAAAATCGCGAAGCCCACAAAAAAGCCGACGGCAACGCGCACGCCGCGTTTGTGGTCTTTCTCCGAGATTTTCTGACGTCGTTTTTTTCTACCCATCCGGGCCTCCCTTGGCCGTGCCGTTTACCGCGACACGGTGCGTGACATTGAACAGACAGTTGTTATACAATCCGCCCCGAATATCGGAGAGCGTCAATTCGGATTATACAAAATTCACTCACGAGGCGCAATATGATATGTTGCCGAAGTACAAAACGAGCTGACGCTTTCCGTAAACCTTTGCGACGCTGCCAGCGTCATACGCGCCGATCGAGATAAACGGTATGAGCGAGGAATCCGCAACAAGCGTGAAAGCCAACTCACGAGACGTCGAATCCGACTTCCGCCGGTTTGTGGAAGAGAACAGACGCATGGTCTTCATGCTGGCGCTGGACCTGAGCGGCGACCACGCCGACGCCGACGACATTGCGCAGGACGTCTTTCTGAAAGCTTTTCTGTCCTACGACAAATTTCGCGGCGAAGCCAAGGCCGGCACCTGGCTCTACCGGATTACCGTCAACGCCTTCATCGATCGATCGCGCCGCAAGGCGCATATGGCGTTGAAACACGGAGAGAGAATCGAGACCGAGTTCGATCACGCCCGCTATCTCAACTCGCGGCGCCCCGAAGGCGACCCCGAGGACCTGACGGCGGCGGCGGAAATGAAGGTACAGATAGAGTCGGCTCTTGACACGCTGTCGCCGCAGCAGCGCGTGGTTTTTGTCCTGCGGCATTACAAACATCTGGCGCTCAAAGAAATAGCCGAGCATCTCTCGATATCCGAGGGAACCGTCAAGAGCTTGCTGTTTCGCGCCATTCAACGATTGCGGGAAGCGCTGGCGCACTACCGCAACGAACTAGGTCTGGAGGAATCGGCATGAACAACTGGACCCCGATTGAACACTTACTGGAAGACGCTTTGTACGGTCGTCTTTCGCCTGCCGAAGAGGCGCTGTTTGATGCGCATCTGGACAAACACCCGCACCTGGCGCACGATTTCGCACAGATGCGCGCAACGTTGGACATTATGAACCAGCGCGAAATGGCCGCCCCCAACGACCAGTATTTCACAGATTTGACGGAAAACGTCATGCGCCGCGGCAAAACGACTGCCTCCTACGGCCGGGCGCAGATTCTGCCCATCAGCCTCGCAGCCCGCGTGCGCATCTTCCTTTCCCCATCCAACGTTGCCAAAATGACTGCCGCGGCGGCCCTTCTGCTGGTCGGCTTTTTCATCGGTCGTTTTTCCGGCACAGCCGAACCTGATGGTCAAATGACCGGCTATTCCAGTTATGGTTATTCGCTCGACCGTCATAGCTCGCCGATCAGCGTTGATGACACCGACATGAATCTTGAGGACCGCGTGCGCTCCTATCTTGAGCGCTCGTCCTTCCTGTTGATGTTGAACGGCTCGCCGCAACTTGACCACCAGGCGCTGGTGACCTGCGGCTTTGACCTCGACCACCAGCAGCAGATTTCACGTGAGTTGCTCGTGCAAACGCGCACGCTCAAAAGCGAGCTGAATTCCATCAGCGATCCACAGGGACAGGCCATCGGCGATCTCGTCAGCGATATTGAGGCCTATCTGGTCAGTATCAACGAACTGAACGATCCCGGCGACATTCATTCGCTGCGGCCCCTGCACAATCAGATGGACGAGATTTTCTGCCAGGTCAAATGTAATCTGGACAACATGCGTCGATGACGCATTGACGGCAGTTCCGATCGACTTTTAAACATTTGAGCAATTCCGGAGCATCACTGTGTTAATCCGACTGACCCTGTGCCTCTTCCTGGCCGCGAGCGCATGCGCATGGGCGCAGCCCAAACTCGAAATCAATGACAGCTACAACTGGGGTGATGTGCACAAAAGCGACGATCCGCTCGAAGCGCGCATTCCGCTCAAGAATGTCGGAGACGAAACCCTGATCGTGCGCAACGTGCGCACCAGTTGTTCCTGCACGGTCGCCCCGCTTGACAAGGATACACTGGAGCCGAATGAGACGACCTACATGACGGTCAGGCTCGACATCCACGGCAAAATGGGCAAAGTCGAAAAAAGCATTTCGATCTCGACAAACAACCCGACACTGCCCGTTTCCTACCTGAAAGTAGCGGCCAACATCATAGTACCGGTGGCGGTATCGCCCGCGTACTTTCGCTTTCCCGAGCTCGCGGTCGGTCAGAAATCCACGTCCACGGTGGAACTGACCAACACGACCGATGAGCCAATTATCATCGTGGACGCCATTCCCAATTCGCCGGTGGAACTTGATCTGGAAACGCCGCTGGTGTTGGAACCCGGCGAGCGCGTATTGATCAACGCTACGATTCTGCCGGAAAAAGAGGGGCCGTTGCGCCTGAATCTTTCGGTCAAGACAAGCCACCCCGAGCAGCCTTTTGTGGAGATTCGCGGCTTCGGCCACGCACTCTGATTTCACTTCCGAACCAAAATTTTTACCATTCCTGCGCACGAGTTTACGTGATTTGTGCGCAGGAATGGTATTTTTGCAGGCATCAACTATTGGAACCTGTCGAAATCAGAGGGACGGACGAACATGACGAGCAAAAGCACAAGCGCCGCATTTGGCATTCCCGCGGGTAGAACACTCACCTTCGCGAGTATAATTGCAGGCTCCCTCCTGATCGCTCTGTGCGCACAGATTTCAATCGACGTGCCGTTCAGCCCTGTTCCTATCACCGGTCAAACGTTCGGCGTGCTGCTCGTGGCGGCTCTGCTGGGGCTGCGTCAGGGTACGGCGGCCGTGCTGGCCTACCTGGCGGAAGGCGCGCTTGGACTTCCCGTCTTTGCAGGCGGCGCGGCTGGAGCACAGCATCTCGTTGGTCCGACAGGCGGATATCTGGCCGGTTTTGTCCTTGCCGCCCTCTTTGTCGGTGTTGTACTGCAACGCAGCGAACGCAAATCTCTGCTTACCACCATCCTGGCGATGAGCGGCGGCACCGCCCTGATTTTCGCCATGGGAATCGGCTGGTTGTTCAGTATTTCCGCCATTGCGGGCGACAGCATCAGCCCGGACGTTATTCTCAACGCAGCTCTCTATCCCTACCTTCCGGGTGCGGGCATCAAAATCCTGGCCGCCGCGGGACTCGTTGCCGGAACGCAGAGTTTTATGGATCGCAACTCCGAAAAAACGACCGCTTAAACAGATTTCGATACCGCTTGGCGGCTTTCTGATACCGCTTAACTTTTCACGCTTGTTTGCTCGGGGCAATTACCCAAAATTGGCCGCATGAACTTTTTGTTTAACCGCAAAGGGATGCGACCATGCACGACCAACCTGCCAAAGAAAAAAGCCTTGATTTTGCCATCCGCACGATGGAAGCCTGCCGCGAATTGAGCGCGGACAGTCCGAACCCCGACATTGTCCGCGAATTGTTCAACGCCGGCACCGGCGTGGGTATGTACGTGCGCAACGCCGAAGGCAGCCCCTCCAAAACCGAATTCCTGGCCTGCATGCAAGCCGCCTATCAAAAGGCGCGCGTAAGCGATTACTGGCTGCGCGTCCTGCGCGCCGCCGGCATGCTGGATGAAGACACCTGCGACGCGATGCTGGAAGACTGTGACGCCCTGCTGCGCATTCTCGGCAGTTCCTGCAAAACGCTGCGCAGTAATCTCGCCACGAAAAAGGCCGCGTAAATCACTGGTTGCCCCGACCGGTAGACGGGTGTGAGAGCGCGCCTCCACCCGTTTTTTGACACATTGGTCAGGAGTAGCGGAATGAACGGAACCGCCCGCGCGGCGGGTGATCAACGGCCGTGATGGCCGCCGCAGTCTAAGGGTAGGATGTGAAGTACTGAAGACTGGCGCTTGACCAGATTATTCGCGGATTTCGCCCTCGGCGGCTTCCTTCTTGTCGATGCTGATGCGATCGTCAAAGACGTACATTTTACCTTCAAAGAGGTCCTTGTCGGTGTGCTCATCTTTCAGATAAGCGACGATTCCACCGCGCAATTGGGCGACGTTTTCAAAACCTTCATTGATGAGGTAACCCGTCAGCTTTTCACAGCGGATGCCGCCGGTGCAATATGTCAACACCCGCTTGTTTTTGTAATCCTTGAAGTGTTTACGAATCCATTTTGGGAACTCGCGGAAAGTCTTGACGTCCGGTCGGATGGCGTTCTTGAAATGCCCTTCGTCCCACTCGTAGTCGGTGCGGCCGTCGAGAACAATCACTTCTTCATCGCGCAGTTCTTCAAAGAAACGCATCGGTTCGAGGTGTTCGCCGGTGACGTCATTCGGATCCAGACCGTCGGCTTCGCCGAAGTTGATCAGCGATTTGACGGGTTTGACGCTGATACGCGGAAACTGGTGTTCATGCACTTCATCGACTTTAAACATGACATCCGCAAAGCGCTCGTCCATTTGCAGCGCGTTCATATACGCATCGCACTGATCGGGCGTGCCGGTCAGAGTTCCGTTGATGCCTTCGGCGGCGACGAGAATTCGGCCGCGAATACCGAGCGCCCGGCAGAAGGCCAGGTGTTTCTCGGCATAGAGTTCAAAGTTGGGCAGAGACACAAACTTGTAAAACAGCAGCAGGCGCAACGGCTTGGGGGTATGAATGCGATTGGGACTTTTCACCTTGGGTCCGGCTTTTGGTTTATCGATAGCACTACTGAACTCGCGGCTGTTTGTTAAACAACGCGGAACTGGCTTGTCACCGGGTGACTGCTCACTCGATGACGAACAAAATGGTCCGGCAAGAGATGTAATCCGGGTTTCTGATGCTGTCACGGCCCATACGCAAAATTATCGCATGACTGGCGGCCCGGACACGGCAATGGCCAAATTCGGGACCGCTTGTTTAAGCTGCCAGACCGTGAGAAGCGCGGCGTTTCCGCATCAGAAATCCAGCAGTGCCTGCAAGCGTGCGCTGATTTCAGCTACGCCGGGCACCACAACTTCCATTAATTCCGGATTGTATGGAATCGGAATGTCGGGCGTGGCGACGCGCTCCACCGGAGCGTCCAACTCGCCGAAAGTATCCTGCGCGACGGTTGCCGCCACCTCCGCGCCGAATCCGCAGGTCCAGCCGTCCTCGTGGACAACCATGCAGCGGTTCGTTTTGCGCACGGAAGCCAGGACCGCTTCGCGATCCCAGGGAATCAATGTGCGCAGATCCAGGATTTCAACATCGACGCCGAGCTTGTCGACGACTTTTTCACAACGCGACACCATCTCACCCCAGGAGACGATAGTAGCTGCGGAGCCGCCGCGAACGACATTGGCTTTTCCGAAGGGCACGGTAAAATCGTCTCCGGGCCACGGCGTGCGTCCGGGCGACGTGTCGAGCAATGCGCGATGTTCCAGGAACAGCGTCGGATCATTGCCGCGCAGGGCGGAACGCAGCAGACCGGCCGCGTCGCGTGCATTCGAGGGCATTGCAATGCGCCAGCCGGGCGTGTGCGCAAAAATCGCTTCACCGCTGACGCTGTGCCATGGATCGCCGGTGCGTTTACCGGTGCCGACCGGGATGCGCACGACCATGGGTGCGGCAAAATCGTTATTTGAACGCCAGCGGATTGTCCCGCAGTCATTGATCTGTTCCGTCGCCGGATCCGCGTATTTGCGGAATTGGATCTCGGGTACCGGGACGAGCCCGGCCATTGCCATGCCGACGGAACGACCGATAATGCCCTCTTCGGACAGAGAGGTGTCGAACACGCGCTCCTGACCAAACTTGTTACTGAGGTCGATCGTGGCGCCGTGGACGCCGCCTTTGGGACCGACGTCCTCGCCAAACACCAGAACGCGCTGATTTTTCTCGAGTTCGCCTTCCAGCGTCATTCGAATTGCGTCCACCATGTTGACGCGTCGTTTGTCTTCGACTTTTTCAATGTTGCTGCTTTTGGGCGGATTGACATTCTCAGCCAGCATTCCGCCGACTTTTTGGGCGATTTTGCCATCGCAGAACATGTAGAGGCGCGCGCTGGACGGATCCGGCGAGCCCTCGGCAAGGCACTCTTCGGCCACCTGCTTTACCTCGGCTTTGACTTCCGCTTCCAGCTCTTGCCAGCGCGATTTGCTGAGGAAACGACGGCGCGCCAGGTAGGATTCGAGTTTGCTCAGCGGGTCGCGCGCATTCTCGTCCTTCATTTGTTCTTCGGATTTGTACGACTGGTTGTCGTCAAAAGAGTGGCCGCAGATACGCGGCACGCGGGCGCGCAGCAGCACCGGCGATTTGCGAGCACGGGCGTGTTCCACGGCGCGCTCGACGCCGTACGCGGCGTCTTTGGGATCCGTGCCGTCGATGTCGATAATGTTCAGATTGTTAAAGCTGTGGAGATTGGCGGCAATGTTACCACCCGGCGTCTGCAGATGACTGCCGACGGAAATGCCGTAGCCGTTGTCCTCAATGAAAAAGATATACGGCAGATTAAGCGTGGTTGCGATGTTGAGGGCCGCCCAAAAACCGTTGGTCGCCGTGGCGGCATCCCCGGCCAGCGCCACGCCAAGCGCGCCCTGCCACTCTTCTTCTTTCATGACATTGGAGCGATAGTCGACCGCCTGGGCCCAGCCCACGGCAGGCGTAAATTGCGCACCGACATCGCCGCTGGCCGGCATAATCGTCACGCCGCGGCGCGGCGTCAGGTTGTGCACGACGCCGATGTCGCGGCCGCCGTTGCGGCTGGAACGACTGCCCAGCGGACCGGCAAGCGCCTCCCGGATCGTCATGCCGGCTGCAAGGACAAATGGACGCGAACGATAGTACACCGAAGCGCCGTCGTGTTTGTGATCCAGCATCCTTCCCAGCAGAATTTGCGGCAGCTCATGGCCGCGCGCTGAAAACTGGTATGTGATTTTACCGGCGGGTCGCAGTTCTTCTTCTTCAATCAGATCGATGTGACGCGACGTCAGTGCCAGACGGGCTACTTCTATCCAGTCATTCTTCGTCATGAAATGCCTTTCGTTCCAAATAGTCCCAACGCGGGCGCATCCTGTGCGCGGGTGTACAGTGTCGGCTCCGGACGATCGCGCGGCGCGGACGACGGAAAGCGACAACTACTACTGTACTGGCGTCAAAAAAACGCAAATTTACAGCCGCGCCGCCTAAGTTCATAACTTTGAACGCGCAAGACCGCTCCACCGCAGATCACTGGCGGCGAATATTCGCCAATTCCCGCCGCTACGGTCCTGTTGAACCCCGAATTGACTGCATTCGACCACTTGCAAGGCCCGCTCGAAATTGGCACGCACTTTGAGGATGGTTGTTTATGGCGAAGCAGTCCGACAGACGTTCCGGACGTGCGCGCGCCGTGGCGCTCAAATATGACGCCGAAGGTGAATCCGCGCCGAGGGTGACGGCCAAAGGCAGCGGAGCGCTCGCCCGCAAGATTCTCGAACTTGCCCGCGCCGGAGATGTTCCGGTGCGGTCGGACCCCGACTTGCTTGAACTGCTGGCTTCGATTGACGTGATGGAGGAAGTTCCGCCCGACCTGTACGAGGTCGTCGCCGAAGTACTCGCCTTCGTCTACGACGTTAACGAGCAAAAAAAATCAGAGCCGGACGGGAGTCAATTGTCGGAAGCACCTGAATTCGATTCAGAAGAGGCGGAACGGGATTCGGGCGAAACCGACTCATCACGGGAGCAGAGTGAATGATAAAAGAAATGTATACGGCCGCAATCGGCATGCTTCCCGACCAGACGCGCCTGGAAGTTTCTGCCAACAACATTGCGAATGCCAAGACCACGGGATTCAAACGCGAGGGTGTTTTCCAGCGGCGATTGCTGGAAGCAAAATTTAACCTGCACGGCATTCCCGGGGACGTTGAACAAACTGACCCAATGTCCGAGAAACATACAGACCTCTCGCAGGGTGCGTTTGAGAAGACCGACAACCCTTTTGAATTTGCCTTGAACAATCGCGGCTACTTTACGGTGCTTAACGACAACGGCGAAGAGCTTCTAACGCGCGCCGGGCGTTTTACGCTGTCGGACGATGGTACAATCACGACGCCGCAGGGTTATCCGCTCATGGGCGAAACGGGTACGCTGGTCATACCACAGTACCTGCTGCAGGGCAACGGCCTCAATTCCTCTGAGCCGCTCAGTCTGGTCGTCGGCGCTACCGGCGAGATGTTTGTCAATGACGAAAGTATCGGACGGCTGCAAGTGCTGGACGCGGAGAATCCGCAGACGCTGGAACGCGTTTCCAACACGCACTTTAAACCGCGTGCGGAGACCATTCTGGAGACCGTCTCCCCCGCGGAACTGGATGTTAAACAGGGTTTTATAGAAGTATCCAACGTGGACATCGTGGAGGAAATGGTGGCGATGATCCAGACGCAGCGCTCGTTTGAACTGGGCAACAGGGTTATCCGCACAAACGACGACACGCTCGATCGCAGCATTGAAATCGGACGCGTCCTCTAAAGGAGTTAAACATGGATAAAACACTGCACACGGCTGCAACCGGGCTTTCCGCACAGCAGCGCTATGTTGAAATTATCGCCAACAACCTGGCGAACGCCAATACAACATCATTCAAGAAAATCCGGCCCGAATTCCAGGACTTGCTGTACGAGAACCTCAAACCGGCGGGCAACACGCGCTTTTTCGGCAACGAACCCGGCAGTGAAGTGCAGATTGGCAGCGGTACGGAACTGGTTGGGACGGCGCGTCATTTTCACCAGGGCGATGTTGAAGGAACAAACAATCCTTTTGACATGGCAATAAACGGCGAAGGTTTTTTCATCATTCGCCGCCCTGACAACAGCTTTGCGTACACGCGCGACGGATCCTTTCAGATAGACCGTAACGGTCAGCTGGTCACCAATCAGGGATATGTGCTGGAGCCCGGTATTACCATCCCAGATGACGCGGTCCAGGTGGATATTTCACGTGACGGCGTGGTGTCCGTTTACACGGAAGGCAGCACGGATCCCGATATCGTCGGACAGTTTGAGCTGGCGCGTTTTATCAATCCCGCCGGCCTGCGCGCCCTGGGTGAAAACCTGTACGTGGAAACGGCGGCCTCAGGCCAGGCGCAGTTTGAACAGCCCGGACTTAACAATACGGGAATGGTTCTGCAGGCCCACCTTGAAAACTCCAATGTCGACCTGGTTGAAGAAATGGTCGGCATGATCATGGCGCAGCGCGCTTTTGAGCTCAACTCCAAATCGGTTAAAACAGCCGAGGAAATGCTGCAGACCGCGACCAATCTCAAACGCGGTTAATACCAGGCGGTAAATACAAGGACAGGGTTCAGGACATGATGGCTTTTCGTTCCGATAGTTTAACAGCACACAGCGAATCGCATTGCAGGCTGCGTCAGGAACGCCGGACGCGACGCGCGGACAGCGAATCCATCGCTTCCCCGCCGGAGCTTGACGAGCAGCGGGAAGAGGTTAACATGACTCCAGGACACACAAAACATCAGCGCAAACACAGGCGATTGCCGATAATTTCCGGCATCGCCTTTCTCAGTTTATTCCTGGCTGCCATGATGCAGGCCGAAGCCGCCGTCAGCTTTTCAGCTGAACGGATTGAACAAGCCGCCGAGCAGTACCTGCGCAAAGCACTGGGGCCGGACAGCGAGATTGAGGCGATCGGCGCGGTGGCGGACCAGCATTTTGATGAGGAACGCGTCGTAGCCCGCATCAGCAGTGGCGCCGAGCGGCGTTCCAGCGTGCGCAACGTCCTGGTGGAGTTTGTACACGAGGAAGAAGTGCTGCGCCAGGTCATGTTGCCCTTCCGCGTAAAGGAATACGTGATGGTCCCCGCAGCGGCGCACACGCTGCAGCAAGGGCGGATTCTGCAGCGCAGCGATATCGTGCTTAAACGCTGTGAAGCGCAGGCCGCACCGCGCAACGGTGTTGAACTGGACCAGTTGATTGGACGCAAACTGAATTCGGACGTCCGCGCCGGTCAGACGCTCGATGATAACATCGCAATGTCGGCCGACGGCATCATCCGCGGACAGAAAGTTGTCCTTGTCGTTAAACGCGGAAGCATTGAAGTCCGCACGCATGGTCGGGCCCTGGCGGACGCCGCCCCCGGACAAAGTGTACGGGTTCTGCGCGACGGCTCGCGCGATCCGATTGTGGCGCGCGCACGCGGCGCCGGCATAGTGGAAATAGTGTTTTGAGTGTGAACCCCAGTGGCGGAGTACGCAATGACAATCAATAAAATCGCCTTCTGTTTGGTCTCCCTCCTGCTCCTCGGCGCAGCGGAAATGCAGGCGCAGTTCGATCAGAACGTGCGCCGTTCGCTGTTCAGCGACCGCAAGGCCCTGCAGGTGGGCGACGCCGTAACAATTTTTGTGAGCGAAGACATCAAGGCGGACAATTCTGCGACAACCACGGAATCATCCGACACGGATTTAAACGCCGGATTTGACTTAAACACCGGCAGCGATCCGAGCGGCCTCGACCTCGGCGTCAACAGCGGCAACGATTTCCGCGGTCGCGGACAATCGACGCGCGCCGAGAGATTCCGGGCGCGTTTAAGCGCGCGTGTTATTTCGGTGGATGAAAACGGCAACCTGCAGATTGAAGGCATTCGCACGACCAAAATCAACAATGAAACACAAAAGATAACCATAACGGGTTATGTCCGCCCGGCCGATATTCGCCCTGACAACAGCGTCTTTTCCTACAACATCTCTGAATTGACGCTCATTTACGAGGGCGACGGCAATATTACCAAGGCACAGGAGCCGGGACTGATTACTAAATTCCTGCGCATTCTGTTTTAAACTGTCTGCTGTTAAACGCAAGCAACGACGGTATACCCATGGTTAACAATCGACTAAAACACATCCTTCGCTTTGCGATTTCCCTGTTGATTCTCGTGTCGGTCGTGCAGTCCGGCGCAATGGAAGCGGCGCGCATCAAAGACGTGGCGAACATCGACGGCGTCAGCGGCGTTCAGGTGATCGGCTACGGCCTGGTGACGGGACTCAACAATACCGGCGACTCACCGCGGTCGACATTTACGATCCAGTCGGTCACCAGTATGTTAAAACGCTTCGGCATTACCGTGCCGCAGACAAATCTGCGCACGCGCAACGTGGCTGCCGTCATGGTAACTGCCGTGATCCCGCCCTACCTCAAACCCGGCGCACGGTTTGACATTCAGGTCTCGACGCTCGGCGACGCGCGATCGCTGCAGGGTGGCATGCTGTTGATGACGCCGCTGTCGGGGAGTTTCAACGACAATGTTTACGGCATGGCGCAGGGTGCTGTGAGCATCGGCGGTTATCAGTTTGAGGCCCGTGGCTCCAGCGTCGGCAAAAATTTCACCGCTGCGGGCCGTGTGCCCGGCGGCGGCATGCTCGAACGCGAGACGCCGCGCATCTCCGATACCACGTCCGTGACAATCCAACTTAACCAGCCGGACTACACGCTGGCATCTCGCGTTGCGGATGCCATTCGCAGTGGTGGAGGAATTGACGGAGAGGTGCAGGCGCTTGATGCCGGTACGGTGCAGATCCGTTTCACGACCGCACTCGATCGCGATGCGTTAACGGCTGCCATTGCGCGCATTGAAGCACTCGAAGTTCAGCCGGATCCCGCCGCCAGAGTTGTCATTAACGAGCGCACGGGAACGATTGTCATCGGCGGCGCCGTGACTCTGCAGAGCGCAGTTGTGGCACATGGCAGCCTGGAAATTCAGATACAGAATCAGGCCGGCATTTCACAACCTCGACCTTTTACTTTTGCGGAAAACCGGCGCGTCGACAATGCAACGGTCGCGGCTTCGGAGCAGTTAAACCCTGCCTCCGTCCTGCCGGCTACGAGTTCCGTGCAGGAAATGGCCGATGCGTTAAATGCTCTGCGCGTTTCTCCGCGCGATCTCATTGCAATTTTCCAGGCACTTAAACAATCCGGCGCATTGCAGGCCGAGCTGGTTATTCAGTAATCCCGGTGGTTTAACATGTCCAGCGAGTTCCTCCCGATCGATTCTCCCGGCTCTGCCGATTTTTCCATGCCGCGCGTAGAGAGTCTGCGCCGGCAGGCCGAAAGACTGCAGAATGTAGCCCTGCCCGACGAGGCCCGCAACGCGGAGATGAAAAAAGCCGCCGAGGGATTTGAATCGATTTTTGTTCACATGTTGATGAAGTCGATGAAAACGGCGATGCTCGAACAGGATCAGAACAACGAAGGCGCCATGTCCTTCGGCGGCGCAGCTCTGGACGGCTACGTCGACCTGCAATTTGCCGAATACGCCACCGATCAGGGCGGCTTTGGTTTGGCGGAGCAGATTTATGCACAGATGAGCGGCGGCGGACGCATGCCTTTGCGCACGCAAATGCAACTACCAATCTCTCAACGGCAGCCGGAAACACCTGGTGCGGACGGCACATCCAGCGAACAGAACGACATGATCAAGAATGTGGCGGCAATGGCCGACAGCGCTCTGCAAATGGTTGAAGCGACCAAACGCACCGGTTCCACGGGCGGCAACTCTTTTCTGGACCGGGTGATCGATCGCATTCGTCCCTACGAAACGCAGATTCGTCAGGCGGCCTCGGAACACAGCGTCCCCGCTTCACTCGTTAAAGCGGTCATCGCGGCGGAATCGGCCGGTCAGGCCAATGCGGTTTCGCCTGCCGGCGCCAAGGGCCTGATGCAGTTGATGGACGGCACGGCGAGCGACATGGGAGTGGACAATTCGCTGAATCCGGCGGCCAACATCAAGGGCGGCACGCGATACCTGGGCAAAATGCTGGCGCGTTTTGACGGCGACTTAACAAAAGCTTTGGCGGCTTACAACGCCGGACCGGGCAACGTGGACAAATACAAGGGCGTCCCTCCTTTTGCGGAGACCAAAGCTTACGTCAGCAACGTACAGCGCTATCACGAGATGTTTGCGATTCTGGAGGACACGGCTATTGGCGGCGGCATGTTCCAGAACAGCGAAACAGCGAGCTTGGATCCGCGGGGATTTCCGTTTTGAGCGGGCAAAATTCTCTACAGCCTGATTAATTAAAGACTGGCCAAATTGCTTCGTGAAGGTCATGTAGCCCCAAACTACAAATTCGGGAGGAACGGCATTTTCCGTGTCTACGTCAATTGACAGGTTCTCCATACACTGAAACTCAATAACTTTTTCAAGTTGTTGAGTTTTTGAGTTTTCTGCACTATTATTGTAAGTTGTTATCTCAAATATCTGAGTGGTGCACGCCGTCGTCATCTGGCTAATAATTTCTGAATTGAAGGTTGGCGTTCTACGTATCAGCTCGAAACAAAAGCAAGAATCCACATGGTCAGAGTGTTTGATTTTTTCAGCGGCTGCGGTGGAACCAGTCTCGGATTTCAGAACGGTGGTTTTGAGATTGCTGGCGCACTCGATTTTGACCATGACTCAATCAAAACGTTCAGATCCAACTTTCCTGAAGCTTTTACAATTCAAGAAGATATTAGAACAGTCCGGCCAGCTGATCTGTCAGGTATTTTGAATAAGAGGCGTCGTACGCCTTTGCTCTTTTCTGGCTGTGCTCCCTGTCAGCCATTCAGCAAACACCAAAGAAGAATTACGTCCTACGATTCACGCCGTTCTCTTTTAACAGAATTCAGTCGATTCATTACGTACTGGAAGCCGGAATACCTTTTCCTTGAGAATGTGCCCGGTCTGCAAAACATTGACAAGAATGGTGGAATGTTCAAAACGTTTCTGCAAACATTAAAACACAACAAATATGAATTTGACATGCAGGTTGTCGACGCCTCCAGATATGGGGTGCCTCAAACTCGAAAAAGATTCATTCTGATTGCCTGCCGACAAAATTCCGGTCTGTCAATCTCCCCAATCGAATATTCAATGACGTTCAATAATGTCGAACCTGCAACTACCAAAATGTTTATTTCGGATCTACCAGAAATCAAGGCAGGAGAAAGTCATCCTGACATTCCCAATCATGAGTCTGCCAAACTATCCGCAATAAACTTAAACAGGATCAAAAACACCCCCCCAGGTGGAGACCGCCGTAACTGGCCTGCCGAACTTACAATCCCCAGTCATAAAAATCACAAGGGGCATACGGATGTTTATGGGCGAATGGCGTGGAATGCTCCGGCTCCGACACTAACAACCAGATGTATCAGTTACTCGAATGGCCGCTTTGGTCATCCTGAACAGCACCGGGCTATAAGTGTTCGAGAAGCCGCGCGTCTGCAAACTTTCCCTGATGAATTTGTTTTTCATGGTTCACTATCTTCTTGTGCTCGCCAGGTCGGAAACGCCGTAGCACCGGAAATGGCCAAATATATCACACGATGTTTTAACTAAATTGAATCAGGTTTTTCATGGCTGAAAAAGAGATTTTAATCGAAAAATTGCAGAGTACATTTAAACATGGCGGAGCATTTAGTCCCTACATTTCTTCAATAGTTTTCCCAAACTATAAAAACATTTATCCCGGATCCGAGTTAACATTCGATTTCCCACTGACACTGTTAATTGGGAAGAATGGAACAAACAAGAGTTCAATACTTCACGCTCTTTATGGTTGTCCTGACGGTCAGAGTCCCGCAGACTACTGGTTTGCCACTCATGTCGATCCAATTGAAGGAAGGCCTGCTTTTTTTTACCGATACAAGATACCCGGAACGAATTTCATTGCGGAAGTCCTTAAAACTTACATAAAAAAGAAACACTCTAAATCCAGTGGTTATGACCCTGACTACTGGGAACCGTCCAGACCGATAACGAGCTTTGGAATGAAAAAGATGCCGCCAATCAATGAGGGACAAACTATGCAGAAAGGCAGGTCTAAAACGCGATGGAATGCCATCGAAAAGGATGTGATTTATCTGGATTTCAGAACTGAGATCAGCGCCTTCGACAGAGCATTTTACAGCCGGGCCTATTACAATTCACAACAGAACATGTCCCGGCCGGCCCACCGTGCACTCCTTAGAAAGCGCTCTCGAAAACTCAAAGCTGCAATAGATGCCAAGAAGTCAAGCGACATCCACTATCTCAAGGAGCGCATTACACAGAATTTCACTTTTCCCGACTCATATATTAACAAAGTAAATGACATCCTGGAAACGGAATACACGAGTATAGAATACGTGGAGCACGACTACTACATGCAAGGAGGATATTCCGTCTATTTACGGAAAGAGCAATCCGACGATCAATCTCATATGTATTCCGAAGCTTTCGCCGGCAGTGGAGAAACCAGCGTTGTTCGGCTGGTATATGCTTTGGAGAATGCAACAAATAGTGCACTTGTCTTACTTGATGAACCAGAGACCTCGCTTCACATTGGTGCTCAAGAGAATTTCCAAAGATACCTGCTGAAAAAGATCTGGGAGAAAAAGCTCCAGGTCGTAATGTCGACGCATTCACCCTTTTTCGTTGATAGTTTGCCTAACGATGCCATTAAAGTTTTAAATGTCGATCCCAACCTGAAGAATAAAGTAACGATCATGAATTCCGCTCCAGCCCATGCTAGCTCCTTCCACCTAGGTCACAAGAGTAGTACAGCAGACAAAATGAAACTATATGTGGAAGATGCGATGGCCCAAGCCATTGTATTGTATGCCTGCTACCACGGGCTGGAGGCTAGTTACCGTGACAGATTGAGTGTCATATTCTTACCGGGAGGCTCCACCAGCCTGCTGAATCTAGCTGGATATGAATCTCTGTCATCTGTTTCTCAAAGCTCATTCATGTTGGATGGTGATGTCAAGAAATCCCGCGAACTACCCAGAGAGGAGAATATTCCCAAAAGTCAGGATTCCAAACTTGAAAAGAAAGTCAAGGATGCATTGGGACACTGCCCCACGCTGCCGGGAGATTCAAACAATCCACAGCAGAAAATTGACAATCTTCGGAGTTTTATACGTTATGCAAACTCCAGAATCAAATTTCTTCCATTTGCGAATCCAGAAAAATTTGTTGCAGAGCACAATCGTGAATTAATCGGATACACCCCATCACTTGACGCGAAACAGTGCATTGCAGATTACGCTACGAAACAAATAGGACATTCAGGAGAGGTAACAAGTAAGGACCTTTTAACCATTCAACGTCAGTTGATTAACAACATTCCAAAAGAATGTGAAGAGTTTAAGCAGATCACCACAAGCGTAATGGAATTGATTGATGATTGTCAGTCGGCCTGGAATCTTTGAGACTAAAAATTCAGTTCCCTTTACCTGCCCCCGCTTTAAGGATACAATTCCTCACTCTCCGAACCGAAGCAATAAATTTCAACGAAAGTTGGACGTGCGCCAGTGCTGCATCAGGTGTACTGATCGGTCGAAGAAGCAATGTCAGTTTTGAGCCTCCTAACTTGGGATGACCCCGCTTCCAAGATGCGATTCCTCACTCTCCGAAGCTAGGCAATATAGGTAAATGGGCGTCTGGGATGGATCACCGCTACAGTTGAGGTGATGTGCATCAAAGAATTCAAGCGCTTAAGCCTGGTCCCAATAGAAGATTTGTTGACATCCCAAGCTGCAAATCACAACTCACGCTGATTTCCCCCTAAACTTTTCCTCCCAACGGCCGATACTCAAGACCGATACAGGAGAATTCCATGCAAACACATGCTCAGGCCGGACATACGACAGGACATTTTGGCGGCGGACCGACATCCTCGGGCGCTGAAATTGTGCCCCTGATCGGACGCCAGGTACAGATCGTACAAGCCCTGCTGGCCGCGGCGCGCAGTCAACGCGACGCCCTGACCGCCATGCAAACCGATCAGCTCGAAGAAGCCTGCAACAGGCAGAATCAGTTGAACGAGGAACTGCGTACGCTCGAACGCAGCCGCCTGGGCCAGGTAGCCGCCTTCCTCGGCATGAGCCGCCGCGAAGCGCGTGGCGTGAAAATGTCGGATCTGATTCCGAGCATGCCGCAGCACTTCCGCGAAGACCTCGAGCGCTATCGCTCGGCCATGGCCGCGGCGGCAACTGATCTGCAGGAGTTAAACAAACTGAATCGCATCCTGACTGAACGCGCACGGCGATTCAGCCGCGAAACTTTGAATGTGCTGACCAACGACGGTCAGCCGCTGTACAGCGCTCGAATCTGAGTGCGGAACAGGACGCACACCAACCGTGCGTCCTGCAACGGGTTCCAGGATGGAACCTGCAAGGGCGGCGCTTTTTTCGCCGCCCGGGACAAACCAGGAAGGCAGTCCTATGGGTTTTTCTTTGCTGGAAATAGGTAAGCGCGGCCTCGGTGCTCAGCGTTTTGGGCTCGATATTACCTCCAATAATATCGCCAACGTCAATACGCGCGGTTATGCGCGCCAGATCGTCACCCTTCAAGCCACCACCCCGGTCGAAACCGCCCAGGGTTTTATCGGAACCGGCGTCGAAGTCGGTGCGGTGGGAACGGCGCGCTCCGAGTTTTTCGATCGCGAGATTCGCAACTCCCTCTCCAGTCAGAGCGGCTTTGAAACCGACGGCGAAATTGTTCAGCGCCTCGAAGCCATATTCGGCGAAACATCCGATTTTTCGCTGGACACCACCATGCAGCGCTTTTTTGCAGCTTTTGAAGACCTCTCGCTGCGCCCCGAAAATCTCGACAAACGCAAGCTCGTGCTCGCCGAAGCGCGCAATGTCGTCACGCAATTCAACTCCATCGGCGAAGGCCTCGAAAATCTACGCAGCGACGTCCGAAACCGCGCAGGCGACACGGTCAACACCATCAATCAACATCTGGAAGACATAGCTGCGCTGAACCAGCAGATCTCCACGGCGCTTGCGCGCGGCGACAACAGCGCCCTGGACCTCGCGGACAAACGTGCGAATCTGCTTGAAGACCTGTCCGAATTGGTCGAAGTCAAAGTCTACACAGATACCAACAACCAGACCAGCGTCAGCATCGGCGATTCAACGGTCGTCACCGGTGCGTCGTTCTCTGTTGTGGCGCTGAATGAAACCGTCGATGCAATCTCCGGCGAACGCACCCTGCGCCTGGTCGATCTCAATGCCGACGGGCTGCCGCGCGCCGTCCTGTCGGTCAATCAGGGGCAGCTCGGTTCGCTGTTGAAAAATTACAACGTGACGCTCGACGGCAACGACTCGAGCGGTGGGTTCTCCGTTGTGGCCGACCTGAATTCGCTGGCCGAGGCGCTGGTTGAAACCGTCAATGCGCTGCACGAAACCGGTTTTGGCCTGGACGACGCCGGACCGGCCTCTCCCGGGCGCAACTTCTTTGAGCCGGGCGGCCTGACCGACCCGGTGACCGCAACGAGCATCGCGATCGGCAGCGACGTGCTGGACCAGCCGCGCAATATCGCCGCCGCGGCCGTTGCCAATGCTCCCGGCGACAATGAAATCGCGCGGCAGATAGCCTCGCTGATCGATGACGAAAACTTCATCGGCACGTCCAGCGCCATTGAATTCTACTCCGGCGTCATCGCCGAGGTCGGCGCGCTCGGACGCGACGCCGCCACAGGCGCGTCTACAATCGAAGTGATCCGCAATCAACTCTTTGCCCAACGCGACTCCGAGATCGGCGTCAGCCTGGACGAGGAAGCCGTCAGTCTGATAAAATTCCAGCGCGCGTTTGAAGCCTCGGCGCGCGTCGTAAACATCGCAGATGAGATTCTGGACGTAGTGGTAAACCTGGGCAGGTAAACAGTGAACAGGCCGGCACAATCCGGCAAAGGATGACATTCCATGCGAGTGACCCTGAATTCAACCTTGCGAACATACAGCTCGAACCTGCAGGCCCGCCGGCAGGAGTTCGACGACATCAACAATCGCATCGGCACGGGACGCGACATCAACAAACCGTCCGACAATCCCGGTCTGATCGGCGAAATCAAGCGCCTGCAAAGCAATATCGCCCGCAACGAGGTGCTGCAGAAAAACGTCGAGGACGGCCTGACCGACACGCAGATCATCGAAGCCGAACTGCGCAATTTTGAGTCGACCATGCTCGCGGCGCGCGACGTCGCGACGGAAGCCGCCAACCCGATTCACGCGGACAAACTGGACGTGCTGGCCGACAAGTTTCTGGGTATGATCAACGACATGGTCGAGATTGCCAACTACGAGTTCGACGGCCGCCTGGCTTTCAGCGGCACCCTCACGACGCGTGAATCGATCGCGGCTGCCGCCCCGGCGAGCAACGACCTGCCCTTTGAACTGGTCGAAGATCCGGCGCTCGTTTCCACGGACAATCCGCTCGGTCTGCGCGTGATGTTCAAAGGCAATTTTGACGAGCGGCGCATCGCCACCGGTACCAACGCCACCGAACGCATCAACAGCCTGGCCGACGATGCATTCGGCGCCGGCGGCGTGGAGGCCTTCGACAATCTGATCCGCGCCTACAACATCATGGCCTACACGGAAAGCGGCAGCCTGCGCACATCGACGGACGGATTCACGGAGGGCGAACGCAACCAACTGCAGGACGCCATCCGCCGGATCAGTAATTCAGTCGATGCGGTCAACTCCGAAATCGGCCGCCTGGGCGGCGTGGTCAACCGCATGGAAGCAATCGAGGATCGGCTGACCTTTGAAAATACAAGGCTCAACGAGCTGCGCAGCCTGCGCGAAGACACGGATCTGATAGAGGCGGCAATCGAATTGCGCAAAGAAGAAAATGCGCTAAACGCCACATTGAGCATCGGGCAGACAATATTTCAGCCAAGCCTGCTTGACTTTCTCGGCTGACAAATTAAATTTGCCGCGGCATGAATACGGACTCCACTTGGTCTCATTTGCTCCGCACGGGAACCTTTGTGGGGCTGCTGCTGGGATTGTTCACAATCCTGGGCTCCTTTCTCCTGGAGGGCGGCACCCTTGAAGCGCTCTTTGCCGTTGCGCCGATTACCATCGTAATCGGAGGCACCATCGCGGCCGGTATTATCGGTTCCTCCCTGGATCGCATCGCGCTGATTCCGCGACTGATCGCCATCGCCATGTTGCCGACCAAATACAACACGCACGCCCTGATCAATCAGATCGTCAATTTCTCCGTCCTGGCGCGTCGCGACGGCATTATTGCGATCGAAAAACACCTCACACGCGTCGAGCATCCTTTTATGCGCAAAATGTTCCAGGTCGCCATCGACGGCGCCGACCCGGAAACGCTGCGCAACGTAGCTGAAACCGAGCTGGACTTCGTCGGCGAACGCCACAACACCAACATCCAAATGTTTGTCAAGCTGGGCGGCTACTCGCCTACCATGGGTATTATCGGCACCGTCATGGGCCTGATTATGGTTCTCGGCAGCGCGGGCGACGACCCGGGCACGCTCATCCGTCACATCGCCTCCGCCTTTATCGCGACCATGTGGGGCATCCTGATGGCGAACATCGTCTGGCTGCCAATCGGCGACAAACTGCAGAGCCTGCACGACGAGGAATACCGCCTCATGCGCATTATCATCGAAGGTGTGATGGGCGTGCAAATGGGCGAAACTCCTTCCGTTATCCGCGCCCGTCTGGCCGGCGCTCTCCCGGGCGACGAACAGGACGCCATCCTCAAAGCTCCCCTGCCGCGCAGTTTTGCCGTGGCCAGGGAAAACTGACGCCGACACATCTCCCCCTGTTTTTCCCCCGATTACAGCGCCGCCTGCGCGGCTCGTTTCCCGACCATTTTGTTAGTCGCGCAGTTTTCAGCCGGCGCATCTATATCCTCAGGGTAAACTCGTCCCCCCGCGACAATTCTGTCGTTTGAGAGTCCGCCGCCGGGCGGTACGGCGAAACAGCACTCTCATCCTGGTTATCCAACTTTCAGGTGTGAGGCTCACAGTTCATTCCCACTTCAGGCCGGACAATCGAAAGCTTAGGGCCATATTGGCAAATCCGGACGTCCAGGTTCAGTCGGAGGCAGCGGAAGTCCATGCGGCGAAAAAGTAAACGCGACGCCAAAACTCACGTGATCAATCAGCCAGGAGTTGTGCTGAACAAGCGAGTTTAATCCGAGCGAATATGTAATCCGCGGTTCAACAAACCAGGACTCCCGGTCGTCAAGGGCAATTTCATAGCCGATGCCTGCCGCCCAGCCGTAGAGAACGGAACTTGTAAACGGAATTTCTCCGTCAAACTCATTGCGTAGATTTCTGCCCGTTTCCAGAAAAACGATTCCCTCCGCCGGCTCGCTGATCTCTTCTCTGTGATATGCCTTGCCGGTAAGCAGGACCGTGATATTCACCCCCGTAAATACCGACAGTTTGTTAACAAGTCGATACTGGCCCGTAACGCCAAACTCCAGACCGGACAGCTCGGCGTCAATACTTGTCGTCAATACGCCATCGACAATCGTGTTCAGATTGTTGGTATCCAGAGGACCCGCGAACAGCGTTTGCCGCTGTTTGCTGAAGTCCACGTCGAACGTCTTGAAACTCACGCGCGTTCCAAGAGAAAAATCCGAATCAAGCGCTTGTTGAAACAGCAGACCGATCGATATTCCATGCGAATGTTCGTGGTCGTATTTGGAAGGACAACAGCTCACAATTCCACGTAAGCCGGCAAAGTCCGGCTCGTGCATATTAAACACTTCCAGGAACTCGATTCCGAATTTCTGCTCGTGCAAACCCACATCGTCGGATGCGCTTGACTGAACCGACAGCAGGATGTGAGTGAGTGTGAAGGCAATCATCATGCAGCGCGCTTTTTCAGACATGACTGGTGTCTCCCGTTCGTTTACTACCGAAATATGTTAAGTTGTGCCGTGCTGAGAGTGCCCCCGTGCCGCAGCGCCACAAAATACGAACCGCTGCCAAGCTGTCCGACGTCCAACGCAGCGGTGTTTTTACCGGCTTTGCTCTTCAGCACTGTTTTAGTTGCAAGTCTTTCGCCAAACAAATTGGTCAAAGTCAGTTCAACATTGGCAGCTTCCGCCAGTTCAAACTCGACCTCTACCACATCATTGGCCGGGTTGGGGGTAATGACTATTCCCAATGTTGAGTTTTTGTAGCGTATATCCGGCCCGATTAACAAGGGTTCGCCCTGCACGCAAAAATCGCGCGCATGCACAGTGTCCGGCTCGGAGTACAGTTCCCGCGTAACAACACCCTCCTTCCGGGTTAACCACTCCAGGCGGCCGACGTTGATTGTTGCAAAGGCCGCACTTCCGATCATCGAAACAAAATTAAAAGCCTGAATCGCGGTGTCGCTCTCCATGCAGCTGCCGCTGAATTCAACCGTCGCCCAGGGATAGGAAATATCCCGCAATTGGGAATACGCCCGCGGAGCGGGAACTCCTTCAGGATGACGGAGCGTCGCACCCGTGTAAAGCAGAACCGACTTGTTAAACAGAATATCCATTGTACATATACTCCCGCCATCGCTCAACAATTCGGCCTGTTCAATCCGTGGAAGTACAACCTGAAGCAGAAAGCTATCTCCGGGGTCCGCGGTGACGCTTTTTAACAGGATCGGAGTCAAGCGCATGTCAACCGAGCTTACTAACACCGACTTCGGCTCCTGAGCATTCCCGATGAGCGCACTGCGAAACTCACCGGCATTGGTGTTGATCTTTAAGGCCGCGGCTTTTACGCCTGCCGATTCAGGTGCATAGCGCACATAGGTATAGAAACTCTCGCCGCGCAATACATAGAATGAATCCGCCGGGTTGAGAATGTGAAACTCCCCCGGATCATCATTTTCAATTTCCATGGAAATCACAAATATGCTGTCGGTCGCAGCGTTAACGACTCTGACCTTTTTGCTCTTTTCCGCGTCGGCGACGTAATAATCAAAACAGAGATCCAGAAGCTGCAATGCCGCCGCTGCGTCGAACGTTCTTGCCGTGGACGTGGTAGTACAGCCGGCCTCACTGGTAGTCTGGACAGCATAAGCGCCGTCAAGCACGCTGTCCCGGTAGGTGGAGGATGTTGCGCCTGTTATCGGCTCGCCGTTTAACAGCCATTGATACGCCGCCATACCCCGCGGGTAGGCCACAAGCGTAGAATCATCCGAGCGACATATTCTTGCGCTGATTGCGTGGACATCAACAACAAACGACGCCGAGGAACTCCGGCCGGCCAGATCCGTCACATCGACGGTGAATACCGTGGTCGTCACGGCCAGGGTATAGAACCGGGAAATAGTGGCGGTACTGACCTGTTCCGAATATTGCACCAAACCGTCCGCATTTCTCCATTCAACGGAGTAGGGAGGAATTCCGCCCTGAATCTCAGCGTTTAATACCAGTATTTCATGCTTGCAGATATTCGGCTCGTACTGCGGCAGCACTTCCAGTTGCGTCACTTCGGTATTTAACAGAATCGACAATCCCCCTGACTCGGGGTCGACCGCCGCCAAATCCACGTCGCCGTCATTGTCCAGATCACCCGCAGCAATGAGGCTTTGTGCAAAGCTTCGCCCCAAAACATTCAGCTCTTTCTCGAATGCGCCGGAGCCGTCGTTCAGGAACAGGACCAACCCGTCGGTCGGACTATTGTGAAACAAAACCAGGTCCAGGTCCCCGTCGCCGTCCACATCCGCCAACGCCGGAGTCCCGGCGCCATCCGGATCAAGGCTGACAACATCTGGAACCTTAGAAAAGGATCCGTCGGCATTGTTCCTGTAAATGTGGATTAAGTTCAATTGATAATTAACAATCACAATGTCCGGATAAAAATCGTTGTCCAGATTGCCTGCAATAAGGGCCTTGCCGCCTGCGGCCTCATTCAGTATTTCTTCGATTGTAAACCGGCCGGTGTTGTTCAGATTGTCGTACACAAATACGCGGCCGTCCGGTGCGACCGAGACTATGTCCACGTCGCCGTCCTTGTTGAAATCGGCCGTTACAATCCGGCCCTGGCGCAGCCCCGCAAACCCGAGCGGCGAGTTGCCCAATTGCCCGTCTCCGTCGTTTAACAAGACAAACAGCGAATCAGCCGAGCGCATCGAACATACGATATCAGGAGCGCCGTCGCCGTTTATATCCGCCGCCGCAATTTGTCGCGGCGCACTTGTCAACGGCGCCGCCTGAGCGCCGCTAAACACCCGCTCGCCATTATTAAGGAATATCTCGATGTTTTGGCCGGCGTTGTTCGCCGCGGCCAGATCGACAAGACCATCTCCATTAAAATCCGCGCTTACAACGGCAACGGGTTCGCCGCCGGCCGCAAACGAACTACGCTCTTCAAACCCGCCGACGCCGTCGTTCCAGAAAATCAGCGCCTGATCGTCGGTCGAACTTGCCGCGACAATGTCCGACCCGCCGTCGCCGTCCATGTCCGCCAGCGATATAGCCGACGGCATCGTTACATTGTTGAATTGACTGATCTTGAACTGCGCCGGTCCGGGCGAGCTTCGCACGGTAAAACTGTAAACATAAGGATCGGTCATAGAAATATGACGCCAGTTTTCGATGTTCCTGATGCTGACAGAAATGTATTCGCCGGGACTGAACGCCCTGTCCGGAATAATCTCGATATAATATTGCCCATTCTCTTCGCGATAGCGGATGTCCGAAGACTGCGAAATACGCCCGTTCACGGATCCATGCACTACGACATTTTCACTTTTAACAGTCGAGCGTTTCAGAGGTTGACTGAAAAACACGCTGATGCGAGACGTCTCTGCGACGTTAAGCTGGTTAATTTCCGGTTGTAACAACGTGATCGTCGGCGCTGTAGGCGGCGCACCGTCGATTTCATTATAGAGAATGGACACCGTGCCGCTGCTGCTGTTTGTTATCGCAATATCAATACTGCCGTCGCCGTCATAGTCAGCCGCGCATATTGCCGAAGGAAAACTCCTGGAAAATTGAAGCGTATCCGCCTCGCCATATTCGCCGTTGTCGTTCAACATGTACCAGATGTAGTTTTTCACTCCGGGGATCACACAGGGACGGCTGTCGGCTATTAACATATCAGGATAAGAATTCCCGTCGATATCCGCCGCCTGCAGAGAATGTGAACCGTAAAATTCAAAGCCGGCTGCCTGACTGTCAAAAGTCCCGTCCGGCTGCTGTATCAACACCGCCGCTTCGTCGTCTTCGGGGTTCAGGCCCGGAATCGTGGCGACGATGTCCATATTGGAATCGAGGTTGACATCCACCGCTTGCAGCGCGGTTGCCGGACGTTTAATCTCCAATTGAGACTGCTCCTCAAAGCTGTCGCCGTCAAAATTTCCATTGTTAAAATACATCCGTAACAGTCCGCGATCTCTGTCACCGACGACGATATCGACGGCGCCATCGCGATCAAGGTCGGCGGCGGCAATACTACCGGGAATAAAGCCCGGCGGAAATTCCTCGTAAGAATACTGTATCGGTTCCACTCCACTACTAATTTCAGAGAAAATAACAATTCTTCTTAACGAGCTGGATGCCAGCGCCATGTCCAGATTCCCATCCGAGTCGAAATCGGCAATGCAAATTGGACCGTACTGCTCGCCAAAACTTTGCGCATTGTCCCAAAACCGCCCCGTTCCACCACTCCTGATCACAAATGTCTCGTTCAGTGATGGGACATAAACAAGGAGTTCCAGAAAGGAGTCCCTGGTAAAATCGGCGACAAACAGCGACGACGCATCGCCCGGAAGTGCCACCGTATATGGTTCATCGAATTCGTAGTTCCCTCTGTTTTCCACAATAGTAAGGTTTGATTCTCCGACGTTGCTGACCGCAATGTCGACCAGGCCGTCGTTGTTAAAATCGCCGGCGACGACCGACTGCGGTTTCCCGCCCGCCGGCAGGACAGTCCGTTCGCGAAACAGAGCTTTCGACAGTGGAGATGAACCAATGACGAACGAAAAAACAAACGGCCCGGCAGTACCGGGTCCTTGCACTCGGCGAACGTCGCTAATCGATACGATCACCTGCTCGCCGGATTTGAATGGGACATCCGGCCTGATAGTCACGACATTGGACTCGACAGAATACGTGCTTGCGTTTGAACTCAGAACTCCAGACAGCTGTGCATGGACGCCTATGGTATTGACATTTGCACTTGACGCGTCCACGGGAGCGTCAAATGTAATGCTGATACTCGTATTGTTCGGAACGTTGGAGGCATTGATTGCTGGAAACGTGTCTGTTATCGACAATTGCGCCTGTATCGGGCTCACGCTGACGCATAGCACTATACACAGAGTTGTTAAAAGACTTCCTGGCCGATGCCAGCTGTTGAATGCGATGTGTTTGAAGATCTCATGCATGGCTTTTCCTCATTGATTTCATGTTCTTTTGCGTCTACGGCGCCGCCTACCGGTACATCAATATGATGTTGTTAACCGCGTGCCACAGACTAAGGCGGAGCTGCTATACCGCTGTCATCGCGCTGGATGCGTAGTTTGCGTTCCAGGGCATTCCTGCTGATTTCCGCTTCGGCTCTAAATGGAAAACCGTCAAGGCTGTGCTGGGCCTTGTCCAGATAAACCTCAAGGTAGCCCAGTGCGTATTCGTATTCGCCCAGTTCCTCGAATGACTTGGCCAGCAAGTAGTATGAATTTTGGTATTGAGGCGCTGCCGCCACCGTGTACTTGAACGATCTGGCAGCCTGGCTATAGTCTTGCCGCTCGTATTGTATTTTTCCCAATTCGTACCAGCCTTCCGCCCGATATTTGTCAATCCTGGTTGCAATGTTAAACTCCCGCTCCGCTTCGCCCGGATTATTGCTACGCAAAAGCTCCTTCCCTTTCTCAAAGTGAATCGCATATTTGTACATTGCGTCTATGTTGTTTTTAACGGAATCGATCTTGCCGGCGCTGATGTCGTCCACACCGCTCGCCAGTTCACAAAAACGCTCGTAGTATTCGATTGCTTCCGCGTAGCGCAGGTGCCGTTCGTGCAGCAACGCCAGATTGTAGTACGCCGTCGGTTTGTCGCTGTCGCTCCTGGCTGCCGCCTGCAAAAAATACCTGGACCGTGCAAAATCCCCGGTCATCATAAACGCATTGCCCAAAAGTACTTTCACCCTGATGTTGTCCGGATCCGCGGCAATTGCATCCAAAAATGCGTTCTGCGCTTCTTTCCATTGCCGGGTTCTGCAATAAACTTCGCCCAGTAGTTGATGCCCTCTGAACGCCCTGGGGTATTCTTGTATCACAGTCCGCAGAATTCCGATCGCCTCGTCATACTTGTGCCGCAGCATGCAGAGTTCGGCCCGGTTGCACACATCAGTTACGGCCGACTCGGCTATGTCCGATTGACCGGAAGTATCTCGCCGGCGATCATCCCGCTCAACCGGCGCACCATTTCGCTTAACAAACACAAAGTCATTCTGATCCCAGAATACGCCGATGGTCTGAGGCGATTGCAGGTGCAGATAATTGCTCTGAAGTCCCAGCGAGTTTTTGTCAAGCATACGGTCCACATATGTTTCCACCGACTGCTGGATGTATTCGGAAAGCTCGACGGAAGTTGTGACGGCGTCGTCAACCATATCATCCGCATGACCGCCGAGCGCCTTCAGCAAAAACCAGGCAAAAACGCTGTGCCCGATTGACACATCTTCGTAGGAGTTTAATGCACAACCAGTTGATGTGAAAATCCGAAGTTTATCCTTGGAATTATCTCGGCCGGCCAGAGTAGGAATGTAGCACGCGCCTGAATGGCAGGCGTCGATAAACACAACCACGTTGTCCGCCTCAAACTGTCTCAACTCCCGGTACAACTCGCCAAAAGAAATCTCGCTGTCGCTGTTGTTGCTCGTATTGTAGGTCTTTAACAGGAATTCACAACTGGCATTGTCGCAGTCGCAATACTCGGAATCAATTTCGCCATGCCCGCAGAAATAGAAATACACCGTGTCCTTGTAACTGTCGTACTTTTGTTTAAGCATGTCAATTGTATCCAGGATGGCGGCTCTGCCGGCCGCATCGTTAAGCAAGAGGAAAACATTACTCTCCCGAAAGCCGCATTGCGGCTGTTTAAGGGTGCGTGCAATCTTTTCCGCATTCGCCGCGGCGTATCTAATTTCACTGTATTCCTCGCTGGACAAATAGGGGTAGTCCGCAATTCCTACGACAATTGCAATCTTTTCACCGGCATCGGATCTGAATTGTTCAACTATCTCATCGGCCCCCGCAAATGCAGGCAGACAGCAGATGCACAGCGCCATCAACATAGTCAGTTTTGTTGTCATTGATTGCCCGCCTCACTCTCGACCGTTAACATCCGCACCAAAAAAGTACCCAAGCGCCGCGCCGGCGGCCCCCAGAAAAACTGTCTGGATCGTGCTGAAAAATTCCAGCGCGCCTTCGACGGTGCCGTTCTCGAATAAAAGAATCAACATCGCTGCAGCAACGCCGCCGTTCCAGAGCAGCGAGAAAACAACGGCGATTGCACCAGCGAGTTTGGCGTTGGACGTATCCACCGCGTGCTCGTTAACGACCGAAGGTTTGCTCCGGTGCAGCCAGTGAAATCCCAGAATACTGCCGATAAACGGAGCATAAAGCGTATTCAACTGTTTGATCATCATCTTGAAATTTTCCGCGCCGATCCAGTTTTTAGCGTGAATGTAAAACAACACCGAAAGACTGATCACCAGGCCCACGAGCCAGATGATCATTAACACAACCCGGATGTTGAACATGATTTTTAACTGGGACATGCTTTTTCGAGCCTGCTTTGTGATTGTTCGGGCACGGTTTAACTGGTAATTACTTTATCAGTCCTGTCCGGTCAGGTAACTGCGCAGGACTTCTCCCTGCTTCCTGTAGAGCGCCCTGTCCTCTTCTTTGTACCAATGCTGTTCGAGTCTGCGCCGGGCTTCAATCAAAACGCTGATTTTACAGTTGTAAACGCTCCCATCGCGCTCTTGCGCCAATCGCGTGAGCGTCACGGAGTACGCTAAACGGCGCGCCCTTAAAGCATCGTCGGACGGAGATAACAGTTCATTGCTGACTGACGGGAAAGTTTTAAAGACGTATTTAAAAATTGATGTCTCGCTTTGTTCTTTAACGCGAAGTTGCAGTGAGTCCTGTAAAACAGATTTGACGTAGTCCAGATAGGATGTAATGCTGCCGATGGAAATTTTCTGACTCAAATCATATGCGTAGTCATCGTCCTCCGGCAACGAATCGAACGACGGTCCGTGAATTCCGCTGACGCCAATCGCCAATGTCAAAACCACAGGCAATGAATCGCAGTACGATACCAGATAGTACCTATTCGGTTCACTCGGCAAGATCGTCATCCGTCCCGGATTTGCCGCCAGGCCGAAGCCGGAAACATATACCTCCGTCTGCCCCTCGACATCCCATCTGAGCACCGTGCTGTCGCCAATCTGCACGACTTTTGTCGAAGCAGTGAATTCCGCCCGGCAAGGCGTCTGGCTATGAACGCGGGACTGAAACACTGTTAAACATACGACAAACACTAAGACAACTCTCATGACTGTCCCCCTTCCCGATAGGATTGCGTTCTGTTCAGACAATGTTAATACCGGACATCGGTAGAAACTGATGTCTGCAAAGCTGTAATCCATGTAGTCACCCCGTCGCTCACTGTCCCTGCCGGTGATGTAGTCCGACTGATGTTTTAGTGTTGCATGTGATTCACCCGAAGGCGGAACATTGTGCAGACCGGATGATCGCTGTACGCCATGAGCAGTTGGGTACATAGGTAGCGGCGAATAATATAGAAAGTGCCCAGGTTCTTGTCAATGCGTATTCGCGCCGCTCAGCTACGTAGTGGCTGCAAAATGTTGGCGATTTTCAACCAGTCGTGATCGCCCGGATTTTCTTGATCAACGACGTGCACCCGCCAATTTCGCCAACCAGGCCTGAGTTTCTGCGCTTTTCCTGCTTTTCCCCGTGTTGCTCAAATTCTATGCATTCCCTTCGACGACGCAACCACGTAGCGTATGCAAGCACTCCAGTTCGTTGATTTTCGTCACGAGAACCGCTCATTCTCCCCCGATTACAGCGCCGCATGCGCGGCTCGTTTCCTGACCTTTTTGTTAGTCGCGCAGTTTTCAGCCGGCGCATCCATATCCTCAGGGTAAACTCGTCCCCCCGCGACAATTCTGTCGTTTGAGAGTCCGCCGCCGGGCGGTACGTCAAAACGGCACTCGCTCATCAATCTGAGGTCTTTTCACCGGAAACTGCAAACATGTGTTCCGTGGCTCCGCAGCGACCGGAGATTCTAAACCGCTACACCCGCGACAAAAAAACCTCTCCGGCATTCCACTGAATTACTTCCAACTCCCTGACCAGCAAGACAGTCATAAAACGAGCCGCGCAGGCGGCGCTGTAATCAGAAGTCGCGCAAAAGAGGCAGAATCTCCGTTTTCAACAATGCGCCGACAGCGCCCCGCCCTGCGCTTTGCGGACAATGCAGTAGAAATGCAGTAGTGCCCCTGCGTCTCAATTTGGACACATTTAGAATGGTGGAGTCGGTGTGTATGGCCGGAGCCGGGCCGTTTCCGCACGCTCAATGCCGGCGCTTCGTGCATCAGTCACGAAAAAACGCCGCCGAGCAAAACACATCGGCAGAGAGTTAACATTTTCCAGATACACTCTTGACATGAGACAACTATGAAGCCTTATTACAGTTTGTGTTTAATTGCTCTGTGTTTAACGTTCACATCGTCGCTCGCGCAGGAAGACCCGATCGTCCCGCTGGATATTGGCAACACATGGATCTACGCTGTTGAGAACGAGGGATTCTTCGAATCGCCGGAAGGCGGTCGCACAACTATAGACTTCCGGGGCACCGAGACCTGGACAGTCGTCGGCGACTCGGTTAACAAAAATGGAGAGTTTAAAGTGATCCGGATTACCGGCACGACACCCAACCACAGAAGCTGGAGCAACAATCAACTGGTGCAGGTCAACGACGTGCGCATGCGCTTCAGTCTCGGCTATTGCAACGACACGGAAATGGAATACTGGGGCGACTACATCAATCTGGGCGAAGAAAGCACGACATACAATGACTCGCTCGTCTGCGCCTTCGATGACTTCAGTGAGTTTAGTGATGTGTTAAACGTCGGCAGCCTCGACATAGATAGCGACGCGACAATTTTCAACAGAGCTGGAAGAGCGCAGCAGCGCACCTACGACGCCTATCTTTTTGAGGCAAGCCGTCGACACAGTTTTACCACGCTGCCGCATTTCGGCATTCTGGCGATGGACATTCAGGAGCGCACGTTCGGCGGCGGAGCCGGCGCGCTGGAATCCAGCAAGGTGCTGCGCGGCGCAATTATCGACGGCACACACTACGGCGACACGGACGTGTCAACAGACCTGCCGCCGGTAAGTTCAAACGGCGGAATTTCGGCGGACGGCACATTTCAAATTTTCGCCTACCCCAATCCGGTAGAAAGTGAATTGCACCTTGAAATCTATGGCAGAGGCAACGAGTTTGCGGTCCGCCTGGTCGACATGACCGGACGCCGTGTCGCGACAATCGCGCGTGGAATCTTTGTGGACGACAGACCCTACCAGTTTCTCAAAGCCGACCTGGGGACGACGCCGACAGGCGCTTACTTTGCCGTTCTCGTGATTGACGACATTCCGCGGACACACTGTTTAATCCAGGTGAAATGATATTGCGGCCAGGCCTCCTACATGGTCGAGCTGTTTAAAGCACAATAGCATTTCAGATACCGACACTCATACTCACAGATACAACATTCAACATCTTTTAACACTTTGGGCCGCATCTGATTTATGCCTGGTGATTTTCCCGGCCGCTCTTTCGGCGCAGATTGCGGAGCCGATTATCTCGCTCAAGTCAGATAACACCCGGAGTTATTTCTGTCCTTACCGCGATGTCCTGGACAATGACTTCCCCGCCGGACCATGTGTGGTTAAGCTGTTCGCGGGCGGCGACAGGCTCCCCATCCCTCCGAGCGGCCCGGGTGAATATTGCTCTTCCCGGAAACTGCGCGGCGCAATTAAAGACGGCACACACTACGGCGACAGGGATTTAACAGCAGATACTCCTATCCCGGATGCGAATTTCACATCCGAACCGAGCATCAAGATTTACCCAAATCCGATTAACAACAAGCCGATTCTCGAAGTGAGCGGCCAGAGCGAAGAATTCGAGATTCAAATCTTCGACCTTCTCGGTCGAAATCTCGGCGTCTTTGCGCGCGGCGTCTTCGACGAGCTCGCAAGCCAGCGCGTCCACATCGACGCTTCGCAGCTGGCGCGCGGCAGTTACCTGGCGGTGTTGGTGTATCACAGCAGGATTCAGGCCGGCGCGCTGATGATGAAATGAGCCAAAAAAAAGAGCTGCGGGCCCCGCGGGCTCGCAGCTCATTCGCAGTTTGCAGTTTAATACTGTCTTCCCGGAACTCGACGTTGACATGCTACTTGATGGCTGTTACCGTGCCTTCGCCATCACAACGGTAACCCGCAGGCGTTTTTTCCTGGCAGCGACCCGTTCCACGGCACATTTGACAGTCGCTGCCGTCCGGATTTTTCCCGCTGCCCTTATTCGGACTGCAATGACGACATTTACCTGATCCACCACAAGCCGGACATGTTGGCATGGTCACTCTCCTGATGTTGATGAAGGTACATAAAAACGCATTCTAGTCCAATCGTGCTACATTGTCAATACGTAGCTCCTACGTAGTCGCCACGCCTCAAAGACAACTCCGGGACGTGACTCCTCTCACCCAACAACAAACAAAATCCTCAAAAAGCAAGCCGGAAGCGCGCAGGCGGGACGGCGCTGCAATCAGACGTCGCTGAGTATTCAGTTAAACACAATGAGGGCAAACACAGGAGAAATCAATAAACCGACACAAACACAGACCTGGACAACTCACAGCCCGCAGTACAACATGTACAAGCGGTCGTTAATAATGCCCAGCGCCTCGTAGCGATTCTGGCGCCAGTTGAATCGCGCGTGGCCCATCTGGTCCACCAGCATGCCCGACCACACGTCCTTGCCGTCAAAACTACGGACGACCTGCGTTAAACCGGTGGTAAAACTGAAGGTGCTGGTGCCGGGAGCCACCACCAGCGGCTCGCCCGTGTCGATGTCCGTCGAAAGGTCGTAGCGCTGGCCGTTGACGTTCATATAACAGTTAATAACGTCGCACTCCAGGTAGTAGAGCTCTTCCCCGTCGTGGCTGAACTGCAGCGCGCCCGTGTTCTCCGTGGCGGAATAACGCGCCGAACCGTACACGACGCTCGGAACGCCGTAGTTAAACGCCTTAAACGCCGTTAACGCCAGGTCCGGATGAATCGCCAGCGCCGTAATACTTTCCTGCTGCTCGCTGAACTGCAACTCGTCCTCGTCCTGCTCCAGCAAGACGGCATAACTCACAACGCTGCCGACGGCCACAAAGGCAAACATGCTGTGATCGCGGTTAAACACGCCGTAGTTGATGGAGTTGAAACTGGAGGAAATTGCCACGTCGTCGCGGTACAGACGCCACAGATCGCCCAATCGCGCCGAGTAGAGAAACGAACCGTCCGCAAGAAAACCGTGCGCCTCAATTTTGTCGTAGACGGCGTATTCCTCGTCGCCTATGGCCACCACCTCGGTATCGCCGCGCCGCCCGACGTAGGCCGTTCTGGATCCGTCCGTCGCCACAAAAAGTTTACTCTGTTTTTCGTAGATCTGCGTGCGCTCGAGTTCGCGCAGCGTATAACCGCCTTCGGGGTGGTCCACCACGCGGTAGCGCACGGCCCAGGCCTGATCATTGTCGTAAGCCGTGAATGCAATACAGCGCGAGTCCAGTGAAAACACGGCGGGTTCGGCCGAGGTGTAGTCAAGCCAGGTGTCGCCGACATTTGACACAAACTGCAGCACGTTCTGGTGCACGGCGAATGTCTGCCAGAACAGCCCGTTCGGAGAGAAAATCGGCGGGGAAATCCGCTCAAAAGTCTCGGTTTCGTCGCCGTTGACAATTAATCGGTACTGGTTGGAAAAGGGCTGCGTCATCGCCCACCAGTTGTCCGTGGTGTCCATGCCGAAACTCTCGAGGTTCTCCGCTCCCGACAGCAACTCCACCTCGCGAAATGAACGCGCGGAGAGCGTCAGGTGCACGCTTGAAACGAGCACCAGCAGGGTCAGAATGCGGATGAGGAATGTGCCGAATCGAGTGGGAATACCTGGCAGGCCTGATCTTGACATGATATTCTTGTTTGGCGCCGGGTTGGAAACTGCGGAGCGCGCCGGAATGTCTCCGCGCCGCAAGCCGGAGCGTTTTAAGTACGCCCCTTGACGACGAGCCGAAGCGCGATTCAGTGTTTCGGCCGCCGCGCGATCAACCAAGCGGCCGCCGTGGCCGATCAATAATCCACCCGCCGCCGCGCAAAAGCTCTAAAAAAAAACGGGATGTCCGGGCGTCGGTCCTTCGACTCTTCCCGCAACATCCCGTTGAGTTTTTGTCTGCGGCTCTGCTTCATCGCCGCGCTATGGCTCAGGCCGGCGCCAGCGAAGACACGGCTTCGGTGACTTTCTCGGCGGCTTCTTTGAGCGTCGTGGCCACGGAGAACTCCAGATCGGATTTCTCGAGGATTTCTCGCGCTTCCACCGCGTTGGTGCCGTCCAGGCGGACGATCAGCGGGACGTTGACGTCCACAATTTTCATCGCTTCCAGAATGCCGTTCGCCACGCGGTCGCAGCGCACGATGCCGCCGAAGATGTTGATCAGCACGACCTGCACGTTCGGGTCGCTCAGCATCAGACGGAAGGCGTTGGAGATGCGCTCCACGTTGGCTCCGCCGCCGACGTCCAGGAAGTTGGCCGGTTCGCCGCCGGCGAGTTTGATGATGTCCATCGTGCCCATCGCCAGGCCCGCGCCGTTGACCATGCAGCCGACGTTGCCGTCGAGTTTGATGTAGTTCAGGTCGTATTTGGACGCTTCGATTTCGAGCGGTTCTTCCTCGCCCAGGTCGCGCAGCTCGGCGTAGTTCGGGTGGCGGAACAGCGCGTTGTCGTCAAAGTTGACTTTGGCGTCCAGCGCCACGATGCGCTCGTCGCCCGTCAGCACGAGCGGGTTGATTTCGAGCATGCTGCAGTCCATCGCCTCGTAGGCCTTGACGAGCTTGCCGATGAATTTCACGAAGTTTTTAAAGGCCGTGCCGGAGAAACCGAGGTTGAAGGCCAGGCGGCGCGCCTGGTATCCCTGCCAGCCGATGGCCGGGTCGATGGTTTCCTTCAGGATTTTTTCGGGCGTTTCTTCGGCCACTTTTTCGATCTCAACGCCGCCTTCGGTGGACGCCATGACGATGTTGCGCGAGGTGGCGCGGTCCAGCAGAATGCTGAGGTAGAATTCTTTCTTGATGTCGAGCCCTTCCTCAATCAGGAAGCGGTTGACGACTTTGCCGGCGTCGCCCGTCTGGATCGTGACGAGCGTGTTGCCGTGCATGGCTTTGGCGTACTGGTACACCGTATCGGCGATATTGTCGCTCTTGATGACGTTGACGCCGCGCAGCGGCTTGCCGTTCATCTCGATGGCTTCGCCCGTGTTTGTATCGACGAAGTGACCTTTGCCGCGTCCGCCGGCGTGAATCTGCGATTTGAGGACGACTACTTCCGTGCCTTTGGACATAAAATCTTCAAAGGTGCGACCGCCGGCGTCTTCCGGCGAAGAGACCATGACGCCAAAAGGAACGGGAACGTCAAATCCGCGCAGCAGTTCTTTGGCCTGGTATTCATGAATATTCATGTGAGATCACTTCAGCGTTTGTACGACATTCGAACGGTCCCGCGGCAGCAAAGCCATAATATGGCAGCGGCGCGCCGGAATAGATTCGCAAATTACGACTTTGAACGCTCTTGATCAAACCGTGCGCAAGCGGTAACTTCCGGCGGCGGGCTCCGTACTGCTCACCCGTCAACAAACAAAAGCGGATTGAAAAGGCGCTGTGCGCCGCAGGAAGCCCCCGCAAGCCCCCAAAAAGGCAACTACGTCAACACGGAGGAAATGTCATGGCCAGGATACAACGCAATATTGAGACCGAAAAAAACGCCGAGGAAATGCGCTCGGCGATCGAAAGCAGCTTTCTGAATCGCAAGGAAATCCGCTCGCTTTTTACCGTCGTGGAGTGGCGCGGCAACCGCCTGCGCGTCGAATCGCGCTTCGTCAGCGGTGAACTGGTGGTGGACGATCAACGCCTCGAAATCGACCTGGAACTGAGCCTGATGGGACGCCTGATCCGCAAAAAGATCGACAGCGCCATCAACGACAACCTCAAACTGCTCAACGCACCGGTTAAACAGGCGGAAGAGTCGGAGGAGAAATAGTTTATCCGGCCGCTTCCAATTTTACGACATGCACCGGCCGGGGACGCCACAGCGCGCTCCGGATTTCCTGTATAAACACGGTGTCGGTCAACAAATTGGCTCTTACCCGCCGCCAGTACTCAAGCCGGTCCGGTCGGTCCTGCTTGATCTGAGGGCCGGTATAATTGACGTGCTGCGGATATGGCCGATCGATGTATTCAAAATGCGCCGACTCTTCAAAAATAGCGTTGCCGCAGATTGTCGGCTTCAGTCCTTCTTCCACCTGCCAGGCCAACACAAAAGCCAATGCCAGAATCACGATGAGTTTTGTGGGGTTCCACCAGCCTGTCCGCGCTTTTTTGTCCTGTTTATCCACCCTTGCAGACTTCCTTTGTTTTACACTCCTGTCAATTCTCTCCGGTGTTTTTACCGCAGTTTATACTTTACCGGAACCGTAATCCAGCATCTGATCGGCCGGCAATTTACAACCGCCGGCAAAATGTCCAGATCATCCAGGGCGTCACATGCCTCTTCGTAAAACTCTTCCATACACTCTTCGCTGACTTCGCCGTTTAACAAACGGCTTTTTTCTGTGTTCAGCGTGCATTTGATCTGGTCTCCTTCTTCATCGATCAATATGCGCACCATAATCATCGCTTCAATTCCCGCGCGATTGCAATCTTCCGGATACGAAATGTTGCCTTGCAACTCTCTCAGGTCCATCCACGGATCAATACCGTACGAGGAAAATTCGACCACTCTGTCCGGGTCGTTCGCCTGCAGATTAAACACAACCGCCAGTTCGAGCTGGGCCATTGTCCAGGCGTCGCCCAACATAACCGACGTCACTCCACTGTGACGCAGAGCCTGTTTAACGGCGTTAAAGTGCCGCAGCAAGGTAATCGAGTCGGGCATGTCGCTTCCCGTTGGCGGCATGGCGGAAGATATCCACATCAATGAATCGGCCCCGTCAAATCCGCCGCGGGGCACATCCACACCGACAAACAGCGTCAATCCGTCAAGCACGCTCATTTCCTTGCAGGCTTCGCGCAGCCCCCGCACAAACTCATCTTTGTCTATGCAGGGTTCCAGGCACCAGCCGTCCGGATTGGCGTCCGTCTCCAGCATTTCCACGCGATACTGTGCCGCCAGGTCAATGCTACCGACGAAAAAATTCCCAAGAACGAGTAGAAACGCAATTATCAGCCGCTTCGACTTGTGGCCCGACCGACTATTAAAAATGTGCATGGATGGAACTTAACATCAAATTGAACATGCGCCAGATGCCTGGCGACAATAATACACAGTTTCCACAAGCTGGAAAAGTCCCGTCAGACTTTTGCGCCTGTGGCGCTTCCACAACCGGATCACAAAATCAGAGCGCTTCGCCTCCCGGCATTGCATTTGGGCGGCTTGCTTTTTTCTCTTGTTAGTTGTGCAGAGTTCAGTTGGAATGCGCGGAACCAGCTGAGTTCACCGGAGTGTGGAGTCGCCGGTCCGTGTCGGGAGCGGCAGAGTGTCGGCGAGCGCCACGGGTGTCGTGTCTTCCGGCCCGATGCTGAATCTGAAGTGCATGGTGTACTCGCTGTCGATTGCCCGGCCGTCTTTGCGGGCGGGCGCCCAGACGGAAGAATTCAAAGCGCGAACGACGGAGCGCTGTAGTTCCCTTGCGTAGCCGTCGTCCATTTTGCGGCCGGATTTGCTCACAATATGGATGGCTTCCGCCTCAACGGATTCCGCTTTGCCTGCTTTTGTCACAACCAGGCTGAGCTGCACGTCGACGTCGAACTCATGGCCCAGCAATGCGGTGGGAATGCCTACCTTTGACGCCAGTTTCTGCGGCCCGCCGACGAGCAGGGGCTCGGCATTCTCGGCTTCAATCTGCTCGAGAATCGCCTCGTTTTCCGCCATCATTTCATCGAGCGTCGGGCTGTATTCGGCGATCGGTTCGGGTTCGCCGACCGTGATGAATATCCAGAGAATCAATACAACCGGAAGGAAGATCACCGCGTTTTTGGCGCGGTAATGCATGTCGTTCTGCCAGTAGTGGCGAGCTTTGTCCCATATTTCCATGCGGTGGAGATACTGAGATTAACAAACTATGTTTCACGTGGTGCTGAACAAAATCGGGTCTTTGCTTTTAAACAGTCTGTGGCGGCGCGAATTGTCGTCCGAAGCAGTGAGGGCGTTCGCGACCGTCCCCAAGGCTTCGAGCGATTTCTCCGTCGCCAGACCAACGGAGTGTGTGTGTATTTGCTCCTTTATTTCCTGATTTGGTCAAGTCTTGAGGAACCCTTGATTTTATTCGGGCGCGAGGGCGCGACTTTGCCGGACTCCGGCATTTTGAAGACAATCGGCAGCGTCAGCTGCGACTTCACCGGATTGCCGTCCGCGGCAATGGCGGGATAGAAATCCAGCGATTGCACGACTTTCATGGCTTCGTTCACAAAGATCCGCAGGGCCTCGGGGCTGTTTTCACCTGTCACGATTCGGCTGGATTCTTTGTCGTAATCGATTTTCCCGATGCTGCCGTCATTGTCGACAACGATGTTCAAAAAGACATTGGCTTCGGCGCCGGCTTCGTACATCACCTTGGGATAGGACATTTTGGCGGCCAGGCTTCTGACTCCGCCTTCGATGCCCGCTTCGGACTTGAGTTCCACTTTTGATACTTTGATCGGACCGTTAACTGCAAGCAGTTCCGACCTGACATCGGTTTCTTCTGCCGACGCCACATTCGCCGGCGCCTCGGACTCTGATACTGTCGCCCTGCTTGTTCTCGGGTTGGAGGCGGGACTGTCCGCATCTCCCTCGGAGATTAACAAAAGGGGCAGCGCCGCAACACAGACGGCGGCAATGAGAAGTTTGCGCATGATCAACTTCCTCGCAGGTTTGAATTGATGTAAAATCCGCCGTTGCAGCAACGAAGGCCGATGAACAAATGTCACGGCAGTTGCCAGGCGCGGCGATGAATTTTTGGCAAAGTTTAACAGAATCTGGGCGTAATCGGCGGCCGACAACTCAACCGAGCGGCGCGCTTCGTCGTCGCAACACATTTCCGCACTGTGGTGATAAGCGCGCGCCAGCAGCCACACGAGCGGGTTCCACCAGAAGACCACGCGCAGCACCGTGAACAGCCATATCCAGTAGTGATCGCCCTGTTTAACATGTGCTGTCTCATGCGCCAGCACTGCGTTCCTTTCGCGTTCCGACCAGAAGCGCCAGGCCGGAGGAACTATCACGCGCGCCGCGCCAGGCCAGGCCACCACGTAGGGCATTCCGGCCCGCGGGTGTACGGCAATGTGCAGTGTCGAACCGGCGCAGCTGTTTAACTCCTCCGCGCCGAGCGGAACTGCGCGCCGCGCCATGCGATACAGCGGTGTACTTCCCAGCAGGAATGAGAGACCGACCGCAGCCGCACCGAGCAGCCACACGAGAAATATCACGTGCGTGGAAAACCACAGCGAAAACGCGTCGTTGACAGCGCTGCGCAGCCCGGCGGCTATTGTCACAGCTCCCACGCCGTCGATCGGCTGCGAGAGTGGAATCGATTCGTTTGCACCAAACGATACGGGAAACAAGGGCGGAATAAACAGCGCCGCGGCCAACACAATAGTCAACAGTCGCCGCACACGCGGGTCGTGATTGCGCAGAACAAACAGCAGCGTCAGACCGCCCACAAGCAGCACGACGTGGCGCAGCCAGACCGCATCCGTCCATTCAACCCAGGCCGTGGAAAAGGTGAAAAATATATCCGACATTGTTGTTCCCGTTCAGTTGTGCATTCAAACAGCACTTAAACAGATCACGCGTTGTAATGACTTTTCAACGACATTCCGGCTGAACTGCGCCTGCTCAGCAGCCAACCGGAGCAAAATTCACAATCGGCAGGTAGTCGCCTGATACGTCGTCGGCCGAGCCGATTTTGCGGTAGCGAAAAACAAAGGGCAACACAAGCGTCGATGAAACCTTGCTGCCGTCTTCCAGTTCCGCCGGATGGAACCTGGTCGATTTTACAGCGCTGATCACGGCGTCGGCAAACACCCGCAGGTCTTCGGCATTGCCCATGCCGCGTACAATCTGACTTTGATCGCGCTTGAATTCCACCGCGCCAATGCGACCGTCGGCATCGATCTGAACTTCAACCTGGATGGAGGCCTCGTTTTTGGCCACGACCTGATCCCAGGGAAAGACAATTCTGTCCGCCACCGTTTGAAACCCGCCTTCAACCCAGGCTTTCGGCGCTCTCTTCAGCATCTCGCCCGCATTGTTCGGCGTGTCTCTTTCTGTTGTAATTGCCGTCAATGTTCCGCCTCTTTGCACCTGCGCGGTTTTTTCAGCGGAAGTTGCGTCGGCCGCGGGCGCTTCGGATTGCAGCAGGTAGGGCACAAAGGCCAGGCACACGGCGGCGATGAGAGTTTTGCGCATGTTTAACTCACTTGCAGGAGAAATCTGATGTAAAATGCGTTCTTTAATTCCGGCCTCGGAATGCGCCAGTCGTACGGCGGTCGCAAGGCGTGGCGCGGACGGCCGAACCAGATCCAGCAGAAGCTGGGCATATGCCGTCGCGGGAATGTCGGCGGCGCGGCGCGCGTGGTCGTCGCTGCACATTTCAGCGCTGAGTCGGTACTCACGGAACAGGAGCCAGACGAGCGGATTCCACCAGAAGACCACACAGACCGCGGCAAACAGCAAAGTCCAGAGGTGATCTTTCTGTTTAACATGCGCCTGTTCGTGCGCGACAACAGCCGCGCGGACGCCCGGCTCCAGGGCCGACCAGGCGGCGGGCAGCACAATGCGCGCACCGCTGAACCAGGCCACCACAAATGCACCGTCCGCCTCCGGATGAACAATCGTGCGAATGCCATTAGCTTTGTCGTCGCATACGGTCGACCCGGAATGCAGAGCCAAACGGTAGTAGGGATATGTGCTGCGGATAAACAGAGCGGCCACAACAAGCGCGACCGCCAGCCACACAAGAAAGAGGATGTTCAGCGGCGAAATTTCAATCGACGCGGACGCCGTCACGGGAGTCGGCTCCGCATTCGGCGACAGCGACATCTGTGAAAACACTTCGGGCATTGGCAGCGCTTCCACGGCGCTGTTCACGGCGGAGTCAAAGGGCCTGATGTCCCGCTCCACGGTCAGCAGCGGCGGCAGAAACAGCACGGCGACAATCATGACGGAGATTGTCCGCCGCAGACGCGGGTCAAAACGGCGCAGCGCCAGCAGCAGAAGCATGCCGCCGCCAAGCAGGAACAAGTGACGCAGCCAGATGCCGTCCATCCACGCTGCCCATTCGAGAGCGGTATTGGTAAGCAGGTCCATCATTCTTCTTCCTCGCGGTGCCGGTTGATCATTTCCTGCAATGCTTCGATTTCGTCGCCGCTCAGTTTGGAATTGTCCATCATGAAGTTGACCAGTTTGAGGCCGGAGCCTTCAAAGAGGCGATCCAGCAGGCTGGACGTGGCGCGATCGACCATTTCACGCCGCTCAAACACCGGCCGGTAAAAATTGACGAGCCCGACTTTGCGGCGCTTCAACACGCCCTTGCGCTGCAAGGTGTTCATGAGCGTCTGCACGGTTGTGTAGGCCTTGGCCGGCTCGAACACACCGCGATCGACGACGTCCCGTACGCTGATTTCACCGGACGGTTCCGTCTCCAGCAGGCGCCAGACGGCCTCCATGATTTCCCACTCCGTGGGCGTCAACTGATGTTTGGATTGCGACATAACGGACCTGATTGTGCACGATCAATACTACTGAACACGTAGACCTACTACGATTGTAGTAGCAATGATACGGGAGCGCTCGTTTTCTTGCAAATTTTTTTTTGCACCGCACGCGCAATTCGCAGTCGCTTCAGTGGTGAACTGATTGGCGGACCCGCTTGAACACTGAATTGAGCGGATTTTTTGGCTCAGGACCTGACGCGGACGGCGCAGCGCACTTCCCCGTTCGGTCGGGCGCGGAATGCGCCGGGTTTTGTGCGGAAGCGCTTGTTCCTACAAGCTGATCGTTCCCGTTCAGCAGTGCGTGGAGCGCGTTTAGCCACGAAAAAAGCTACGCTTGTTTTTTTCCTGTCGGCAATCCCGAAATACCGTGGTAGAATGGAACTGCGACGGCGGAATGGCGCGCCGGTAGATCATGATCTGGACGACGTCGCACAGGCAATCCGGGGAACCGTGCGGTTCGGCGGCGGAGGGTCGGCGCGTGTACGTATTTTTGAACATCTGGCGGCGGCGGTTTGGGGGTGGGGCCCCTTTGATTTCACAGGGAGGTCCGTCCAAAATTGATCGTTTGCCCGTTCAGCGGCAAAAACCGCCCGTTCAGCGCCAAATACTCAGCACTTGACGAAAGCGTGGAGCCGGAGGTCTTCCTATTGGTCGTTCGCTCAATAACTTTCACAAAAAAATCAACTGGTTATCGCTTTTGTCCTGATCCGGGACACCGGACGGCCGCCGCACTGAATTCTCGTTGATCGTCGACGCGGGCAGAACTGCATCGCCGGTTGTTTTCAGTGCAATGTCTGACAAATGGAACACCTCTCAGCGCGACTGAACAGCCATAACAAATCCAATCTTATTCGTCAACAGGAGGCAAGCTGCGGGACCTGCAGTTTGCCATGCGGCGGCAAACAAAAGAATTCAAGGTGCAGCCAAAGCGGAGCAAAGTTGGTGTGGATAACTGGACTTCCGTGCCTGCCGCCAATTCCCTATTTTTCGAATTGCCCGACATGACGACTCAGTGAGAAGTCGGGCGCAACGGCAGCAGCGACGCATCCCAATCTCCGGTGAAACAACATGCCCGAATACGTTCATCTTCACAATCACACGCATTTTTCACTGCTTGACGGGGCCTGCAAACCCAAGGATCTGATTGATGCCGCGCTGGAAGACAATCAACAGGCGATCGGCCTGACGGACCACGGCGTGATGTTCGGCGCCTGGGAGTTCTACAAAAAGGCCAGGGCGGCGGGCCTGAAACCGGTCATAGGCAATGAAGTCTACGTGGCCAACGGCAGCCGCACAGACAAAAGCGCCGGCAAAGCGGGCTCCAAACGCAAGAACTACTTTCACCTGGTTTTGCTCGCCAAAAATGAAGCGGGTTATCGCAACCTGATTAAACTCACATCGCTGGGGCATACCGAAGGCTACTATTACAAACCGCGCATTGACCGCGAACTGCTCGCCAAACACAATGAAGGCATCATTGCCCTGTCGGCCTGCCTCGGCGGCGTTGTTAACAATCACATCATCGAAAACGACATGGACGCCGCGCGTGAAACGACGCAGTGGTTCCTTGACACCTACGGCGATGACTTCTATCTGGAATTGCAGGATCACGGTCTGCCGCACGACCCCACCGTGTTAAAAGTGGTGCCGCAGCTGGCACAGGAGTTTAACGTTAAAATGGTGGTGACAAATGACGTGCACTACCTGAAAAAAGAGCACGCCGTTTCCCACAATGTGCATTTGTTAATCAAAGACGTCACAGCAGCCACGGCGGGCAAAGTCGATATCAACAACCTGCGTTATCGCGTCGACGAGTTTTATTTCAAAACTCAGGCCGAAATGAACAAGCTGTTTGCCGATCATCCGGAGGCGATCGAAAACAGCGTAAAAATTGCCGAGCAGGTCGATCTGAGCCTGGGCGGCAAACTGTACATGCCCAACTTCCCCATTCCGCAGGAGTCAAAAGCCGAAACGCTGGATGACTATCTGGAGGAGTTAACTTTCAAAGGATTGGTGGAACGGTACGGCGAGTTAAACGAAGATATCCGCGAGCGCGCCAATTTTGAGTTAAACGTCATCAACTCAATGGGGTATCCGGGTTACTTCCTGATTGTGTGGGATTTCATCAAGGCGGCACGCGAACTGGGCATCAGCGTCGGGCCGGGGCGCGGCTCGGCCGCCGGGAGTCTGGTGGCATATGCGCTGGAAATCACCAACGTCGACCCGATCAAGTACGACCTGCTGTTTGAGCGCTTCCTCAACCCCGATCGTGTGTCCATGCCTGATATCGACGTGGACTTCAGCGATGACAAACGCGAGCAGGTCATCGAGTACACACGTCGCAAATACGGCGCGGAGTCCGTGGCGCAGATCATTACATTCGGTACTCTGTCGACGCGCGCGGTGTTAAAAGACGTCGGCCGCGTGCTGGGCGTTCCGATTCCCACAGTTGAGTCGATTACCAAAAACATTCCGGTGACCTTCGGTAAAGTGACGCCGCTGGCGGAAGCGCTTAAACTGACGGAACTCAAATGGGTCAAGGAAAGCAAGGATCCCAAAATCCAGGAGCTGATTAAACACGCGCTCGTACTGGAGGGATTCTGCCGCAATGCTTCGCTGCACGCCGCCGGCGTGGTAATTGCGCCCGGCCCCGTCGACGAATACGTTCCCCTGTACAAAACGCCGAACTCGGAACTGGCGACGCAGTACAACATGAACGACCTTGAGGAAGCCGGGCTGCTCAAGATGGACTTCCTCGGTCTGCGCACGCTTTCAATCATCGATAAAACACTTGCGATGATCGAGCGCAACCACGGCGTCAAGATCGACATCGACGAGATTGATATAACCGATCGCCAAACCTACGATCTGCTGGGCCAGGGTAAAACAGTCGCCGTGTTCCAGTTTGAATCCGAAGGCATGCAGAAGAGCCTGCGCATGTTAAAACCGTCGGACCTGGAAGACCTGACCGCCATGAACGCGCTCTATCGACCGGGACCAATGGCCAATATCCCGGAGTTTATCGACCGCAAACACGGGCGCAAGGAAATTTCCTACGTGCATCCGCTGATGGAGAGCTCGCTTAAAAACACCTACGGCATCATAGTTTATCAGGAACAGGTGATGCAGCTCGTGCGCGACATCGCCGGATTCTCGCTGGCACAGGCGGATATCCTGCGGCGCGCCATGGGCAAGAAAAAGGCCGACCTGATGGCCAAGATGAAGGTCGAGTTTGTTAACGGCGCCAAAGAGCGCAACATCTCTGAAAAGATCGCCGACGAAATTTATGAGTTGATCGCCAAGTTTGCTTCGTACGGTTTTAACAAATCGCACGCTCTGGCATATAGTTATCTCGCCTTTCAGACTGCCTGGCTGAAGACGCACTACACGGCTGAATTCCTGGCGGCCAACATGACGGCGGAGATGACGAGTCTGGAGAAAATTGTCCAGATTATTGACGAAGCCAAATCGCTGGGAATCGACGTGCTGCCGCCCGATGTCAACGAGTCCACCGGCGAGTTTACCGCCATCGACGATAAAACAATTCGCTTTGGACTGGCCGCCATTAAAAACATGGGAATGGGGCCTGTTGCGGGCCTGATGGCCGCACGCGAAGAACAAAAGTTCGAATCGTTTTTTGACTTTGTGGCGCGCGTCGATACAAAGACAATTAATCGCCGCGCACTGGAAGCCCTGGTTTGCGCCGGCGCATTTGATTCGCTGCACCCCAAACAGCGCGCCCGGTTGTTTAACTCAACCGACGAAGCGCTGCGCTACAGCCAGGCGGTCAGTGCATCGAGCGACGCGACGACCGATTCGCTGTTCGGCGATGCGGAGGACAGCGGCGCGAACATTAAAGAGCCGGACCTGGCAGACGTCGAAGAGTGGAATTCCACCGAACGGCTGCGGCGCGAGCGCGAATACCTCAACTTCTACGTCAGCGGGCATCCGCTGGAGCGCTACCGCCCGCATGTCATGTCGCTGGCGTCCATGCGCCTTGGCGACGCCGCGCGGAGCAACGGCAATGGCAACGGCAGCGGGCTGAATGGCGGACAGGTGCGCGTATGCGGCATCATCACGAATATCCGCACCAAGCTGGACAAGCGCGACCGCAGCATCGCATTTGTGACAATCGAAGATTTTTCTGGCAAGGCCGAGTGCCTGTTCTGGAGCGAGGCATACGCCAACAATCGCGACAAACTGGAAGACTCGGCGATCATCATGGTGGTGGGCCGCGCCGACCAGGGCGGCGGTGAACAGTTAAAAGTTATTGCGGAAACCGTGCATCCGCTGGACGAAGCGCCGGGACAGTGGGCCTCCGGTTTCAAGATCAAACTGGCGCGCAGCAAACACACCGCGGAGCACATTGAGCGCGCCTATGAATTGTTTAAGTCGGCCGAGCGCGGTCCTGGTGAGATTTACTTCAGCATCTACGACGAAAATCGCCAGATCGACCGCCGCTACCGCGCGCAGGATTTTGGCGTCAAACCCAGCACGGAACTGGCAACGGAGCTGATGAAAATCTTCGGCTCCCGCAACGTCGGTTTTGCGGTATAGATAGAATTCCGGTTTGTTAAGCCGTCTGGTTGGCGTCTGTATCTGGTGTTGCACCTGCGGATTTTCGGCGATTCACCGCGTGCATGATTAACAAAATTATTACGGTCAGAAAATACGTCACTGCGGCCAAAGCCATTTCCAGATTTAACATGATAAATGCTATCGGAGGTCCGGTCAGGGTGTAATCAGGAATCGGAAAACCAACTGCAACCGCCATGAGTAAGTGGCCCAGGAAGAGGCCCAGGTGAGCGCTTATACCGAGCAAGATGTACAGACCGATAAATTTCACCGCTGTTACAGACAATCCGGAATCTGGTGTGAGAATGAACTTTGACCACTTAACGGCAAACACGGGAAACACCAGCAAAGGGAACAAGGACGAGGCAAGCTCGGAGTAAGGAATGTATAACGTTCCATACCCCAGGTCCAGCAAAAACTTCAGCACTCCGTCCACCAGAAATACAAGACCGGCTGTCCACAGCAAGCGAATGGATGTGCGTAATGTGCGTTGTAGCTGCTGATGTTTTTACTCCTTCACAGTGATTGTCCGGTCCGTTGATCCGCTGACAATTTGGCTTTTTTCTGCTGACCTGAAGACTTGCGGTTTGATCACGGACTGAAAACACGCGGCCGGCGGGACCGGCGGACGACTCGAAGACCTGGCGCCTGAAGATTTAATGGAACCGGACGCAGGCGTGTCTGCTGCGAGATTTACAAAGGACGTGATTCAATTCGCGAAAAAAGTGATGTGATTTTCGAAAAATGTCAAAAAAATGCGCGGAACTGGTTGAAAAATATGGCGGTGATAGTGGTCTGGTGCAGATTCGGAACTTTCAGGACGTACCTCGCGCTAGATCAGGGAGCCACCCCGCCGCCACCTCGAGACAGGAATCCTGTCACCACGCATATTCCTCCCACCCTGAAATTTTCAGGTTATCTCGGAATGGACTGTCCCCCAAAAAAGGTACTCGGAGTTAAGCTTGACGGTAAAGTGCTAACTTAGGCACAGGAGGAATCGTCATGGCAGTACAGAAGCGTCGGAAATACAGTCGCGAAGAGAAAGTGGAAATTATCCGTTTGATGGAATCCGATCGGCGTCCGCAAAGCGAGCTGGCCGCTGAATTGGGTATCCATGAAAACACGCTGTACAAGTGGCGTCGGGCCTTGTCGGAACGCGGTGAAAAGGCATTTCCCGGTAATGGCGTGCGTCACGAACCGTTGAGCGATCTGGAAGCAGCACATCGTGAGATTGCCCGTCTGCGTGGGCGGTTGGAAGAGCGGGACGAGGACTGTCGCGTTTTAAAAAAAGCCTTGCGCATAGTGTCGGATCGGTAGCCGAGAAGGTGTCGTTGATCGAACAATTTGGTTCCGATGTGCCGATAAAGCGTCTGTGTTCTTTGTTTTCGATGAGTGTCAACTCGTACTATCGGCAGCGCAGAACGCAAGATCAACGCGGGGATGACACAGCCCTGGCAAAAGAAATTCATACGATCTTTCTCAATAGCCGTTCCTGCTATGGCATTCGTCGTGTGACCGCGATGCTTCATCGACAGGGGTACATCGTCAACCACAAACGTGTCGAGCGTCTGATGCGATCTCTGGGCCTTCGAGCGCGTCAATGGCGGAAGAAGCACGGTGGCACCACCGACAGTAATCATACGCAATCGGTGGCCGCCAATCTTGTGAAACGGCAGTTTCAGGTCGATGTCCCGGATCGTGTGTGGTTTACCGACACGACCTATGTGGCAACCAGGGAGGGATGGTTGTACCTGACGTGTGTGATGGATGCCTGCAGCAAACGCATTGTCGGTTGGTCGACAAGTCGACGCAATGACCGCTTCATGGTGCATCGGGCCCTGAAAGCAGCATTGGAATGGCGTAAACCCGCTGAAGGACTCATTGTACACTCGGATCGTGGGAGCACCTTTGCATCGAAATTGGTGTGTGACTTGCTGACGTCCTGGAAGGCAGTTCGCAGCATGAGTCGACGCGCAGACTGCTACGACAATGCCGTCATCGAGTCGTTTTTCGCGACGTTAAAACGCGAGGGAGCGTTTCGCAGAGGTGTCAACAAGGCGTACGACACTACCCGGTCCGACATCTTTCAATACATCGTTCTGTTTTACAATAGGACCAGAATACATTCAACATTGGGATATCGAAGTCCCAAAGAATTTGAAGAACAACTCGATCAAGCCTAACTTGGAATACCAATATTGGGGGACACTTCA
>JAUIKM010000069.1 GCA_030430495.1 bacterium | reverse complement strand
CAACCGTCGTTGTGCCGTTGGAGTTGTTGGCCGGCGTGAAAGTTAACACTCCCACGCTGTTCACCGTCGGCTGAACGGCAAACAAAGTGGTATTGGCTGCCGCCACAACAAAGGACAGCGTCTGTGTCGTCTCCGGATCGCCATCGTCGATGCCCGTCGCAAAGCCGGCGCTGTACGCGCCGGAGTCTTCAAGTACGGTAACATTTGCGCCGGTGTTAAACGACGGCGCGTCGTTGACAGGTAAAACAGTCAGGTTGAATGTTGTTGAAGCGCTCAGGCCGCCCTCGTCCGTCACCGTGATTGTGATCGCCACCGAGCCGCTCGTGTTGTTGCTGGCCGTCGTGACCCGGAAGCAGCTCGTGGCCGTCGTTAAACCAAGCTGAATGACATTGGCCGTCGGCACGAGCGTGATGTCCGACGAAGCCGCGGTCAACACCAGGTTAATGGTCGAAGACTCCGCGTCGGAAATGTCGACGTAGAGCCTGCCCTGCCCGTCTTCCAGCATCGTGACGGCGGTATTGCCGGTGCTGATAATCGGTGCGGAATTGGGCGCCGCCGCCGTTTCAAAATTCCAGGCGCTGCTGCTTCAGTATCGGGACAGTTCGTGTGACCTGCGATGCCGGCTGTAAGATCCGGGGTGCACTACATCGCAAATCGAACGATTATCGTTCGTACCGTCGGCGGCAGTTGCCGTTTTGATCTCGCAAGCGGCGCTTGCGTTCCCGGTGTCGTCTTCCTCTCATCCAACCGTATGATTTCGGAGTCGGTGACCGACCAGATACTGCATTCAAGCTACGTACCGGGAATCTGTATCAAACGTCGGGCCATGGCACTTTCAACGTCACACTCCGTGTGCGGTGTGTTGAAAACACAGAACGATTGAGTGCATGGACCTGAATCGTCGCGGGAAACTACGAAAAATCTGGCATCTGCAAAACGCCGTCGTTGCAAGTTGGCCCCGATTACTTTCAGCCGGCCGATTCGGTGGCAATGGCCTGTGTGACGCGGGCCAGAATCACGCCCCCGCCCAGACAGATGTCGCCGCGGTACAGAACGGCTATCTGCCCCGCCGCGATGCCGACTTCGCGCTCGGCCAGACTGATGTCCAACGCGCCGTCTGCGCGCATCCGCAGCTCGCTGCATTCAATCATGTGCGGCCCGTGGCGCAGCTTGACATGCAGACCCTCCAGACTATCCGGCGCCGCGCCTGCGATCCAGTTAACATCGCCGGCCACAAAGCGGTGTTCCTCGTGTTCCGGCAAATGATCGCGATGTGTCACGTAGACGATGTTCTTTTCCGTGTCTTTGCCGCTGACGAACCACGGCCCGCCGCTCAGTCCAAGTCCCTGACGCTGGCCAATGGTGTAAAACCAGAATCCCTGATGCGGCCCGAGTTCCGTGCCGGTTATCCGGTCGACAATCTTCCCTTCCCTTTCGCCAAGGTGGAATTTTACAAAGTCGCGGTATTGAATCTTGCCCAGAAAACAGATGCCCTGACTGTCCTTGCGCTCGCTGTTCGGCAACTTCATCTCAGACGCCATTTCACGCACTTGCGCCTTGGTGTACGGGCCGAGCGGAAAACAGGCGCGCGCCATCTGATCCGGCCGCAGATGTGACAGGAAGTACGTCTGATCCTTGACGCGGTCCGGCGAACATCGCAGCAGAAATTGTCCGTTGCGTTCTTCCACCTGAGCGTAGTGGCCCGAGGCAACTTTGTCAAAACTGGCGTCGATGTGATCAAAAAATGCACCGAACTTGATGCGCCGATTGCAGAATACGTCGGGGCTGGGCGTGCGGCCGGCGCGCAGTTCGTCCAGTGCATACGCCACCACTCTGTCGAGATACTCCGCCTGCAGCGGCACGATCGTCAACGGAACGTTTAACGCTTCACATACCGCGCGGGCATAGTGCAGGTCGTCCTCCCAGGGGCACTCGCCCAGAAAGGCCAATTCGTCTTCAAGCCAGATTTTAAGGTAAAAGGCGTGCAGCTCATGGCCCTGGCGCGCCAGCAGGTTCAGAGCGACGGAGCTGTCCACTCCGCCCGACAACAGGACCGCAATTTTCATTGGGCTTCCGCAACTTTATCTTTGATTATTCGCATCCGATGTTTTGCACCGCGCGTGCGCCTGCGGCGTTCGTGGACGGTGAGACTCGAATTGACCCATTTTATTATCTGAAGCGCCGCTTGTTCCGCTGCGGCGCACCGATACTGAGACACATAATGACCGACACTCCCAAAGGCTACGCTCCAAAACTGCTCAGCATCTGGCGCGGCGTGGGCCCCGCTCTCAAAAACGTTCAGGGCCTGCGCAGCCGCCTCAATCGCATGTTGCTGGTGTCAACCGCAATTTTCATCTGCCTGACCGCGGCAATTCTGTTTGCCTTTGATCAGCTGTTGCTCGATCGCTATATGAGTTTTTTATCCGACGGCGAGGGCGTGGGCGGCGTGCTGTCCACCATTGCCGTTGTGTTGATGTACGTGATGGTAGGTATTCTGTCCATGGTCGTCAACCTCCGCATTGTCGTAGCGCTGATTTCCGTCTGGAATGAGGCGATGGTCGGCGACATCATTCGCCACTTTCGTCCGCTGCCGGAACTGCCCTTCAGCTGGGGACGCTTCCTGCGCAACCTGGGGCGTTCGCTCCTGCTTGCTCTGCGCGATCTCTGTTTTACCCTGATTCTCTTGTTTGTCGGCATGATTTCAGTCGTGGGTCTGCCGTTGGTGCTCCTGGCGGAAGTGTTTTTGTCCGGCGCAGCGATTCGCGCTTCCTACGTGGACGTGCTGCGCGGCGCGGGCGAAGCGGCAAAACTGACGCGCCGCCGTCTGCGCGCTTCCATCGTTCACCTCGGGCTGCTGCCGACGCTGCTCAGCCTCCTCCCCTTCGTCGGCTGGCTGCTGATTCCGCCGGTTGTCGTGCTGCAACTGATCGGTTTTACCTGGGACGCCGAACAGCGCCGCGCCCGCACCGGCCTTAAACAGCCATTCTTTAAACCGGAAGATTAACAAAAAAGTCAAAAAGCAAGCCGGACGCAGTTCAACAAGGACGGCGCTGCAATGCAAGGGGCTGTTTAATCGGCAATCAGTGATAAATACATGCAATGGCAATACAGGCGATAACGATGAACAGCCACTGCCGCGGCGCAGGTCGTTCGCGCCAGATAATCAGCGCACTCAGGCTGCTCAGAACAATTACGCCGGCCGCGTTTATCGGAAAGACTACAATCCCCTCCAGCAAATGCAGCGCCAGCAAGAGGAAAACCGTCGAGCCGACATTAAACAAACCCAGAGCGGCGCCAAGCCCCAGTCCGCCGCGCGTTAACTTCTCAGCCGAGCGACGATAGTACAGCCAGGAGCAAAACAGCGCCACAGGAAAAATCATTGAGGTGAAAACAAAGGGGTTGGCCAATGGGTGCAATTCAGCCTGCACCTTAAACAACAGCTCCGTCAGGCCGGTGCCGACAAAGAGCAACAAAGCCTGGAGCAGCCCGCTGCTGTGAGCACCCTGCAGAACACGCCTGTCAAGGCGCCGCGGCGCGGCCAGGGGAAGCGCCAGAAAAACCGCCACCGTCGCAATCAGCGTTGCCATGTGCGGAAATTCGTTAAACAAAACGATCGAGCCGATGACCGGCCAGGCCACCGAAACGCGCATGAGCGTCACCGGCAGAGCAATGCCCATGCGTTTGATCGACTCCGCCAGCATCAGGTAGTTAAACAAAAAGAGAAATCCCAGCAGCGCAGCCAGAAAGACCGGCAGCAGCCCATCCAGGTTAACAGGCGCGGGATGCAGGAGCATGCCCAGAATCGAGGCCGGCGCGGCAACCGCGTAGTTGGCAAACAACAGAGCGGCGCTGCCTGTGCCGCGTCGCGACGCCAGCGTGAACATATGGCCGACAGCCGTCGAGCACAGAATGGCAAACAGGAGAAACAGCATGTGCAAATGTACGGAATTGCGGGCCGCGGCGGGAGCAAAAGAGCTTCTATCGGTGAATCATTCAGCGGTGCAGCGGTGATCCGGCTCGGGCGAATTCGACAGTATCTTACCGCCTACTCTATCATCATTACTTCTTCCATTCCACCATGGGATACTGCCGAATTCGCCCGAGCCGACCATATGTGTATCACAAGCGGAATCTACTGCGAACGCTCGTGATTGAACGGCTTTTTCCGTCCGGAAACACGCATGCGCGGAGTGAATCGACTGCAACGGCGACCGGATGTCGGGCGGGTAAAAATGGCACGGCGACGGAGGACCCGGAATCGGCGCGGATTCGCCCCATTCGGCAGCACGGAAATGCGCGCCGGATGCGGCGAGCTAGCACGTAGAATTGTGAATATCAGCAGATATTCACAATTTCGGGTTTGCAGAGGTAAATTTTATACTGTACGTCCGAAATTGTTTGGGGAGCACGCCAGATGCCACGACCTCGTAAGTCTGTTCTAAGGTGGAATCCGCGCGCTGCGGCGGCGCATGTAGCCGGTCTGACTCTTTGTTGTATGCTGTTCGCCTGCACGGGCGGTGAATCTTCGCCGGAAGCGGATGCCAATGCGGTGACGCCCGAGCCGATACAGGTCCTTCAGGCGCGCCAGGCAGGCGCGTTTACCGAAGCCTGCATCTGGAGTCATCCGACGCAGGCGGACCAGGGACTCGTCCTTGCGGCCGACGAAAAAAGCGGCGACCTGTTTGTGTTTGGATTCGACGGTACGTCGCTGCAGTCGATCACGGCCAACAAAGCGCGCGGCATCGACGTGCGTTACAACATTCCCATCGGCGGCGACACGACCGACATCGTGGCGCTTGTCAACACCGGCGCTGCGACGACGCAGGGCGTCATCCAGATTTACAGTGTCGACACTGACATGCGCGTGTTGGCTCCGCTGGGCGACGGCATCCCCTGCGGCGAGGGCATGGACGGCGGTGCACTGACTTTCAGCCGCGCGGCGGGCGGTCTGCACTACTTTGCCTGCTCGTCCAAAAGCGGCAGGATTGAACAATACGAAATTACCGTGGACAGCATAAGCGGCGCGCTCAAGGGCAACAAGGTGCGCGAATGGAGCGTCGGTTCCTGCGGCGATGTTCTGGCCGACGACCAGGCCGGAACGATTTTTGTGGCCGAGCCGGACAAAGGCGTCTGGAAGCTGCACGGCGCGCCCCAGGGCGAAACGCCCGGCGAACTGACGATCAAAGTCGGCGACAACGGCCTGAAAAAAGTCGGTCAGCTCGTGATGTACAAACGGCGCGAAGGCGACGGCTACATCATGGCGGCGGATGCGGACGACAACAACGTGCACTTGTACAAGCGCCGCGCGCAGAACGACTACGTCGGCACGTTTGTGCTGAAAAACAGCCCGGATAATCCGGCGATTGCCGTCGTCAGCGCAGAAATCGATTCGCGTTTTCCCTTCGGCATATTTGTCGCCGGCGCGGCCGAAGCCAAAGAAGGCGCGGAGCTGGCGATGATGCGCTGGGAAGACATCGCCGACATTCACGGTTTTAACGTCGACAATTCGTGGGATCCGCGCCGTTGACGAGATGCGCGGCGTCCACCAAACGCGCCGCGTCTGTTTTCACCGCCGGCCGGCAACACTATGGACATAGTCATATTCTGCGCCATCGCGCTTACGATCCTCATCGTGTGGCAATTGATGCGGCGCAAAACGCCGGGCGTCGTGCCCGACGACTTTCCCGCGGACTGGCGGACGCTGCTGCGTTCGAACGTGGCGTACTACCTCGCGCTGGATCGTGCGGAGCAAGAGCGTTTTGAGACGCTGATTTTGCGATTCCTGAAGCACGTGCGCATCACCGGCGTCGGCACGGACGTCGAAGACCGCGACCGCCTGCTGACCGCCGCGGGCGCAATCATTCCCATCTTTGGACTGGACGACGCCTGGCTCTACCCGGGCCTGCACGAAGTGCTGCTCTACCCCGCGCACTTTGACGAATCCTTCGAATTTCACAGCGGCGACGACGACGGGGATCGCAACATTCTCGGCATGGTCGGCGACGGCCAGATGAGCCGCGTGATGATTCTATCGCAGCCGGCGCTGCGCAACGGCTTCGCAAACTCGCGCGATCGGCGCAACGTGGCGATTCACGAATTCTCCCATCTGATCGACAAAGCCGACGGCGTTATCGACGGCGTGCCGGACATCCTGCTGGAGCATCGCTTTACCGCACCGTGGCTCAAACGCATTCACAGCGAAGTGCAGAAGATCGTTCAGGGCTCGTCGGACATCAATCCATACGGCGCAAGCCGCCGCGAAGAGTTTTTCCCCGTTGTGGCCGAGTACTTCTTTGAGCGGCCCAAACAAATGCGCCGCAATCATCCGGAGTTGTACAAACTGCTGCAACTGGCTTTTCAGCAGTCGATGGCGGACCGCGTGCTGCGCCGCGTCAAAGTCGGCAGTGCGGGGCGCAACGCTCCCTGTCCCTGCGGCAGCGGCCGCAAATACAAGCGCTGCTGCGGCAAACGGGGCGGCCGCGGATCAAAAAGTCGAATCAATCGCGAGCGCGCTGCGTAATGATGCGGCATCGACGAAAGCAATGCTGAGCGGAATTATCGCAGGGATCCAGGACATGAATTTCCAGACGTCAATCGATCGCACAGTGGCCGACCTGGCCTCAATGTTGTTGCCGGGACTGTTTCGTCGCGGCATTCGCTCTCGCGAGCTGCGCGAATATCTGGACGGCACGGAACTGCAGCTGCCCGATCCCGGCCTTCAGCGCACCCACCGCGTCGACGTTCGCAGTCTGGACCGCCGGCTGCAATGCGCCTTCCGCGTACTGCAGTGGCACGGCGAATCGGCTCCGACATTGATTTATCACCACGGCCTGCTTGAATTTCCATTCGACGCCATCATCCGCAATGTTATTCCCTATCAGCGCGAGGGTTTTCCGCTGAATCTTATCGCCGTCCAGGCCGCTTATCATCGGTCCTTTTCGCAGTTCAGCGGCGACTGCGACAGCCTGGACAAATGGATGGCGATGACGGCCGCCTCGATCAAACTCGTAGACGCACTCTGTTCGCGCATCAAGGTCACGTCGAACTCGCGCGTGGCACTGACCGGTCCCAACTTCGGCGGTCACATCGTCAATTTTCATCATCGCTTGCTCGGCGGCGCGGACGTCTACATTCCCCTGCTGGCAAGCGGACGCATGGGCGACGAACTGCTGGCTGCGCCGCTGCGACGTCTGATCGCGCGCAACGCCCTGGCGCACGAGGAGGAACTGCGCAATCGCCTGAACGCCGGCATCAGCTTTCCCGCCGAGCCGAACAACAACATTTTTCCGCTGTTGCCGCAACGCGAAGACAAACAGCTGCTCGAACTGCAGATGGCCTATTTTACCGGCTGCGACATCGAGTTGATTGATCGCGCCGTGGTTTCCGGCGCTTTTGCCTTTAAACAGCTGCGCAATCACATACTCGACAGCCTCTACAAGTCCTATAAGGTCAACGACTGAATGGCCGCTCGCAGCACCGGCGAGGTCGGCCCCGTTCCCGCCGTGGCGGCCTTTGTGTGCAAACACAATCGCGTTCTGTTGATACGTCGCGGTCGTCCGCCTGCCGCAGGCGAATGGGCATTGCCGGGCGGTCGCGTACACGCCGGTGAAACAATGGCCGAAGCGTTGCAGCGCGAACTGCGTGAAGAAACCGGACTGCTCGTGGAAATCAGCGGCGCGGCGATGTACGCATTTGATTCGATTCACCGCGATGCCGATGGCGGTCTGATTTTTCACTATGTTATCATCGATTTTCCGGCGCGCGTTGTCGGCGGTGAGTTGCGCGCGGGCGACGACGCATTGCAGGCGGCGTGGTTTACGGCCGCCGAACTGGACGGAATTGTATTAAACAAACGCACGGCCGACTTTCTGCGCGATGTTGCCGGGTTTACAGTCCGGGACTCCTGAAGTTAAAACACAGGCACATTGGTGCAGGAATGGCGATAGACTTTAACAATCCGACACAAACTTCACGCAGCACCTGCCGTGCTGCATACAACTCTGAGCTTCGCCGCCTGGCGGCTGCTTGCTTTATGACGCTTTTGTTTGTCATTGAACCTGAAGTTAAGAGTCTGTGAGAATTCTCACGGACTCCGTGGTTTGAGACTTGTGGTTCAGTGATGAACAAAAGAGTCATAAGAGCCTGAACCGAAGCGCAGATGAGGTTCAAAGCGGTCTGGAGTCGCAAAACCATCGATGCGTCCTGGCCGAACAAACCAACAGAGCCGGCGGGTTTACCCTGTCAAACCAGCCGACAAAACAGACTGTGAATACACATGACAAATTCAGTTGATGACTATCTGGTTGACGGCTGCGGCCGTTGTGAGCTGGGCGGGACGCAGGATTGCAAGGTGAAGGGGTGGCTGCCTGAATTGAGAATGTTAATTGAAACGGCCGTGGACTGTGGCCTGACCGAGGAAAGCAAATGGGGCGTGCCCTGCTACACCTACGAGCAGAAAAACGTGCTGACAATCTCAGCGTTGAGGGATTGCTGCGCCGTGAGCTTTTTTAAAGGCGCGTTGTTAAACAACGAAGCCGGTCTGCTGGAAAAACCCGGACCAAACACACAGGCCGCCCGGCTGATACGATTTACAACAATCCAACAGATCCGTGAGCATCTTGATGAAGTTAAACGCCTGATGTTTGAAGCGATCGAGGTGGAACGAGCCGGTCTTGACGTTCCGCGTTTAACAAATCCAGAGCCGCTGCCGCCCGAGTTGGAGCAGCGTTTTACCATGGACCCGACCTTGCAGGCGGCGTTTGAGGCCTTGACGCCGGGACGGCAGCGCGGTTATGTGTTGTATTTTTCAGCGCCGAAAAAAGCGATCACGCGCGAGAAACGCATTGAGCAGTGTGCCGCAAAGATTCTGAACGGCGAGGGTTTGCACGATGAGTATCGCAGAAAATCGAAGAATCGGTAAAGTCCTGCGGGCAGTCAAAAAGCGTCGACGGAGAAACACGCGTCAGGGCGCGATGCACAGGGACGCAAGGCGGAGATTCGAGAGTTAATGGCAGAAAAATGAGTTTGTTTGATAAAGATTCGAGGTGACGAGACAAAGATTCAAGTATTCGGGATAGAGATTCAAGTGTTCGGGATAGAGATTCAAGTATTCGGGATAGAGATTAAAGTATGCGGGATAGAGATTCAAGTATTTGGGGTAGAGATTCAAGTGCTCGGGATAGAGATTCAAGTGTTTGGGATAGAGATTCAAGTATTCGGGATAGAGATTCAAGTGTTCGGGATAAAGATTCAAGTGTTCGGGGTTGAGATTCAAGTATTCGGGGTAGAGATTCAAGTATTCGGGGTAGAGATTCAAGTATTCGGGATAGAGATTAAAGTATGCGGGATAGAGATTCAAGTATTTGGGGTAGAGATTCAAGTGCTCGGGATAGAGATTCAAGTGTTTGGGATAGAGATTCAAGTATTCGGGATAGAGATTCAAGTGTTCGGGATAAAGATTCAAGTGTTCGGGGTTGAGATTCAAGTATTCGGGGTAGAGATTCAAGTATTCGGGGTAGAGATTCAAGTGTTTGAGATAAAGAGTTGGCCTCGATACAAAATGGGTCCCCCACCCCCGGTATGTTAAAAAGCAAGGAATTTATCCCGACCGGTGTTTTAGAGACGTGCATCCTCATGCGACGCCGTGTAAGACGTCACGCCGGTTACAACGTGTTTTCTGTCATTGACCGAGCATGTAAACC
>JAUIKM010000037.1 GCA_030430495.1 bacterium | reverse complement strand
TGGCCTTAGCATGCACAACGCTCACGCGTTTGCACGCTAAAGCACATTATGCAAACCGCCGGCCGATGGCCGGACGCGCAAGAAGAAGAGTATGCGGCATGCGCCGCAAACCACCAGGTGAGAAGTCTGCCACAAGTCAACGAGTTCTTGAGGTTAAGTGAGAAACAGCAAACCGCCGCCGAAGGCGGACGCGCAAGACGAAGAGTATGCGCCCTGCGGCGCAAGCCGCCAAGTGATAAATACGTCATTGGTCAACGATTTCTTGGGGTTAAGTGAGAAACAGCAAACCGCCGCCGAAGGCGGACGCGCAAGACGAAGAGTATGCGCCCTGCGGCGCAAGCCGCTAGGTGAGAAGTCCGCCGGAGGCGGCGGGTCAATATTCAAAATTATTATCCTTTATTCGTGAAGACGTACATACCGTAATCTATCCAATCTCTAGAACTTTTCTTCAACAAGTTCAGAAATTTTCATTAGAAGTAATTCTTGGTCATCTTGATATACAACTTTTCCATCTTTTACGAATAATGTCGGAGTCGAGTTGTATGCTTGCATTTTATCTTCGAAAAACCCTTCGATACATTCGGAATTACTATAAAAAATAAATCCAAAATTCACGTCGGTTGGTATTTTGCTATTGTTCTGACATTGCTGTATAACTCGTACACCTTTAATCAAATCGGCTCCGTTCCAAACGGCAATAAAGACCAAAATCCAAAGCCCACGCCGAATTCTCTCATCTCTGATATTATGAATTTCATTAAGAACAATGCATGATTTGGGAACGTACTCAGGAAAAGTTATTATTGGTTCTCCACTATCGCTCAACTCTTCCTGAAAATACCTAATCTTCCCGAGGAATTTTTCCACTGCCTCCTCCTAACTATTCATCCAATATCTTAATGACTGTCTGAAGCATCGGCATTACTTCTTCACTACCAAGCCCAAAGTCACCTTGAACATAAATTGTAGTTTGCTTAACTTCCTGTACCCTATCACCAAGAATTTTGATTACCTCTTGATGCATTTTTTCAATACCTCCACCAGTTGGATTTTCAATTCTTATCTCTCCACCCGGTCTGATAATTCTACGAACTTGCTCCCAAATTCCAGTTTGATTTACAGGCCCCCACTCCATGGTTACTAGATCAACCGAATTATCTAATACACTTTTTAACGTTTCCTGTGCTAGTCCTTCGACCTTATTTGTAATAAAACTGCTAGGATCAATTGTGAAATTTATTGCTTTGTCATATCGTCCCGCTCCTCCAATATCAATGTGCCTTATAGTAGCTTCCGCCAATGCATCAGTGACACGTTGTATTCGTATATCACTTATCGCTTCCCCAAGTATCCGTTTAAGTACTTTGGCCCCCTGATTGAGCATTTCGCCGGTAGCAGAAGTACCCGGATAGTCCTCATTCAAGAGTAGCCCCCAAACCGTTTCCGTCGCACCTTCAAGATAGTGTTTGTTGGTAGTCAGAAATGCATGATATCTGGAACTATATGCAGTGAGTGGTTCCCACAGTCGTTGGATACTAGTAACTACTCCCCTTTGAGAAATGCCCTTGATTACTTCACTTGTTGCCCTCCACAATTTCGGCCCTCTTCTGAAGCCTTCCCGTATCCAAGTGAATATTCTTGGATTCTCACCATTATAGTCAATGAATGAGATTGGTGAACTTGCCGCAAAACTATACGGTGCGGCTCCCGGGTACTCAGCAGTCATCGGATCCACACTCAAAAACCGTCCCAACCGCGGATCATGGATCCTCGCCCCGAAGTTAAGTGCGTTACCGGCGCCCTTAACTTCATTGTCCATCTCCATACCGTTAAACCCATATCGATAACTCTCCGATGCCCAACTCCTGTCCGATTGCAGCATGCCGAACGGATAGTAGTTGTTGTAGGCTTTCAGATCCGCGATGAAACGGGAACTGACAGGTAATCGGACGTCCCCGACGACCGCCCTGACGTTGCCCAGATGGTCCGACAACTCAAACTGGCGCTCGTCAACATAACGCGTGTACAAAGGATCGCTCGACACCGTCGCCCAGCGGTCCTGCTCCGGACGGAACAGTCCGAGGCGCTTGCTGCCGTACAGCGGCACTTCCGACTGCCGTGTCGTGGTATCGCCCGATTGCGACTTTTCGTATTGTGAAAGAACGGTGCCTGCGGCGTCCCGAATGTACCACGTTTCTTTTTCAAGAGCAAATGAACTTCCGTTCCAGCGTTTGTCCTGTTTCAGAATGCGGTTGCCCGCGGCGTCGTAGCTGTAAATGATCCGCGTACTGTCGGTCTCTTCCACCGAACGGATCTTGCCGTAAGCCGTCCAGTCGATGTCGCTGATACCTTCCTGCACATCGGCCGTCAGATTGCCGATGGCGTCGTAGCTGTAGTTGTTTGTGCCCTGACCACCTTCGATATCTCCGACCAGGGCCGAAGTTACGACATTGTCCGTGACCCAGCTCAGTTTGTTGCTGTTACTGTTGTAGTGGTAAAGAAAATCGTCGAACTTGCTTGCGCCTGAGCCCCAGCGCTTGAGCGTGTCGAGGTTGCCGTTGGGGTCGTAGGCAAAGTGCGCACCGTAGTCGGTCAGAAGATCAAAGGTATCGCCGACGCTGTTCCAGGAATTGAACCTCGCCCGTTTGATCCGGTTGAGCAGATCGTAGCGATACGTATAACCGGTCAACTGCTCAAACTGTTTGCCGCCCTGACCGCTCGTCATGATATTCCCGGTCCATGAACTGATATTGCCGTTGTAGAGCGGATCGCCGTTGAGCGTCCAGTCGGCCGATTGATTGAACGGCGAACTGCCCGAAGCGTAGTTGGTAAAATCGCCGGGGAAATAGCCAAGCGTCATACCGTATGCGTCCGCCGCAACCAGATCGCCGTCGCCACCCGGGTCGTAGGCCGGGCCTGGGCTCGGAGCGTTCGTCGGATCCGGCGCCGGATGGTTGATCGCCTTCAACCAGCCCTGAATGGTGTAAGTATAGTCCATGCCCTGGATGCGGTCGTCGCCCAGCTCCACACGCCGCAACGGACCGTGGGCGTAGTAAGCGTATTTGGCGTCTTCTTCCCAGATCACGCCGTTGTTCGAACTCTCGGCGCAGAGCAATCGGCCGTCGTCGTCATAGCGATAGCGATAGCGGAATTCGTCGGCCGCGCCTTCGCGCAGAACAACTTCCTTCACCCTGCCGCTGATCAGATCGTAGTCGTAGTGTACAAAGGTCTCGCCCAGCCCCGGCAAATCCTGCATCAGCCAGACAACATTGCCGTGTGCGTCGTAACTGTAGACCGTCCGCACCTGATCGCCCGTTGTTCCGGTGTTGCCGTCGTGGTCGGTCAAGGTCCAGCTGACGCGATTGCGCAAATACTGCTGGTTTTGTCCCGTAGCCGGATAACTCACGGTCGGCGAGGCCGCCGTCGTATACGTGGTTTGAGTTATCTGCTCCACACTGCCCTGCGGGAACACAAACAGATCAGCGCTGTCCTGCTCGGCGCCCGTTAAAATTGTCGTTTGACCAACTTCAACAATACGTCCCAGGCCGTCGTAGCGGGTGTAGGAGTACTCGTCGTTTAACGCCTGCTCCGCATTCTGCGAAAGGCGCAACTGTCCTTTGGCATTGTACCAGAAATCCGTCGCGCCGCCATCCGGCGTTGTTTGTTTAACCAACTGGCCAAGTGAGTTGTATTCGTAGGTCGTCGGCAGCGTATGGGCGGGCCGCGTATTGCGCGTGAGCGTGTCGGAGTGCGCCAGATCCACGCCTTTCGGCGGGATGGTTTTTATAAGGTTGCCGGCGCGGTCGTAGTAGTAGAGCGTGTAGTGATAAAAACTGTTGCCGTATTCCGCAATAAACTCGTCCTGCAACGAGGCGGGCAATCCACACGCGATTTTATACGACTCCTTCACATTTTCGGTCGCTTCTTCCAGGCATACGTCGAATAACTGCGATTCGAGATGCGGAATGAGCGTCTCAACGGCCAATTGGGCGCAGGACTTCGGCAGCATTACGTCCGGCTCCACATCTGGTTCGTCTTCCCACTTGAAACAAATGGGATCGCAACGCAGTGTATCACATGTCAGCGAACAAATCTCCTGGCGCACGTCGCAGGGCTCCTGGCAACCAACGGTAAACGTGCCGATCGCAAATGACCAGTCTTTGCCGGGCACGTAAAACTCCAGCCCGCCCTCCGTGTTGCTTCGGAAGTAACCGACGGCAGCTCTGAAAGTCGTGTCCAGCAGCGCGCTTAACTCGTATTTTTCCGTCGTGCTGTTAAATCGGCAGGTGTCGAGTCGTCCATCCACTTCCATTATCAAATCGATCGAATGCATGTTCTCGCCCGACCGATCGCCGTACTGCAAACGTATGCTCACATCCGCGCTGTCGTACGCACCGTAAAAACTGAACTCATAGGTTCCCATGATGTATTCCACGCTGTCGGCTGCATCGCGGCGGAAACGACTGGTAGTATGGGATGTAATATCGACAACGTCGGTCAGCGGTACCGGATTGGATTGACCGTTGATGCAGGTCAAAAAGTGATCGCAGTATTCCCAGGCCTGAGCGGAGTCATTGTAGCACGTGTCCCACTCGTGATAAAGCGGATCATTATACGGGGTGGAGTAGGATCCTCCCTTCCAGGTGTAGTAGCCGCTCGGGTCGAAAAATTCAGTGCTGGCGGAGTCAGTCGGAATAAAACTGTCGGCGCCGGCTACTTTGCCCCAGGCCGAATCCAGATAATTGTTTAACACAAACACCAGTGCGTGTACTTCTCCGGCATCAACATTGTCCACCAGCCCCAGCGGAGTAGCGTACACAAGTCGGCAGCTCGCACCTTGAGTGACTGGATCGTAAATCTGTTCACGCCTGAAACGCCCGGGAACATCTTTGTGAACCACTAATCTGGCGGCCGTGTCCGGCAGGCAACTGTATAGAGGGCCATAGAACCCTGCAGCCAGCACATACGCATCGTAGTACTTCCAGAAATCAATGTCGTTTGTCATTGTGTCCCGGAAATTCTGCAACTCGCAGTTCAGAGTGTCAATCGCCTTCAACAAAGCCAGATTCGTGTAGACCGAGTCGATAATCCGATAGTACGCCGTGTCGGGACAGTCCGTACAAACTGACGGCAGGCGGATCTTGAAGAATGGACTGTAACGGGCATTGGTATAGTTTTCGATCTCCTCTTCCGTTCCAACCGACTCAATGTTGCTTCCGTTGATATTAACTGTTAACTGGCATTGATCATTGCAATGTCCCACCAGCATGTCGGCCAGACAGTTAAATTCGTATGCCGTAATTGTATCCCGCACGGGAGTTGTTATTTCTATATCGCTGTAGTTCACACCCAGCGAATCCACGCGCTGCACCGCGATGCCATCGTAGGCAAATGCATAGGCCAGCGAATCTCTGAAGGCTTCCCGGCGTGCTTCACAGCGCGCTTCACAACTGTCGATCATGATCGCCACCAGGCTGTCGAGACAGTCGTCAAAGTCCTGCCCGCCGCAGTCCAGATCGGGAATCTCACCGCCGAATTCGTCGACATAACGAGTGGAGTCCTGTGCGCGGTACAAGTTATTCATGTAACATCGGTACAGGTTCTCGTGATTGGCGTAAACCACGGCGCTGTCGACGGCAACCGAAAGATGCCACAGAGAGTCGCCCGTGAATCCCAGCGGAACGTATCCCATGTCGGAAAGGCATCCAGCGTCCGGTTGCGGATATATTCGCCAGGGATACTCCAGATAGCCGTTACTGCCGTAGGGTGACGATGAAAACTCACTCAGGCGCTTGCCGGCGCAGCTCAGGAAGTTTTCCAGCAGATCAAAACCCTGCTGGTACACCAGCGTATCGGCCTCGACAATCAGATCCAGAGTGGCCGTATCGCGTTTAAACATGCGCCCCGGCAGCATTTCTATCTGGTTTTGCCAGCAGCGCCACAGCTTGTAGCAGTCATAACCGTCCGCCTGCATTCCGGCGACAATGTTGTTAAACAAGCCGGTGTCCTGTGCTGCGCCGCTGAACTTCGGCAAGCCTTCGCGGTCGCGGAAATAGTAGTTCAGACTGTCCTGCGTCAAACCCATCGAATCGCGCCACATGTCGAACATGAATTCTTCAAAGTTTACCGGCGGATCACATCCGTTAACACAGCTCGAAGGCGGCAGCCAGATCGAACAACACGTGTCAATCGGCAGTATTTTGCTGCTGTCCAGGGCGGCGTAGTACTGCAGATAACTTTTCAACAGCGAGTCGTACAAGGGGCCGGACTTTGTAGAATCCGGATGATACCAGGCATTGAGATAACTCTCCCCAAAAATGGAATTCAGGGTGTCGCGCAGCACGGCCGCATATGCGGATCTGACGGTGTCGCAATACGCGTTAACGATCGGCCGCACAACGTCGCCGCCGGCAGTGCTCAGCGTGTCGGCGCGATTGCTTAACACCCAACGTTCCATCGTGTATATTCCGGGACTTGCGTTCACTTCAACATCGGCAAATACGCTGTCCCCGGCCGGACACAGCGCCGGATCGATCACCAGGGTGTCCAGCAGCAGGGTGCTGTCCGTTGGGAAAGTCCGCCGGAAGGACCTGATAATCCGGTAGTCGCAGGTGCGGCAGAAATCCTGACACTCCAGGTCAAAGCTCTGCGGGCTGATGCTGTAACGCAGCGTGACCGTATCCTGCTCATTCAGATAGATCTTGCTCGAACCGTGGACGTTGTACAGGCCGGCGTAGGAAGTCGGAACCTTGATTGTGTCCGCAATCGTCAGTGCGTTGACATAATCTTCGGCAAGCGTCTCGTGGTCCAGCGGCATCAGCAGGCTGTCGTTGGCCGGCAGATACAACAAACAGGTGGCCAGCACGCGGCCTTCTTTCTCGATGTACTGAATACTCGGAACGTTGTTTTGATCGATACTCAGCACGCGCGTCACGCCGTTAACATAGGGCGCTTCGTCGCCGAAAATGCTGACAAGTTCACGCTCGGAGGCGTTCGAGTAAATTGTTTTGACGGTACGTCCGCCGTACAGACTGTGCGTTAAACCGGGACCGGACTGCTCCTGCACGCGGCCGGAAGCTTCCGGATAAAACAAGGTGCGCGCAAATGCCAGTGAATCGGCCGACGGAATCTGTGTGTCGGGGTTGACGCTGGACCAGTAGTCCGCCACGGGACCGCCGTCCAGCAGGGATGGACTTTTGTAGTTTGCGTCCGCATCAAAATGTTCGGCGCGGTAGAGTTCTCCCCCGGTAGTGTACAATTCCGGGACGTAGTTAAATTTGCTCTGGTTAACCGGCGCGCCCATAGGCGTCAGGGTCGGTCTGCCGCTGAAGTCGTAAATCGAACCGGATACCAGTACGCAGTCCTGCGACTGCAGACGCGCCTGCTGCTGGCGGCTGAACAATAAACCATCGGCGTAGTTAATCGACTCGGATATTCCCGGCACGCTGTTCTGCCCTTCGCTGAAAACACGCCCGTAAATAAAATTCAGGGTATCGTCAAACTGCGTGTAGTACACCAGACATTCTTTGTACTGCGACGGCGTGTAACTCGTTCCGCCGCTGTAAGTTACGGTCATCACGGTGTCGTCCGGCGGCGACCACGACCACACGCCCCAGTTGCTGTCGTTGGCAATGCCGCCTTCATAGAAATCGCCGATCGGGCGCACGCGCCAGATGTAAAACCCGGTTCCTTCCGCAACTGTTAACGTCATTTCCTGCCGGGGACCATAGGTTTCCAGTGTTAGTGCTTTGTCCCAGTCAACCACCGTTTTAATCGTCTGCGGCGTATGCCGGTTGGCGGTATCGGTATTAAACAAACGCAAGAGCTGGAACTGATAATTCGGAAATGAATCGTTTGCGCAATCAATGTTCTGCCACTCAAACACCATCGGGTGCTGTGAGGTGGCCTGCACCGGGCTGACAAGCCGATCAGTCGGCGAACCGCTTTTTGTCGCCTGGACCGCGTACTCCTCCACCAGGCGCGCCTCAAAGCGCAGACTGTCGTTCAGCGCGCCGCCCGGCAAGGTTACCGAAGTGAGATCAATCTCCACGCGTTCGAACTCTGAATTTCCAGATCCGTCGCAGTTTAGTGGATGGTCAGAAGTGATGTCGTAAACATACCACTGTTCCGGGCTGACGGAATCAACTGACGCCCCGGCATTGAGCGACAGTGACATAGAGCCGATTGTATCAGCCATGTTATCAATTTCAGCTAAATTGACACTTACGCCAGTGTTAAAAGCCGTTTTCCCGTTGTCAAACAGCCCATCGCTGCCGTTAACATCAAAGCGCAAATACACCTTGGCGCTTTTGATGCAGCGCTCGACGCAGTACACCGGATCGGGATCGGAGTGCAGGTAGAGCACTATTTTGGCGCTGTCGGTAATATCGCCGCCGACGAGCAACGAGTCCGTATTGCGCTCGTGCACGTAGTAACTTTGCAGCAGCGGCGGGCCATCCGGCAGCAATTCAGCAAAACGACTGCCGGACTGCCCGCCATTGTCAATTGCTGTTTGCGGCGACGGCGCGGCGGCAAAAAGCAGACCGGCTGCCAGGCCGATACCCAGTACAACTTTGCTGATTGTTGAAGGCAGATGTTTGATTGAATTGGGCATGACAATCCCTCCGCTGCTTTTGCAACGTCTTTCTACAGACAAATGTTTAATAACAGATTGAACTCTGGCTAACGCCGGCGGATCAAACCTTGACCGTCAACCGTTGTGTAATCTCCGTACCTCAGTGGTCATTTCTGCCAAGAAAGACAGTTCCGTCCGAAAGTACTTTGCACTCTATTGTTTTAGTTTGCAATATTCCTGACAACCCTAAATGCACCGACAGTAACAGCAAGATCCGGATTAACATCGAATCGTGTACCGCAATGCACATAGTTTACACGCGAGGTTAAAGCGCCTCCTCTGAATATCCTCCTGCGCCCGGTTTCCGGGCCGGTTGGATCGACCTGTGCAACTTCTGAATAAGGTGCAGCACGGTCCCAGCACCATTCCGCCACGTTACCCAACATATCGTACAAACCGAACTGATTGGGTTGCTTAAGTCCAACCTGAAAAGGTGTTGTACCATTGGGATATGCATACCAGGCAATCTCGTCAAGCAGTTCATGCCTTGTAGTTCCAAATTTAAGCGTAGGAATATCGCCATTGTATAAGTTTGTGTTGGTACCGCCGCGGCAGGCCAGCTCCCACTCCGCTTCCGTCGGCAATCTATAGCCGTCTGCATCCTGATCCCAGCTCACGTCTTCGCCGTCAATTGTGTAGACCGGCGTCAGGTCCTCGTACTCCGAGAGTTTATTACAGAACTCGACCGCATCGTACCAGGAAATGGAATCCAATGGATGCCGCTCGCTCTCGTAGTAGTCCGCGCCCTCGCCCATGACTTTGTTGTATTCCGAACCGAGTATCTCGTACTTGCCGATCCAGAAGGCCCTGGTTATTGTTACGAGATGTTTAGGCTGGGCCAATTCGTCGAAGTCGTCGCCGCGTGTGTAGGTGCCCGGTTCGATGCGCACCATCTCGATGCCCACCTTGTTCTCCGGTTCATTGTTGTCCGGCGGATTGGTACCCGAGTCGTCGTCGCCGCAGGCCACGAGCGTAAAAACCAGGATTAACATTTTCAGTATGTGTTTCATCATGTCATTGCTCACATCAATGTGACTATCGGCGAATTCACCAGACAAATGTTAAAAGACTTTTTGAGTTTTGCTTAACGCCGGCGGATCTGGCTCAGCAGGTTTACCGGTGTTTGCAATCTCCGCACATGTGGTGCCAGGACCACACGAAAAACAGATAGAATTCTACGCTGTCAAGTCTTGCAGCAATTGTTAATTCGCAACATTTCTGGCCACTCGAAAAGTTGCACCTAGTCCGGTTCCAGCTGGCGAGACTTCGTATCTGGTGCCGCAACGAGCGATATTTGGCTCTGCTGCGTAAGACCCGCCTTTGGCAATTTTCCGCCGGCCATTTTCGGGGCCCATGGGATCAACCTTAGCGCTTGACGAATAGGAAGCAGCCCAATCCCAACACCACTCCGCCAAATTCCCAATCATATCGTACAAACCAAATTGATTGGGTTTTTTCAATCCCACTTGATACGCTACACCTGTACGTTCCCCATACCATGCAATCTCGTCGAGCAACGGATGAGTGTGCGGCGAAAAATCGATCCTCGGCATCTCACCATTGTACAACGAGGTTGACGTACCCGCCCTGCAAGCCAATTCCCACTCAGCTTCGGTCGGCAGTCGATAGCCATCGGCGTTCTGATCCCAGCTCACATCTTCGCCGTCGATTGTGTAGACCGGCGTCAGACCTTCGTACTCCGAGAGTTTGTTGCAGAACTCCACCGCGTCATACCAGTTAACAGAATCCAGGGGATGCCGCTCGCTCTCGTAGTAGTCCGCGCCCTCGCCCATGACTTTGTTGTATTCCGAACCGAGCAGTTCGTACTTCCCGATCCAGAAAGCCTTGGTAATCGTCACGAGATGTTTGGGTTGGGCATATGTGTCCACATCGTCGCCGCGTGTGTAGGTGCCCGGTTCAATGCGCACCATCTCGATGCCCACCTTGTTCTCCGGTTCATTGTTGTCCGGCGGATTTGTACCCGTGTCGTCGTCGCTGCAGGCTACAAGCGTTAATACCAGAATCAACGCTGTCAGATATTTTATTACCCCGGATTTCATGCAATGTTTAATCTCTTGAGTGTTAAACAAGTTCGACACGCAGATTCGTCTTTTTTTACTCGGCATTTCGAACCAGCCGCAACCCTCTTCATGCCGCCACACCAGTAAACGCAATATCATGTCTCGATCCGCTTCTTTTCCCGTTGGCTCTGGAACCACAAGATCCTCCTTTCATAATGATTCGTCTGCCAGTCTCATGTGGCAGCACTCTTCGCGTTTCGGAATTTCCATATGCCAATTAATAGCCGTTTGAACCGACCACAACACTTTGTTCTACTACGTTAGTTAATACTGCTCCTGACAACTCGAAACGCTCCCAAACGATTTACAATATCCGGATTGACATCATAGCGTGTGCCACAATGAACGTAGTTAACCATTGTGGAAACAGTACCTCCTTTGAATATCCTCCTGCGCCCGGTTTCCGGGCCGGTTGGATCGACCTGTGCAACTTCTGAATAAGGTGCAGCACGGTCCCAGCACCATTCCGCCACGTTACCCAACATATCGTACAAACCGAACTGATTGGGTTGCTTAAGTCCAACCTGAAAAGGTGTTGTACCATTGGGATATGCATACCAGGCAATCTCGTCAAGCAGTTCATGCCTTGTAGTTCCAAATTTAAGCGTAGGAATATCGCCATTGTATAAGTTTGTGTTGGTACCGCCGCGGCAGGCCAGCTCCCACTCCGCTTCCGTCGGCAATCTATAGCCGTCTGCATCCTGATCCCAGCTCACGTCTTCGCCGTCAATTGTGTAGACCGGCGTCAGGTCCTCGTACTCCGAGAGTTTATTACAGAACTCGACCGCATCGTACCAGGAAATGGAATCCAATGGATGCCGCTCGCTCTCGTAGTAGTCCGCGCCCTCGCCCATGACTTTGTTGTATTCCGAACCGAGTATCTCGTACTTGCCGATCCAGAAGGCCCTGGTTATTGTTACGAGATGTTTAGGCTGGGCCAATTCGTCGAAGTCGTCGCCGCGTGTGTAGGTGCCCGGTTCGATGCGCACCATCTCGATGCCCACCTTGTTCTCCGGTTCATTGTTGTCCGGCGGATTGGTACCCGAGTCGTCGTCGCCGCAGGCCACGAGCGTAAAAACCAGGATTAACATTTTCAGTATGTGTTTCATCATGTCATTGCTCACATCAATGTGACTATCGGCGAATTCACCAGACAAATGTTAAAAGACTTTTTGAGTTTTGCTTAACGCCGGCGGATCTGGCTCAGCAGGTTTACCGGTGTTTGCAATCTCCGCACATGTGGTGCCAGGACCACACGAAAAACAGATAGAATTCTACGCTGTCAAGTCTTGCAGCAATTGTTAATTCGCAACATTTCTGGCCACTCGAAAAGTTGCACCTAGTCCGGTTCCAGCTGGCGAGACTTCGTATCTGGTGCCGCAACGAGCGATATTTGGCTCTGCTGCGTAAGACCCGCCTTTGGCAATTTTCCGCCGGCCATTTTCGGGGCCCATGGGATCAACCTTAGCGCTTGACGAATAGGAAGCAGCCCAATCCCAACACCACTCCGCCAAATTCCCAATCATATCGTACAAACCAAATTGATTGGGTTTTTTCAATCCCACTTGATACGCTACACCTGTACGTTCCCCATACCATGCAATCTCGTCGAGCAACGGATGAGTGTGCGGCGAAAAATCGATCCTCGGCATCTCACCATTGTACAACGAGGTTGACGTACCCGCCCTGCAAGCCAATTCCCACTCAGCTTCGGTCGGCAGTCGATAGCCATCGGCGTTCTGATCCCAGCTCACATCTTCGCCGTCGATTGTGTAGACCGGCGTCAGACCTTCGTACTCCGAGAGTTTGTTGCAGAACTCCACCGCGTCATACCAGTTAACAGAATCCAGGGGATGCCGCTCGCTCTCGTAGTAGTCCGCGCCCTCGCCCATGACTTTGTTGTATTCCGAACCGAGCAGTTCGTACTTCCCGATCCAGAAAGCCTTGGTAATCGTCACGAGATGTTTGGGTTGGGCATATGTGTCCACATCGTCGCCGCGTGTGTAGGTGCCCGGTTCAATGCGCACCATCTCGATGCCCACCTTGTTCTCCGGTTCATTGTTGTCCGGCGGATTTGTACCCGTGTCGTCGTCGCTGCAGGCTACAAGCGTTAATACCAGAATCAACGCTGTCAGATATTTTATTACCCCGGATTTCATGCAATGTTTAATCTCTTGAGTGTTAAACAAGTTCGACACGCAGATTCGTCTTTTTTTACTCGGCATTTCGAACCAGCCGCAACCCTCTCCATTTCGCTACACCAGTAAACGCAATATCATATCTCGAACCGCACCTTGTCCCGTTGGCTCTGGAACTATAAGATCCACCTTTCATAATGATTCGTCTGCCAGTCTCAGGCCCATTTGGATCGACTTTTGCCTCAACCGAATAGGAAGCGGCCTTGTCCCAGCATGGTTCAGCAACATTTCCCAACATATCGTACAAGCCAAACTGATTGGGCTGTTTAAGACCCACTTGTTTTGGTTTGCCGCCGGTTTCGGCATACCAGGCGATCTCATCCAATAGTGAATGCCTGTAAGGCTCGGAGTTAACTGCGGGAATATCGCCGTTGTACAAAGCTGTGTTGGTTCCGCCGCGGCAGGCCAGCTCCCATTCTCCTTCTGTCGGCAGACGATAGCCGTCGGCGTTCTGATCCCAGCTCACATCTTCGCCGTTGATTGTATAAACCGGCGTCAATCCTTCGTACTCCGAGAGTTTATTGCAGAACTCCACCGCTTTATACCAGTCAGTGGAATCCACGGGATGCCGCTCGCTCTCGTAGTAGTCCGCGCCCTCGCCCATGACTTTGTTGTATTCCGAACCGAGCAGCTCGTATTTGCCGATCCAGAAGGCCTTGGTTATCGTCACCAGATGTTTGGGTTGGGCATATGTGTCCACATCATCGCCGCGTGTGTAGGTGCCCGGTTCGATGCGCACCATCTCGATGCCCACCTTGTTCTCCGGTTCATTGTTGTCCGGCGGATTTGTACCCGAGTCGTCGTCGCTGCAGGCTACCAGGGTAATAGCAGCGAAAGCAAGTAAAAACTTGTGCAAAGCAGGCATGTCTTTCGATCCTCAATTACTCATCTGAAAACAGTTCAGACTTAAATTACCTCTTCAACAACAGTCATACAACACGGTCACGGCCGGCTGGAGCGAATGTCCAGCAACTCGTAGCCGGAGTACCTGGCCTGCAGCTTGCCGCTGCGAGTAAAAACAAGGTCCAGCGGTTGTTTCGGCGTTTCGTGGACGTCGTCGCCCACGGCAACCGTTCGCACTGTGTAGTCGGCCTTTGCAATGTTCGACTTCAGCACGTGCTCCAGCACGATGCGCTGCAGACGCCCGGCGCCGTCCAGCCAGACTTCAACCGCTTTGATCTGGCTGCCGATGTTCTCCGCCCGCGGACACGTCATTGCAATGTAGCGCAGTGAGTCGCGCTGCTCGTCCTGCTCAACCTGCATAAGGGTCAAAAGCGTGTCGCGCAGAGCGGCCGACCACTCGACGGATGCGCCGGCTCCCGCTCGTTCGGCGGCTTTCACGTCGCGAACAATAATCCGCTTGTGCTCGTGCAGTATGCCCACGGCAACCATGTCGTCGCTGATCACAAGCCCCTGCGGGCTGCTGACCTCGACGCGGCCGTCAGCCGCCAGCGTGCGAATCTGCGATTCCTGCACGTGCACCTTACCGTTGATGCGCCGATCGCGAATGTGCATGACGACGTCCAATTCCAACAGGCTGGCCGTATGCCCGTCCACGCTTTGCAGCAGATCCAGCGCCTTGCGCACCGCCGAGCGGGTATCGGCTTGTGTTGGAGCTTGTTGTGCCAGACTACCAATTACATTGAATGAAAGAATCGCCACAAAGACTCCGGCACCAATCGCTTGCCGGCTTATTAACCGGTAAATTTGCTTCTTCATCGGATGACCGCTAGTTTGAATAGAGTTTGACAAGGCCCTCAAAAATCAACTTAACACAATAGTTCGCACACTCGATCGAAGGTCCCCCACCAATCAACGGCGTACATTCTTCACAATCTTTATCGGGATCATACATGTCGCTGAAACCAGTCAACCCAGAATAATCTTCATCCAATGGATACTCATGGAAATGCAGCTCCGAGCAACCGTCCTTCACCACGACAACCTGCGAGACACAGCAGTCGGTCTCGCTGCAGGCAATTAAATTGTGTGATGGATTACCGTATCCTCCGTCACCGGTACAAGGGATTGTTGCCGTACGCCAACAACGAGGGGTGACAAAACGCCAGCAACTGCTTTCCCCTGCATTGTTCGGCGGAAAACTCATTGGATTGTTATTGACAAAGTCGTAGAACACGTTTCCTAATCTTGTAAATGCTGAAAATTCTTCAACAGAAGACATATTACAGCTATCGGAAAACAATATTCTGTCAATCTGCACCTCATTGCAACCGTCGTGTAAACACTTCCGTGTTTTATAAAAGATTGTCGCTTTACAGTACTGTTCGTATAGAGTCACTTCGTAACTCGTATCCGCACTCCACGGATCGTTCGTCCATCGGCATGGTTCACAGGGCGTTGGGTCCGCCGCGTGAACTCCGGCGGTTAACATGCCGAGTAAAACAACTGCCAGGGCAAGGCTGTACGGCACGCCGCGTTTTCCGGATTGGATCTGCATTTAATTGTTCTCCTCTTTACCGAACTGAAGCGTATCGATGTTAAGTATGTTTACTTTACCGTCGCTGCCTTTCAGATTCACATCCAGAATGTCAAACGATCCGTCCTTGTCGCGTTTGATCGGCAAACTGCCGGGCGAAGCATCCCGCATCGGCGGCATCGGCAGGTACTGCGGCGAAACATTGTCGTATGTGGAAGACAAGACCAGGCTGCTGATCTGCGCGCCTCCCAGCCCGTACGTGCTTCTGTCCGCCAGGGGCGTATGGTACTGGCTCTCCTGCACGGTTTTCATGCCGTCCACTGTTTCAATCAGCCGGCGCGCCAGCTTGCCTTCGGCCGTGTACTGGTAGTACAGTCCAAAGTGTTGGTCATCAAACTGGGTGATCAGCCGCAGATTGGCCGGGTCGTAGACATAACAGCTCGCCTGGGCGTCGAGCGGCTGTACGCGGAAGTCGTCAATGTACGTACTGTCCGTCGCCCGGATAACTTCAACATCCAGTGTTCCACTCGCGCTAAGCAGATTGGCGGCAACGCTGCCTTCGTACAGCGTCCACTCGCCGCTCTGTGCAATCTTCTGCAGGCTGACGCTGTTGCCGTCAATGCGGGCGTTGATGGACGGCACGGGCCCGCCCCTGGTCCAGACCTGCATCAGCGCACCGCTGGCACGCAGCCTGCTGCTGCCTTCCAGACTGTCGACCGTTATGTAACCCGCGCTGGTCAGCTCAAAGGAATTGTCGCCGGAGTGCGCCGTGCCGGCGCTGTTGCCGTCGCCTTCTTCGAATGAGCGGAATACCAGACTGCCGAATTCGGCATTGGCCGCCACCATGCGCGGCACCTGATTGGAGTGCGCAAAACGTGCGGCGGACGGAATGCCCAACACATCGACTTCTTCGAGTACCTCGCCATGCGGCGAGACTTTCGTCACCTCGGTCAATCCGACCCAGTTTGCGCCGTTGTTGCCGGTGTTTGCCCAGTCAAAGAAGCTGAAGCCGCTCATGACGCCGGCGTCGTTGTAGTTGCGATCCGTCGAGGCGGCTACACCGGATTGTACGTCGCGGCGATACACATAACTGCGCGAAGGTCGTAAGCGGCCGCGCACGCCCGTCTCGTAGTCGGTCGGCGTATTCATGCTGCCGGGAAACACTTCGCCGTACAGACCCGCATCGTAGGGCCAGTAATCGCTGAAAACCGTCGCACTTGCCGAAACAACGCCGCTGCTGAGCTGTGTCAGGTCGCTCGTGCCGACGACATCGGCCGAATCGCGTCCATACGTTGTCAGTGAGCCGGCCGAAATGTTGAGCTGGTTGCGGCGGCCGCTGCGGATGATTTCCCAGTCGACCGTCCCGCCGGCCAGATCAAAGCTGTGCGAAACCAGTTGCAGGTTTATGCTTGTTCCGCCTGCGCCAACGCCTGTCACGTCGTAGAGCGCGTGCAGACCGGCGCCCGCGCGCAATCTGATTTTGTCGCCCACGCCGATGCGCTCCCCGCCGGACGTCACCGCCAGAATTTTGCTTCCCTGGTTGTAGGTTGCGCCGAAGCCGCGCAGACGGTAGTTATATGCCGCCTGCCCCAATTGCGGGTACTGCTGCCAGGCCGGGAAACTGTAGCTGGCATAGCTGCCCTTGTGGTCGGCGCTCTGCGGCAGATTCAGGCCGTCAAAGGCATCGGCGTTCAACGTGATTACAGGCTCGCCTGTGGCCGGATCAAATGCGGCAAAGGTTTGTTTATGCTGGATGCCTTCCTTGAAGGTCGTTATCGACTTCTGGAAAACGGGGTAATGCACAATCTTGTTTGTGACGTAGGTTTTTACGATTGCTTCGTCGTAGGTGTAATTCGGTCTGTCGAACGTGAAAAAAGGATCCGGCGTCAACAGTAAACCGGGGAACTTGAACCCGCCATCCGCCGAAACCGCGAAGAAATCAGTGCGATCTTCCACTTCTTTGGCTTCGGTGACCAGCTCAACTTCTTTACCGGGGCTTTCAAAGGTGATCGCCTCGGACGGACCGTTAAACATCGGAATCTTTTCGCCCGGTTCATAATACTCGAACTCAGCGGACTCAACCAGATACGATTTGCCGGGATCGTCGGGGTCGTATTCTCCGCCGTATTTGGCAATGCGTTTCTGCTGGCCGTGCATCGAATTGAGTTCAAAGGCATAACCCTGACTGGCCCAGTATCTGCTCATCGAAGACTGCAATAGAACCTCCAGAACTGCATCGACGATACTCGTTTCCAGATTCAATGAAGTATTTCTGGCCTTCATCGGATAGTCGCGTACCGTGTTAAACTCCGTCACGGTAAATCCGGTTGAGGTTTTTCCGGAGTGAATGCTTTTTGTCACAACGCGTGCGTAGTTGACTGTCGGTCCCGGCAACAAAGTCTCACCAAGCGGACCCTCTCCTTGCGCAAGGTCTGAACCGGCCGCCAGGAACTCCAGGAAGTTGCGGTCGTCGCGCTTTTTCAAATAACGTACAACCGAGTTTTCTTCTCGCCCTTCCGATGGTTCATTGGTTGCCACGCCGCTGCAACTGCCGTCTTCATTTTCGTACAAATACTCCGTGCCATACAGAACGGCGTCGCCCGACTCCAGGCCGTCATCGTACATCAGGAGGCGTTTAACACGGACGCCGCCGCCGTACTTGGCGCGTGTAAGTGGAATACGGAGATAGGAATATTCAGCAATTGGTGGTCCATCGACGTCAAGTACCAGGGAGATAAACTGCTCAATCAGCGGTTCTGCCGGCAAAAACGCCAATAAACTATTCCAGAAACTTGCACTCGTAAAGTCGGGATTATTCAACTCGACCTGGCTGTCGCACGCATAGTTTTTGGCCCGGTTGGCCTTAATGTACTCGTGAGCAATATCAACTGGAGTAAAGTCGCTGCGTAGATCCACCCAAAGTCTCTTTTCTCTAAGGTATTCTGATACTCCGGTATTAACAATATTGCTGTAGCCACTGACGTAGTCGCATCCTTGTTGCGGAAATGACTTTGTCTTATGGCTTATGTGACAATCTTTCATTTGATATAAAAAGCGGAAAAACACCCGCTCGCCGCTCCCCGGGCCGAGCTCTTTGTGTATTTTAGAAGCCAGTTCCCGCATTTCACTGGAATCTGTCACCCCGAGTTCGGAATCCACCTCCAGGTAACAGCGGTACGTGTTATTCTCTTTGAATTCCACGTCGAACAATTTAACCATCGCCATCGCCGGTTGATCCTGGACATAAGAATACCTGTTGCGTTCGTATTGAACGTGTATCTCCCCCCCTGAAGGCAATCGAATTGTCTTGAGGTGCCAAACGGCCGGATCCGAGTAAGAACGGGGATTCTGCGGCACGTACGGTTTGTGAATTCGTCGTCGCGCCGGCATTGATGGATCGTAGAATCCCCACCTGTCGTAGGCGCTGATGTGGTAAGGCGGATTTTCGTTGACACTTGCGTTAGTTCCGCAGGAGTCGCTGACTTCGTTCATCGCCGACACAATATCGGGATAACGCGATTTGACCTCAGCTGCAAAGTGTGTGTCGTCGTCGCACTTGTAGGAATACTCAAAGTCATAAGGACTGATGCGCGCGTTGACGACACCCTCGTATTCCATCCAGACGCGTTTAAGCGTCAATTTGCCTTGTTTGTACTGCGTGACGTGCGTCGAGGCATGATCCGGATGCACGCCGTCTATGCTGTAGTTGGTAGCCGAGTTCAGACGGCCGGCGCCGTAGTAGATGGTGTCATTTGTAATTATCGAGTCGGCACCTGTGTAAGAATGCACTGTATCGCGGTGAATGAAATAGGCGTTGTAACCCTGCGGATGTGAGTACATCAATGAATAGTCATACTCAAAATGCACCGTCTTTAAGAGTTTCTCGGGATCGCCGTTGGCATTCTTGGCATAAACGACAATTCGCTCCAGGTATTCATTTTTGTTGGGTGTCTGCACGCTTTGTTTACTTTCGTTCATGGCTACCTGCGTGTGACCGTCAAATGTTCGTCCGCTGAGATCACTCGTCCAGTTGCCGTCGTAGGCTTCCAGTCCCTGTCCGGCAGCCGCTTTTTTTTCTTCTTCGATTGCGTCTTCAGACGAATTGCGATACGCCTCGTATGCGTCAAAACGCTCGTCACCGGAACCCGACAGAATCAGGTCCGACAGCCCGCTGCGGGAAATTGTGTCGGCGCTTTTATTGCAGATAAAGTAGGCTATGTGGGAGCGTGTCTCCACCTTTTGCAGGTAATACAGTTCTTTTTCTCCCGACGACACGGTGCCGGCATTGTCATTATTGGTTATCAGTTTACCTGGATCGTAGTGATAACCGGTATAGGGCGAGCGCCACTTATACCATTCGTCATCAGTATCATCGCCGGATTTGTCGTAGGTTCCCGCTGTACGGCGGTAGTCGAAACGCGTATAACCTCCGAAGTCGTCATCTGTTGGACCGTCGCCGGTGCGGTCCAGATAGGACGGAGTTGTGATTGCCGTTAACAGATAGCTGGAAGCATAGGCCGTGGCGCTCGACTGACCACTGACATTGCTGTGCGACGACTCATGCCGCCCGACATACAGGTAGGAATTGTCGATCACGCCGCCGTCGCTCATCACAAAACGCATCGAGCGTTCATTGCGTGAATACACCGGCAGACCATACTGGAAAGAATTGCCGGATTTGTTAACAATCGCAATCTCACCGATCTGTTTTTGCAATACCGGGTCGGTCCTGTCGACATGACCAAACAGGTTCATACTGTCGCGTGTAAACGCCCGATAGTTAACGCCGCCGATTGTGTCCAGCATTTCGGCATTGGTATTGTAGCAGATCAAGGAAGATCGCCCCGGCCGCACATCTTCATTCATGAACACGTGGAACTTGCTGGTATCCGGGGCGGGTGCCCTGGAAAAACCTGAAAATTCCGTTGAAATAGGGTCATCATCACCGTCAAACACTGCCGTTCCACCTTTGTCGCCTGAAAAACGAAAGAAATACGGCTCTCCATCGTAAAAGTATCCGCTTGAATCATAATCACTGGAAAAGTTCAACGCTCCGGTTAAGGAACCCATCCATTCATTGACATTTACACGCTGAAGTCCAACTTTGGCTTCGCCGCCAATACCCCAATGTGTCCCCCAACTTATTTCAGGTGCAATTGAATAATTCCCCAGTGTACTCTTGGCGCGGTTGGGATGGAAAATTCCCGGCCTGCGATTGTGCAAGCGAAATGCCCCCGACAAACCTTCTCCGCTCACGGCGAAGTTGTCGGAATTGTTAAAGGGAATCCCCAAATATCGGTCCTTGCGCGTAAAGTCGCCCGATTTTTCGGTCATATAGTCGAACACGGCATCATCGCGTGTGTCAAACTTGTACGCTTCACCGGAATACATGTATCCATATGCCTGTTTGGTCTGCTCACCTGTAGGCTGTTGCCAAGAATAACTTCCGGTCAGACCAAAAATTGGGCCAATCTGACCGGGTGAACTCGGAGCAGCAGAGGCATGTCCGCGAATGTTAATGGTATAATATGCACCGGAATATTTGGGGGCATTTAATGGCAACGACTGCACGCTGCTGGCCCGACCTTGGTATGCGCTCAATCTTCCTGCAACTTCACTCATCGAGCTGTTATGTTCCTGGTTTTTCTTTCCAAGGTCCAGCAGCTGGTCTATGCCGTTTGCAGGAGAATCTTCAGCACATTCCACACCAAACAGATCATTCGCGAGCTCATCAAAGTCGGTTGATTTCATTAACAGTTTTGTTATCAGATTTAGCGGTGTAACCACCAAACTGAACTTGCCGTAGCCATCCTCGATCCGGTAACCAAAATTTGCGACACCCGCAACGGAAAGCCCATAGCCCTGCACAGTTGAAAATCCAGTATTGCTATTGTAGCGAATCATCGAATTTGCACTTAAACCTATCGGAAAGTCCTCATGGCTGAACGCCTGCCCCGACACACTCGCCCCTACAGCATAGGTTTCGTTCTTGGGCATCTTGTTGTAATACTTCACATCTACCGAATGCGCGTCGTCCGGAAAACCTCGTTTCCCCCGGTTGATCGCGCCAGGGTTTAACGACCATCCGTAACCGACCCAGGATGCATCTTCTGCAGCCGTGTGATTGCTGTGGTAGGACAGCGAAAGCGCATAACCGCCGCCGTTGGCGCCCGGTATCTGAACCACCGGCAGGTTGTAGGTAAACCCGCCGCTGAACTCGTTGACCATGCCGGTCGTCGCAACCGGCTCAAAACTGGAAAACTCCGGCTGCGACGGCCCCGAGGTCAAAGCATAACTCAGACCCGGCGCGGCAAACTCGGCGATAAAACAAACAGTAAGCAGCCATGCGGCCGTTTTCATCCATCTGGGTCGCGGCGTCATTTCTGTGAACTCCCGATTGCAAGTTGCGGTGCATTAACCAGCGTTTCCGCATCAAAAACAAAACGATGTATTCCCGTTGCGAACAAATCATCTTCAAACACAACCTCAACAGTTCCCCGCTGCGGCAATTCTTCCATTCCTTCCCGCGGCGCGAACACCATCATCACCGTTCGTGCTCTGTTTAACTCATAGCTGTTGTTGAGCGAAGCCAGAACAGGATGCATGTCGCAGGTCTCCGACACAAGTCGCAGGCGATCTTCCATGCCGAAGTTTAACTCGGCCGTGCGCTGCGCAAACTCTTCGTAGCCCTGCACGCCGCGCATCGATACCGCCGCGCCCTTGTCCTCGCGAGGCGCAATCTGCAGCGCAAAGGTCTGCAAACGCGCGTGCTCCGCCACCCGCCGGTGATACTCTGCGATGTTAAACTCCCGTCCGCGCATCTCGCGCCAGGCCGAAAGCTCCGGCGGTATGTACTTGCAACGCAGAACCAGATCTCCCACGCTGCGCTCCCGAACCAGTCCCCTGGTTGGATCTTCCAAAGCGCGCATCAACTCCGCGTGATCCATCTTCTCGCGTCCGCAGGAAATCAGCAGAATACATATTCCGACAAGCGGCAGCAAACGAGTCAATCCCGGTATGAAACCAGTTGGCATCGGCATTGCGATTCAGTCCCCGGCGTTTAATTGTTTCCCGTGTACACTCTGTTAAGCTCTTTAAGCACTTCGTCGGTAATGTCGATAGCATCCACGCCGTACAGCACATTGCCTGAGTTTGAGGTTCCAAGTACCAGATCGTAACCTTCCCGGCGCCCGTATTCCTGCACAAAGTCGTTGATCTGATTGAGCGCTCCCTGTGTCAGCTTTTGTTCCTTTTCCTGAAACTCGCCGGCGATCTCAGACTTGAGCGCTTCAATTTCGTGGTAGGCCGCCGCGGCGTCGCGCTGCAGTACCTGCGGCACCTCGCCCTCGTCGGCGGCCTTGTGAATCAACTCCTGCTGTCCCTTGAGATTTTCTTCTTTTTGTTTAATCTCGCCAAGCCATTCATTCGACAGTGTCTCCAGACGCGCATGTGCGTCCTTCATACCCTGGTATTCGTAGATTAACACATTTGACCGCACGAAGGCCAGTCGCGTCGCCGAGCCTGTGTTGCCGGACGTCAGGCTGACAGTCAATGCGCCCGCCGCGCAGAGAACGCTCGCCAGACAGGCGGCAATCAAGAGTTTCTGTTTAATTGCACTCACCGTTGTACTCCTTCTATCCAAAATATTTCGCGTTAAAATTCGAACCACATGTGTTTAACGGACTGCAATGGATCAGTCCAACAGAGTCAGTTGTCCGCCGGCCTCAAAAGAGCCTATGCGGGCGCGGAAAACATATGCCCCCGCCGGCAATCGCAGACCGGCGGCATCATCGCCCGCCCAGGTCTGCACCATGCGCCCGGCACTGACTTCATCCTCAAACAGAACGCGAACCAGTTCGCCGCGCGCCGTATAAACTTCCAGATTCAGTTGACCTGCCACCGGTACGATCAGGTCCAGCGTCACGCTGCCGCTGAATGGGTTGGGATAAGCGCTGATGGCCAGTTCGTCGCCGTGCTGATCTCCGTAATTCACGCCGCCGCCTTCGTACAGATCTATCCGGCCCGTTGACGGCACTGTCTGAAATGTCTCGGGACCGGTAGCGCCCGGCCAGAAAACGTGGATCGAGTCCGGGCTTTGATCGCCCAGACCAAAGTGCAGGCGCGGCGCGTCCTGTACGCCAAGCCCGCGACCGCCGATCAGCAAACGCGTAATCTGTGTATCGCCTGAAAACACCGTCGCCCTTGCGATCCCGTGCCCCGCCTGTGATCTGCCGGCGTGCAATTGCACTTCCAGTGCATCACCTGAACGTACGGTATTGCGCAGCAGAATCGGTTTGTCGCCGCTGAGCGCCACAATTTCCAATGCTCCGTCGTTGTCTGCATCCAGGGCCAGCACGTCCCCGAGTCCGCCAAAACCATCAAGCCCCAACTCATGTGTTGCCAGTTTGAAATGCCCCGGAGTCTCCTGCAGATAGGCATCTGTAAACCGGCATGCCTGCGCGGGAGCCAGCACACAATCCAGCAAACCATTGTTGTCCAGATCAGCCCACAGCCCGCCGCTGTGCTCCTGCTCCGCGCGTATATATTCGTCCGCATTCCAACGCTGCATCCGCAACTCACCGCGCTGCGCAGCGCTCAGCCAGAACCGCGTCGCTTCCGCCCTCTCCGTTTCCTGCATGAGTTCAACAGGAACCACGCCGGGTGAGAGAAAATCGGGACGTCCGTCCTGATTGATGTCGGCCCAGAATACAGCGCGCGACTGTTGGCCCTTGCGCACCTTCTCTGTGTTAAACACCTTGCCGTGCACTTCCCTGAAACTGCCGTCTCCCTGGTTTTGCCAAAGTTCGTCGCTGCCGCTTAAACAGGAAACAGACAGATCCGGAAAACCGTCCAGATTGTAATCGATACAGGTCAGACTGATGACATCGTCTGCGCTGCCGATAGTCTCGACACTTTGAAAACCCATTTCTCCGCCGCTTTTTAACAACAGCAGTCGGTCTCCGCCCAGCACGACATCTTCCAGCCCGTCGCCGTCGACATCGGCCAGACTGAAACAGTCCAGGTGCAGCGTTTCGCCAAATTCTATCGTCTTTTCAGCAGTGAACTCGCCGCCCGCCAATGATCGCATGATCCTTGCCCCGGTCTGTCCCACTCGCACAATGTCGACATACCCATCCTGGTTAACATCCAGGAAAAACGACAGACGGTCCGACGATGATTCACCGTTTTGTCTGCCGACAAACTGCCGCCCCGCGTGATTGATGTACAAACGACCATTGACAAGCAGATCGAGGTAGTTGTCGTTGTTAACATCCGCGGCACAGAGATTCGAGCGGCTGTATTCAGCCGCCCGCAAGTTGTGCTCGCCAATACTGACATCGTCAAATGCTGTGGAGTCGATAACATAGCGGACCGATGGAACGGTTAACTGTTTAAGATTCGCCGCAATACCGAAACGAAACGGCGCAGTCATCCAGGTCTCGCCACGCAGGAGTAGTTGCGATTTGTAGACGTCGCCGTTTTCAGTGGCGCAGTCCGCAACGGTAGGTTCGATGTCGGTCAGAAGCATTACTCCGCCGGACAACTGGTCGACCGCCAGAAAAAACTGATCGTTGTCAAGGTAGAGGGCCTGGTCCAGGCGCAACTCAACTGTTTCGACGCCATTGTGCTGTTTGCTGAAAATGATCGGAGGAATGATATCCCGCATCATTGCAGGCATCGGGAGTCCGCCTTCGTGCCCAAACACCCGCAGCCGCCCGGCCGTGACCGTTGCAGGTCCGCTCAGGCGCAGCTCAACAGAGGATAGCTCAACCGGTGCTTCCAGCGAAAAACGCGCCGCCTGCACTTGAATGTCCCGCGCCCGGTACACATGCGCAGCGCTCTTTTGGGAATAACTATCAAGAGAGAATGAGAGCGATACGAGAAATACCGCAATGCTCATCTTGCAAAAACATGCAGGTAATCTGTTGAGTTCAGGCATAAGTCTCCTGCTGCCCACAGACTGAGTCCCCGGGCTTCATCTCTTAAGTGATATTTGACACAAGGCGGATTTACGCCGGCGTATCAATGCCGGTGAATATGGGAATTCCCGTATGCGTGTGAAGAATAGGCGTGACCAATTGGGAACTGTGGAAACGATGTCATCAGAAAGATGAAGAAATCGTTTGCAGAGTGCGTTTGATCGCGGGCGGCACACCGTAAAAGGTATGCAATATGACTTGGAGTACTTACGGGAGGCTCTGGGAGCCTGTATTGTCGGATGATGTGGCCTGGAACTTGTGATTACATCCGGAGCCACTGCATCAAGACAAACGCCGCTGAGATTGCATCTTCATCCGCCTTTGTCGGCAGAATGTGATCGGGGGGCTATCTCGGCGTTTGCTTATGTGATCAAAAACCGATGAATCGGCTGCGTTGCAATCGGAGTTGCAACCTTGTGCTCCTCCGTTTAACTACACGGCAATTATACGCAAAAGAGAAACACGAAGTCAAGTTTTTTTTGCCCGACTCACAACTTTCCACAATCGAACAAATATAGTGTTTCAACTGGGTGATGCCGCTGTATCACCTACGGTTGAAAAGAATACAAAAATTGACCTGTTGGTAATTTGCCGGCTATTGATGGCGCCTGAACTTTGCACGTCCGGCATACTGCAGTGGATCGGATCTGAACGGTCTTCAACAGTCGGTCTCTGCTGCAATGCAGTGGTTTCGGACACGCCGACTCCCGCTCCCCCCGATTGAAAAACAAACAGACGCTTCCATCCTGGTCCCGGCCTGTGTCGACAGCAGAATCCTGTTTGTGATTGTTGTCGCACAACAGGTCCGCCGCGGCATCAGCCGCAAAAGTTTGGTCCCCGGTCAGTGTAACACGAGAATCATTCTTGTAGCTGTTGCCTGCCCGGAAGTACCGCGCACAAAATACACGCCCTCCGGTATTGTCCCCGAGTCAAATTCCACTTGCCAGTCTCCATCGCCTGCACGCCGCCACTTGTTGTATTGCCGACCGTACGCATCGTACAATTCAATAATCCTGCTGACCGAGCCTTCATGTCCTTGCAGCGAGATCTGTACCGTGCCGCCCGGCGAATGTAACACGTGCAAGCTCAGTGGTGTTCGCCACACAATGCCAAAATGCAGACAGTACTCGTCAATTTCAAGCTGTGAGGAATTCCCCGCCAGTATCTGGCATTCCTCATTCGCAAGCTCCAGGTCTGTCAGGAACAACTGCGAGTTTTGTGTTCCGCCGGCCAGCCCCATCACATCCAGGCCGGGAATATTGGTCGACGCACTGTTTAACACAAAGTCATCAAACTCCAGGGTCACCGCGTGCAATACCGCATTTACAACCTCACGCTCCGCAATTGTCACTCCCGTGACGGCATTAACAATTTGTAGATTGCCCGGATGATATAACAAACGCAAGCGCAGACCGTTCAGTAGAATCGGGAATTCGGTCGAGGCCGTCTCAAATGAAAATGAGAGTTCAGACCTTTGTCCCGGCGAAATGTTAAAGTCCGGGATAGTCACATTCACGACATCATATGGGTGCAGGGCAACCGTCGCCGTCGACTCTCCGCGACACCCACGCTCGTCAAGACCGGAAAGTTGCAGCGTCACGCTTTCATCGATCCGGGCAAACGTCGCAATTGCCTTCGGGTCGTCAAACAGTTCCGCGGGCTGCCATTCAACATCCGCCAGACCGACTGCTCTCACGGGAATGCGCTGCTCTTCACACACGAATTTCGGCGCATCAATACTCACTCCTGTCGCCGGCCCGGCGTACAACGTCACACTTCCGCTCGCCGAACAACTACTGTTCCTGAGCCGAACATTAAATGTGGCCGAATCCCTTACCGCAACACGAACAACGTGATCAAAAAGCGTTCCTCTTTCATCGAGATCCGGCCACTCAACATCGTTGCTCGTCAACGCCCGAAGTTCAACAGAATCTGCATCACAGTACACTTCGGGACGGACTTCAATCTCAACAATGCCGTTGTTGCCCACCTCAACCCACACAATCGCGGGTTCTGAACACTCCGCACCGGTCGTCAATTCAGCCTGGTAAACAATTGTTCGGTCAGGTGAGGCCAGAACGACATTCGAGTCGGTGCGATTGAGCCCGTCGGCCGGGATCCATGTTACCGGAGCATCTGTTAACGCACGCAGCTCGACAGTGTCTCCCGGACAGATTCGATATTCACTGTTAACAACCTCAAGATTTATAGTATCGGTCACGACGACGGTTATACTGTCGTGAACAACACAATCGTCGGCGCTCCAGCAAGTCAGGTGGTATGTTGTGGTTTCATCGGGCGAAGCAAGCGGCATGGCGCTCGTCGCATCATCCAGCCCGCTCTCCGGGCTCCAGAGATATCGATCCGCATCGCTTGTAATGTCTATACGCTGCGGGCTTCCTTTGCTGCAATAAAACATCGTGTCCGGCATGTCTATGAGCGGCGCTTGTGACAGCCTGACCTGAATCACTTTTTCGACAATGCACCCCTCTACGGTTCCCCGCACGGTGTAGTCACGCGATTGGCCGGGCGTCGCCACCACGGAGTCGCCGTCACTGCGATTCAGATCTTCAACCGGCGACCACGTCAAGCCCTCACCGTTGCGCACCACCAGCGCCACGCTCTCGCCCGGACAGATGGTAATCCTGTCGGGCGTCACCAGCTCCAGTTCGTGCAGCCCCACGTGTACCGTGTCATAGACAACACATCCGTTTGACGTAATCATGCGTGCGATGTAATCAGTCGGTTCGGCGGGAGTCGCAAGCGAATGTGAGGAGTCCGCCCGCTGCAACGTCGCGTCGGGCTGCCACGAAACAATCCCCGGGCCGCCGGCTGCCAACTCGACGGACTCGCCCGGACAGATAACCGTGTCCCGTCCCGCACTCACGCGTTCTCCGGTTTGATCCTGAAACACGATGACCGTGTCCAGCGTGTCGCTACGCCAAAGATTGCTGCAAATGTAGCGCACGGAATACGTGCCCGCCTGCTCAAAACAAATAGTCGGATCTACCTCACTGCTCGTCCGCGGCGAACCGCCCTCAAATTGCCACCGGCGTCGGCAGATCGTACCGCTGCTTTTTTCCGTGAATTGCACACACCTGTCCGTGCATCCCACGGCCGGAAACTCAATTGCAGCCGAGATGCGCCCGCAATCGCTCCTCCGCGCTCCATTGCCGAACCAGGACTCGGCAAATCCAGGCAGCCCGAGCGTCGACCGGGAATTCTGCCCCGCCGGCTGAATCGACACACCGTCCAAAACGGCCATACAAGCCGCACCGCGCACGTTCGGACGTTCCACAATTCCCAGGAACTCCGACCGCGTCCGCGCTACATATAAACGTCCATCAATGCCGAGTTGCAGCGAGCCGAATCGGCTTTCCAGATTGTCGTATCGCAACACTTCCGCAACCGATTCTTCAATTGCCCTTGCGTCCGGATTGCTCAAATCAAACTGCAACAGCAAACTCGATGCCCCGGCATCAAGCGTCGTCACATAAAGTTGTTTGCTGTCCGGAGAAAAAGATACTCCATAGCTCGAAAAGCCGCCAAAACCCGCCTGCCGGCTGTCCATCCCAATAGCCCGAAGGTTGCTCACAACCCCGCTGCTGACATCAAAATCAAACAGCTCAACCACACGCCGATCTTCATCGAGCGTTACACTTGCAAGCATGCTGCCGTCAGGCGACAACTTGTGCTGACCGATTCCCGCCATTCCGCTGATCGACGGCAGACCGATCTCGGACACGACCGGCTCTTCTTCCACGCCTTCCGGCCCCAAATGCCAAACCAGAAACTTCGTCAAATCCAGAGACCGCGCGACGATCCAGTATCCACACCCGTCACAATCGGGAATCGCCGACAATTTTTCACTTAACGGCACTTCCTTCGAAAAAAACTGTTGCGACGTGACGTCTCCCAACCCGCCTCGCAGTCGCATGTCCACCGTGGTCACCGTCATATTGTCCATCAACCAGATCGACTGTTGACTCATATCAGGGGCGCGTCCCTGCAGGGAGGACCGATTGCCGGGATTAAACACATAGATAATACTATCGTCCACAGGCGAATGCAACATGATGCCCGACTGTGTCGTGGAGATCGAAAATTCCGACTCTTTCGGAACCCTTGAACCGGGAATCGCCCTGGGATTGATCAGAGTTTTGGTGCGGTCCCAGATGTGCAAGCCCGTGCTGAACAGCTGATATTCTCCCGTTATTGGATCTGAAATCGAAACGCCGCCTTCGGGAGCGCCAAAATCGTGGGAATATGTCGCCGCCGGAGGACTGCTCGCAAAGTTCAAATGACCGTGCGTGCCAAATATCCAGTTCGTGGCAACATTTTGTGCATCGGCCGCAACACCGCATCCCAAAAACACCAGCAGAAACATCGAAGTCCATTGTGAAGCAGATCTCATTACTCGTCAATCCGGCAGGTAATCTGGAAAGTCAGGTCGTTTTCATCGGCCTTGACGCCGGACGTGGAAATCCGGCGTTAGTAAAATACATGTGGAATCTTTTCCCTGCAAGCTAAAGATTTGGCTTATGCAATTCACTTGACTGGGTTGATTCGCAACATATTCTTCAGATCTTTCTCAGTGGTTTTGCCGTGTCGCTCGTACCTCCGCCGCACTCGGATTGTTCAAATCCTCTGTCTCCATCATTGCAGCGCCGGCTCCCTCCTCTCCCCGGCTCGCTTTATGACTCTCTTGTTTGCCACTGTGGCAGAAACACTCAAGTGTTAAACAACCTGAAACTCCAAACACAACAACGAACAAGAAAAAAACAAGCAAGCCGGAACGGCGAAGCGCTCTTGTTCAAGGCGAGGCATCGAGTCTGCAACCACATCGTAACGCTCTGGTGCGCCGCGCCGATGAGTTGATATTCCACCAGTTTGTTACCCCCCTACTCCCCCGGCACCGTAAACAATTCACTCACGACAAATCGACGCCGCAACACCTTGACGCGGAAAACGGTTAACACCGCCTCGACAACCTCACGCCGGCGACGCAGCCGCACGCCGAACAGGCGTTTGGTGAAATTGTTCTTTAAGGGAAAACCGTCGTTCTCCCGGCAATCCAGCAACTCCGGAAAAAGCCCGATGCCTTCCAGATTATTCTATTTAATGTGAATCTTCAGTCGTTTTGACGGCGTCCACGCCGAGAACATGAATTTGCGCGTGCAGTCGTTTAACACCAGCACCGGAACGTCTATCACAATCGGCACGTCCGGCGACGTCTCACAATCGCGTACCTCGCCGGCCGGGAAGTCAATCAGAAAGCAACGCTCGGCCTCGTGCTCCACCGCCCCGAACAGGATCGGCGTCATTAACTTTTTGCGCGGCAGCTTCGGCCGGCATTTTTCCAGCAGCTCGTCGACGTAGTCCTGTTTGTTGGCGTAGTCAAACTCCTGAATGTTAAATCCCTCCGTGTCGCTCCAGGAACTGCCCGGCGCCATCACTACGCTGCCCGTGTTTAAGTCAAGCTCTCCCGCGCGTTTGTTGTACCAGGCCGAAACCATACCGGGATCGTCCGCCGTGTCGTTAAAGTGAATTGTCTCGCGGTGCAGAAAACAGTGTGATTGCTCGCAGAGGGAATGGTGTGCCGCGCGCCGATATGCATGTTGAAGTCTGTGAATTCCTCAATGTAGTCCTGCGCATCTTTAAACTCTTCGGGTCGCGCACCATGCGCCGTCGGACAACAACGGCGTTAACACGTTCGTGTTGCGGTCAACAGTTTAAGCGACGGTCCCTGGAAGTGGCCCCAGTGCAGGTGGGTGATGTAAATATAGTCCGGTTTAAGTGCGTCGATCCACTCGCGCTGCGGCCCGGGAACGTTTTACCAGCTGCGCCGGCAACACGAACCGATCAGCCAGGGATCGATCAGGAACGATCCGCCTTCGCCTTCCACGTGCATGCAGGCGTGAAAGAGAATGGTGAACTTCACGGTCTCCGGACGGATTGGTTTGGCGTGCCCACAAAAACAAAAAACCCTTTATTCCACCGTAAAGGGAACAAAGGGTTTGATTGTTGAGCCACAAGACGGACTCGAACCGCCGACCGGCTGATTACAAATCAGCTGCTCTACCAACTGAGCTATTGTGGCCGCACATTTCCGTAAAAAGAGCCGCAAAATACACCTTGCGCGTATTCTGTGCAAATCGTTTCGACCGTCGCAAATACGCGGCGAGCGCGCCTGTGCCGCCCACCACACTACATTGCAATGTCAGGCGCTTTTGAGTGCGTCCGCGCCCGAAACAACTTCCAGAATCTCGGTTGTAATCGCCGCCTGACGCGCCTTGTTGTAGGTCAGCTCAAGGTCGCGGTTGAGGTCGCGCGCGTTGTTCGTGGCGTTCTCCATCGCCATCATCCTCGCCGCGTGTTCAGCCGCATTGGATTCCAGCAGTGCGCTCCACACCTGCATGTTCAGGTGTTTGGGCAGCAAGGAGCCGAGCAGGTCGTTAAGTGAGGGTTCAACGATGTAGTCGACGCTTGAAGCCTGTGCTTCGGCCGAGGATTCCTCCGAGGGAACGATCGGCAGGAAGTCGCGCACGATCGGCTGCTGCCGCACCGTCGAGACCGCCTCGTTAAACACCAGCTGAACCTTGTCGTATTTTTCCACCAGAAATCCGTCCGTCGCCAGGCGCGAAATTTCGACGGCGTCGTTAAACTGCAAACCGTTGAAAATTCCGGGGAAGGTCTCGTCGATGCTGTACTGATCCTGACGCGCCTTGTAGAAACTCGTTCCGCGGCGGCCGACGGCAATCACGTGCACATTGGCCTGCGGGTAATCCCTGTTTAACACCTGTTTAATGTGTTGACCGGCAAAACGCAGCAGGTTGCTGTTGAAACCGCCGCAGAGACCGCGGTCGGCCGTAACGACAATCAGAGCGATGTTGTTGATCCGGTCGCGTTGCTGCAACAAAGGATCGGTTTTGTCTTCCAGGTTTGCCACCAGGTAGTCGAGTATCGAACCCAGTTTACCCGCGTACGGACGCGCCGCCAGAATGGCTTCCTGAGCACGACGCATCTTTGCCGCGGCCACGAGTTTCATGGCCGAGGTAATTTTGATGATGTTTTTAACACTCTTGATTCGAGTGCGTATTTCGCGTAGAGTAGCCATACTCTTGATACTCGCTGTTTAACTGGTAGCTGGTTGCAATCGCTGTCCGGCGCTCAATGCGTGCGCCGCGTAGGATGCAGATATTCGTTGACGTAGTCGGCCACGGCGTCTTCCAGCGTGTGGAAGTGCAGTTGCGGCAGCGCGCTCCGCAGCCGCCCGACTTCCGCCTGCGTGAAGTACTGGTACTGGTCGCGCAGATTCGGCGGCATGTCGATGTAGCGAATGCTCGCCGGACGCTGCAAAGCCATAAAAGTCGCGTTGACCAGGTCGTTCCACGAGCGCGCCCGCCCCGTGCCGATGTTGTAGATTCCCGCCGTCCGCGGGTCGAGCCAGAAGCCCCAGACCGCGTTGACTGCGTCGGCTACGTAGATGAAGTCGCGCTTTTGCTCGCCGTCGGCGTAGTCGTCCCGGTAAGACTTGAACAGCTCCACCGTTCCGCTCTGCTCGATCTGACGGCAGGCCTTGAATACCAGCGACGCCATGTCGTTTTTGTGGTATTCGTTCGGACCGAAAACGTTAAAGAACTTGAGCCCGACGAAACGCTTGTCATAGCCTTTGCGCCGCACCCACTGGTCGAAGATGTGCTTGGAATACCCGTACATGTTGAGCGGACACAAACTGTCAAACTCCGTGTCCGAGTACCCCTTTGAGCCGTCGCCGTAGGTCGCCGCGCTGCTGGCGTAAATCAGGCGCACATCCTGCGCCGCGGCAAATTCAGCCAGGTCGCGACTGTATGCGTAATTGTTGTCCAACAGGTAGTCGGCGTCGGTCTCCGTGGTAGAACTGCACGCGCCGAAGTGGAAAATCCCTTCGATGCCGCCGTCGTATTCGCCGGACAGCAGGCGGAACCGGAAGTCGTCCTTGTGCAGGATATCGGTAAACCGCTTGCCGACGAGATTCTTCCACTTGTTGCCGCTTTTGAGTTCGTCGACAACGAGGACATCATCGATGCCCTCGTCGTTGAGTTTTCGCAGCATGCAACTGCCGATAAATCCGGCGCCGCCCGTCAGTACAATCATTATTTCACGCAGACAGAATGAGGCGTTCAGGATCAGGCGCCTTGCGCCACCGAAGATTTGAACGCCGACGTAAAGTCCGTAAGAATCGATTTGAGACGAGCTTTCAACTCGTCCGAAACCACGCGTTTGCTGACGATTTCGCTCAGCGCATCTTTATGGGAAACCCGCATCAGTTCGAGGAAGTTGTTCTCGAATTCGCGCAGACTCGAAACCGGCAGCGCGTCCAGATATCCTTCCGTCGCCGCAAAGATCATGACAATCTGCTCTTCCACCGGCACCGGCGAGTACTGCGGCTGTTTCAGGATTTCCGTCAGACGCGCGCCGCGCAGCAGCTGCTGCTGCGTCGCTTTGTCCAGATCGGAACCGAACTTCGCAAAAGCTTCCAACGAGCGGAACTGCGCCAGGTCGAGCTTCAGCGTACCCGAAATCTTCTTCATGGCTTTGATCTGCGCCGCACCGCCCACACGCGACACCGAGATACCGACGTTGAGCGCCGGACGGATGTTCGCATTGAACAGGTTGGATTCGAGGTAGATCTGGCCGTCCGTGATCGAAATCACGTTCGTCGGAATGTAAGCCGAGACGTCGCCGGCCTGCGTTTCGATCACCGGCAGAGCCGTGAGCGAACCGCCGCCCTCTTCGTCGCTCAACTTCGCGGCGCGTTCCAGCAGGCGGCTGTGCAGGTAAAACACGTCGCCCGGATAAGCCTCACGGCCCGGCGGACGGCGCAGCAACAGCGATACCTGGCGGTAAGCGGCGGCCTGTTTGGAAAGGTCGTCATAAATGATCAGAGCGTGGCGTCCGCTGTCGCGGAAAAACTCGCCCATCGACGCGCCCGAATACGGCGCGATGTACTGCAGCGGCGCGGGATCGGAGGCGTTGGCCGCCACCACGATCGTGTACTCCATCGCGCCGTTTTCCTTCAGCACGTCCACCACGTTGGCAATCGTCGAAGCGCGCTGGCCGATACCGACGTAAATGCAGTAGACCGGATCGACGCCGGCCGCCTTGGCTTCTTCCGTATGGGTGTAGCGCTGGTTGATGATCGTATCGAGCGACACCACCGTTTTACCGGTCTGGCGGTCGCCGATAATCAACTCGCGCTGGCCGCGGCCGATCGGAATCAAAGCGTCGATGGCTTTGATGCCCGTCTGCAGCGGCTCTTCCACCGGCTGGCGTTTCATAACGCCCGGCGCGATGCGCTCCACCGGCAGCATGTTGTCCTGCGGAATCGGCCCGGCGCCGTCGATAGGCTCGCCCAGCGGATTCACGACGCGCCCCAGCAGGGCCTCGCCGACAGGAACGGAAGCCACGCGGCCCGTGCGACGCACTTCGTCGCCTTCCTTGATTTTAGTGTCTTCGCCGAACAGAATGGCGCCAACGTTGTCCTCTTCGAGGTTCAGCACCATCCCGATCACGCCGTTCGGAAACTCAAGCAGCTCCAACGCCATCGCATTGTTCAGGCCGTAAACACGCGCAACGCCGTCACCGACCTGAAGGACGGTACCGACGTCGTATGCTTCTACTTCCTTCTCGAAGCCCGCCAGTTGCCGGCGCAGAATCGAGGAAATTTCATCTGGACGAACGTCACTCATGACTGTTCCCGTTGAAGATTTGACTTCTTACAGTTCAATTTTTCTGATAATTCTTCTTGGACAGCCCTCTTGTTTGTCGATCCGGAGACAAACGTTCAGCCTGTCGTTCAGGCGGCGCTGCGCCCGTTTGATCCGATGTTCGACTCCGCTCCACTCGCCAGATGCGTCCGCAGACGATCGATCTGACGACGCAGACTGCCGTCCAGCAGCGTCGAGCCCAGCCGCACCGTAAACCCGCCGATCAGGTCGGCGTCGATGCGGTACTGCGCTTCCACGGATTCTTTGCCCGTGTACCGGTGCACGCGTTGTTCAATGGCTGCGCGCTGCGCCGTGTCCAGCTCCACCGCCGAACTCACGAGCACCCGCACAATGCCTTTGCGCTCGTTGTACATCTCGGTGAAAGCCGCCAGTGCGCCGCGAATCTCGGCGTCGCGGTTCTTCGCGTTCATGAGTTTCATGAAGTTCAGCGTCAGCGGAGCAACGGAAGCGCCGAAGGCCTCCGTGATGACGCTCAGCTTGCGCGACGCCTGAACCACCGGGCTGGCGAACAGCCTGTTCAGCAAGGTCTCCTGCGCGAAGACCTGCTCCGCCATGGCGGCGTCCTTGCGGACGAGGTCCAGTTCGCCGCGTTCCGCGGCTTCCAGGAATAGCGCCCGGCCATAACGATGTGCAATACGTGAAATCATACGTATTCGGATCTTCTGTGCGACGGAAACAGCGTCTGCCTGACGCCGCCCTGCCGGCCGCGCGCTGCAACACTAATGTGCCGCTTGCGATCGCGCCGCGCCGCGTGAAAGAGAAACGCGCATCAGTTGCGCGCAAAGTCCTGCAGCACGGATTCAACCAGCGTGCGCTGTTTGTCCGCGTCGAGCTGCTGACGGAGAATTTTTTCGGTCGCCACGATCACCAGCGAGGAAACTTCGTTGCGCAGTTGGTTCATCGCCGCTTGTTTTTCGCGTTCGATTTCCGTGCGCGCTTCTTCCAGCTTCGTCACTTTGATGCGTTCGGCTTCTTCTGTGGCTTTCTGGATGGCGGCCTCGGCCTGGGCGCGCCCGTCGCGCACGAGGTCCATCATCTTCTGCTGCGCTTCCGCGAGTTTCGCTTCGTTCTCCTTGATGAGTCGCTCGGCCTCGGCCTGGGCGCGTTCAGCGCCTTCCAGCGACTCCTGGATTTTTGTCTCGCGATTTTTTAACGCGGTGAGCATCGGTTTCCAGGCCAACTTGCGCAACAGAAAGAAAAAGATTGCGAAGTTGACAAGGGTCCAGAGCATCAAGCCCGGTGAAATATCCAGCATAGCGACACGCTCACTGATTGAATTTTTGAGACTGTTGAACAGGAACGTGCATACGCCGCGGCGCATGCGTCGACGAGCGGATCAACAGCGCGCTTCCGGCAGGCGGAAGCGCGCGTCCATTCGTCTTTTCGTCAGTATCCGGTTAGCGTCGTTCTGTCGTTTCTTATTTAATGGCGAGCAGAACGCAGATAACCAGAGCAAACAGTGCAACACCCTCGATCAGAGCGGCGCCGATAATCATCGTCGCACGCACGTCGCCGGCGTTTTCCGGTTGACGGGCGCTGGCTTCCAGAGCCGCGGCCACGAGCGGGCCGATACCGTTACCAACACCAAGAACCGTCACACCGCCGCCGATACCGGCAGCCAACCAGGCCATTCCAAGAGCTTCCATGTGAGTTTTACCTCCGGAAAAGAGAAAGTGAAAAGTACGGTTGCCCGTTATTCTGTTAGATCAAGTTTTCAGTTTGTCCCGTTAGTCGCGCCGCCTCAGGCGTGCGCGCCTTCCGCATGATCGTCGCCGTGATTCCCGATCGCCAGACCGGCAAACACCGCCGTCAGGATCGTGAAGATATAAGCCTGCAGGAAGGATACCAGCAGCTCGATGAAGTACACAAACACCGAGAAGCCGATCGATACCGGCGATACCGCCAGGGATTCGAAGTAAAAGATCAAACCCACCAGCGAGAGCAGCACCACGTGGCCCGCCGTCATGTTGGCGAACAAACGAACCGCCAGCGCGAAGGGCTTGGCAAAGAGTGAGATGATTTCCACCGGTATCATGATCGGCGCCATAAAGGTCGGCGCTCCGCCCAGGAAGTGATGGAAATAGTGTCCCGCCCCCGCCGCACGGAATGCCGTCACGTTTATCACAAAAAATGCGATAATCGCCAGCGCCGTGGTTGTCCCGATACCGCTCGTGGCCACGTGGCCGCCGGGTATCAGTCCAAAGAGGTTCAGTATCAGGATGAACAGGAAGTTCGTAATGAAGTAGGGCAGCATCTTGTCTGCCAGTTTGCGGCCCGGAATGTTGGCGCGTACCACGTCGTCGCGGATGTACGTCACCAGCGCTTCCATCGCATTCTGGATGCCCGAGGGCGCTTTGTCCGGCTTTTTGCGGTAGCGCCCGCCGACGATGGCGAAGATGCCGAGGATGATGGCCATTCCCAGAAACTGGAAAAAGACAAAGTTGGTGATCGAGAGGTCCAGGTCCGGTCCCGCGCCCGAGTCCGCCAGCACCGGATGATGCGGGTGGTCCGGGTGCGACATCGTCCACTTACCCGACTCCTCCAGCGCGTGATGGCTGAAGTAGACGTCGAATTCACCGTCTTTGATGAAAATGAAGGGAAGGTCGGCCAGATGATAGGGACCAATCACGAGACCGTGGTGGTCGCCCAAATCGGAGAGAAGTTTGTTAAAGACCTGATCGGGAGGAACGTTTAAGTTACCAGCCATAGAGGGTTCCGCGTAAGCCTTTACATCAACAGGCGCAGAGTGCGTCGCTGCATCTCACCGAGCGCTGTTTAACACCGCTCCAGTTCGATTGCACCGCCCCGGTTACTTCCGGATTGTCGTTCTGCGTTTCTGAACTACCACGCCGTAGCGGTAATTCACGTAAAAAATTTCCGTCATCATAAAGATGAAATAGGAGATAAAGAAGGTCAGGCAGAAGGACATCGGGTCGACTTGTACCTGACTCATGAGGAACCAGACCAGCACCAGTGCGATCACCAGCCGGACGAACATGCCGCCGATGACAATTGCCAGAAAGGACTCCACCTCGCGGCGCTCGGCTATCACTCCGGTGACGTATCCCGTCACGACCAGAAGCGCCGACAGCGCCAGGGCGTAGAGGATGCCAATCGTTTCTCCGGATGACCAAAAATCAGCATCCACCAGCCGCTTACCTCCGTTCCCGCGTCTCATCCCGTTTGCGCTGCAACACGCTTACCTGCCGCAGAAAGCCGTACAAACCGGCAATCGAGCCGACCACGAGGCCGACAATCGTCCAAAGCGGCGAGCTTTCGAACTGCGAATCCAGATACCAGCCTGCAAAACCCAGGACGGCAATTGTCGCCGTCATTTGTGTGCCCAGACTCAGGTAGGGCGCGAGTTCTGCAATGATGTTGGACTTTCTGGTTCGCGTCATGCGGGTCAGGATAAAGACGCGTTTGGAAAAGAACTTCAGCGTTCTTCGCTTACGATACAGTCTTCAAAATTACGACCTATTTTTCTGCTTTCCAAAGATATTTCCCACTTTTTGGACGGGTGCGCGCAAGACGTCCCCCGCGGCGTTTTTCGTGGAAATCTGCGTGGCAAACAAGAAAATCAGAAAGCAGCCGCTGCGGCTGCGCTTTTGTCAGGTAGGCGTGGCGTAGTCAAAATCCCAGTGCGTTCAGCCGCTCCGCAATTGCGTCGGCGTAAATATTTTTGGACTCGCCGTAGGTCATCGAATCCGGAATCAACAGCAGCGTGCCGTAGGTGGCCGGGTCCAGCGTCTCCAGCCCCGACGTCGTGATCCACGCAACCTCGCGCGGCCGGAAACCGTTGTCCGCATCCACCACCACCACCGAACAACCCAGCTCCGTGATCGCCTCCGCTTCAATCGGCGCCGCCGCATAACCCAACAGCTGGAACGGAACGCGCACCTTTATCTGGTAGCCTTCCTCCGTCAGCCGCGAACGCAGCCGCACCTGCGAGAGCGAGGCGTTCTGCACCGAGTTCAGTTCGCCCGAGCTGGCCACCGCAAACTCCGGCGGGCGCTCGGCAAAATTGCCCGGACTTATTTTGAGCGAGATAATCGCCCCCCCGGTCTCCTCTTCCTCCGCCGCCCGGCGCTCCACCTCCGGTCCGCTCGTAATGGCGCGCGGTCCCAGCGGGTCCAGCCAGATTTCAACGCCGTCCCACACGTCGTACAGCCCATTGTCGCTCACGACGTTGTCGTCGCGCACACTCACCATAAAATAGAGGAAGTGGTCGTTGTAGGCCGTGTGCAATTTAAACGAGGCGTCCTGTTCGCCCTGCCAGTAAAACGCGCCGCGCGGCACAAATTTAACGGAGCGGCTTTCCAGATCCGTTTTGTACCCCTCGTAGATCGTGCGCCCGCGCCGGTAGGTCGGGATGGACAAAAATTCGCTGCGCTCCAGTTCGTCGCCGCTGCGCGTGTCCAGGCGCCGTTCAAAACCCATCAGCGATTCGTAGTTGCGATAGGTCTCCATCGTATTGCGCCCTTCCCTCCGCGTGGAAAAATCGTCCAGCACGCGCAGTGCGCCCTTGTCAAAGCGGTAGCCGCGGATATCCCAGGCGTATTGGCGGTTTTTCTCGGTCACATAACAGGCGTTTTCGCGGATAGAAACACCGGCTTCCAGCGGCACGTCCACAAAAGTCCGGTCCGTCTGCCCCACCAATGTTAAAAAGCCTTCGATGTCCACAAAAAAGTAAATCGTCACCTGACGTCTTCTGTCGCCGTCGATGCGCACCGTCATCGCGCAGTCGTTGTAGCCGTCGCCCGAATAATCGCCCACGTCCCAGCCCCAGATGCGGTATCCCGCGCCCTTGGGCAGGCTGTGCTCAATATCGGCAATCAGCTCGTCCGCAAAATAGGGCGTCAGCTTCGGAAACATTTCCTCAAAGCGCATGCCCGACTGCGCCCGCATGTTAAACACGGCCGCAAGCAGCAGACAGACGAACACTGTTAAACGCAGTAATATTTTGTTGACGTCGACCATATGTTTGGATCGCTTTTCATCGCAGTGCGATTCACTTAAACAGCCTGGCAGAGCGCTTCGCCTCCTCATGGATTCGGCGGCTTGCTTTTTCCTCTTGTTAACCAATGGGTTTTCAGCGACAAGTCGCCGCGTTAAACCGCGCGTCCCCCGGCCGCCATCCCGTCCACGTGCACCAGCACGTCGCGCACTTCCTCGCGTTCCAGGCGCGCGCCCAGCTGCGAGATCACTTTGGACGCCGCGCAGGCGCCCAGGTGGCCGGCGTGCTCCAGCGAATAGTTGTTTAACAGCCCGTAGAACAACCCGGCGGCAAACATGTCGCCCGCGCCGGTGCTGTCGATCGGCGCTGTTTTGTAGGCGTCCAGAATCGCTTCCTGCCCGTCGATGTTTAACATCGCCCCGCGCTCGCCCAGCGTCAGCGCCGTGTTGCGCGCCGTCTGTTTGAGTTGGCTGAACACCGCCGCATCGTCGCTCAGGCCCGTGTAGGAACGGCCTTCCAGCTCGTTGCAGATCACCAGGTCGGCCTGCTCCACCGCTTTGCGCAGCTCGTCGCCGAAGCTTTCCACCACAAATACGTCGGAAAAATTCAGCGCAATGCGCGTGCCGTGTTCGCGCGCCGTCGTCATGGCGCGTTCAATCGCCGCGCGCCCGTTGGCCTCGGCAAACTTGTAGCCTTCAATGTAGAGCCACTGCGAGCGTTTGATCGCCTCGTCCGCCACGTGGTCGCGTCCAAAATTGGTGTTGACCGCCAGCGAGGTGTGCATCGTGCGTTCCGCGTCCGGCGTGATCAGCACCAGGCAGGTGCCCGTATGCGCCTCATCCTCAAAGTCGCTGAACAGCTCGATGCCCAGTTCTTCAAACTCCGAGGCGTAAAAACGACCGTGCGCGTCGTTGCCCAGCAGCGTGCTGAAGCCGCCGCGGCCGCCGAACTGCGAAAAGGCAATCAGCGTGTTGGCCGTTGCGCCGCCGCTGCACCGGAAAGTCGGCAGGTCCGCAAACTTGCCCAGAATGCCGTGCTGTTCATGCGCGTCCACCAGGCTCATCGTGCCCTTGCGCATGCCGTAGCGCTCCAGATCCGCGTCTTCCACCTTGACCTGCACGTCCACCAGGGCGCTGCCCAGCCCGAACAGTTGAATGTCTTTTTCGATTGTCGCCATGTCCCTCTCGTTCCTGACTTGTTTAAGTTCGCCTGCGTCGGGCATCAACCCTCTTCGCTGTTCTCCAGAGCCGCCGCGTCCAGTTTCTCGCCCGTCGCGCTCCTGACCATCAGGTCGCAGAGAGCGGCAAATCCGACGCCTTTTTCCTTCGCGGCCGTCGGCAGAAGGCTCAACGACGTCAAACCCGGAATTGTGTTGAGTTCCAGGCAGAAAACCTGGCCGTCCTCGTCCACGCGGAAGTCGACGCGCGTTGCGCCGTTGCAGCCCAACACGTCGTGCGCCAGCGCCGCCATGCCCCGGATAAATTCTTCCATGTTCTCGTCAAAGTCGGCCGGACAGATATAGTCCGTCGTGCCCGAAGTGTACTTGTGCTCGTAGTCGTAGTACCCTTCGTGCGTCGCGATCTCAACGATCGGCAGCGCCATGCCGTCGAGCACGCCCACGGTGATTTCGCGGCCCGGAATATATTGCTCCACTACCGCCAGGTCGGAATAGTGCGTCGCCTTTTTGACGGCTTCGCCCAGTTCATGGTCCTGCGCATGCATCAGGATCGTCACGCCGACGGTCGAGCCCTGGTCGTTGGGTTTAACCACCAGTTCCTTGCCGAGGTAATTGATGACTTCGTTCAGGATTTCGTGTTGGTCGGCGTGCTGCTCCGTCAGTGTCATCCAGGCCGGCGTCATGATACGCGCCGATTCAAAAATGCGTTTGCTGAGGTTTTTGTCCATCGCCAGCGCGCTCGAAACGCGGCGGCTGCCGGTGTATTTAATGCCGCGCAATTCCAGCAGCGACTGAATATAACCGTCCTCGCCGTACTTGCCGTGCAGCGCCAGAAACACCAGGTCGACGTCGTTTAACGCATCCGACATCACGCAGTCGATATAGGCGCTCGGTCTAAACGAATTGAGCGCCTCGTCGGTCGGCATTTCTTCTTTGTGCGCTTCGACTTTGTCCAGTTCTATCAGGCAGTCCGCCCCCAGCGCCGGATCGACAAAACACAGGTCGTACTCAAAATTCGCCAGCGCTTCCATCACCGCCAGGCCGCTGGCCAGCGAGACGTTGCGTTCGGGAGATATGCCCCCGGCCATAATTGCGATCTTCACGTTTACTCCTACTGATGCTGCGTGTTTAATCTGTATAAAATGTCTTTTTCCCGTTTTAAACTGCCCAAACAGCCGCTATTGTTTGCCCCGCGCTTCATCGACCAGGCGACGCACCAATTTGATGTCGTCCCATGTGTTGCGCTTCCATTGAGGATTGCGCAGCAGCGCAGCCGGGTGGTAGGTGGCCACGAGCGTCACGCCGCGGAACGGTATTTGTTTACCGCGCACGTCGCCCATCTTGTGATTGGCCTTCAGCAGTGTATTGACGGATGTTAAACCCAGCGCCAGGATGACGGCCGGTTTGATCAGTTCTATCTGGCGGAACAGGTATCCCTCGCAGGCGTCCACCTCGTCGCTCTGCGGCCGGCGGTTGCCCGGCGGGCGGCATTTGATGATGTTCGCGATGTACACATCTTCGCGCTGGAATTCCACGGCCTGCAGGATTTTGTTTAACAGCTGTCCGGCGCGGCCGACGAACGGTTCGCCCTGGGCATCCTCGTCCGCGCCCGGCGCTTCGCCTATCACCATCAGATCGGCTGCGGGATTGCCGACGCCGAACACAAATTTGTTGCGCGTCTCGCCCAGGCGGCAGCGCAGGCACTGGTTGATGCGCTGATCGAGCGTCGCCAGGTCCGGCGATTCCGGCCAGGTTTTGTCGACGGTGTTTTCCTGCTGATTGTCCGCTGCTTTGTTCTGTTCTGTTCGCGCCACGGTGCCTGTGTCCTTTTGCTCATGTGCTTGTTTGACGGCCGGCGGCGCGGCGGCGGCCTGCTCATCGATAATCGTCGGTTTGATGTCGGCCACGGTTTCCGAGATAAACACCGTTCCGCCGAAGCGTTCATTCATGCCGCGCACAAACTGCTCGGCGCGTTTAAGTGTCGCCAGCGGATCTACCATCGGCTGTTCGCCTCCTGCAGCTCGCGGCGCACCTGCGTGATTTCCTCCAGCCAGATCGCCGCCACGGCGTCGCTCGGCATGCGCCAGTCGCCGCGCGGCGAAAGTGCAATGGTGCCGACCTTGGGTCCGTCCGGCAGCGCCGAGCGTTTAAACTGCTGACTGAAGAATCGCCGATGGAATACTTCCATCGTGTCGAGAATATCGTTGTAGGAATATTGCTCGCCGAAAGCTTTCAGCGCCAGGGCGCACAGCTTGCGCGGCCGCACGTGGTGCCGATGAAAGTGATAGAGGAAGAAGTCGTGCAGTTCGTAGGGCCCGATCGTTCCCTCCGTCGACTGCGGATTGCCGTGCGCGTCCGCCGGCAGCAACTCGGGCGAGACCGGCGTATCGCAGATGTCGTGCAGGATTTCACTTACGCGGCCTTCAAATACTTCGTCCGCGCACCACTCCACCACCGTGCGCACCAGCGTTTTGGGCACGCCGCAGTTGACGTTGTACATGGACATGTGATCGGCGTTGTAGGTGGACCAGCCCAGCGCCAGTTCGGAAAGATCTCCCGTGCCGAGCACGATGCCGCCTTCCATGTTGGCCAGGTCCATCAGAATCTGCGTGCGCTCGCGCGCCTGTGCATTTTCAAATGTAATGTCGTGCCGGTTTTCATCGTGGCCGATGTCGCGGAAGTGTTGGCGCACGGCGTCGCGGATGTCGATCTCGCGCAGTTCAACCCCGAGTTCGCGCGCCAGCTCCACGGCATTTGATTTGGTGCGCTCCGTCGTTCCGAAGCCCGGCATCGTCACCGCCAGAATGTGGCGGCGTCCGCGGCGCATGCGGTCAAAGGCGCGCGCCGCAACGAGCAGCGCCAGCGTCGAATCAAGCCCGCCGGAAACGCCGATCACCAGGGATGCCGAGCCGATGTGGCGCATGCGTTTGGTCAGCGCCGTCGTCTGGATGGCAAATATTTCACCGCAGACTTCGCCGCGCTCTTCCGGCCGAGGCACAAAGGGATGTGCGTCCACGCGGCGGCGCAGATCGTCCGCGCTCATCGTTTCGTTCGACGGCGCAAACTCCAGCGCGAGCTCGCGAAAGGTGCGCTGCGTCTGCGCTCCGCCGAAGGAACTGCTGCGCAGTCGTTCGGCGTAGAGCCGGCCGATATCCAGATCGGCGACGGCAATCTGTGTGTCGAAGCGGAAGCGGCGCGTCTCGGTCAGGATGTTGCCGTATTCGGCTATCATCGAATGGCCGGAGCTGACCACGTCCGTCGTCGATTCGCCCGGCCCGGCGCCGGCATAGGCGTAGGCCGCCAGGCAGCGCGCCGACTGCGCCTGCACCAGACTGCGGCGATACGCCGCCTTGCCCAGAATTTCGGGGCTGTTGGACGGGTTCAGAATCACACTCGCCCCGGCGACGGCCATTGCACCGCTCGGCGGCTGCACCGTCCACAGGTCTTCACAAATCTCGATGCCGATCAGACAGTCGGGCCCCGCCGGCGCTTTCAGCCGGAACAGCAGGTCATTGCCGAAGGGCACTTCGTAACCGCCCACATCTATAATGTCGGACTGCGCGTCTGACGCCGGCCGGAACCAGCGCGCCTCGTAAAACTCGTTTGTGTTCGGCAGGTAGGTTTTCGGCACGATGCCCACGATTTCGCCGCCGCAGACCATTGCGGCGCAGTTGAACAGCCGCCCGTCCACGGCAACCGGCAAGCCGACCACCACAGCCAGGTTGCGCTCCTCGGAGGCGTCGCACAATTCCACGAGCGCATTCCACGCCGCTTCCAGCAGTGTTTCGTGGTAGAAGGTATCCGCGCAGGAGTAACCCGTCAGGCAGAGTTCGGGCAGCACGAGCAGTCGTGCTCCTTCGACCTGCGCGTCCTCAATGGCGGCGTGAATAGTCACGAGATTACCGGTGACGTCGCCCACCGTCACTGCGGGGCTTGCAACGGCAATGCGCAAAAAACCAAGCTCGGCGGAGTTGAATTGCATGCGGCTGGAGAAAAAGATTCAAGCAAAAGTAATCGGCAAAGATACGAAAAAATGGGAGTGGGAACGGGCAGGGCGCGCAGCGGCGATCGGCAAGACAAGGGCTGAAAATTTTGGACGCACCTTTGGGAGATCAAGGGGCCCGCCTGCCCCATCGCCCGCCCCGCCGCCGCCGCGAGTCTCCACCACGTCCAGACGCACTCCTCCCTCCCTGCAACCAGTGCAGATTTTTTCAGGGCAAACGTCAGTCCGGCATGGCACGACGCGTTGCATGCGGCGCTCCGTGCCATGCTCCAGTCTACGTCGAAACCACAAATTATCCCGGCGTAAAAAACTGAACGACGCGCAGAACGTGGGTGAACGGGCTAAAAACCCGAACAAGCGGGAGAGCTTTGACCGGCAAATGACGCTCAAACTCAACGGACGACAAACCCGGCCAGACGGGAGAGCTTTGACCGGCAAATGACGCTCAAACACCATGCAACTCAACGGACGACAAACCCGGCCAGGCGGGAGAGTTTTGACCGGCAAATGACGCTCAAACTCGGCGCAAATGAGTGGCCTTGAGACTCGGGCAATCGGGAGTTCTGCTGCAATCAAATTCCGGTCGTGCACAACGCAATTGGTCTGGCTGCAAATCTGACTGAACAGAAGTTTACATGTAGACAACTGACGTTCGAGCCGAACGCGACTGAATGAACTGCAAACCCAACCGGCCGAGAGACCTGCCGCAGTTAAATTCCGCTCCGGCACAAGGTGAGTTAACGGTCTGTACCAAACCAATCGCGCAAATCCCGAACGCTCATCTTCAAACCAGTGCACGCGGAGGCGCGCCGCCGCCACTGGCACACCGTCGCCGGGCGCGCTCGGAAATCACGTCGCATGTCAATTTTGAACTGTTTTGCTCTCGGCCGGGAACTTGTAGGCGGACGCCGGGGTTCGGGACTTGTTCAAATACCCGGGGGTGGAATACCGCGTTTTCGGCGCTATAGCTCCTGGAGTGCGACCGGCCGATGGACTCCGCACGACGAGGTTTGCCGCCGGTTCCGGACGCGCCGACTTCGCGCTGCGGGACAAACAAAAGCGGATTGGAAAAGCGAGCCCGTTTTGATGAAACGGGCGCTGCAATCCTCCGCAAATGCCCTGCGGCTCACTCCCATTTCGGTACAACTCATCGGGTGCGGGATTGAGTTCACTCTGGAATTATTGCTGCGCCGATGTTTCAATGTCAAATTGAGTCGAACGCAAACGCCCGGCACAGCCTGCTCTTTCATTTTACGCTGCGGCGATTGCTGTGAATGTAGCACAAATCCAGAAAGATCTCGGACATCGCATCCCTGTCGGGGACGGTAAAACACGTGATGCGCGGCGGCGTTGGACCGCATAGACGGGCCCCGGCGAACAGAAAATTCCAGAAAGTAGAGCAGTGCAGTTGATCTTGTAAGTTGCGTGCCACCTATGAGCAGCTTCGTCACCACTTTCTACTTGCAAAGAGGAAACGGCAGACGTTTCCTCTTTTTTTTTGTTTAAAACAAAAACCGCGAACATTACTGCTCGCGGTTTCCGCTCTGTTGTCGGCGCGGCCGGATTTGAACCGACGACCCCCACTACCCCAAAGTGGTGCGCTACCGGGCTGCGCTACGCGCCGAAAAAAGAACGCAAATATAAGACATTCCTGCGCTTGCGCCAAAGACCTTTCGGCGGCAAGTTCCCAAAGTTCACGACGGCCGCCGCACAATCATCGCTGCGGCGCAACCGACACATAGCCGCGATCCGCGTTACAGGCGGGCACAAGACAAACTTGCGACCGTAACGCCGCCGTACATCCCGTGTTCCGCCGCCGCATGCCCGAGCCGGGCATATTTTGTGCAGCTCTCCTTCTACGGTAAAAAAATGCGGTGTGGGTTCCCACGCCGCCCGCTTCTCATTCCTGCAGCCTGCCAAGCGGACATGATTCCGGACCGGAGTCGCGTAGCTGACTGCGTGCCGGCATGTCCACTTCGTTTCACTGTATTCCCGCAGGAGGCCCGATGTAACTCGCCGATGGGGGGACCCGTCTAAGCCCTGCCGCGTCGCCGCGCGAAGGCCTTGGTTTCTGACGACAAAAGCAATCGACCGGCAGCCAAACTCAAAACAGACGGCATGTGGCGCCGGGCCCCCCTTTCGGTTTCAGGCAGCATCGGCGCCGCCGCCCGCCGGTTGGACGCTCCACCCCCGGAGCGTTCCGACGACCGCACTTTTATTGCCGGGCAGCTAAGTGCCGAGGCGCTGAATTGGATTCGAGCTCACCGCATCGAACGTAAAAACAGCGCCCAACAACACATGAATATCTGTGCGAAAATTGTTGCCTAGGCAACAATTTGTAGCCGTTTTGTCCACGTGGTGGTCAATCTCAGCGTCACATGCCGGCGGCAACGCGTCGGAATTGCGGCGTCCGCGTCGAAGTCGGATCACCGGCGGCAAAAGCCCTGCGTTTATCCCGCGGCATGCGTGCGGCAGAACAAAAAGCGCCGCAAATAGCCTCAAAACAACAACGGCCGTGAACCCGAAAGTCCACAGCCGTCAGTTCTTCAGTCCAACGTCCCGCGTCAGGACGCGTGTTTGACGTACATCAGAATCGGAATAAGTGCAAAACCGATGCCCATCACAAAAGCAAAGACGCTGCCCAGCGACTGCAGAATCCTGCGGTACTTCGTGTCGCTCAGACCCAGCGAACGGAAACCCGACTGCACGCCGTGATTCAGGTGGAAAGCCAGAAAGACCATCGTCACCACGTAAAACAGCACGTACCACCAGTTGGAGAACGCCTCCTTGACGATCAGGTACATATCCTTGTACGCCGCGTCGCCATACTGCGCCACCTGCGGGTCGCCGAAGCCGAACTCAAACCAGAAAGACTTCAGGTGGATGACCAGGAAAATCAGGATCAGCGTGCCCGTCCACTTCATCGTGCGTGCAAACCAGCCGTTGTTCGCCTGCGACGCCAGATTGGAGTAGGATTTGGGGCGCGCGCCTTTGTTCTGGATCGACACCATGTAGCCGAAGACGATGTGCCCCAGAAAACCAACCACCAGGCCGATTTCCATGATGCGGATCAGCACGTTGCTGCGCATAAAGTCCGTGTAGGCGTTGAAGGCCAGGCCGCCGTCGTCGCTCAGCAGCGAAACGTTGCCCACCAGGTGCACGACAAGAAAGGTGCACAAAAACAGGCCGGTCATTGCCATGCTAACTTTTTTGCCGATCGACGTTCCGATAACCGAAAACGAATTTGCCATAAGGCCTTTCCACCATGTAATAATGACTACAAGCTTGCGCGTCCGCGTTGCTCCGGCTTACGCCGCCTTCGCCTTGTCGTTAAACAAAGACTTGCGGCCAATGCGGGAGCAGATCGGGCATTCATGCGGATTGTGTCCGCGCGCCGGGCAGTATTCCCGGCCAAAATAGATGATCTGCAGATGCAGCGCATTCCACTTTTCACGCGGGAACAGGCGCTTCAGGTCCTGCTCCGTGCGTTCAACATTTTTTCCGGTTGAGAGCGCCCAGCGGAATGCCAGGCGATGTATATGCGTGTCCACCGGAAAGGCCGGCACGCCGAAGGCCTGCGCCATCACGACCGAAGCTGTTTTGTGCCCGACGCCCGGCAGCGCTTCCAGCGCTTCAAAACTGGCCGGCACCCGCCCCTCGTATTCTTCGGTCAAAATCTTCGACAGTTGACTGATCGCCTGCGATTTGCGCGGCGAGAGCCCACAGGGTCTGATAATCGCGCGGATGTCGTCGACGTCCTGCTGCGCCATCGTCTGCGGCGTCGCGGCCAGGTCAAAGAGCGCGGGCGTCACCTTGTTGACGCGTTCGTCGGTGCACTGTGCGGAGAGCAGGACGGCCACCAGGAGCGTATACGGATCGGCGTGATTCAGCGGAATCGGCGGCTCCGGATACAACGACTCCAGCGTTTGAATGACAAATTCGACTTTCTCGGCCTTGGTCATGCAGTGGTTGTCCTTACAGCACCGGTCCACGGAACGCACAAAAATACGAAAACGCCCCAACACGTCAAAAGGGCCCAAAAACACAGCAGGCCGATACGTTATGTATCCGCCTGCCGCAGCACTGCGCAAAAATCGTGATTTTGGATCGATCTCCGGTTTGCCTCACCCCCCAGCTCGGCTCCCCTTCGATCATCTGCATGCAATCTAGCCCCGCCGGCTCCCCAGGCTACTACTGCATTACTACTGCATGTGCGATAACTTTCCCGCTGCATGCCCCAATCCCCTTTTTCAGGTTAAAAACGACGCTTTTTTCCTGTTCGATCTACTTTCTTGCCCCTCGGCCGATCACTCCGCCACTGCATTCGCGCACATTTGCCCAAAAACGTTCACTCCCGCACTCGCGCCGCGCCAACTTTTCACGCCGCTTTTGAACTTCCGACTGATCGTCCGACTGAACTTCCGACTGAACTTCCGACTGAACTTCCGACTGAACTTCCGACTGAACTTCCGACTGATCGTCCGACTGAACTTCCGACTGAACGTCCGACTGAACTCCTGAGCGCTTCGCCTTCTCTCTTCGGTCGCCGGCTTGCTTTTTTCTTTTGTTTGTCACACAGTTGCCGGCTGAAGGCGCGCGAGTCCGGTCTCAGGTCTATGTGTCTGCCGGACGACAGTACCGTGCACTGTCTCATGGCATCGAGCCGCGCGGAGGCGCGAAGCACCGGATCTTCCAGCCAGGGATTTCCAGCCGCCGGTCACAGGCCCGAGTCATTCAGCCGCTGTGACCAACGCCTTCGAATGCGCCGTTGCGCCGCAGAGGCCGTAAGTCGACATCGAGCGCCGCTAGCAGATCCGATGCGCAGCCCCGATCCCGCGACGCCGTCGACTCGGCAGACGAACCAGCGGCTGGTTCGTCTGCCGCCGACCGTTGAACATCTTCCGTACCGGCGCGACCGGTGACAAGGCTGTAAAACGCGCGCGTCAGCAGCGCGACAACCAGTTGATTTAAACTGACGGATTCCTCTTTGGCGCGCAGATACAACTCGCGGTGCAGAAACTTCGGGATTCGCACGACAAACTTGCCGCTGAAATCCTCCTCAGTCTTTGGCAGCGGAATGTCTTTTCCCTGCCTGTACAGCTCCGTAAATACTTCACGCCGCAGCGACTCGAGGTTGTCGATCGCTTCCTGCTCGCTCTCGCCTTCCGCCACAAAGGTCAGGTCGCCCAACTCGGGAATCGTGGCGCAGCAACCACCGCCCTCCTCTTCCGGGATCGGCCTGAGCCTCACCTCGTACTTCAAGGCCAGATAATACTCCAGCGTCCGTTTCATCTTCCTGTCTCCCTGATTTTGTCAATCACAACCAGCAAAACTTTCAAATACTGGTGGCGCACCTGTTTGCCGTGGCGCACCGGAATGTGAATCATCCCGTCCAGACAGTTTGCAAATTCCCCAAAGTACTCGTGCCGGATGCGGTACTCATGCGAGCCACCGCCGCGCGGACCATGCGTCCACCGCCCCGCAAAGTAAAAATCCAGCACCATTTCAAGATCCCCTTTGGGTACACTCTGTCTGGAGTTTCGCCATCGCTCCAGTCGTTTCTCAACCTTGCGTTCGGACATAACTTCCACATGTATTGAGGAGACTTCCCAAAAGCACCCTCGCACAATGATACTACATATAGTATCATTTTCCAAAGGCTTTTTTTACCGCCATTCACTTTCCCACCCGATAAATTGCCCCGCGATCCCCTAAGCGCCCCATGGGATCGGAGTATCACGGGACGGCGGTGCGCCGCCCCCTGGTTCATCCATTTCACCGGTATTCAACAAAACAGCACAAGTCGCGGCAGCCGTGCAAGTGAATTCACGCCGCCCAACAAAGATTCGGTGTTTGTACTTAAGTAGATCTACGTAGTGCCGTTGATCGCCACTTCGGCTTCCGATAAAACACAAACAATACTTGTTTAACCCCAAGCGGCCGGTTATTCCGGTTCAACGTCATCGATTGTTTCTTCACCGGACGCGGCAACTACTGTGATCTGATTGCCCATGATCTCGACGACGTCGCCCGGGCGCAGTTTGCGGCGTTTGCGCATTTCCGCTTCACCGTTGACCTGCGCGATGCCGTCCTCCACCATGAGCTTGGCTTCGCCGCCGCTCGACGCCAGCGAGGCCGCTTTGAGCAGTTTTACCAGCTCGATAAACTCACCTTTAATGACAAACTCAATCATTGCCTTTTGTCCTTCCGATTGCCTTCTCACTCTCTGCCATTTTTTCAGCGATAATCGCCCAGGGCGGATTATTTGGTCTGTTAAGTTGCCGGTACTGCACAACGTGCCACCGTCCGGCATCGCGCGATTCACACCAGGCCAGCACGGCTGCCGCTTCGGCCGCGCCGCCGTCGTGACCGCTGTACACAACTATCGAGAGCAACCCTCCCGGCGCCAGCAGATCGGCCGCGGCTTCAAGCGCCGCGATTGTCGTCTGCGGCTGTGTTATGACGTCCTTGTCGCTGCCGGGCAGAAAACCAAGGTTAAACATGACGGCGCGGACCTTGCCGCGTCTGTCCGGCGCCGTTAAACGACCCAGGTCGGCATGACTGCCTTCGACGACGTCAACCGACTGCTCCAGACCGGCTTCGCGCAGGCGCTCCCGTGTACGTTCAACCGCGCGCGCCTGAACATCCACAGCCAGCACATGCCCCGCCGGCGCCACACATCGCGCCAGAAAAAGAGTGTCGTGCCCGTTGCCCGCCGTTGCGTCGATGGCAAAGTCGCCCGACGAAAGTCGCAGTCCCAGAACGTCGTGCACGTAGTCGAGCGGACGCGTCAACCGTGAAGCCGCCATGATTTGATCCACCGTTTCATGAAACGCGCCACATCAAATTCGGGCGGCAGCGCGTCGCCGTACATACTGTAGTTTAACAGGAGGCGCGCCAGCAGCGGCGCCTGCAGCACGCCTTTGGAGCCCAGGCCGTTAAAAATCAACAAACGGCGGTCACAGGGCAGCGAACCGAGTACCGCGACGTTGTCCAGCGTGTTCGGCCGCAAACCGGCGCGATGATCGATCGTTCTGAACGGCACGCGCAGCATGTGTTTAAGGTCGGTTTCAATGGCTTCTCGCTCCGGCGCGCCGGGTCGCGCCGTCGTTTCGCCGTGAACATACGACGCACCGACGCGATACCTGCCGCCGCCGGCCGGAGCCAGAAAGCGCGCGCCGTGATAAATTTCACGCAGATTACAATCCGCTTCGACGGTCAGGACGTCGCCGCGCGTCGACTTGAACGGCACCCAGTCAAAGGGCGTGCCAGCCAGTGACGAAGAGCCCATGCAAAAAACGAGATGACGCGCGGTCAATCCGCCCCAGGCAATGTGTTCATCCGTCACGTGCAGCGCTTCGGGAAGGAACTCCGCTTCGTACAGACGGCCGGCGCGCTGTTCGATCCGGCGCAGCCCGTCGACCATCAGTTGTGTGTCCACGCGGCCGCCGCCAAAGATTTCCACGCCGCCGCGCGGCGCGTTGATGCATGCGGGAAACGATTCGGGCGGCAGCCAGGCGCTCAGGAATTCCGGACCGCGCGGCAGTCCGCGGTGCTGCAGCCAGCGCTCCTGCTGCAACGGCGACTTAAACACGCGGAAAACCCGCTGCGGGAAATACCATGTCAGCTCTGTCGTGCGTTCGAGCGACGGATACACCTCCGCCGCCGTTTCCAGCATCTGCTGCGCCCAGGGCGCGCGCGCCACGTGCAGCCCGGTCAGCGGAGCCCAGATGCCCGCCGCCACGCGGGAGGAACTCTCGAATGGCGCGCGATCCACCACGGCATAGGCCGCACCGCGCCGCCGCAGTTCGGCGGCGAGCAGCGCGCCGGCAATTCCGTATCCGATAATCAGATAATCGAGCATGCGCCGTCCTGGATCGCGCCGCGGATCTGTTTAATACTGCACAACAACTTAAACAAACACTTTTCCATTCAAACGCGCCGCGCCGGCATCTGCGGTGCCGTGAACTCAGTCCAGTCGCAGCGCGCCGCCGTCGATCATGTCGCCGAAAAAGAGCGCGTTAAACAAAATGCGCGAAGCGCCGAACCACTTGGCGCGGAAAGCCGGATGGTCCGCCAGCATGATCACGCGACCGCGCCCGACGCTCTGCGCCAGCACCGCGCCCGAACCCGCCAGCAACTCCTGGTTTTCCGCCGAGAGGTAACCGCTCAGCACGGTTTTTTGACTGTACACAAAAGGAACGGCATAACGGTTGGACGGCAGTTCAATGAAGGCGTCGGTCGTTCGCATAAAAGCAATCGAGTCCGCGGCGATGCCGTAGGCCAGCGGGTGCGATTGATCAACCGTTGCCGCAACTATGACGCCGCCGACGTTCTGCGCGCCGCGGTCGGCAAATATGTTGCCGTAGGGGCGGCGCGTGCTGTCGCGCGTCGTTTTGTCGCGCAGCTTGATGTTGACAATGTGATTGTTCGCCAGCCACGCGACGCCCTCTTCCATCGCCGTCAGCTTGCCGCCGCCGCGAACCCAGCGCTGCAGCGCTTCTATGTCCGTGCTGTCCACGCTGCCGTACCAGCCCGCGGTGATAATCAGATCGGTGTAGCGCTGCAAGTCCAGTCTGTTTAAGTCCCGAATGTCCAGCAGCGACACCTGCAGGCCGATGCGATGTTCCAACAGGTGCCAGACCGCGCCCGCGCTGGGACCGTAAATGCCGTCGCCCACGAGCAATCCGATGCGCGGCAGTTTGATCGCGTGCAGTGAGGGGCTGCCCAGGTCCGGGCCGGCCGCGCTCAGCCCGCCGCCGATCGATGCCATTGCAATGCCTTCGCGCCGCGCCGCGGCCGCCAGGATACGCTCAATCTGCGCGCGTTTGTCGTTCTGCGCCGCAACGGGCACTATCACGTGCGGGCCGGAAAGCGTGACGCCGCCGCCCTCTGCGGCGGCGCGCATCGAACCGGCGGCAAAACGCACCTGAACATCCGCCTGCAGCAGTTCCGTCAGCACGCGCGCGGAATAAAACTCCCCCCAGCTGAACGCGTAGGCAAACGCGCCCGCTCTGAATTCACCGGGCTGGACGGCCGGCAGACTGTCCAACTGTGCGCCAAGCGACAAACCCGCCACCTGACCGCCGCTGATGTCCACCGCCGGAATGCCGAATGCGAGCGGAATGGTCCAGGCCGACACGTCGTAAAACAACGAGTCCCGGAACTGCGTGCGCCGCTCGAACAACGAGCGCACCAGGCGATACTGCGGCTGATTGTAATTAACCGCATAGGCCGCGCCGGCTTTGAAACTGCGGCCGCCGATCGTCGCGTCGCGCCGCAGCGGGCGCACGTCAATTTCGTGGCGCAGCAACAGCTCCAGCATGTGCCGCAGACGCCCGCGGTCGCCCTCCAGGCCAAAAACCACCGCGGCGGCGGAATGCGAACGCGCCTCCGCGCGCGCCGAGTTAAAAAAGTCGGCCTGGTATCTGATCAGCTCATCGCGTTTGGCCTGCGCGCCGCGCAGCGTCGAGAGCGAAGTCGTAATCTGGTTGCGAATCGCAAAGGGAAAAGTGATGACGCCGTTGTCGGTCTCACGTGCGTGACCGCGCGCGCTGCCCTGCTCAAACAGAATACCGACCGAGCCGTTGACGTCCGGATACGTCGATCCCTTGCCGATGTAGAAGTCGTCGAACGACTCGCCCGTGTAGTAGAGCGAGCCGATTTCATCCAGCGCGTGACTGTGATGCTCCGCCAGATCGCGCGTGAACTCGTAGTTGCGCGCCGGCGTCAGCGGATTGTTGCGCGAGGCGATGCCCGGCTGGAAAAAGTAGGTGCTGTGTCCGCCCATCTCGTGCACGTCCGTCAGCACGTGCGGCAGCCAGCGATGAAACAGCGTCAGGCGTCCCTGCGACTCCGGATGCTGCGCCGGCAGCCAGTCGCGGTTCAGGTCGAACCAGAAGTGATTTGTACGCCCGCCGGGCCAGGCTTCGCGGTGTTCGTAGTGCTGCGGATCGGCGTTCGCCGGCGGAGTGTGAAAGCTGTTGACCCACTGCGTAAAACGCGCCAGACCGTCGGGATTGTAGACCGGATCCAGCAGCACGACGGTGTTCGCCAGCAGTTCGGTGACGAAGGGATCGCGCGAGGCGGCCAGGTAATACGCCACGAGCACCGCCGCGTTGCTGGCGCTGGCCTCGTTGCCGTGCACGCCGTAGCCCAGCCAGACCACCAGTGTTCCGGCCTGCTCGCCCTGCCGTACCGCCGCGCGTTCGTCCAGCAGCGCTTCCGTGCGCGCCAGGTTGGCCGGCGTCGAAATCGTCAGCATCTGCAGCGGCCGCCGCTCGTGTGAATGCGCGTATTCTTCGATGTTGACGCGCCCCGACGTCTCCGCCAGCACGCGCATATAATGTGCTATGTGCTCCGGCTGCCAGTGCAGCTCACCCGGCAGATAACCGATCGCCTCGTCCGGCGTCGGCACCGCCGGATCGACGTCTTCCAGCGCTGGAAAGTAGGTGTCCAGCCGGAGACTGTCGGTCTCGCTCCGTACTTCCGGCGCAATGACAAACAAGAGAATCAGGCAGGCAAAAAAGGCCATAAAACGCATGCGGTCCCGTGGTTTCGGCGTAAAAGCCGCAATATACGGTTTCCGCCGGGTTTAAACGGAGAACGGCGCCGCATCCAGGTTGATGCGACGCCGCTACGATTGTGACAGGAGCTGCGTGGAGCGTAAGAAGTATCGCCCGTATCAGTTGACCGGCACGCGGATGAAATCGGACTGGCAGGTGTAAGAAATGTCGCCGTAGGGCGGATGATTGACGACGCCGGCGACGACGATGCTGATCTGCAGCAATTCGGGCACTTCTATATCGGGAATGACCAGGACCGTGACGCTGCAGGGAAACGAACCGACCGGAGTAACCCGCGTGCTCTGCAGGTCTTCCAGCACGCCGTAGTCGATCATGCCGCCCGCCTGAATTTCTCCCTGGGTCGAAATGAAACCGTTATCGAGGCTGCCGACCACCTGCACATCGGTCAGGTTGATGCGAATCGCGGTTGCGAGCAGCGTCTCAACTTCGAGCGGATAGTAGGGCAGCGCCGTCACGTCATCCGAGCGTTGAAGGTCATACGAAAACGACATTGTGGCATTGCCGCCGTTGTCTTCGCTCACCGCCAGGCTCATGGAGTAGCTGAGGAATTCCGGGAACCAGAACTCGGGAATCTCAAAAACGCCCTGGCCCGAGAGTTCAACGTCCCAGCCGCCGAAGATGGAGATCGGCCGGAATATGAAGTTCTGTTTGGGCACTTTTTCATCCGGTCGTTCGCCGGGGCCGACCCAACCGACCGTGTCGACTTCGTGAGGGCCGACCGTGCTGTCGAGCGGCGATTCGCAGGACGCCAGACCCAGCGTGAGCAGCAGAGCGCCGAAGAAGGCGGCCCACGCCGCCGCCGGGCGTTTAGAATTTATATGAGAAGCCATAGGTCAGTCCGATGTTTTGCGAGTTGAACCACGCTCCGTCAACCGGAAAAGCCAGGAAGCTGGTTTCAAGTCCAAGTGAAAAAGCTACGTTGGACGACAGATCGCCTTCAAAGCCAAGCTGCGCGCGTCCAAGAGCGCCGATGGCCGCGCCGCCCAATCCGAGCTGCGCATAAGGTTGAAACAGGCCCTCGTCCACCGGGCTGTAGCGCATGCCCATCGTGCCCCACAGGATGTTGCCGCGGCGGCGCTCCGTGAGCAGCCACAGATCGTCCGGCGTGCGACGCTCGAAGTCGAGGAAAAATTCTTCGCGTCCAACCTCAAAAACAAACAGGAAGTCGGAGCCCATGTCGATGTTCAGACCGACGGCGAAGTTGTTCGGTCCGGCGTTGGCCGTCGAAGGCAGGTCCGACTGCTGTAGCGAACGCATCGCCAGCAGACGGTACGTCGCGTCCATTTTCAGGTCCGAAGCCGCTTCCTCCAGCGAACTCAGGATCGACAGGGATTGCAGTTCCTGCCGTCCGATCGCCGCGCGGCCGGCGTTGCCCGCACTGAGGTTGACGTTGCGGAGGACGGCCGCCGCCAGTTGTTCGCCGGCCGGCCGTTCTGCGGCGCCTGCGGTTTCCACCGCGGCAAAGGTTTGATCCGCAGCGCCCATGTCAGCCGGAATTGCGCTGTTGACTTCGGGCGCGGCCGCCATGTTTGCAGCTGAGCCGGAAGTCTGCGCGCCGTGCGTGGGACGCGCAGTCGGCGCATCGCTGAACGACTCAATATTGTCCGCGGAACGAGCCGGAGCGCTTGCCGCCGCCAGGCCGTCGTTCTGCGCTGACGCGGTAGCCGCACTCGTCGCAAGCGAGGCTTTGGCGTGATTGTCGGGCAAAAGCACCGCATGTCCATCGGCCAGCGGCGGCGCGTCGTCCGCCGCGCCTGTGGCGTTGAAGCCGAGCGAAGCCAGGCCCATCAGCAGTGCGCCCACGGCCGCGGCGGCCAGATTGCTGCCGCTGAACACCTCGCGCAGACGCATCGCCAGGCCCGCGCCCGCGGCCGCGCCGATCGGTGCGCTGTATCCAAGTCGGGCAAAAACCGCGTTGACGGAACTCGGCGGCGGCACAAAAGCCGCCCGGTCGTTGCGCACGGCGGAACGCATTGCCAGACTCATTTTGAATTCGGCGCGAAGTTCTTCGTCCGCGGCCAGCGCGTTGAACAGGGCGTTCTCCTGTTCGGTCGGCAGGCTGCCCAGCGTCACGAAGTCTTCGACCATTTCCGTGTAGTTCATGATTAACTCCCGGCGCGCCGCGCACTGCGGCGGGCGCCTCTATCAGATGGCGAGAATATCCCGCACGTATGGTTTCAGTATCGTCTTGATCTTTTGTTTGGCGCGATGCACGCGAATCTTGGCCGTCGCCAGCGTCGTGCCCGTCATTTCGGCCACTTCGGCATAGGACATTCCCTGGTATTCGCGCAGCACAAAAGCTTCGCGGAACTCAAAGTCGAGCAGGTCCAGCGCCATCGCAATCAGGTTCATCAGTTCTTCGCTCTCGTAGGTGTGATTAAAGACTTCAAAGTCGTAGTCTTCTATCGGCACCGTATTGCGTCGTTTTTTCGACTTCAGGTAGTTCAGGCACAGGTTTTTGCTGATCGTGAACAGGAAGCCGGTCAGGTTTTGCATTTCCGCGCCGTCGCGCAGCGCCTTGTGGAAACGCACAAAGGTTTCCTGGTAGACGTCTTCGGCCGCTTCCTGGTCGTTCAGGATGCGGTAGGCGTAGGCGTGGATGCGGGAGGAATAGCGGTTGAACAGCTCGCTGAACGCCGCTTCCGCCTCTCGCCGTGACCCGCGAACCATTGTGCACAGTTCGTGGTCTTCCAGTTGCTGAACCTTTTTTCGACGTCCGATCACGTATCACACTTTCATTTGTTCCGGCGGACTTTCCGGCTCGATGCCGTCGCTTTCCCGCACATATGGCAGACTAACAACGCATCGCGCCAATCGATACACACCGCTATAAATTAATCGACGCGGGCGGAACGCACGCAGCTGTATCGATTGACCATACATGTTGTTGTCCTTCCGGGCGCGACCCGCGCACTTGTTTTTCACTCCGGCTCTGCCGGGGCTCCCCCTTCTTTTCCAGCAAAACTCGACAGCATTCTCGCGCAGATCCGGACTTGTTGTGCGGTCAGTACGCACGATCGGTCGTCTCGTCAAGGCATGGGGGAGTTCCGTCCCTGGAGCTTCCCCATGTCGATTTATCGCACCGGGCTGATTTTCCTGAATCGCTTCGCCGTCGCAGACTTCCGGCTTGCTTTTTTCTTTTTGTTCGTCACGCGGTCGGAAACGCCGCGTCGCCGCGCGAACAGTTTTTTTGTTCGAAACCTCACGTCATCGCAATTGAAGTGCGC
>JAUIKM010000079.1 GCA_030430495.1 bacterium | reverse complement strand
CCGGGAATCCCGCCCGCGTGACCGGTCGTTTTCCGGAAGTTGAACTGGCCAACCCCTACGTGCTCTGTGAGGGCGTCGTGGATCACGCCCGCCTCATCGCCAAGGGCGACATCGACGACATTGACGCGTCCGGACTGCGCCTTGAGAACGCCGCGTTTTCCAATGTGTCCGTTCAGGCGATCAACATCCGCATCGACACCGTGCGCAATTGCAGCTTCACGGCCGCCAGATCGCTGAATATGCCCTGGCAGAATCTGGTGGAGGTAAACTATTGGGCCGGCGACGGCGATCCGATCAGCGCGCCGCCTGCGCTCAGCGCGAGATTTGAAGATTGTGAGTTTGCCGATGAGGATGGCACTGATGACAACTCCAGCGACCGCATGCTGCAGGAGTACAAATTCCACGGATTGTTTTCGATGAATCTTGAATCATTGGAACTGGACAACTCGAATTTCCGCGCAGTTGAAGCTGGAATTCGAACGATCGACGTCGGCTCCGTCGACCTGACCGGCAACAGTGCCGAAATCGTCGACAACTTCATCCACATCCACGGGCCGCGCTCGGAGAGTTTTGAATGCGGCAATACCGCGCAAAGCGTCTGGCGCTGCGGCACCTACACCGCCACGGCCCAATCGCGCGTCTATGATGCGGCCTACGCCAACATCCACTCCGGCATCATCGGCACATCGGCCGACCGCGTCTGGATGCGCGGCAGTCACCTCGACTTTTTTATGGAGGGCGTCAATGCCGACGGCGGGACGCTTTTCCTGCGCCCGAATGAAAATCCGGGGCAAGTTGATGAGTTCGGGCGCAATGTTTTTGTCGTCAATCCACGGACGCAGCCACAGAGTGAGTTTTTCAATCCGAACCTTCTTCGGAGGGACATCCATATGCGTAGCTACGGCACGGCGGTGCCCTCTTGTGGTCTAAACAACTTTTCCGCCGAGACCGATTTACATATCGACGCCAACCATGTTGCTACCGTCATTGTAACATCCAATCGCTGGAATAATCCCGACGGCACGTTTTATGTGCGGCGCGGGCCGCTGGTGCAGGTACTCGGGGATCAACTCGACCAAAGCGAGTCGACGATGGGCTGCGCTACGGACGAAGACTTTCTGTCCTGTCCGCCGCCGCCCGAGCTGCAGCAACTGGGCAGCCTGAATCCCTTTGGACCGGTGATGGACAATACACCCGACTCGATTTTTGTCCGCGCGCTGGACGACCTGACCGACCCGACGCTGTTGCCGACGGTGCGGCGCACACGGGCAAAAGACACGTTCCGCGCCGCCCTCAAGGGCGACTCAACGGAACAGCGACTGGATACCCTGCGCGGCTGGATCGGCACGATACTGGCGGCCGACACGACTGTGGCGAACGACACACTGCTGCGCGGCGGCCTGATGCTGCTCGACGGCGTGATCCTCGAGCAGTTGCAGCGCTATCCGGATGCACGTATGGCATTTGAACTGGTCTGCCAGTCCGTGCCGACCTCGCCCGACTCAATGCTGGCCGGCTGGCGGCTCAAAAAACTCAACCTGCTGGAATGCGGTCAGACGCACGGGGCGGCATATGACAGCAAAATGACGGCATGGAACGGACAGATCAATCACGATCTGAAACGTTATCGCACGCCGCCGTTACAGCTGGCCAAACGCGCCGGCGAAACCGGGCCGGTCGTTGATAGGAGCGATTGCCGCCTGAGCGGCATTACGCCTAATCCCTTCGGCGACAAAACAACAATCCGGGTCGAAGTCGGCACGGCGCAGCACGTGCGCATTGAGATCGCCGACATGCAGGGCCGCAATGTGGCCGTCATTGCAGACCGCCGGTTGGAAAGCGGTAGTCATGAACTGGAGTTTCGCAACGAAGACTGTGCGCCGGGTGT
>JAUIKM010000068.1 GCA_030430495.1 bacterium | reverse complement strand
GACTTCCGGCTCGACTTTCCCGTTCAACCACGTCCCCGGCGCGTTCAACCACGTTTTCAACCACGTTCAGTTGTATCCGCTTGTGCGATCGCGTCGCTCTTGTTAAACTCCCCACGATGAAACGCGCTGCCGGCGGCGCGTGATTCCGCGACGGCCTTCACTCAAAATTTCTGCACACAATGCAGGGTGGGAGGAGTGTGCCTGGTTCGCGGAGGACTCGACCGTGGCGGCGGCGGGGTGGTCCCCTGATCTAGCCGAAAGTGCGGCCGTTTTAAACAAACTCAAAGTCTTCAAACTTCTGGCTCATCACGCAAACCACACAGTCCGCCACAAAAAAAGCCGGATCATCCCCGAACCCGGCCTCAAAACTCTCAACTGTTTAACTCCTCACTCACCCGCACTACGACTCCCCCAGCTCCCGCAGCAAGGCCTGCTTCTCGATCTCCAGCGTGCGGATCCGACGCTCCAGCGAGTCCAGCTCCTCCGGCATGGAGTCGATCTCGATGCGCAGCTTGCTCGCCGCCTCGTCCACCAGGTCGATCGCCTTGTCCGGCAGAAAACGGTCCGTAATATACCTGTCCGAAAGCTGCGCCGCCGCCACAAGCGCCGCGTCCGTAATCCGCACGCCGTGGTGTACTTCGTACTTCTCGCGCAGGCCGCGCAGGATCGAAATTGCGTCCTCAACCGAAGGCTCCTCGATCAGGACGCGCTGGAAACGACGCTCCAGCGCGGCGTCTTTTTCGATGTACTTGTGGTACTCGTCCAGCGTCGTTGCGCCGATCGTGCGCAGCTCCCCGCGCGCCAGCGCGGGCTTCAGAATGTTCGCCGCGTCCATACTCCCGCTCGTCGCGCCGGCGCCCACCAGCGTGTGCAGCTCGTCGATGAACAAAATGATCTCGCCGTTGGACTCCGTGACTTCCTCCACGACCGCTTTGAGGCGCTCCTCAAACTGACCGCGGAACTGTGCGCCCGCCACCAGCGACGCCATGTCCAGCGCGACGATCTGTTTGGACTTGAGCGAGTCGGGCACGTCGCCCTCGACGATGCGCTGGGCGATGCCCTCCGCTATCGCCGTTTTTCCCACGCCGGGCTCGCCGATGAGCACCGGGTTGTTTTTCGTGCGGCGCGCCAGCACCTGCAGCACGCGCCGTATCTCGTCCTCACGGCCGATAATCGGGTCGACCTTGCCCTTGCGCACCTCGTCGTTCAGCACGCGGCCGTATTTCTTGAGCGCCTGGTATTTGTCCTCGGGATTCTGATCCGTCACGCGCCGCGAGCCGCGGAAATCCTTCAGAATGCGCATGATCGTTTCTTTGGTCACGCCCTGCGCCTTCAACATGCGCCCCGCGTCGCCGCGCTGCTCCGCCAGCGCGATCAGCAGATGCTCCGTACTGACGTATTCGTCCTTGAGCGACTGCGCTTCGGCCAGCGCAATGTCCAGCACCTTGGCCATGTCCGACGACACAAACTGGTTGCCCAGCGCCGCGCCGCTCACTTTCGGCAGTTTCTCGATTTCGGCGTCGATGCCGCTTTTCAGGTTGTCGACGTTGACGCCCAGCTTCATCAGCATCGGTGCAATGATGCCGCCCTTGTCGTCCAGCAGCACGCTGAGGACGTGCGCCGGTTCTATCGCCTGGTTGGAACTGGTCGACGCCAGCTCCTGGGCGGACTGCATCGCTTCCTGTGCTTTCAGTGTCAACTTCTGGAAATTCATATTCTCACCGTTTTTTTACTTCGAACAGTCTCAGTGATTCAGTCGATCAGGTTGGTACTGACGCAAAAACCGCCCAACTCTTGCACGCGCCGGCCGCCCCGACAACCTGAGGCCCGACTCTGCACGACGAACAAAAGCGGATTTAAAACAAGCCGGCAACGGCGAAGTTCAGGATTGGACAAGGCCCTTTTTGCGCGGATCGATCACGGCCATGGTGGTGGTGGCGCGCGCAATCAGTTTGCGGCCGGTATCGCCGACCACAAAAACGTCCGCCTCGCAAAAATGCATGCGCCGCCCGGGCTTGACGACGCGCCCCTCGGCCACCAGCGTATGCCCGCGTCCCGGCGAAAAATAGCTGATTTTTATCTCAGCCGTTACCGTGTGTTCCTGCGGCCCGACCAGCGTAAATCCGGCGAAACCGGCCGCTACGTCCGCTATCGTGGCAATCACGCCGCCGTGCACCAGCCCGATCTGCTGTTGGTGTTCGCGTTCCAGCGGAATCTCGGCCGTCACACGCCCCACCTCGATCGACGTCAGCACGCAGCCGATGTGTTTCATGAATTCCTGCCGCTCAAGGTGCCGCAGAATGGTCTCGCGAAAGTCCGGATTTGCCGTTCTCAGCGCTGCTGCCACGTTTTACCTCGTTTTTCCTGAATAAAAAGGCCGCTTTTGTTTGTCCCGTGCGGGCTTGCTCGCGCCTTCCCGCACGGAAGGTGCGAAGACGAAAAATGGACGTAACTTGTTGGCCATGGAAGAGTATATTGCCCGCATGGTGAACTCGTGGATTCGACATACAATCTGGAGAAAAATAATGGGCTCGGATAAAAAGCGCTCCGTGGAAACGGTGTTTCGGGATATGTACGATCAGACCAAACCGGAAGTCGAGAAGTTTTTCAAGTCGGTCGAATCGATGTTTGACATTTCGTTTAAAGCGCCGGAAAAAGAGGCGGAAAACACCTCCGGCAATCAGCAGGGCGCTCCCGCCCAGGCGCCGCAACAGCCCGCCGACGGCGAGTTCAACGGCGCACAGTACCGCTGGAATCCCGTCGAAACCTACGTGATCGACGCGTCGGACCGCCTGGTCGTCACCGGCACGGTGGTGTTTGACGACAAACTGTCCTTCACGAAGTCCTACAACTTCACGACCGGCGAGCTGAGGGTACAGGACAACCGCCCGCTGGCCGCCATTCATTCGGCGCGCACGGCCACCAGTGAAGAGCGCGAACTGCTGCTGCCCAAACCCAATCTGGAAGAGGCGCTGGCCATCCTGCGCGGCTGTATCTCCTCGCCGCAGGAACGCAAAGCCTTCGACGTCGTCAAGTCCGCCCTGGGCGCCAACAGCGCTCCGTCCGGAACAGGCGAGGCGCCGCAGACCGAAAGTTAATCCAAAGCGGACTAAACGCGCCTTGTTGAAGCGCGCGCCAAAAAGCACAAACGCCGCCCTTCTGTTAAACAGAGGGGCGGCGTTTGTTTAAGGGTCAACGGCGAATGAACGTCGTGCGAGGTTTTGTTAACGCACCACCACAAATTGCTCGGCGGCGTTGAACTGACCGGCTTCCAGGCGATAGCTGTACACGCCCGGCGCCAGCGCCGTCGTGCTGAAGTTAACGCTGTGTTCGCCCGCCGACTGGTATTCGTCCACCAGCGTCAGGATGCGGTTGCCGAGCGCGTCGTAGACGCTCAGGCGCGCCTGGCCGGGGCGACCCAAGGCGTAGCGCAGCGCCACCGCGCCGTCGCCGCCGCTCACAACCGGATTGGGCGTGGCGCTGAAGAGAACGTAACCCGGCAGATTCGGATCGCGCACGTCGTCAACCATGCCTTCGGCATTTCCTGTCCAGCGCGAAGCGTAGGGCTGCGCACCGCCGCCGTCGTCGATAATGAATCGCGCAACGACTTCGTGCTCGCCTTCTTCCGTCGGAGCAAAACACATTCCGCGGATGCTGAGGCCGGAGTTCGGATTTACTTCAGCCGGCAGCGTCACGCTCAGGTTGTCGATGTTAAACTGGTCGGAATCGACTTCGATTGCTGTGATTGTCAGCGTGGCGGTGCCGTCGTTGTTCACGCGGATTCCGGCCAGGTCGTTGCAGGACTCGTCAAGCACAGCCGTCGTCCCGGCTTCCCAGAGCTCCGTCACGGTGATCTCCGATTGGACGCCGCTGCCGAAGAGTTTGCCCATGTCAAAGACATTGCACTCCGTCGTGGCGCGCACGAGCACGCTGTCGGGGCGGTCGCCGATGTCTTCGCGCTTCGGAATGTAGCGCACTTCCAGCGGCAGGTCGCCGCCGGACTCGATGGTCAGCGGCAGCTCCGGCATGTCGATGATTTCAAAGGGCGTCACGACGTTGTACACCAGCTCAATGCCGGTGACCTCGAGGTCTTCGCTCGTTGGATTCTCAATCGCAATCGTTTTGCGCGCTTCCACGCCGATGCGCACATCGCCGAAGTTGTCGCGGCTGCGACTCAGTTCGAGCAGCTCGGACGAAGCCTCGATTTCAATCGTTTCAAACGCCAGATTGCCGGCGCGGTCCAGTACCTGCACGCGGGCCGTCACAGGCTGCGTCGGGTCGATGGCGCGGATGCGGAATTCAAACTGCGTCACACCTTCAAATCCCAGCACGTTGACGGGCGTAATGTATTCGATGCGCGCGTTCATGCTTTCCTCGGCGACAATGCCGACGTCGGCAATTCCGGAGTCTTCCTGGCGCGGATCGTCGCCCGCCTGACCGTTGCGCACTTCCTTCGCTGTAATGACAACAGACGAACACTCGCGCTCGAAGCTGATTTCCGGAGGCAGCTCGTCGTAGCCTTCCAGATCGTTAAAGCCCATGGCAATCGGATGACTGTACGAGCCCCATTGGAACTGGCCGTAGAGGATGCCGTTGAATTTCACGTCGCCGTCCATCGTATACGTCATGCCCGGCTCCAGATTAAACGTCGCCCACCAGAACTCCGTGGTCGGCACTTTCGTGGCAAACAGCGTCGGCTGCGCGTCCGTCAGCACCTGGCCGTTGATGCGAATAGCGGTAAACGGCGAAAGCTCGGGGTTATCCGGCAGCGACTCGGCGATCATATGCACGCGGTTGCGTTTGGACGAGTAGGTCTCCGACGGCGTAATAAACATCGTGCTGTTCACGAGCTGATCCGTGGAGGGAACCGAGGTCATGTGCGGACGCGCTTCCTGCCAGACGTTGCCGCCCGAGTACTGCATCAGATAGAAGGGTTTTTCCGATGTCCACAGGGTCAGGTCGCGCAGGTATGCACCCGGATTGGCCCAGGGGTCGATGTCTTCAAACGCGCGGAAATCGCCCTCCTCGAGGAGATTGGCGTTTTTCTGTTCGATCAGCTGGTCGTTGGTCGAGTTGTAGGAACGCACCAGAATTTCCGTGAATTTCTGGTCGGCGGTGACGCGGTAGTGCGACACCTGCGCCTGTGAGACTTCCTGCCAGGCCAGGGCAATGTAGGTTTTGCCCCAGGTATTGATCGGCGGCAGCATTTCGCTCAAACCGCCGGTCGCGGCGTTGGCGGCGGCGGCGGGGACGTTGATCTGCTGGTGGAATGCGATGACGGCGACGGGGTGCGACGCTTCGATCAGCGTGCCGCTGATGTCGTAGCTGCCCTGGATCGCTTCGCCTTCGCCGCGCACCATGTACACGTCGCCGCGGTTCATAGACACGTCAAATTCGTTGTCGATGAAATCGTGACCGCCTTCCGTTTGTCCCTCGCCGATGCCGTCGAGTTCAATGTTCACTTCCGTGCCGTTGCGGGTGGCGACAATGATAAAACCACCGGCGCGCTTTTGCTGAGGCCCGAAGTTGCGGTCGTAATAGCCCATGTGGCGATAGCGGTAGCCGAGTTTGTTGGCGGGCAGCGCCTGAAAGGCTTCGCCGGCGCGGTTGCGGCCGTTGAACATCGTCACCGCCATCGGCTCGTCTGCCGTAACGTGGATGCCCTGCGGCAGCGCGACTTCACTCTCGTTGACCTGCCAGTCACTGCGCAGGCCGCTGTTCGTCAGCGTAAAAATTTCGGTCGTTTTTGCCGGAACGTTGCGTTCCTGCTCGACGCCATTGACTTCGATGCGGACGCGGGTATCGCGAATCGGCGTGACCATCAGCATGAGGTCTTCAGGATTGACGTCGGAAGGATCGCCAATCATCGGTGGAATTGCCAGCCAGAATTCGCGACCGAGCAGTGAGTTGCTCAGGAGGTCCTGCTGGGCCTGTGCCGTACCGGACATGCCGGACCAGGAAAGCAGCGCCAGAGCCGAAAGTATAAGTAAAGCTTCATGTCTGCGTGGGTAAAAACTGCGCATAGGTGTTCCCGTTGAAAACAAATGTTAAGGTTTGGTGCGCTGTGCCGGAAGATGTATCCAATCTTGAGAAAAGGTCGGCCCAGCGCCTGCTTCGTGTACGGCGATTGTCGGGAGGCGACAACTGCCGGTTTTGAATCGGTTGCACTCAGAACCGATTCGCGGTCCGGCTTCAACGCCGTTGCGTAAGAGGTAAGAGGTCAAGGACCGCCAAGTTGAGAATTCGTCACATCTGACGTCGGAACCCGCATCCTGAAGAGTGTTGTGTAGCTTGTACGCAGGGCTCCGGTCCTGTCCGGACCACGGTACAATACAGATGTTGCGAATTAGTCACATCCGCGCTTCAAATTTGAACGATCGGCTGCTGCGGTCCCCTGCGGCACTTGCCGCTTCGCATTCACCGACGAACAAAAAGAGCCGGATCCGACGATCCATCCCGCCGTGAAAAACGGCCAATACTTCCCTACCCCCAGGCGGACAAAACGTTCAACCGACCGTTCAGATTTTGTTCACCTTCCGCAAAACACCTGCCGCTCCGCCCCCGCCGGCATAAAAAAGACAAAAATAGCGGCCCTTCCCTTCGGAAAAGACCGCTTGTGATTTTGATCCGCGGCAGTTCGAATGCGCTGCGGCAACGACTGCTTAAGCCGCAACAGACGCAATCAGTCGGTTATCAGCCCACTCCGCCGCGCGCGGCAATCAGGTTCAGCGCCGAACCGGCGTGGAACCACTTGAGCTGCTGCTCATTCATCGTGTGGCGCGTTTCGATCGTGTCCGTGCTGCCGTCCGCGTGTTTCAGCGTCAGCATCACGGGTTGACCGACGGCGATGCTGTTGATGTCCAGCGCTACGCGGTCTTCTTCGCGGACCTTGTCGTAATCGGCCGGGTTGACAAAGGTCAGCGGCAGCATGCCCTGTTTCTTCAGGTTGGTCTCGTGGATGCGCGCAAAACTCTTGACGACCACAACCTTGCCGCCCAGGAATCGCGGCTCCATTGCGGCGTGCTCGCGCGACGAGCCTTCGCCGTAGTTTTCATCGCCGAAAACAATCCAGGGTTGACCGGCGGCTTTGTAGCCGCGCGCCACGGCCGGGATCTCGCCGTACTCGCCGTTGAGCTGGTTTTTGACGCTGTTGGCCATGCCGTTGTAGAAGTTGATCGCGCCGGTGAACATGTTGTCGGAAATGTTGTCCAGGTGACCGCGGAAGCGCAGCCAGGGACCGGCCGGCGAGATATGGTCGGTCGTGCATTTGCCGGCGGCTTTCAGCAGCACCAGCATATCAGTGTATTCGGCGGCCTGCGGCGGGTTGAACGGCTCGAGCACCTGCAGACGGGTCGAGTCGGGCGCAACCGAAACGCTGACATTGGAGCCGTCGGCCGCGGGAGCGATAAAACCGTCCGGATCGGGCACAAATCCCTGTGCCGGCAGTTCATCGCCCGCCGGCGGGTCCAGTTTGACGCCGTCGATCGATTCCGTGCGGAAGTCAAAATCCAGACGGCCCGCCAGCGCAAAAGCCGTCACGGTCTCCGGCGAAGCGACAAAAGCATGTGTGTCCGGGTTGCCGTCGTTGCGGCGCGCAAAGTTGCGGTTGAACGAAGTAATGATCGAGTTTTTGTCGCCTTTCTGCACGTCGTGGCGACGCCACTGGCCGATGCAGGGACCGCAGGCGTTGGCCAGCACCATACCGCCGATCGCTTCCATCGGTTCGAGCAGCCCGTCGCGTTCTATCGTCGCGCGCACCTGCTCACTGCCGGGCGTGATCGTGAATTCGGATTTGGCTTTGAGGCCTTTTTCGGCTGCCATGCGGGCGATGTTCGCCACGCGCGTCATGTCTTCGTAGCTGGAGTTCGTGCAGGAGCCGATCAGCGCCACGCGCAGATCGCTCGGCCAGTCGTTGTCGCGGATCGCCGCGGCAAACTCGGAGAGCGGCCAGGCGCGGTCCGGGCTGAACGGCCCGTTGATGTGCGGTTCCAGCGTCGAGAGGTCAATTTCGACAACCTCGTCGTAGTAATTTTGCGGGTTCGCGGCCACGTCGTCGTCGGCGCGCAGGTGTTCGGCCACGCCGTCGGCCATGTCGGCCACCGCGCCGCGCTCGGTCGCTTTCAGGTAGCGCGCCATGCTGGCGTCATAGGGAAAGAGCGAGGTCGTGGCGCCGATTTCCGCGCCCATATTGCAGATCGTGCCTTTGCCGGTGCAGGAGATCGACTCACAGCCTTCGCCGAAGTATTCCACGATCGCGCCGGTGCCGCCTTTAACCGTCAGGATGCCCGCCAGCTTCAGGATGACGTCCTTGGGCGAGGTCCAACCCGACAGTTTACCCGTCAGTTTGACGCCGATCAGTTTGGGGAATGCCAGTTCCCAGGGCATGCCCGTCATCACGTCCACGGCATCCGCGCCGCCGACGCCGATGGCCACCATGCCGAGGCCGCCCGCATTCGGCGTGTGGGAGTCGGTTCCGATCATCATGCCGCCCGGGAAGGCGTAATTTTCAAGCACCACCTGGTGGATGATGCCGGCGCCCGGTTTCCAGAATCCCACGCCGTATTTTTCGGAGACGGACTGCAGAAAACCAAAGACCTCGGCGTTTTCGTCGAGCGACTGCTTCAGGTCGGCCGTGGCGCCGTGTTCGGCGCGGATGAGGTGGTCGCAGTGCACGGTGGACGGCACGGCTACTTTGGGAGTTTTTGCCAGCATGAACTGCAGAAGGGCCATCTGGGCGGTGGCGTCCTGCATGGCCACGCGATCGGGGCGGAAATCGACGTAGCTGGATTTGCGCTGCGGCGCCGCTTCGAGGGAGCCCGGGCCGCCGTCGATATGCGCAAAGAGGATTTTCTCGGTCAGCGTCAGGGGGCGCTGCACGAGGGCGCGAGTTTTTTCTATCCGGTCCGCCAACTGCTGATACACGGATTTGATCATGTCGAGATCATGGATCATCTGGCAACTCCTTCGGGAAGGCTATTTTTGATAAAGGACATTCATCGTTCCGGCTTGCAGCACCTGACACACGCCCACGCGGGGCGGGCAACGCACACCAGCAGCCACGCAATCTTATTGCGCCGCTATTGACGAAAAGCTCAAAAATATCTTTTAGCGCCAAAAAATCCCACCTTTTCCTGCGGCCGGGGCCTCCGCGGCGGCTCGCTCGGCGGCTTTCTCTCAGGGCACTTGTTAAACAACAACCACACTCCCGACCTGTTTAATTCAGAGCGCTTCGCCTTCTCGCTTCACTCGGAGGCTTGCTTTTTTCTCTTGTTTGTCAGCGGGAGCGGGGTTTTAAACTGGAGAGTCAGCCGGAGGCAGCCAGGTTTGTTTAACAGCCCGCAGTGAATAAGGTGCAACTGTCGCGCGGCAGTCAACGGTCCGGCATGTAGCGATCGGCATTCAACGATCAGAGGCCGGCGACCAACGGTCAACAGGAGGTGTTTAACGGAAAATGTGCAAGTCGATTACCAACTATCAATGATCAACGACCAACGATTGACGATTGACGATTGACGATTGACGATCAACAATCAACGATCAACAATCAACAATCAACAATCAACAATCAACAATCAACGATCAACGATCAACGATCAACTATCAGCGATCAGCGATCAGCGATCAGCGATCAACAAACAACGATCAACAAACAACAATCAACGATCAACGATCAGCGATTAACGATCAACGATCAACGATTAACGATTAACGATTAACGATTAACGACCAACGATTAACGACCAACGGTTAACGGTTAACGGTTAACGGTTAACGGTTAACAGAGAACGTCCATAGATTTGAAGGCACAACGGATTGGAATCCGGCAACAGGATCGAAGAGTCGACTAGTTTGGCCGGGTTGCGATTTTTTAAACAGACTCCTCCGTTGAATCTTTGGGCCCACCCGAGTTCCCGCCACCACCACCAGATTTTTCTACCGCGCACACGCCCGCCCTCCGCCCGCGAGCAGATTTTTTTTCAACTTCCAGTACAGAAAATGCGACGGGACCGATCCTTCCCCGGCGTCTCTACAAGTCTGCAATACATGCGCCGGAATTCCATGCCTAAAAAGCTGAACGATGTGCCGGACGTGGTTGAACGGGAAATATCGAGCGACAAACGTCAAACACAACAGGGTGAAGTTCCGTGCAAAGAGCAAGGCATTGCAGTTAAATGTCCGTCCAAAGCTTCAATCATGTTGAACCCCGAGTGAAG
>JAUIKM010000078.1 GCA_030430495.1 bacterium | reverse complement strand
CGCAACGCCCTGGGCGAAGCGCTGATGACGCAGCCGCTCAACGGCGCCGGCACGGTGTTGGAGCTGGACGAACTGGCGGCGGGCAGCTACTGGCTGACGATTACAACGCCGGGCGGCACGATCGTAAAACCGATCAACGTGGTGCGCTGATCCGGCTGACGACCGCAGCTATTGCGACAATCTGATTCTCCATCTCAGACGGCGTTCGTTTACTGCAAACGGACGCCGTTGTTGTTTTGCATGCGTTTGGACGTCGACGGATTCGGGCGCGAGTTTGAAGTTGTTAAGTTTTGTGGGGTGTTTTTTAGTGAGATCAAAGGACCCACCCCGACACCACCACCTTTCCAGGAACGATACCCACCAATATAGCTTCCCTTACCCGCTACGCGCGGGCTCGTTCAGCATGCCATCAAACCGTGGTGGATCAAGTGACGCCGCAACCGGTATGCAGGCGCCAAAGACAAGCTTATAACCATCCTCGCGCTTTTCCATGGCGAAAAAACTGACCGTGGCAATTCCCGTGGGTTAACGTACCTGAAACGCTGCTGAACGGGCAATGACTCGACAATAACCACAGGCTTGCAGGCGCAACGACTGCGCACGCAACAGTTAACAAAAGAAAAAAGCAAGCCGCGCAGGCGGCGAAGCGTCAGGGAAGAAAAACGGCAGGATCACGGCGCAAGGGATTTCTTTGAGACCTTTTTCCGGCGGCGCTTGTCTTGACCACCGCAATGACTCCCCGGGCCATTTTTCGGCAGGCCGCGTTGGAGAGCTGCCCGAACGCCAGACACACGACTTAACAGGTTCGGCAGCAACAAAGCAGGTACGGACGCAACTATACCGCGTACGCGTACCAGAGCCGATTTTACCGAGTAAAACTCACAAGCACATCAATGAGGATTCAACATGCACTTAATTACCAGACTGGCGCTTTGCCTCCTTCTGTTGCCCGCTACGTCGCTGGTGATGCAGGCACAGCAACTGATTTCATTTCAATTCACTGCTGAAGTCACACAGGTGACGGATGGAAATGATTTGTACGGCATTAACATCGGCGATGAAATCAGCGGCATTCTGATTTTTGATCCGTCCATTCAATCGATCTCGACCAATGCGGTGGTTTCGATGTTTAACCTGGACGAAGGCCCCAACAGCATCTCCGTGCTGGCCAGCGGCCACGAATTTTCGTCGACACAAATGGAAGATCGCGGCGGAATCCGCGAGTCGGGCTTTTACGCCTACATGAAGACCAACGATTTTGAGGACAACGGCGATCCGTCCTGCTACAACTCAATCCACTTTACCAGCGAGGTTAACATTTTCCCCGATCAGAAAGAAGTTAACTTCAGCCAGATCGGCCTGTACTTTGAAAACGACAACTGCGATCAGCAGCTGGACATCAACCAACTGCCGACGAGCATCGACCTCGCCGAGTGGAACCGCGCCGCGCGCGTGGTGGTCGGCCGCTACGAAGACAATGACTTTGAATTTCACATGGAAGCGCAGCTGACGTCGATTACGGCAGGCGTGGAAGACGGCGGTACCGTCAGCGGAACTGTTTACGCCGACTACAACAGCGACTGCGAATTCAACGGCACGGACCAGAATCTGACGCGACGCTTCGTGAAATTCACGCCGGGACCGTTCCACGCGGCCACGGACGACAACGGCCACTACAGCCTGACGCTGCCGTTGGGCGACTACGACGTTGAAGTTGTTGAGCGCGAACTGTGGTCGCAGACCTGCCCGGCCGGCCCGGCAACGGTCAGCTTGACGGAAGAAGGCAGTGAAGTGAACGCCGACTTTGCGATGGAAGCCGAGCGCCTGATTGAAGCGATCGATGTATCGGTGACGCCGGGCCGCGCACGTCCCGGTTTTGAGATGAACTATTTCATCAGCATTCGCAATATCGGCACGC
>JAUIKM010000067.1 GCA_030430495.1 bacterium | reverse complement strand
CATGACGATTCCTCCTGTGCCTAAGTTAGCACTTTACCGTCAAGCTTAACTCCGAGTACCTTTTTTGGGGGACAGTCCACGGCCCCTTGATCTCGCAAAGTTGCGCCCAAAAATTCTCACGTCCAAAATTTCAAACTCCCCTCCCGCACCCGGCGCGCAAACACGCCCCGCTTTCCCGGACTCCGCTCAATCAAAAAACGCCCAGGTGACGCCCAGGCGAAAAGCCATTTCCTGCTGCGGATACACCGGCACGTAGTACCAGGTCTGCCCCAGTGCGTTCTGGAACATCGCCTTCACCACCGCATTGCCCAGATAAGCGTAACCGTAAATATCGATCCCGGCCGAGTTGGGGTTCGACTCGACCGGCGATGGAACGTCCGACCAGGTCAGCGGATCAAAACGTTGTCCTTCAAATCCGGTGAGGCCGCGCGTGCGTGCGCCGACTTTTACCCGGCTGCGGCCGAACACAAATTCGCGTTCGATGCTGACGCCGCCGTAGACCGCCGGAAAATGCGCGTCCGAAGTCCCGTCTGTCCGGCTCAATTCCAGCAGCGCAAATGGCTCGATCGAAAAACCGAAGAGGTTCATGGCGCCGACGGCGTGGACGCCGGCGATCTGTTCCGACTCCAGGTTGAAGTGTTCCACGCCGGTGATTCGTTCGTCCGCGTCGAGCAGATACGACGCCTCAATCGGAGAGTCGACGCGCCGGAAAAAACCGCTCAGTCTCGCCGAGAAGCTGCCGTCGCTCCACTCCGCCTGCAGCAGAGCCAGCAGGTGCTGCTCGGCGTCGAGCGTCGCGTCTTCAGCCGGCGTCGGACGTCGCACGCCGCGTGAGAGGTCCGCCATTAGTTTCCAGCGCCGACTCAAACGACCGCCGATGCGACCGCCGACGTTCACATAGGCCTGCCCGTCCTGCAGCGTAATCCGCATCCCGCCGCCAAAATTGAGCGCTTCGCCCGGACTGAAATTTAACAGCCCGTAGCCCGCCAGACGCGACTCCGCCGCCGAGCCCGTGAAAGGCCCGGACTCCGCTTCCAGATATTCCATGTCGCCGCCGACCGTGATGGCCGCCGGGCCAAAATTCTGATCGACAAAACCGTTGAGTCCGTAGCGGCGCGTCGCAAACCGACTGATGCGTGTCTCGTCATCCTCGCCGAAGCGGCGCTGCGCCAACGCCCATTCGCCCTCGGAGGCGTAGGCCGAAAGCTGCGCAATCGACGTGCTGTCCTCGTTCAGCAGCAAACTCGACGTAAGCGTCACGTCGTGGCGCACGGCGCGTTCGTCCAGGTTGTTAAACAGAACGCCGGCCGAAAGCGGATCGCCGATGGCGACCGTGTTAAACACGTCCACCCCGCCGTTGACATCCGTCTGGTGGTTTGTGAAGTTGTCCGACAGTGAAATGTTAAGCGACCCGGTGACATTCCAACGGACCAGAAACCTGACGTTCCAGGCGTCTACTTCAAAATTTTCATAGGTCCCGTCGCCGCCGAGGCTGCGCCATCCGATGTTCATCGTCCAGTCGCGCGACAAATTGCGGCTGTAGACGCCGTCGAAAACAAGAAGGCCGTCCCCGCCTTGTGAGTACCAGAGCCGCGTGTAGGGCACGTCCGTGTTGTAGCGTATCTCCTGAATGTTAATCGCCGCGCCCATGGCCTGGTCGTGCAGAATCATGGCGTTGGAGCCCACAAAAATCTGGGCCTGCTCCATGAATTCAGGTGAGAATTGACCGAGGTGAGCGCTGCCGAATGCCGGATCGTTTAACTCGCGCCCGTTAAACATCAGGCCGATGTCGCGCCGGTCGCCGCCAAAAAAGGACAAGCTGTTGTTCTGCCCCGCAAACCCAAGGTCGAGCGGCCAGACGGGCAGCGACTGATACAGCAGCTCGGCCATATCGTCGTACATGGTCGTCAGGGTTTGTTCTTTGGCGATGGAGCGGTACGGTGCGTCAGGCCTTGTGGGTAGCAGCGCGCCATGCGTTTTGAGGGGAATGGCCGGCGGCAGGTTCGCCAGTGAGTCACGCGCCGCGGTGGAATCGGGCGGCGCAATGTTCAACTCAACACCGGCCGAATCCGGGGCCGCGACAGTTTCATCCTGCAGCGACCACAGCGGAACAACAGCCAATAAAAATGTCAACACAACAATTGGCGCGGGCGCGCCGCAGAATGCGAACCATTCCGCGGCGTTGTTTAAGTGCAATCGCGGTGCAAACCCGAAGAGTATGCGCGTCATGGTTTAGTTGGCGTCGGAGTCGTCGTCCTCAGCGGGAGCATCGTCCGTTTCGCCCTCGTCCGCAGCGTCGGAATCCAGCCCCGCATCGGCGGAAACATCGCTTTCATCCGTCAGGATTTCGCCGGTTTCCCCATCTACAGACGGCTCGTTATTGTTGTCATCAGTTTCGCCGGGAACGACGGTAATGTCGGCGATCGTGTCGCCGTCGTCGAGACGAATCAGGCGGACGCCCTGTGTGTTGCGTCCGATGACGCGTATATCGCCGACCGACAGGCGAATCATGATGCCTCGCGTGGTCATTATCATCAGGTCTTCGCTGCCGTCGACGACGCGCACAGCCAGCACCTCGCCGGTTTTATCGGTGCGCGCCATGGAGATAATGCCCTTGGCGCCGCGTTTGGTTTTGCGGAATTCACCCAGCTTACTGCGCTTGCCCATACCCGTGGCGGACACGACCAGCACGTCGAGCTCTTCGTTGTCGGCAACGGTCATCGACACAACTTCATCGCCGTCCATCAGGGAGATGCCGCGCACGCCGACGGCTGTTCGTCCCATCGGGCGCACGTCGCTTTCGTGGAAACGACAGGCAATACCGTTTTTGGTGCCGATCACGATGTCGTAGTCGCCGTCCGTAATACGCGCATTGATCAGCCTGTCGTTGTCGTTCAGGCCAAGAGCAATAATGCCATAGGTTTTGACGCGGGAGAATGCCGACAGGGGCGTCTTTTTGGTAACGCCGGTTTTGGTCGTCATCATGATGAAACGCTCGTCGTCAAAAGCTTTGACGGGCAGCACGGTGGTCAGTTTTTCATCCGACTCAATCTTGATGACGTTGGCGATCGAGCGCCCTTTGGAGTTTTTACCGCCTTCGGGCAGTTCAAACACGCGCACGCAGTAGGCGCGCCCGCGATCGGTAAACAGCAAGAGGTAGCTGTGTGAATGCGCCTGGAAAATGTATTCGACGTAGTCGTCGGTACGCGTCCGGGCTCCGCTGGCGCCGCGGCCGCCGCGGCCCTGTTGACGATATTCGGAGAGCGGCGTGCGCTTCATGAAGCCCTGGTGGGAGATCGTAATGATCATGTCTTCTTCAGCGATCAGCTCTTCGAGCGTCAGGTCTTTGGCGTCGTGCACGATTTCGGTGCGGCGCTCATCGCCGTACTTGTCGCGCAGGAGGCGCAGCTCGGAGGAAATCTCCTGCATCTGCAGCTCTTTGCTCGCCAGGATGGCGCGCAGGCCCTCGATGGTTTCGATCAGCTGACGATACTCGGACTCGATTTTGTCGCGCTCAAGACCCGTCAGGCGCTGGAGGCGCATTTCCAGGATGGCTTTTGCCTGCAGTTCGCTCAGTTCAAAGCGCTCCTGCAGACGTGCGGACGCGGTCGGGACATCGTTTGAAGAGCGGATCGTTTCGATGACTTCATCGATGTGATCGAGCGCTTTGAGCAATCCTTCGAGGATGTGCGCGCGTTTTTCGGCCTCGGCCAGATCGTATTTGGTTTTGCGTACCAGCACTTCATTGCGGAAGGCGATAAAGTGCCGTAGAATTTCGCCCAGTTTCAACACGCGCGGGCGGCCGTTGACGAGCGCCAGCATGATGACGCCGAAGGTGGTCTGCAGCGCGGTGTGTTTGTAGAGGTTGTTAAGTACAACATCGCCGGAAGCACTGCGCTTCAGCTCAATGACCATGCGCAGGCCTTCGCGGTCGGATTCGTCGCGAATATCGGAGATGTCGACCAGGCGCTTGTCACGCACCATATCGGCCATTTTTTCAATGAGGGAAGCCTTGTTGACCTGATAGGGCAGCTCGGTGACGATGATGCGTTCGCGATCGCCGGGCATTTCCTCGATATGCGCCTTGGCGCGCACAATGACGCGGCCGCGGCCGGTCAGGTAGGCGTCGCGCACGGCTTTGTAGCCGTAGATAATGCCCCCGGTCGGGAAATCGGGCGCGCTGATATATTCCATCAGCTCTTCGTCCGTCACGTCGGGGTTTTCAATCATCGCCAGCAGGCCGTTCACAACCTCGGTCAGGTTGTGCGGCGGAATATTGGTGGCCATACCGACCGCAATACCGCCTGCTCCGTTGATGAGCAGGAGCGGCGCAACGGTGGGCATCACCTGCGGTTCTTCGAGCGATTCGTCGAAGTTGGGACGGAAGTCGACCGTGTCCTTGTCCAGGTCGCGCAGCACCTCGGAGGCGATCGTCGCCATCCGCGCCTCTGTGTAACGCATGGCCGCGGGTGAGTCGCCGTCGACCGAACCGAAGTTGCCCTGTCCGTCGACGAGCGGATAGCGCAGGGACCACTCCTGGGCCATGCGCACCATGGCGTCGTACACGGCGCCGTCGCCGTGGGGGTGGTACTTCCCGAGAACTTCACCGACGATACGGGCGCATTTTTTGTAGGGCCGCGACGGGCCGAGCGCCAATTCCTGCATGCCGTATAGAATGCGGCGATGCACGGGTTTCAAACCGTCGCGAACATCGGGCAGCGCCCGGGAAACAATGACGGACATGGAGTAATCGAGATACGAACTGCGCATCTCTTCTTCCATCAATACCGGAATAATCCGTTCGGTATTCTCAGCCATACGTATGTAGCCAGATTGTGCGAGGGATCGCGCGCCGCTGATTTCAGCCCGCTTCGGACGCGATTTTTAACGAGAGAATGGAGATAAGTCATCCCAAAACAAGCCTGAAGATAAGCAATTTTGGGCACTTTTCGGCGGGGAAAATGGGACCGGCCCCGGTGAGCAAGGCGGGCGTCAGAACGGAATAATTCTGTGAACGCTGGACTCGCCAACCGCCACATAACCCAGTTTCTCGGACATGGCGTAAATCACATCGGCGTTGTTGCCGGCGGCGGCGTGCAGATTGACGATCGGCAGTGCGCTCATCGAGATCACCTCGCGGAAACTGCCGTCGCGACGCAGCAGGTAGAGCCCTGTGCTGCTGTTTTTCCTGATGCCCGTAAAAGCAATTGCATTGCGGCTGACGAGCGCCGCGCCGGGAATTTTGAAGTTGAATTCGCGGCTCCACTCCTCATCGCCCTGCGGAGTAATGGCGCTGACGACGCTGCGCGTGTCGCCGGGTGCGGCGTCGTAGGACGTCACAAACAGGGTCCCGTCGCCCGAAGCGCTCAGTCCGCGAGGCGTCGCGGCCAGCTCGCGCGACCAGACGACGCGTCCCATGCGGTTCAGCACGTGCATGACCGGCACGCGATTCTCGCCGTTCTGTTTGACGCCGGCTACAATTGTTTTGTCATCAACGATAATCGGGCCTTTGAACAGACGCGTGGCCGCAAACGGACGGCTCCAGAGCAAACCGCCGTTTTCATCGTATTTGTTGAGCGAATCGCTCTCGCCGTATTTGTTGTGAGTGTTGTAGGCGTACAGATTGCCGCTGCTGTCGCCGGCGGGAACCTGTGCCACGGCTTCGCCGGAAATGCGCTTCCATTTGACCGTTCCGGCGGTGTCGACACAGTGGATTCGTCCGCGACTGTCGCATGCGACGATGCGCCCGGGAAATACCAGCAGATCGGAAAAACTGACGATCTCTTCCCCGTCGCTCAGGCGGTGTTCCCAGCGCAGCGCGCCGGTGGTGTCGTAGGAACGCAGCATGCCGTCGCTGCACTGCATGTACAGGTTCTGATGCGCATCGGCCACCATTGCCGACGCCACCACGGATTCATTGGGAAGTTTAACCTGCCAGTCGACCTTGTCGGCGCTGACTTTGCTGAGTACGCCGTCGGAACCGGCCAGCACAATCAGGTCGGAGTGCAGCACCAGCGGCGGCGCAATTGCTCCGGCCAGGGACAGACGCTCTTCACCTTTTCGGGCTTTGAGGTCGACTTCCATGATGAGGGTGCTGTTAAACGTGCCGTACTGCTCGTAGGAATTTGTTCGTTCAACGTTGGCGAACATGTTAACACGTCCGCGGCGGAATTCGACGTCGCTGCAAGCTGTCGACATCAAACTCAACAACAAACAAAAGAGGAATCCCGTGAGAAATGTCGGAGCGTACGACTGGCGTTTTGAGTACATCATGGGTCCTGTTCGCGATGAGGATTCGCGCGCCGCGGCACTGTAATTAAACACGGCGCCGCAACGGCATGTTAACTCTTGCGGACGGCTTCCGCCATCCAATCATCCTTGTGATCAAGCAGATATTTTTTGGCGGCCTCGTACTCGTTGGGAATTTGCCCGTCGAGAATCGCCTCTTCAATATTGGCCTTGATCACACCCACCAGTCGGCTGGGTTTAAGCTCGCAGATTTCCATGATTTCTTCACCGCGCACGGGAGATTGAAAGGCGCGCAGTTGATCCTTTTCGCGGACCTCGCAGATTTTTTCGTAGACCAGGTCGTAGTTGCCCAGATAACGCGACACGCGCGCCGGATTTCGACTGGTAATATCCGCGCGGCACAGGAGAAACAGGTCGTCGAGCGCCTCACCCGCCTGCACGATCAGACGCCGCACAGCCGAGTCGGTCACGCCGTCGTCCACCAGAACCATCGGCCGCTGATGCAGGCTGACCAGTGTTTGCACGTAATCCAGTTGCGCCATCGGCAGTTTGAGCTTGCGGAAAATGCGCTTTTGCCAGCGCGCGCCGAGATCCTCGTGACCGTGGAAGGTCCAGCCGGTACCCTGAATAAACTTTTTGGTGCGCGGTTTGGCAATATCGTGCATCAGCGCGGCAAAGCGCAGCCAGACATTGTCGCTCATATCCGCGACGTTGTCGAGTACTTTCAATGTGTGAAAAAACACGTCTTTGTGCGCGTATTCCTGCGAGCCCTCACTGACGACGTCGACGCCGGCCAGCCGATGCACCTCGGGGAAAACGTGTTTCAGCAGCCCACTGTGGAACATGATGCGCAGACCGGTGCTGGGAACGGGAGCCGCCAGCGTTTTCATGAATTCGTCGGTAATGCGCTCCTGCGCGACAATCGTAATGCGTTCGCTCATCGATTGCATCGCACGCATGGCCGCCGCGTCCAGCTCAAAATTGAGCTGAGAGCTGAAGCGCGCCGCGCGCATCATGCGCAGCGGATCGTCATTGAAGGTTGTAATGGGATCGAGCGGGGTGCGCAGCAGCCCGCGCTCCAGATCGCCGAGACCGTCAAAACGATCGATCAATTCGCCGCGGCGCGCGCGATTGAGGCGCGCCGCCATGGCATTGACAGTAAAATCGCGGCGCGCAAGGTCGTCGTCCAGCGTTCCTTCGCTCACAATCGGATTGCGCGAGCCCGGCTCGTATTCCTCGCGGCGTGTACCGACAAACTCCAGTTTGTATTCACCGACCGGCACCATGGCCGTGCGGAAGCGCTCGTAGATCACCGGACGCGAATGAAAGTGTTGAGCGACTTCGCGCGCAAACGCCGGCGCATCGCCCACGACGGTGCAGTCAATATCGGTTCGATCGGCCTTGCGCAGATAGTCGCGCACATAACCGCCGACGACGTACAGTTCAACGCCGCAGCGATCGGCCAGTTCGCCGAGTTCGAGCAATAGGGGGTCGCTAATATCTATGGATCGGGAAAGGTGCGGCATGCGTCTGAAGCAAAATGATTCCACCGGCGGCGTAAATACGAAGCCGGGGAATACGACTTTGTGCTGGAATTATTTTGAGTCGAGGTATCGCTGAATCATCCGTGCTACACGCCCGGGCGACTTCTTGCCCTGCTCTTCGATTTCGTTGAGCTTGCGGCGCGCTTCGCGGCGTCGACGCAGGTTTTCACGCCCTTCGGCCAGCGCGGCATTGCGCTTTTCGTCGCTGGGCAGATTGAGGTCGGGACGCGCTTCGCGGAAGCGCTTGCGCATTTCGAGCAAAAGATGGATGCGTTCCGAATCCTGCATGGACGTAGGTCAAAGCGTGGTACAAAATCGACCGGACTGAGCAAAGCCGCACCCAAACACGAAGAATGCGGCCGCCGGGCCGTAAACCGGGCGAACGTTACACCCGCCGCCCGCGGCAAAATACGGAAAATTGACGGTACTTGGCCGGAGAAGGAAAAAAAGGGGACCGGGTTCCCACACCAGGCCACGGGTTCCCGGCCCGTGGGGTACAGCGTGGGGTGCCCGCCGGTGCCGCAGAGCACCCGGTCCAGCGCGTACGTTGCATGAAGTGACAATTTTCAGGGCGGCGGCCCGCCGGCCGGCCTCCCGCGTTTTTTAAGCTGTGCGCCCCGCGCGGCGTTTTCAGGCTTCTTCGTACTCAAATATCTCCACATAGGTGGCTGCCACGTTGACGTCAACAATCAAGTCGGGACTGATCGTCACCCTCTCCTGGCTGTCGACGTCCACCGCTGTGCCGCCTACCTCTACAGCCGAGACGCTGCCCGACGGATTGACGTAGGCAACGCAATAGCCGGGCGGCGTCAGATTGCAGTTCTCGTCAAGATTGACGTTTTCCGATCCCCCCGTGTACTCCACAGTCACCTTGCCGATCGCCCGGCGGGCGCGATACCGAATCTCGTAACTCATGCTTTTCTCCTTGTTTGGCAGCGCATATCGGGCGCCGGCCGCGGCTGCGGTCCGGCGTCTGAACGCGTCGCTGCTACGGAGCGCAGAAAGCGCTCCGCGGTCCTTCCTGGAATAGCGAACAAAGCAAAAGTATCCGGTGTCCCGGATGTGGTATCGATGGGTCGACGAGTTCACAAGCCGACAGCTACTGCATCCGGCAGGCTGTTGTCAACTTTGAACCATCGCGTCCGCTTTTGCAATTTGCAGTGAATTTACACTCTCGACGATGCAAAACTACTATCAGTTGGCCGTGTATTGTTACAGTTGATTGGCGGGAATATCCCGCGTATTTATTATTAATGCGACTGACTATTTGCTTGAATATCTTCCCTCCAAGGGCTATTTTCGGCCCTTTTGACTAGAGAGACTCATGTGAAGCTACTAAAATCACTTACCGAAATTGTTACAAAATATTTCAGAAAAAAATACGAAATATTTGATCCCGAGCCGCGCAGGGGCAAACGCTCGCTGCAGGATCACATGTTCCAGCTGTTACAGGGCAAGGACATTGAAAGTGAGGAGAAACTTGCGCGTTTACTGATAGGCGGCGACCCCGGCTCCGGCGGCTACCGGGTATTGAAGTCGCGTGTGCGCGACCGCCTGATCAACACAATCCTCAGTCTGGATGTTAAACACCTCGGCCGCGCCGAACGCCATACCGGCGAGCAGGAATGCATGCGCCTGCTGCGCTGCTCACGCCTGCTGATCAGCCTGGGAATGCGCGACGCCGGCATATACTTTGCACGCAAGGCCCTGCGCCTGGCGCGCAACTACGAGCTCTCCCTCCTCCACCTGATGTGCCTCAAGATCCTGCGTTATCACTTCAGCTACATCGGCAAACGCACGACGTTTAACCGTTATACCCGGGAGGTCGAGCGCCTGACGGAGGTCATTAACGCGGAGCTGCAGCTCGACAATTACCTGCAATCCATGCGCATTGAATTCGCGCGATCCATCAATGCCGCCGCGGAGGTGCGCGAGACATCCATGCGCTACGCCGTGGAGGCGCGCTCCATTCTCAACCGCGTGCAGTCCTTTGATATTAACTTCAACGCCTACCGATTGATCGCCCTGGCGCATCAGGCCAACGGCGACTATGAGACAACGATTGAGATCTGCACCGAAGCGCTGGCAGACCTGGACAAACGCGCGGCGCGATTCGACAACGATGTGATTCGACAGGAATTCGAACTTAAACGCATGGTCTGCCTGATGGGCCTGCGCCGCTACGACGAAGGTTTAAAATGCGGCGCGCGCTGCCTGGAACTCATGGGCGACCGCCGCGCCAACTTCCTGATTATCTACGAGCCGATTCTGTTGATGCACATGCACCTGGGCGCTTACGACACCGCGCTGGAGATATATCGCAAGGTTGTTAACGACCGCCGTTTTAACATGGCCATTGAGGCGCACCGAATGCGCTGGTACATTTTTGGCGCCTACCTGCACATGTGCGCCGAATTCGGCTGGGTAAAAGCACCGCGCACCTGGACGCGCGAACGCTTCGACACGGATCAGTTCCGCCGCAAGGTCCAGCCTCTCATTCGCGATCGCGGCGGACTTAACGTCGCAATTCTCGTCGTGGAGCTATTGTTTTACATCCGCCGTTTTGAGGAGACCGACAAACTGGATGTGTTAAGCGAAACTGTTTTACAGTTTATCGGCCGCCGTTTGCGCGACAGTTCACAGCGCCGCAGCAAAATTTTCCTTCGCATGCTGGTGAGCATCAGCTCCTGTTCCTTCGACTACGAACAGATTGAGCACAAGAACCGACGTCGCTACAGCGACCTGCAGGCGGCGCAGCAGGACGTCGACGGCTCGACGGCGGGCATGGACGCATTGGAGGTGATTCCCTACGAGAGGCTGTGGCAGGGCATCCTGGCTTTCATCCGCACGGCCGGCCGCGCGTAGATTCTGTGTCTGTTTATGCGGCTGCGCCAAAATTCAATACGACGTTTATCCCAAAGTTCCGCCCGCTCACTCACTTGTGGCTGCCGCTCAGTTTTTTCCTGTTTGACGGCATGTCGTTCAGACCGAGATTGCGAATGAGCTTTGGGAGCGCGCCGCGGCGCTTGAGATTACCACCGGACCGATCAGGTCCGAACAACGCCCGGGATGGGTGGGGCTATGCTGTGCGCGGAGCTCGTTGATGACTCGGTGGCAGACTGTATGTTTAAAAAAATCGATTTCCGGCCGATGCTAAGGAGAAGAATAAATACCTTCTTAACGAAACGGATCGGAAATCGATATGTCACAACATGCAGTAATCCCGGTTGAAAATCAA
>JAUIKM010000066.1 GCA_030430495.1 bacterium | reverse complement strand
TGGGGACGGTTGCCTGACGAACGTGAAAATGCGGACTCCTTTGTGAAGATCAAAGGGCCCACCCGTACCCGCCTGCCAGACCTGCCTGGGCCCTTCGACCTCCGACACCTCCCACGCCGCGGCCTGCTTCGCCCCGTGGGCAAAGCTTCCAGTGCGTAATTGTTCCACATCAGTTGGTTAAAGATTCCCGGCCGGGTTTCCTGACAAGCATACGACCGCATAAGGATGGGCACAACCACAAAAACCTGAGTGGTCCGTTTTTGCGATCAACCGTAGGGGGAGTCGTAGGTAAACGGTCGCAAAGTCTTTGTCAGACGGCATAAAATCTCGCGCTGCCAACCGCTGTGACCCAACCGGCGCGATTGTTTTTTGACACCAAAACGGAATTCGCCTGCATTCAGCACTCTTCCACTTTTTTCGGTTTTGTCAGTGCATGAGCAAGTGCGAGCGGATTTTCTCATTGAAGCTTGTATTCCGGCTGTTTTACTTTATCGGATCGCGTTCATGAATACAGGAAAACGGTGGATGGGGACGGTTGCCTGACGAACGTGAAAATGCGGACTCCTTTGTGAAGATCAAAGGGCCCACCCGTACCCGCCTGCCAGACCTGCCTGGGCCCTTCGACCTCCGACACCTCCCACGCCGCGGCCTGCCTCGCCCCGTGGGCGAAGCTTCCAGTGCGTAATTGTTCCACATCAGTTGGTTATAGATTCCCGGCCGGGTTTCTCAACAAGCATACGACCGCCGGCAGGCCCTCGCAAGCACAAACAACTGAGCGGGCGTGTTGGCCCGCTGAACGTACCTGCTTTCGTGGGTAAACGGAAAGAACGCCCGATGGAATCAGTCCTGTGCCGCAGTCCTATACCCGCCGGATGGTCTGCCCGGAACTGGTCCGGCCCTCACAGCAAAATCGTTGGTTGCTTTCCACAAAATCGCATGCCTGGCGTTTCAAACGCAGTGACAAACAGAAATAAGCAAGCAAGCCGCCGAGAAGGTGCGAGGAGGCGAAGCGCTCAAGGAATTGCAAGTCAGGTTTTGTGGCGGCAATGTTAAGCCGTGACCGGCTGGAAGGCTTACACAAGCGCACGGACTTGGGGGATGTGTGTGGTTTTTGCGCAAAGTTGTGTAACTTCCGGGCGCGATCGGCATCTGGTCAACTTCGTGCCCTTGGTGCGCGTTTTTTCTGAAGTCCCCCCCCAATTGTTTCCTGTTCTGAATGAATAGCGGCATCGCTCAAAAAATCGATGTCATGTGTAGTCAGGCAGGTCTGAGCCTGGCAAAACATGTTGTCGTTGGCGTATCGGCATCACGGGAAAGGTATCCAGAAGGCTGAACCCCAAACAAACGCCGGCCACCCGTAGATACGTCCGAAACGAGTACTGTACAAATGCACCTGGTTGTACCAAATACAGCCTTGAATGGCACAGGCGATTGGAGATCCATGAAGAAAACACATGCGGCATTTGCTACTCTTGCCGCTAGTTTTATGTGGATGGTGGCAAACATTGTTCCGCATGAAATGAGTGCTCAACCGACGCACGAATACGGTCAAAGTCTTCCCTATGTGGTCGGCATGCAGCCGAGAGATTTCGAAGTCGTCGACCTTGACAATGATGGTGATAACGACGTGCTTGCAATCGCCGAAGGCGACAATTCGATAGCAGTGCTGCACAATCAGGGCAGCGGAAGATTGTCAGTTGTCCGGACTAGAGGGCACGATTGTGCTGTACCACAAGCTTCCGCGCAGTCTGGAAGTGGCAGTTTTCTCTGCGCCCAGGCCGCGGCCGATGTTAAACGCAATGACCAACTGCTGGCGGATCACAACGACGAAGTTTGTACGGAAGTCACCGCGGGTTACGACCCCAACGACATCCAGGTCTGGCCGCGCGGCGAAGGTGCAGAGGGACGTATTTCGACGGATGTGCGGACGCTCTCTTACATGATTCGCTTTCAGAATACCGGCAACGACACGACCTTTAACGTGACGGTGCGCGACACGCTGCCGTCGGGTCTTGACGTTCGCCGACTGCGCTTCGGGGCTTCCAGCCACAACTACAAAGTCAGCCTGTTGGATAACAACATCCTCGAGTTGTATTTTGAGGACATCATGCTGCCCGACAGCACGACCGATCAGCTCGGCAGCCAGGGATTTGTCAAGTACCGCGTTGATCTGGTTGAAAACCTGGCAATCGGCAGCAGCGTGAAAAACCGCGCCGCTATCTATTTTGACTACAACGATGCGGTGTTGACCAACAAAGCCGTTTCCACGATCGGCGGCGGATCCACAAGCGTCGGCGGTGACGCGCTGAACGGCAAACTGAGCAGCGCTCCGAACCCGGTTGACGGCGAAGTGACGATCTCGGATATCCATGCAGGCGTTGAGTCGCTTGTTCTGAGCGATATTGGCGGGCGTGTGTTAATGCGTATTCCCACCAGAGGACTGGGCAAAGTGACGTTCAACACTGCCGCTCTTGCGCCGGGGGCCTATATCGTCCGGACGCAGGGCGATGGCGAGGTGCGCGAAGTGCAGATTGCCGTTGTGCGTTAATACAGCCGATTTTTCGATTGTGGACCAAACGTGAAATGATGCGGCGGTCCGAATATCCTTGGCAGCTATTATGATGACTTCTTTGTTAGTATCAAAGTATTCGGCCGCAATGCTTTTTGCGGTCGGATTTTTTTGTGTGATGGCACAGCAGGACCTGCACGCATATGAGTTTGCGGCCGTGCAGAATATACCGGTCGACGAGCAGGTGTTTGACCTTGCGGCGGGAGATCTCAACGGCGACGGGATTCCCGATCTGGCAATCGTCAGTCTGGTCGACAACACGCTTGCGCTGTTTACGGCCAATGCCGATGGTTTTGTCTCCAAACACACCTCGATTAACCTCGACCTTTTTCAGGCCTGGCGGGTTAACATTGCAGATGTGGACGGCGACGACGACAACGACGTCCTGACGCTGACCACAACCATCAAAGGCGATGAGACGCATATTCAGGTGTTCAAGAACGACGGCGCAGGCAACTTCAGCGCCGGAGAAGTTGTGACGCTGGACGGTTATTCGATTGAATTCGAATTGGCGGACATGAATGCGGACTCACATCCGGATATCATTACCTCGGTTCTGAAAGGCACGGAAGAGAAGACGCTGCTGTTGCTGAATTCCGGTGCGGGCACTTTTAATGAAATGAATCTTGTTAACCACACAATTCGCGTTCAGCAGATTATTACCGGCGATTTTGACGACAACGGGTTTCGCGACATTGCACTCAGTTATGTTTCCGGTCGCGGTTTGCGCGTGATCTACTTTACGCAGGGTTTGTCATTTGACGACGTCATGCTGCCGCGCGACAATTTTGACTACGCGATGGAGCCGCTGGATTTTGACGGCGATGATTTAACAGACATCGTATCTCTGAGTGTGCCGGCCGAGAATGTTCTGACCTTGACGCGGCAGGACGAACAAACAAATCTGCATCTCTACCGGACCATGCCGGTCCCCGGAGAATACAGCGATCTGGTCGTTGCCGACTTCGATCTTGACGGCGACCCCGACTTTGTCACGGCGCGGCGGCGCGAACGGCGACTGATTCGCATTTTTGACAATCCGGGCGACGGTGAGTTTGACGACGGCGAACTGGTCGATGACTACGAATACAAGAAAGTTTACCAGGGCAGTTACTTCTCGCGCAGCCTGGCAATTGCCGATTTTAACCTGGATGGTTATCCCGATCTGGCTTGTCTGGACGACTCGGATCGCTTAAACATCTATCATCAGGTCGTGCGGGAGATTCCGCTGGAGGGGCGCGTTTTTGTCAATGATGACTTCGGCTGCGACTACGATGCCGAGTCCATCGATCTGAGCGGCCTGCTGGTGCAAGTCGATCCGGGGTCGCACTACATCTACACGCGTTCCGACGGAAGTTTTCGCACCTGGCTGGCCGACGGCGAGTACACGGTGAATGTTTACCCCGGCCTGCGCTGGGAGCTTTCCTGTGACTCGGAGAATCAAACTGTTAAAATACTCGACGGTCGCAATATTGAGGGCGATCCGCACTTTCCCGTTTTGCCGAAGTTAAACCTGCGCGATGTGCAGGTCAGTCTGGTCTCCGGTCGGGCCCGTCCGGGACGCGACCTGGCTTATGTTGTTGAAGTCTGCAACACCGGGACACTGCCGTTCTCCGGCCGTCTGCGACTGCAGATTGACGAACGACTTGAACCGCGCTGGTTTAATGTCAGCCCCGACCAGGCCGAAGGCAATGAAGTGATCTGGAGTCTGCCCATGCTCTCGATCAACGGTTGCGCCTTGTTTGGTGTGCGCTGTGAGATTCCCAAAGACATGACGGTCGGCGAAGTCCTGTGCGCCAGTGCCGATGCGGACGCCGAAGCCGACGACGAAACGCCTGAGTCGCACTTTGACGAACTCTGCACCGAAGTCACCTCCGGCTTTGACCCCAACGACATCCGCGTCTGGCCGCGCGGCGAAGGCGAAGACGGCGAGATTGCGAGCGATGTTAAAACGCTGTCGTATATGATTCGTTTTCAGAATACGGGCAACGATACGACGTTTAACGTTGTTGTGCGCGACACTCTGCCGGCGGAACTGGACGTGCGCCGCCTTCGCTTCGGCGCGTCGAGCCACGAGTATTCGGTTGATCTGTTAAACAACCATATCCTCGAGTTCACGTTTGAAAACATCATGCTGCCGGATAGTTCCGAGGACTTGCTGGGTTCGCAGGGATTTCTGAAGTATCGCATCGATCTTGTTGAAGGGCTTGAAGCCGGCACGCAGTTACAAAACCGCGCGGGTATTTACTTTGACTTTAACGAAGTGGTGCTGACAAATTATGCAGTGACGACGATTGCGGACGAGGCGACGAGCGTCGATTTCTCGTGGGATCCGCAGCCCTTAAGTCTCCAGCCCAATCCGGCGACTGAGAGACTTAACATTCTGGACCTGGAAGCCGGCACAAAGGCTGTGTCGATTCTGGATGTTCACGGACGTGAAGTTCTGCGGATTGAGACTGAGGGACAGACTTCGATCTCGTTGGATTGCGGCGGGCTGGCGGCCGGCAGTTATTTTGTTCGCACGCTGGGTTCCTCACTGCCGCGCTTGGGGCGTTTTGTCGTGGCTCGCTGACTTCTTGTTTGTCACTGCGGGACAAACAAGAAGTTCATGAGAAGCTACAAGCGACCGGAGGGAGCGCGTAAAGCGCTGCTGAAAACCGGCGAATTCAAGGAAAATACCAGGCCGCGTGTACGCGAAGTGCATGCGGCCTGTGCATTTTGCGGCCGCGGCGTCCACCAGCCATTGCGGGTCCTGCGCGGGCCATCTCGGAAAAAAGGCGTAATTTATGCGTTTTCATTCTTTCACGACGGCGGCTGCGGGCTGTCCGCCCATGAATTCAGGTGAAGTATATGGCAGAAACGGTCAAGGCGACAAATGTCGTGTGGCACGAAGGTTATGTGGCTTACGAAGATTTCAAAAAACGCAATGCGCATGAAGGCGCGGTGATCTGGTTTACGGGTCTGAGCGGCTCGGGAAAATCGACGGTGGCGCGCGAAGTGGAGTGGCGCCTGCACCAGATGGGCAAGCAGGTCTACGTGCTGGACGGCGACAACATCCGCCACGGCCTGAACAAAGACCTGGGATTCACGCCGGAAGACCGCGTGGAAAATATCCGTCGCATCGGCGAAGTGGCCAAGCTGTTCCGCGAGAGCGGCACGATTGTGCTGACGGCTTTTATCTCGCCCTACCGCGAAGACCGCGACATCGCGCGCAAACTCCTGCCGGCGGGCGCTTTCCACGAAGTGTTTGTGGACTGTCCGCTGGACGAGTGCATCAACCGCGACCCGAAAGGCCTGTACCAGAAGGCTATTGACGGCGTGATCCCGAATTTTACCGGAATTTCCGCGCCGTACGAAGCGCCGGAGAACCCGAGCCTGACCCTGCAGACGGGCGACAATTCGCTGGAAGAATGCGTGGAACAGGTCGTGACGATGCTGGAGCAGCAAGGCATCATCTGATTCCGCCGAGCCGATTTGACATTGCATAACAGACCTGTTGGTTAAAAGTGCAGACCGCATGGATTTTGCCTTTTGGTATACGCTGGTTGTTTTAGTGCTGATGTCGATTGCGCTGATGCGTGAAATTGCCGGCGCAGACGTGGTCGTATTCGGCGCACTCGTGCTGCTGACGATCCCGGAAGTCATCACGATCCAGGAAGCATTCCACGGCTTTGCCAACACGGGGATGCTGACGGTGGCTCTATTGTTCATCGTCGGCGCGGCGCTGAAGTCCACGGGCGTGGTGTTTAACTTCGCGCCGCTGGTATTCGGCCGCGGCAAGCTGCCGATGCCCCTGCAATTGCTGCGCTTTACCACGCCGCTGGCCGCGCTTTCGGCCTTCACGAACAACACGACGATCGTCTCCTCCCTTATCCCGATGGTGCAACGCTGGGCGCGCGACAACAACCGCGCGCTCTCGCGTTTTCTGATTCCGCTTTCCTACGCGACCATTCTGGGCGGCACCTGCACGCTGATCGGAACAAGCACGAATCTGGTGGTGCACGGTTTTCTGCTGGAAGGCGGCTGGGAGGGATTTGAGTTCTTCGAGCTGGCAAAAGTCGGGATTCCGGTGGCCGTGGCCGGGCTGTTGTATATCGCTTTCGTCGCCTGGCGCATGCTGCCCGACCGGCGCGACCCGATTGACGAGCTGGGCGAACACATCCGCGAGTTTGTGTTCGAGATGAAGGTCGACACCAACTACGCCGGCATCGGCAAGTCGATCGAAGAGGCCGGCCTACGCAATCTGCGCGGATTGTTTCTCTTCCAGATTGAACGCGGCGACAAGGTTATGACCGCGGTTCATCCCACGGAAAAAATTCTCTTTGGCGACCGGCTCTTTTTTACCGGTCTGCCGGAAGTAATTCTGCGCCTGCAGAAGACGCCCGGCCTGATTACGGTGCGCGACTCCGAATTTGACCTGAAAGACTACGACGCCGACGTCTTCCGGCCTTTTGAGGTCGTGATTTCCGCCAGCTCGCCGCTGATCGGCAAAAGCGTGCGGGAGAGCAGTTTCCGCGCGCGCTACGACTCGGTCATCCTGGCGATCCACCGCAACGGCGAGCGCATCAACAAAAAGGCGGGGGACATCGTCCTGCGCGCGGGCGACACGCTGCTGATCCTCGCACGCAGGGAGTTTGCGCGCAAGTGGTACAATTCGCGCGACTTCTATCTGGTGACGACGAGCGGCGCGATACCCAGCAAACCGCGCGCCAAGGGGTATCTGGCGCTGGCGGTGCTGACGGGTTTTGTGCTGACGGCGACGCTCAACCTGCTGCCGATTGTGCTTGCCGCCGCGATTGCAGCCATCGCATTGGTGCTGACGGGCTGCATCTCCACGGAAGACGGCAAACAATCCGTCGACTGGAGCGTGTTGGTGGTGATTGCCTGCGCATTCGGCATCGGCAAGGCGGTGAGCAACGCGGGCATCGCGACTTTTATGGCGGACGCCATCATTTCCGGCCTCGGCTCGTTCGGCACCATCGGCGTGCTGTTCGGCGTGTTTTTCGCGACGAGTTTTTACACGGAAGTGATTACAAACAATGCGGCGGCGGCGCTGGTGTTTCCCATTTCGGTGCCGATTGCCGAGTCGCTTGGCCTGGCGAGTCCGCTGCCGCTGGCGGTATTGATCGCCATTGCGGCTTCAGCCAGTTTTGCAACGCCCATCGGTTATCAGACCAACCTGATGGTCTACGGCCCGGGCGGATATCGCTTCAGGGACTATCTGACGGCCGGCGTCCCCTTAAACATCCTGGTCGGTACGGTGGCAGTAGTGCTGGTGTACATATGGTATTTTTGACGTTTAACTTCTGAATATTAAAACACAGGGATCCGAACATGTCTATCAATCCGCACGGTGGAACACTTGTCGATCGACGTTTAAACGCCGAACAGGCGCAGCATCTTCTTGGACAGTTAACGGACGCACGCCGCATCACGGTCAGCAACCGCGTTCTCTCTGATATCTACATGATCGCGATCGGCGGCTTCAGCCCTCTGCGCGGATTCATGAACCAGGCGGATTACGAATCTGTTGTTGAAAACATGCACCTGACGAGCGGCGAAGCATTTTCGATTCCCATCAACCTGCCCGTCAGTCAGGAAGAATACAATGCCGCCGGCGAAGGCGAAAAAATTGTGCTCGTCGACGGCAACGGCAAAGAACAAGCCGTGATTACGGTTTCCGGCAAGTACGAGCGCGACATGGAAAACGAAGCGCAGAAAGTCTACGGCACGACCGAAGACGCGCATCCCGGCGTCGCCAAAATGTACGAACACGGGCCGTACACGCTGGCCGGCGACATCGACTTTGTCAACCTGACGCCGGAGCTGGACTTTCCCGAGCACAACCTGACGCCGGCACAGACGCGCGCCTTGTTTGCCGAGCGCGGCTGGGAGACGGTCGTGGCGTTTCAGACGCGCAATCCGATTCACCGCGCACACGAGTACATCATCAAATGCGCGCTTGAAATTGTGGACGGCCTGCTGATTCACCCGCTCGTCGGCGAGACCAAGGCGGACGACATTCCGGCGGACGTGCGCATGGATTGTTATCACATTCTGATGGACAAATACTTTCCGGACAATCGCGTGGCTCTCTCGGTTCTGCCGGCCGCCATGCGCTACGCCGGACCGCGCGAGGCTATTTTCCACGCGATCATGCGCAAGAACTACGGCTGCACGCACTTTATCGTCGGCCGCGACCACGCGGGCGTGGGCAACTACTACGGCACCTACGACGCACAGAAAATCTTTAATCAGATCGATCTGAATTCGTTCGAACTGAAACCGCTGATGTTTGAGCACAGCTTCTGGTGCAAACTCACGGGCGGCATGGCCACGGCCAAAACCTCGCCGAGCAGCCCGGATCAGCGCATTTTCCTCTCCGGCACGAAGGTGCGCGAGATGCTGAAAAACGGCGAAAAACCGCCGGTGGAATTTTCGCGTCCGGAAGTTGCGCAGCGTCTGGTTGACTGGGCGACGCAATCCTGAGACAGTTCTGTTTAACATGTTAATCGTCTCCGGTCCGACGGCCGGAGACGATGTGTTTAAAGGAAAAACAATGATTGATACAGACAAACTAAGCGAGCTGTCGCGCCGCGCCGGCGCAGCCATCATGGAGATTTACAACTCCGATGATTTCGGCGTGGAACACAAGGACGACAATTCGCCGCTGACCAAGGCCGACAAGGCGTCGCATGAAATCATCAAGGCGGCGCTGACGGAGTGGTACCCGGAGATCAAACTGATTTCCGAGGAAGGCAAGGGCGTCGCGTTTGAAGAGCGCAAAGACTGGAATGAATTCTGGCTGGTGGATCCGCTGGACGGCACGAAGGAATTTATTAAACGCAATGGCGAGTTTACGGTTAACATCGCACTGATCCGCGACCGCAAGCCGGTACTCGGCGTTATTTACGCTCCGGTACTCGACACGCTCTACGCCGGCATCGTCGCCGACAAAGCTGCGTGGAAAGTCGGCCCCGACGGGGAGCGCGTTGCAATCAGGACCAACACGGATTTTTCGGGCGGACTGACGGCGGTACAGAGCCGTTCACATTCTTCGGCGGCGGAGACTGAATTCTTCGGCGAGCACAAGGTCGTCGACTCGCTGGCTGTTGGTTCCTCGCTGAAATTCTGCATGGTGGCGGAAGGCAAGGCGCACATGTACTATCGCAGCGGTCCGACCTGGGAGTGGGACTCGGCTGCGGGCCAGGCGATTCTGGAAGGTGCGGGCGGACTCGTGTTAAACGGACCGGCGCCGCTGAACTACAACAAACCGACGCTCAAGAACGACGACGGTTTTTTGTGCCTGGCGAGCGGGGCCTTAAAACCCTGATCGAGCTCCGCGTGTTTGAACGGCAGTCGACGCCAAGCTTGTCGTGAAGCCCGGGAAGAGAGACTAAAAAGAAGAGCCGCTTTGAAAGAAGCGGCTTTTTTGTTTGCGATTATGTTTTGCGATCTGTTAAGAGTTGACTCGGCGACCTCGCTTGTCACCGGATCATTCGCAATGTCGCCTGGATGACAGCGATTCAATCAGGCCTTCGTCGCTCCGCCCAGTTTTCCGCCGAGCATGGCCATGGGGATGTAGGCCACGATCAGGTCAAGTGCGGAGAACCAGATCGGCGCGGGAAGCATCAAGACATTCATTACTCCACCGATCAGGAACAGGACACCAATGAGTTGCGCAAATTTCATTTTGTGGTTCGCGGCGATTTTGGCAGTCAGCATAGCGCCGATCAAGCTGCCCAGCGCATGCGCTAAAAAGGGAAAAATAAAGTGATGTGCTTCGTACAAACCCGCTTCCATGGCGGCTTTGATACTTTCCATGTCGCCCGGGTCTACGCCCTCCGGCGGCGCGATGACCGCACCACTAATCATAATAAGGGCATAATTCACCAGGCTGCCGAGCAGCAAACCCAGCACAACGGCCAGGATGTTCTTTACAACGGGATTCACGATTGATTCCTCCGGAAAGTTAAAGAAGAGCAGAACTGCGGAACAGGCGAGAAGTCAGGTTCAGAGGTGCCTGGTGGAAGTTATCTATTTCGGTGGAAACTGTGCGGTAATTCTTCAGACGGTTCACCTGGTTCAATACCACTGACCGGTTTCTGCTAAAGGTTCACTGTTCTCTGCTCACTTCCGGCTGTGCTGCAAGATGTTGCCGCGGATTCCGAACCCGCTCAGGAATCCCATCAATCCAAAGATCAAATTCAGGAGCAAAGGCTGGTTTTGTTGCAATACTCCGATTATTCTGTAAACTTCCCCAAAATTCGAAACATTCGTAAATAGAAAACCACGAATCAATTTTTGGAGGAATCGATGAAGAAGTCAAAGTTCAGTGAATCACAGATTGTATCGATTTTGAAGGCCAACGAGGCCGGTCGTAGCGTCAATGAGCTGTGCAAGGAACACAGTATTAGTCAGGCGACGTTCTACAACTGGCGTAACAAGTATGGCGGAATGGACGCATCGTTGATCAAACGACTGC
>JAUIKM010000036.1 GCA_030430495.1 bacterium | reverse complement strand
TTGAAGGTGTCTTCCAGCCTCTTGAACCGTCGCAGTCGCAGCTCAACACACAGTTCATTGTCAGGGCGAAGTGTTATCCGATCAGATTTGGCAACTCAAAGCAGCCCTATGATATTCCTGAAGTGCGGATATACTTCGACTCAATCTCCTTTTGCGATGAAAACGATGTCTACCGTACCCGGCGTTTCAACGACCCCTATATCAAGATTGCAACCGGTATTCCGCTCTTTGAATGGTCGACGGCCGTAAGCGAACCGTTCACGCTGGATGAAAATGACAAATGGGTGCTTTTTTTGCCGCATGATCCAGTACGCAATCCGGACGCGTTCATTAACATGCTCCTCGACGACCTCGAACTCATCCCCCTGGCCGCATACGTCCCGGCGCAGATAAAAACATTTGTGAATAAAGTCAACGACTGCGCCGGCGCGCCGGTCGACGTTCAGGTACGCGTCTGCAAAGACTTCGAGGACAGTGAGCTCAACTTCGAACTCAAAGCCCTGCTGCCGCCGGGTGTGCAGTACCTGAGCGGCGATTTTCAGTTTAACAACGGCGAGCTGCTGGCGCGGCCGGCCGACCTGCAATACGACAGTATCGGCTGCGGCTGGTTTAACATGCGTGTCACCGCCGATCCGGCATTGGCCGACGGTCTGCCGCACTACATCAACATCGTGCGGCGCAGTGCGGAGGAATTTGTGCTGGCCGCCGCCGAACTGCGGCCGCGGCGTTCGGGTCTGCGATTGCGTCAGGACATAAACGCCTGTCGCAACAACGGGCTATTATATGCGCTCGACCTGTCGAATGCCAGTCTTGCGCCGCTGCCAAACTTTGAGCTGCGCATCAAGTGCACGCCGCCGCTGGCGGCTGCGCCGACCGAAGTTTTCGTGAACGGCGCGGCCTGGAGCGACTTCAGCGCGGATGCGTCCGGCATTGTGTTAAACAACCTGGCACTTGCGGGTGTTGCGCCGACCGGTGATCCGCCGCGGCCGCGCCTCGATGTACGTTTCAACGCAGCGATTTTACAATCTACTCAAGCGCTGGAAGTGAGCGCCGAAGTTGTGCCGCCCTCCGGCTGTGCCCGCAGCACAACAAATAATGTCACAGTCGTTGAAAACAGCGTCGATCTCGGCGGCGATGTGCTGCTCTGCGACGCGCCGCTGCAACTCGGCGTCGCCGATGAGTTTAAATCCTACCAATGGTCAAACGGGGCCGCAACGCCGACGATCGAGTTAAACACTTCCACGCCCGAAGGAATGCTTTCGCTCACAGCGATTGATGCCGGCGGCTGTGAACACCGCGATGCCGTGCTCGTCGAACAAGCCGAACGCATTCAGCTCAGCATTGAACCGGCGAACATTTCCGCCGATCCCGGCGCAACTTTCCGTGTGACTGTTAAACAAATTATGCCCGCGCCGACGGGCGATGCGCGCAGTTTCAGCCTCACGCTGCGCTACGACCAGACCATGCTGGAGCTGCTGAGTCCGGCCGCGCCGCGCACCGTGGTCGCCGGCGCACGTCGTTATGCCGAACACAATCTGCGCGGCCTGCGTCCTGCAGGATATGACGGCGAAACGCTGCTGGAGCTGGAGTTCATGGCGCTGCTGGGCGACAGGCTGCAAGACACGGTGGAAATCTTCGACTTCACGCTTGATGAGTGTTTAACTGCCGGACGCGCCGCCCTTGAGTTCACGGCCTCGGAGGTCTGCGCCGCCGATCACAGACAGATTGTCCTTGGTGCGCCGCTGTCTTTCGGAATCGTGCAGACAGACTACAAGACCGCAGCTGTGCAACTGAATCTGCCCTATGCCATGACGGCGCGCCTGGTGCTCAGTGATGTGCTGGGCCGCCAGGTGCACAACATTCACGAGGGGAGTTTGGCGCAGGGTGTTAACACCATTGATCTTGATGTCGGAGACTTACCATCCGGTTTATACTTCTGCACGTTCACGGGCGCGGATCAGGTTGAGACACGCCTGGTTCGGATTCAGCGATAGCGCTCCGGGCGGCTCTCGTTCATGGTCACAGTCTTGGCCTGTGCAACAGCGGCATGAATTCCAGGGGAATTTTCGAATCCGGAGGTCGCACCGTGAGTAATGCTAACACGTATCACGACCTGCGCCGCAGCAGCAGCACGCCGCGCGCAAACAACTCCACGCTCATATTCTCTCTTCCGGCCAAAAACTCAAATACCCGCTCCGACCAGAACGCCACGTGTGTGTCGTCATCCTTGTAGCGCCAGACACCGAAATCGCGCTCGGGCCGCCGCAGCTGTGTCATCACGATCAGCGCGCCGCCGGGAGTTAACATGTCGACCAGTCGCCGCCACTCGACCGCCGGATTGTTGAAGTGCTCAAACGTCTCAGTGCAGGTGATGAAGTCATAAGTCCGTCGCAGCGCCGCCGGGTCGTCGTGGTAAAACGGATCGTAGAGCGCCATGTCGTAGCCGCGCGCCGCCAGCATCTGCGCCAGAGCCGGGCCCGGGCCGCAGCCGTAGTCAAGTCCGCGGCTGCCGGCATGGATGTGGGCCGTGACGGCAGCCGCGGCGGGCGTCAAAAATCGGCGGTAGCGCGGGTCGTGCGGATCGTTTTCGTGCAGGTCGTAGCGCGACTTCTCCTCGTCGGCGCTCAGGTGAAAACGCGCCGGTACAAAAACAAGATCACAGACGCCGCAGTGGCGGTATTCGCGACGGGAATCGGTGTGAAACAGGACAGTTTCCGGCTCCGGACACAGTGGACAACAAAAAAGGGATTTAAAGGAAGTAGCCGCGGCTGCGCCCCGGTCTTTGTCGGAATTCGGTGAAACATCCTCCTGCAACATACCCGCGCGCACCATCCCTGCATTCGAAACAACCATTGATGAATCGGCGATTGCACAAACCGCCGCCACGACCAAACTTAGGCAAATTGGCGCAAGAAGAGAAGGTGGGAACAACGATGTTAATGGTTGGGGAAGAGGACGCGGGCCTGCAGCGCAAAATACGCGCGTACAATCGGCAGGTGTTTGAAGAGTTTGATGCCGACCGCACGGCAACGGCGCCTGCCGCACATTGCAAACGGGAGACAAACATGGCCGGACTTCCGCACCATCCGTCCGCGATCAATGCCGACAGTTCCGGACCGCCGTCGAGCGCCGAGACAATCCCCGTCAGAAACTGGAAACGACTGCTGGAGATTGTGCTCGTCGTTGTGAGCGCCGCACCACTTGGTTTTATCAGCCTGCACTTTATCCGCTATTTCACCCCGCACGGCAGCGGTAAACAGGCATTTGAAGAATATTGGCAATCGACGTTTGACTACGCGCTGATTGCAGCATTCGTAGCTTTCCTGATCGCCGGGCTGATCACGGGGTTCGGCAGCGAACGGCTGGTTCGCATCGCACGCCGCGCGGAAACTCTCTGGGCGCTGCTCTTGTTGTCGCTGTTTGTAATGATGCTACTGGGCCTCGCCTAGGCGCGGATTCACACCTTGAAAAATCTCGATATTCTTTGTATAATGGCCGCACGTAATTTTTTCGTCCATCGTGCGTCGCAATGTAATTATGCACAGTCTGTTCCAGCGCATAACGAGTCTGATCCTGCTGCTCGGCATTTTTTTGTCGGGGACGGGTATCGGCATCGCCAAACACTACTGCGGCGGCGCGCTGACGGAGGTCGGGCTCTACACTGGTACGTGTTGCTGCGAAGCGCACATCGATGCATCACCTGAAATGTCGTCGGAATCCTGCTGCGAACCGGTTGTGGAGCAGACGACCACTTCCTGCTGTTCGGCCGAACCGGAGTCCGGACCGGACGACAAAGACGATCAGAATTCCTGCTGCAGCACGCAGGTCGAGATGAAAAAGATCGATATTGAAGCGCGGCACAATCTCTCCCAGGAAACTTCCAAAACCCTTCTTGTTTGTCATGCAGTGTTATACCTGCAGTTCGTCGCGCCGCTGGAAGACGGAGTTGTCGACAGCCGCTACGACGAGCGCGGGGCCGGTCCGCCGCCAATTTATCAGGATCGTCGCCTCAGTATTGTGCAGCAAACCTTCCTGTTGTAAGATCGCACCGCGCCGATCCACCTGCGCGTGAGTGCGCGTTTCCACCTGTCAAATCACAAAATCCGCAGCCTTTCCGCCACGCTCGTACAGTCCTGTACCTGCGCAGTTTGCGTGCCCGAATGCGCTGCAATCCACCGAACACTTTAAATATCCCGGAGAATAACCATATGAAATACATCAGTTTAATGCTGCTGTTCTGCGCGCTGGCACTAGCCGCGCCGCGGCAGCTGGCCGCTCAGGACGAGCCGACGCTGAAAGGCGTCGTGCACGGCGTTTACCCCTCGGAGGAGGACGCTGATTCAAAAGATGTACACAAAGCGCTGGCCGGCGCGAACATCTACTGGCAAGGCACGAACATCGGAACCGTCTCGCGGCCCGACGGCGCTTTTGCGCTCGAGCGCATTCCGGGCTACACCGCCCTGGTCGTCAGCCACGTGGCGTTTGAGCGCGACACAATTGACGTGCCCGAAGACAAACTCGACATTGTGATCATGCTCGACCGGCCGCTGACGCTGGAAGGCGTCGACATCGCCGGCGACGCGCCTGACACCTATATCGATGAAGCCGCGGTGATCAACACTGAAGTGATCAGCGCGGCCGAGCTGGAAAAGGCGGCATGCTGCAATCTGTCCGAGAGTTTTGAAACCAATGTGGCGGTAGACGTCGGCACGACCGACGCGGTGTCCGGCGCCAAGCGAATTCAGCTGCTGGGCCTGGACGGCGTCTACACGCAGATTATCACGGAGAATATTCCTTCGGTGCGCGGTCTGGCGACGCCTTTCGGGCTGGAATACACGCCGGGCCCCTGGCTGGAGTCGATCGCCGTTTCCAAAGGCGCGGCCTCGGTCATGTCCGGCTACGAGTCGATCACCGGGCAGATCAACGTTCAGCTGCGCCAGGAGCAGCCGGACGATCCGCTCTACGTCAACATGTACTCAAACGGCTTCGGTCGTTTTGAGGCCAACCTGGCGCAGTCGCTGTCGGTTACCGACCGGCTGAGCACGACGCTGCTGGCGCACGGCAACTATCTGGACAACGAAGTCGATCGCAACTCGGACGCTTTTGTGGACATTCCGCGCAAGGGCCAGTTTGCGGCCTTCAACCGCTGGGCTTACATCGGCGATCGTTTTGAAACGCGCTTCGGCGGCGGCGTCATGCTGGAAGATCGTCGCGCGGGGGAAGTGGGCTTCACAAATTCAAACGGCAGTCTTTACGGTTTTGAACTGAATACGGAGCGCTACGAATTGTTCGCCAAGGGTGGAGTTTCACTGGCGGAGGGCAGCGGACGCTCGCTGGCTTTTCTGACGACGGGCTCACATCACAGCTTCGACGGCTTTTTTGGACGGCGCAACTACACGGGCGCGCAGAACAATTTCAACGGCCGCGCGGTGCTCGTGCTGCCGCTGGACGAAGGCAGTCAGCATCTGTCGATCGGCGCTTCGCTGCTCTACGACAATATCGAAGAGACATTTGACGGCGCGACGCTGGCGCGTGAGGAAGTGGCGCCGGGCGTGCTTGCCGAATACGAACTCAAACCGGATGAGATGTGGACGATTGTCGCCGGCATCCGCGCCGACGCCCACAATCTCTACGGCACCTTCGTGACGCCGCGCCTGCACGTGCGCTTCAAACCCGATGAGTTCAGCTCACTGCGTTTTTCGGCGGGCACCGGCATGCGCACCGCCAATGTGTTTGCTGAAAACATGGCGCTGATGGCCAGTTCGCGCGACATCGTGATTGAAGAGTCGCTGCGCCCCGAACGGGCGCTCAACCTCGGCATCGCCTACGCCGCGGCATTTGAATTTGGCGAGCAGGTGGTCAGTTTCAACACCGAGTTTTTCCGCACGGAATTCAGCAATCAGGTGATAATTAACACCGACCGCGACCCGCAAAAAGTCTTTGTAAACAACCTCGACGGCGACTCCTACGCCAATTCCTTCCTGGTGCAGGTTTCGACGGAGTTATTCAGCGGTTTGGAGACGACGGTGGCCTACCGCTGGAACGACGTGTTCACCACGATCGACGGCGTGCTGCTGGAAGCGCCGCTGCAAAGTCCGCACAAGGGATTTGTGAACTTCTCGTATCAGGACGAGGCGGAGGAGTGGCAGGTCGACGCGACGGTCGTGATTCGCAGCGGCGGACGGCTGCCGTCGACGGCGTCCAACCCGGAGCAATATCAGCTGGACGAGCGCTTTCCGGCTTATGGACAGGCCAACACGCAGATTACGCGCCGCTTTGATCTGCTCGACTTCTACATCGGCGTGGAGAACCTGACCGACTACCGTCAGGAGCAGCCGGTGCTGGCGGCCGACGACCCTTACGGACCGTATTTTGATTCATCGTTGGTCTGGGGCCCGATCCAGGGACGTACGATTTACGCCGGTCTGCGCTACAATCTACCGTGGCAATAATACGTTTTGCTACGCTGTTCGCCGCCGGGACCCGGCGGCGGACATGCGCAAAATGGATCCGAACCCGCGCAGTCGCTGTACTGTGGCGGGTTCGGCGTTTTCTCGTCCGGCTGTGGAGGCACTGCGCCGGATCGATCGGGAGGGGCGCTCACGATGAATGCCGTCAACGCAATCATGTTGATCTGGGCCGTAGCCGGCCCGCTGGTGGTTTTGCTGCTGTCAATTGTTCGTTTTTCGCAGCGCGGACGGCGCAACTCCTGGCTGACCTTCCTGACCATTTTGCTTGTCATTGTGTCCTGCGGCAACCTGTTGTTGGGCGGCCGCATTATGTCCATTCTGGGCGGCGTTCCGGATACGGCCGAGAACGTCGAGGTTTTCGGCATGCTCATGCTGGTGAACCTGCTGACCGGCGTCGGCGGACTGATTGCCGCGCGCTTGCTCAGTCGGCCCAAAAACCAGGCGCCCGCGAGCGCGGAGCCGGCCATTGAGCCCGTCGACTTCGACGACGATGACGAACAGGAAGATCAGGCTCGGGATAACAACGAGCAATCGGGCAGCGAGCGGCAGTAAGCTGCAATTGACCACCTGGCGCATTTGACAGAATCAACACTCAGAAGAACATGCACAGACTGAAAGAAATCGAACGCCGACGCACCTTCGCCATCGTGTCCCACCCGGATGCGGGCAAAACGACATTGACGGAAAAACTGCTGTTGTTCGGCGGCGCAATCCAGGTGGCGGGAGCCGTTAAGTCCAATAAAATCAAACGCTCTACCACGTCCGACTTCATGGAGATTGAACGCCAGCGCGGGATTTCCGTCGCCACGTCGGTCATGGGTTTTGAATACAAGGGCCGCAAGGTCAACATCCTCGACACGCCCGGTCACCAGGACTTTGCGGAGGACACCTTCCGCACGCTGACCGCCGTCGACAGCGCGATTGTCGTTGTCGACGTGGCCAAAGGCGTTGAGCAACAAACCGAAAAACTGGTCGGCGTGTGTTCGATGCGCAAGACGCCGATGATTGTCTTCATCAACAAACTGGACCGCGTCGGGCGCGAGCCGATGGAACTGCTCGACGAACTGGAGGAAAAACTCGGACTGACGGTCTGCCCGCTGACCTGGCCGTTGGGCATGGGCAGCGAACTGAAAGGCGTCTACAGTCTGCTGACCAAAAAACTGATTCTCTTCCGCGCGCACAGCGTGCAGGACGAGGACGAGGCGATCGTGATCAGCGACCTGGCGGATGAGCGCCTGGACAACATCGCCGGCTCGCTGGCGGAGAAACTGCGCGAGGAAGTTGAGCTGATTTCGGGCGTGTATCCCGAGTTCTCAAGGGAAGACTACCTGGCCGGCGAACTGCAACCGGTCTTTTTTGGATCCGCGATCAACAACTTCGGCGTGGCCGAATTGCTGAATTGTTTTGTGGACATCGCGCCGCCGCCGCTGCCCGCGCCGACGGACGAACGCATGGTCGATCCGAAGGAAGAGGCATTCAGCGGTTTTGTGTTCAAGATCCACGCCAACATGGACCCGAAACACCGCAACCGGATCGCCTTTCTGAAAATCTGTTCGGGCGTGTTCCAGCGCAATACGGTGTACAATCACGTGCGCCTGGGCAAGCAGTTGCGCTTTGCCAATGTGACGAGTTTTATGGCATCGCGCACGGAGCTGATCGACGAAGCGTATCCGGGCGACATCGTCGGCATCTACGACACCGGCAACTTCCGCATTGGCGACACGCTGACCGAAGGCGAGCAATTCCGCTTCAAGGGCATACCCAGTTTCTCACCAGAGATGTTCCGCTACGTGCTCAACGCGGACCCGATGAAATCGAAACAACTGGCCAAGGGCATCGACCAATTGATGGAAGAGGGCGTGGCGCAGCTGTTTACGAGCGAAATGAGCGGACGCCAGATTATCGGCACCGTCGGCCCGCTGCAGTTCGACGTCATTCAGTACCGCCTGGAACACGAATACGGCGCCAAATGCCGCTACGAACCCGCTTCGCTGTTCAAGGCCTGTTGGGTGACCTGTGAGGATCCGGCGGAACTGGAGCGTTTCCGCGACAAGAAAAAGCGCGCGATGGCGGTGGACAAACTCGGACGGCTCTGTTTCATGGCGGAGTCGGCCTATTCAATTGAGCTGGCCAAACAGGATTTTCCCAACATTCGCTTTCATTTTACGTCCGAACTCACGTGAAGCAACCAAACGGCGGATGAAGTGTCACACGCCAGACAACCCGGAATCTGGTTCCGCTGAACAATCGAGGTGAATCAATGTTATCGAGCCGCACAATTATCTACACCCTTACAGCCGCGTCCATTCTTCTGCTCGCCGCGCTGGCCATGCCGGCACAGCATCGCCCGGGGGCGACCAAAAAAGGCAGCCAGACCGAAGCCGAAATTTTTGAGATTCCGGACTCGTCCAGAATGATTCCCTGGAAAGGCTACAAATTGGCCGGCAAGTGGGAAGGCCCCGAGGGCTACGACGCCACCTGGGTCGTTTTCCACCAGAACAAACAGTTTGAACTGCACAAGTTTTCGCGCAGCGAACCGATGTTCATCACCAACGAGATGCAGGAAGTGACCTGGCAGCTGGACACGACCAAAACACCGGCCTGGATCGACATCGTGATCAAAATGAAGAGCGAGGAAGGCAAGGCCAAAATCCGCCAGATGACCGGCAGCGACACGGTGCGCATGCTCGGCATTATCAGCATCCTCGATCAGAACAACATGCTGCTGACGATCAACACCAATCCCTTTAAAGGCGAACGGCCGACGGCATTTCGCAAAGAAGCGGTCGGCACAATGGCCATGACGCGCGTGCTGAACTGGAAGGAAGGCGACGTACACCGCGGCCGCTCCCAGCGTTGAGTGCCGCGCGGCATTCACGTCAAAACATCGTTGCAAGCGCGACGGTACGCATGCGCACGCCTGACGAAAGGCACAAACTTGTCAGTCGATTTTGAATCGCTGCGGCGATTTGGTTATATTCGGCGTTTTGTTGCTCACGCAACAACGCGGCCGCGGTTATTTGTGCGGACGTGACACGCGCGATTGTTTCCGGCGGAATGCCGGCCGCAACCGGCCCCGGTCGTCAGCGACAGCGTTCGGACCATCCGGAACACCTCTGCGCCCGAGGTCACACACATGTTGCCGCCAGGATCGCCATACCGCCTGGTGAAGCGTCACTAAAATACGGCTCGTCACAAGCGGTGTACCAACTTCAAACTCTCGTGCCTGTACTCCGACAGTCAGTTCCGCCTCGCGACTGTCAAAAACTTACTTCCGGTCAATACAGAGTACTACTTTAACTTTTTACCAACAGAGGATTGTATGAAAAAGGTGTTAAACATCGTTCTGGCTGCTTCGGTGTGTTTTCTCGCTTCCTTCATTCACGTTGAAGCCAAGGAAAAGAGCATCGGCGGCGGACTCGTCTTCGGCTCGAAGTCCGATGGATTTCAGAGTTCTGCACTCGGTATTGATCTGCGCGGCGTTTTCGGCATCAACGACAAATTCCGGATCGGGGCCGATTTTGACTACTATTTTGCCGAAGAAAACGTGACGTTTTGGGTCATCGACGGCAATTTGCACTACGTGTTTGTTGAAGACGAAGTGCTGGTCTACGGTCTGGCGGGACTCGCCATTCTTCACGTTTCATTTGATGGCTCCCTTTTTGGCGTTCCGGTCGAAATCGATGAAACCGACATTGGATTAAACCTCGGCGGCGGCGTGGAATTCCCGACAAAGTTTGGAGTGGTCTTCGGTGAACTCAAGTTACAGATCGAAGACCTAACCCAGGTAGTCATCGCCGGCGGCGTGCGCTTCGACATCTGATACAACTTCGGTACAGACCAAGAAGATAAACGGCGGAGTCCCTGCGTGGAACCCCGCCGTTTCTGTTTAATCAACTGCGTCCAGCGTTAAAAAGGATCAGCACTCACAGCAGCAGGCAAAGTAGAGCCAGCCGCTCGCCAGACCGGTTTCATCGTCCAGTTGCTCAAAGGTGATGCAGATGCCGCGGATGTCGAGAATATTGCAGCCGCTCTCATCACACTTGGCTTTGGCCAGTTCGTACTGGTTTGAAACGATCTTCTTGATCGCGTCGATCGTCGATTCCAGGTTGCCGCACTCGAATTCCGCTTCCGCGTCGGCCGTCATGACTTCCTGGCCTTCGCAGGGCGTTCTGTCGATGTCCAGACAGTTCGGGTCAAACTCAGTCGGGCAGGGACAGCAGCAGACGTATTCTACCTGCGACACGGCGTAACAGGCGCCGCCGGACATGCGTTTGGTCGTGGAAACGCTGACAAAACCGATGCCGTCGCAGCCGATTTCCTCACAGACGGCCTGTGCCTGCTCAATGGCCAGCAGGATGGCTTTGTAATGCGCATCCATGGCCGACTGCGGATCGCAGCAATCGTACTTGACGCGCGCGCCGGCTTTGCGCAGCACGGCGTCTTCACACGGCGGCGGATCCTGCAGCAGAGCGCCGGCGACAACCGGCGAACCGATCAGGGAAGCGATGCCGACGGCATCCATCGAAGCGGCGGAAAAGGTGTTGGCAGACATGCCGAAGGCGGAAGCGCTCAAAAGAAAACACAGTGAAAAAACGGCGGATAACAGACGTTGCATGTTACAACTCCGGTAAAAAAATACAACAACAAGTGAATTGGTTAACCACGCGCAGAGCGGTGGAGCGGCAGTGAATCAAATGCAGACTTTTGCGTTAAACCACGCGATAAACCACCAGCGTCCGGTCGTTTCACCTGCGGTTTAAACAGGCGCGCCGGCGGCGCAGAGCGCATCGCGATGCGTGTGTTTACTTCTGCCCCGGGCAGTGGAAACATGGGGCGGAATTAATACTGGTGCTGCGCGGACAGTGGAACAGTTTCCCGCGCTGCTGTCGGCGAATGACGGTCAGGACCTAAAAGGTCCGATGGTTGTACGGAAGGGCTGGGGGCGTACACGTTCCGCCCGCAGGCCGAGCATGAATCTACAAAATTCTCCAGAACTTCAATCGCCCTTTGATTGCCGAATGTGCCTTCGCGACGGCTCCATGTTCGCTGTCGTAATCTCTTTTGTTCGTAACCCGCCGGCCGCTGATGCGCTCTTTGACTGTTCGCTTGCGGGAACTGCAACAAAAGAAATGCACTTGTGTCTGCATTCCGAGGCAAAGACCCGGCCGCCGCATTTTGCTTGTCCCGCAATTGAAAGCCGCCGCCGGGCTGGCCCGGATTGTGTATATTTGACCATCATGCGACTGCCGCGCCGTCCCCGCGCCGGTCGGAACGAGTAACGGACTTCCTGAAATTCGGATACAATTATGCTCAAACCTGGTACCATAGGCCGATGCCTTGTGCCGCTGTTGGTCTTGGCCCTGGCGGTCACCACGGCGCAGTCGCTCACATGGATTTCGCTGAACGGACCGCACGACGCGCGCATGTGGGACGCCGTGCACACGCCGAAAGGACTCGCCTTTGTGGCGGGCAGCCGCGGCATCTGGAAATCGGAGAACAGCGGCCTCAGCTGGGAAAGCAGCGGTCTGGCCGATCGCGAAATTCTCGTGATGCATCCCGTCGACGACGAAGTATTGCTGGCCGCCAATCTTGATCCCGCCTGGTTTCGCTCGATCGACAGCGGCGCCACCTGGCAGCAAATGCCGCAGGAACTCGAACAAATCGCCTGTTTTGCCTCCGACGACAAATTTGTGTACGCCGGCACGGTCAACGGCGTGCTGCGCTCCGACGACAGGGGCGCGACGTGGGAAGACTTCGGACTCGAAAACACCACCGTCACCAGCCTGCTGATTCGCGCCAACGGCGACGTGATCGCCGGCACCGGACCGGGGCTGCCCAACTACCGGCGCAGCAACGACGACCAGGGTTGGACCGCCGCAGGCCTGGCCGATGAGTGGATCTGGGACATGGTTGAAACGGCGTCCGGCCGCATTGTGGCCGCCGCTTTCAACAACGGAGTCGCGTATTCGGATGACGGCAGCACGTGGCTCTTTTCGGAGACGTCGTTTCTCGGCGGCATCGTCGCTATGACGGCCGACGTCGACACGGTCTACGCCGCCGACGATTTCGGCATGGTCGTCAGCTACGACCAGGGTGAAAACTGGACAACTGTTAACAATTTCCGCGACGGCATCCGCGGGCTGACGGTGCTGCCCAACGGTCAGTTGCTCGCCGCCAGTTTCCAGGAAGGCGTGTCGCGCAGTTTTGACGGCCGCGACTGGTTTCCGGCCAACGACGGGCTGCCTTTCATGACCGCGCGCGAAATCGTGGCCGGCCCCGAGGGCGATATTGCCGCGCACGACGGCCGAAACATGCAGAACCTCACGCCGTTTTCGGTCAACTGGCGCATTCCGCGCAACGTGGGCGAGGGCTTCACCTCCTTGACGCTCACACGCGATCTGGTGACCTGGGCGGCGACGCAGGACAAAATTTTTCGCTCGGAATCGGGTGGTTTTGCCTGGCGCGATTCCGGCCCGGACGACTACGGTTCGGTGGTCGATATTTACGGCGCGCTCGACGGCGCGATTCTGGCCTTGTTTAACAACGGTGCGGCGCGCACGGCCGACGACGGCGACGAATGGGCCGACCTCAACTGGACCGGCAGCAGCCAACACATCATCGGCACGAGCACGTCGGAGATTATCATTGTCGACATGGTCGGCCGCCTCTGGATGTCCGACGACCTGGGCCAGGAATGGACGGAAGTTGAACTGCCGGACGAGTTTAACAATTCCGGGTTCGTCGATCTGATTGTCGCCACGGACGACGTGCTCGTCATTGCCGACGTAACGAGAATTTTCAGGTCCGACGACCTCGGTAAAAACTGGAGCAGCATTGCCGAGATTGAGGGCGATGTTAACATCCTGGACCTGCAACCCGGATTTAACGGCACGCTGTTTTACGCGACAAACGAACTGGACGGTTTGTATCAACTCGATCCGGGCGGCGAGTGGGAAAACATCGGCGAGGGACTTGGCCGTACGCCCAGTGCGATCACCTACGATCAGAACGGACGCATTTACGCCGCCACGCTCGAAGAGGGCATCTGGCGCGCGGTTTCACCGGTCACGGATGTGCGCGAATCCACGAATGAAGTTTCAAATCTGTTTATCCATCCGCAGCCGGCGTTTAACACGACCTGGGTCGACTTTGGACGCGATGTGCGCGACGCACACATTGTGATCAGCGACCTGCGCGGCACGACGCTGCAGGAGGTCCGACTGCGGGGAGTGGCCGGCGGAGCTCAACTGAATCTTAACGATCTGGCGACGGGCGCGTATCTGCTGCGCGTTCGGGCGGGCGAATTCCAGGCTGACGGCGCGCTGCGCGTTTTGCGCTGACAGTCTCTTAAACTCCCCATTTACCTTGCGCCCTTGAGCCCTTCACTTCGTTGCGGTCTCGGGCTTTCTGACTCTGTTGTTTGTCAGCGAGACTGAAGACTGCGGGCCGCAGGCCGGCGACTCAGTTGTTTAACAACAGACTCAAAGACGTGCGGCTGATCACTGTGTGACAAACAAGAGAAAAAAGCAAGCCGCCCGGCCAAAAGCCGGAGGCGAAGCGCTCAGAAATCTCAGGAATAATTTATCCGGTTTAGTCGGACGTCTGTTTAAGTTCACCGAATCGCCGCGCCAGCACGTTTTTGCGATAAGTGAAAATGGTGTTTAACCGGCGGCGCACAAATGCGGCATGCGCCAGATCCCCCAGCGGACCAAAGGGCAGCACATAACTGACCCGGTCGATAACTTCAACACCGCCCGCAACTTCGTTGAACACGTGCTCGTGATGCCACATGCGGTAGGGGCCGACGCGCTGCTCGTCCACAAAATAATGCGGCGCACGCACGTGCGTAATTTCGGTAACCCAGCGGCTGCGCAGTCCGGCCAGCGGACGAACGCGATACTCGATAATCAGGCCGGGATGCATGTCCTGCGGCACGTCCGACACAACCTGAAAGTCGAGCCATTCGGGCGTGATTGCACGCAGGTTTAAAGGCGATTGAAAAAAGCTCCAGATTTCACGCAGATCGGCCTGCAGGATTTGCCGGATTTCGAGTTGGTGCAGTCGAGCCATGGTCCAACCATTCGTAAAATTGTTAAACAACGGACCGGCGCGGCGGGAACTTTATCCGGGCGGGGACAATAGTATCCACATGCCGAACGCGGTTAATCGCTTATATTTGTGAATCGTGCGTACAAAGGGAATCGGAAATGTTGGTTGGAAAAAGTGCAGACGCAGAAGTCTTCGATGTAATTGTGATCGGTGCGGGGCAGGCGGGGCTGGCGGCAGGTTACTTCCTGCGGCGCAGCAAACTCCGCCACGTCATTCTCGACCGCAACGAGAGCCCCGGCGGCTCCTGGCGGCACACCTGGGACAGCCTGCGACTGTTTTCTCCGGCGCGCTGGTCCTCGCTGCCCGGGCGCCTGATGGAAGGCGGGCCGGAATACTACCCTCATCGCGACGAAGTAATCGACTATCTGGGGCAATACGAAGCGGCCTACAAGCTGCCGGTGCGTCACGGCGTCAACGTGGACGGCGTTTTTGCACAGGATGGGCAACTGCTGCGCGTGGAAAGCAACGTCGGCAGGTTCTTTACGCGCTACGCAATCAGCGCGGCGGGCAGCTGGGGCAATCCATCGATTCCGTCCATCCCCGGGCTGGAAGATTTCAACGGACAACAGATTCACTCGGCGCGGTACAAAACGCCGCTGGATTTTGCCGGTAAACGCGTGGCGGTTGTCGGCGGCGGCAATTCCGGCGCACAGATACTGGCGGAGCTGGCGGGCGTGGCGCATTGCAGCTGGATCACGGAGCGCGAGCCGGTCTTTCTGCCGCCGGAGCTGGACGGACGCGCCATCTTCGACCTCGCCAGCGCAAAGTATCGCGGCGAGGGTGCGGTTTCACCCGCTTCACTGGGCGACATCGTCCAGGTTGCGCCGGTGCGGCAGGCCCGCGAGCGGGGCGTCTACGACCACTATTTACTGCCGCCGGAGCGAATCACGGCGGACGGCATGCAGTGGAATGACGGTCGGTTTGTGCCGCTCGACGTCATCATCTGGTGCACGGGTTTTAAAGCCGACCTGGAACACCTGAGACCGCTCGGTCTGCAAAACACGGCGGGAAAGATCGCCGTGCGCGATAATCAGTCGATTGAAGAGCCGCGGGTGTTCCTGCTCGGCTATGGTTCGTGGACGGGCTACGCCAGCGCAACACTCGTCGGCGTCGGACGCACGGCGCGCACGACCGTCAAACGCATTGAGGAGATCGCACGTGCATCGGCTGAAAACGCAGGAGAATCGAACTTGACATGAGAAGATGTAACACATTGATAATAAAAGACTTGCGAACCATCACCCCATTGCGTTCGATCTTCTGCCTGTCACTGGCGGCGGTAATTTGTCTGCTGCCGACAGCCTGCAGTGACGCACCGACGGGAACCAGCCAACGGGCGCAGCGCGTGTGGAACAGCCTGTGGATCCCGTTGGCCAACGGCAACGCATGGGAATACAACGCGCTGGAGGAAACCAGTCAGTCGCGCGGGGAACGCGGACAACAGATGCAGCACGGCGGCGCAATGCCGGACAGGCTTTTGTTCTGGTCCGACCGCGAGCAGGAATATCTGCCGGCGGGCGAGTCGACGACATTTGCAATTCCGGACGGCGAGTTTGCGCTTGGACTGGACCTGTGTTATGTCGACGGCGAGTTTGGTCGCGGGCTGGCTGTCGGCGCGCAACCCGCGACGGCGATAGACAATCCGCGGCGCTACGTGGCGCTCCTGCCGCTTGACAGTTTTGCCGACACGCTCGTTTTTGGTCCGGCCCCTTTGAGCGACGGCGGCTCGCTGCTGATTCGGGTACACCATGACGAGGCGACGTACAACACAAAGCGGGGAGCGGTCGCGACCCTCCGGTTCGAGTGCATATACCGCAACAGCGACGAGGTTATCACGGACCGGGTGGAGCGACTTGCAGCCCTCGGCGTCGGCATCGTGCAGATGCACCATCGGCACTTCAGCGACGGGCGGCAGGAATCTGAATGGCGCTACGAGTTGCGCGAGTACAGCATTTACTGATGCACGCGGATCGGTAAAATTCGCCGCGGATTTCCGTCATATCGCATTTTGAACGTACTTTTGGATGCGTCGCAAACGACGCCTGTGCGCACTGACCGCACAGCATTCTGGAGTTTTACGCAGAACCGCATGGCATGATCAACGAAGACGCAAAACCGCTGTGGCTGTTCCGGCAGTCCGCCGTCGTGCCGTGGCGCATGCACGACCGTCAAATAGAAGTGCTGCTGGTCACCACCGCCAACGGCAAACACTGGACCATACCCAAAGGCGTGCTGGAGTTCGGCTACACTCCCTGGGACTCGGCGCTGAAGGAAGCGCGTGAGGAAGCGGGCGTGGGCGGGCGCGTGGGGCGCAACAAACTGGGGGAGTACGAATACAGGAAGTGGGGCGGCACGTGCCACGTGGACGTCTACCCGCTGGAAGTTCTGGAAGTGATGCAGACATGGCCGGAGATGCGCAAGCGCAAACGGCGCTGGTGTACGCTGGACAAATGCGCCAAAAAAATCAAACACGGCGGATTGCTGCCGGTGCTGAATAAACTGCCGCGCTACCTCAAACAGATCTGACCGCCTCCGACTGAACTGAAAGCGGACATTTTTTATCAATCGCGCTCGGCGTCGTTGCGCTGCGCCACGTGGAAGCGCGACCGGTAACTCAGGTAATTCTCACCGATCAGATACCACTCATATGTTCCTGCTTCGAGCTCGAGGTCTTCGGGCGTAAAACTGCGCACGTCGTCTTCCAGCCTGAAGCGCGCGATTTCCCGGCGGGCGGCATCCTCAACTATCAGGTAAGCGCCGGAGGGCTGGCGCTCGGTCCACTCGAACACAGGCGGAAAACTGCGCAGGGTGTCGTCCGGCGCGGGCAGCATCATGCGGCCAATCGAATTGTACATTGAGCGCGAGCGCGCCAGACCGTCGTCGATCTGCGATCGCTGCACGGCGAATCCGTCTGATAGATTCTGTTGCGGCTCCTCTTCACTGCGTTGGGACAGTTTGCGTTCGGAACTGCTGGTGTCGCCGAATCGCATTTGGGCGATGGGCTGAGGCTTGGCTTCACGATCGGAATCCGCGGTCTCATTCACCGCCAGGTCCTGCACGACAGGTTCAACGACGCGGAGCGATTCGGGTGACACCCACGGCGGCGCAACGCTTTCCGTCCACGGCGCACTGCTGTCAAAACTGAATTGACTCAGGTCGGCTGTGAGCGGCGCGTTGTCGGTTGCAACCGCAGCATCGTCCGACTCAACAGTCTGTTCTTCCGGCGCGCTGCCGAACCCGTTTCCGTCCGAAGACTCGTCCAGCCCCTGGCCGCCGAAATCTTCAAGATTCGCATCGCCTTCGGCGGCGCGGCGCGGCGGCTCGGCCATGGCGAAGGACTCAATGTAATTACCGCTCAGGTCCGGGCGTTCGTCCGGGCCGGGACGCCCATTGACGCCCGAGACCTCTTTATCGGAATCCGCGATTTCAGTTTCTTCGCTGAACGATTCGGGTGCGGCCTGCGCCGGTGGAAATGTGTCGGGGCGCGGAACGGACATGTCGCCGGGCGCTTCTTTGTTGACACTAAGTGCCTGCGCTGTCTGATCGCCGTTCGGGTTGTCCGCCAGCCGCACGATCACAAAAGCCGCCACAACGGCCATGGCGAGTCCGCCGATGAGCGCCGGACGGCGGAAGAGCACGGCAAATCTATCGCGCCAGGAGATGGCCGCCGGTTTGTGGCGGCGTGCTTCGATCTCGCGCGTAAAAATGCGTTCGCCGTCGACTTTGGCGCGGTGAACGACTTCCTGGCGAAAGTCCAGGGCGGCGGCCAGTTGTGGATGTTCAAACAACAGTTCTTCCGCACGCAGCTCGTCCGCCTCCGGCAGCCGGCCCATCAGGTAGTCATCCAGCCATTCTTCGCTATTGTGTGCCTGTATCTTCATTTACTGTTCCCACACTCTCCAAAACTGGTCCGGAATTCGGATCGGAAGAACAAATATTGAAAAGAGATCGGTTCCGCGGCAGCGCTCGCGCAGGAGTTTGACGGCGTAGTGAATGCGCTCACTGACGCGGCGGTGGGGCAGGCTCAGCTCCTCGCTTATTTCCGTGATGGACAGCTCTTTGAAGTAGCGCAGGTAGAGCACCTCGCGGTACTTGGGCTTGAGTTTTTCCATCGCCTCGCGCAGCATCTCCGCGCGTTCCTCGCGTTCCATCGAACGATCTTCCGCCACGGAGGGCTCCTGCGAGGGCGGCAGGTCACTAATTCGTCCCTCGTGCGAGTTTCTGCGACGAAGGTAGTCCATGATTTTGAATCGGGCGATGCCGTAGAGGTAGGAGCCGAGCGACTGGCCTTTGGAGCTGTCGAACCTGCCTTCGCGCAGGCTTTGCAGCATTGCCAGCTGCACTTCGGACATGATGTCGTCGATGTCTTCCGGCGGAGCGGCGCCGAGCCGCTTGCGAATGATGGCTCGCAGCACGTCGGCATAACGCCGATAGATTTCGGCTTCGGCGCGGCGGTCGCCGTCCATGATGCGACGCACCAGATCCAGTTCGGACCCGGCGTCGTCGGCCGCAGCGCTATGTTGCATAAGGTGCTTTTCCATACACACATCAAAATTGATGCCAGGCCGCAAAATACTGTGTTTGGCGCAATCGGCAAGACGGACGTGCCGGCACTGTAACCGAAGGAGTCGACAATTTTTCAATACTTCAAACAACTGCGCGAATGATCGGCCATCGATTAAAAAAATGGCATGTGCAAATTGTTAAACAATCGGGGCACATTGAGATGCGGAATTTACTTGCGCGGTTACGCCGCACCGACCCACGACATTTCCAGATTTTTGCGCTCGCCGCGCTGCTGTCCTATGGCATCGGCCTGCTGCAACTCGACGTCGATCCAATCCAGGCAATTGCCATTCTCCTCACTTCGCTGCTGGTGCAGTATTTCGGCAACCGTTTAACATCGGACCGTCCATACGATGCGCGCAGCGCCCTGATTTCCAGCGGCAGTCTGATCCTGCTGCTGCGTACCTCCTCGCTCGAAACGGCAATCGCGGCTGCGCTGCTCGCCGTGGGCAGCAAATTTGTCATTCGCTTTCGCGGGCGACACATTGTCAATCCGACGAACTTCGGCATCGTCGTGGTTTTGTTGCTGTTTAACGACGCGTGGGTCTCGCCCGGTTTGTGGGGCAGTGTGGCCTTAACCGGCGCGGCGCTGATGTTTATCGGTTTCCTGGTGGTGCAGCGCGCCGAACGCTCCGACATTACCTTTGTTTTTCTGTTCAGTTACGCAGCGATTCTGTTCGGGCGCGCGCTGTGGTACGGCGACCCTATGAGCATTCCGCTACACCAGCTGCAGAGCGGCACGTTGCTGATTTTTGCGTTCTTCATGATCTCCGATCCCAGGACCACGCCGGATGCGCGACCGGCCCGAATCCTCTACGCCGTGGCGCTGGCCCTGGCGGCCGCCTGGGGGCGCTTTGCGCTCTACGAGCCGACCGCCGTGCTGTACGCACTGATTCTCCTCTCACCGGTCGTTCCGGTGTTAAACATCTTCTTTCCCGGCAAACGCTACGAGTGGCCCAGCCGCAGCGACGGAACGGAACTTAAACAAAGTCCGCCCATCGTTTCCGCGACAACCGCCGCTTAAACACAACTTGAGGACTGCATGAAATCCAACACAAAGATCGCCTTTGTGGCGATAGTGCTTTGCTTTGTCTGGCTGCCTAGCTCGCTGTCCGCCTTCTGCGGATTCTACGTCGCCAAGGCCGACGCCTCGCTCTACAACCAGGCTTCGCGCGTGGTGCTGATGCGCGCGGGCGACCGCACGACGATCACGATGGAAAACGACTACCAGGGCGACCTGACGGAATTTGCGATGCTGATTCCCGTGCCGACGCTGGTACAACGATCCGACATTCGCGTCGTTAAACGCTCCGCCATTGATCACATCGACGCCTACACTGCGCCGCGCCTGGTTGAATATTTCGATCCTTCGCCCTGCCCACGCTACAGTCGCGGTGGATATGGCGCTGGAGGCGACGAGTGCTCGCCGCTCTCGCCCGGCGGCGGTGGAGGCGGCAGATCCAAAAGTTTCGACATAGCACGCGAAGGCGACATTTACGGCGTCGAGATCGAAGCCGAGTACACAGTCGGCGAGTACGACATCCAGGTGCTCTCAGCCACCTTCAGCGCCGGGTTGATAGCCTGGCTGAAAGACAACGAGTACAAACTGCCAACCGGCGCGGAAGACATCCTGCAGGCCTACATTAAACGCGACATGAAATTCTTTGTCGCCAAAGTCAATCTGGAGCGCCAGTCCGCTTCCGACTTTTCGCGACTCAGCCCGCTGCAGGTCAGTTTCCACAGTAAAAAATTCATGCTGCCGATTCGCCTCGGCACGCTGAACGCCAAAGGCCCGCAGGACCTGTTAATTTTTGTCTTGTCGCCGAACGGCAGGGTGGAGAGCAGCAATTATCGCACGGTGAATATTCCCAGCAACAGCAATGTGCCCCTGTTTATAAAAGATGAGTTCGGCCCATTTTACAAGGCCATGTTTAATCATTCTGTGGAGCGCGAGGGCATGCGCACAATCCAGACGGAGTACAGCTGGAGCCGCGCCGTCAAGTGCGATCCCTGCACGACAGACCCGCCGCCGCCCGACGTGATCGCCGTCCTCGGCAACCTGGGCGACGGGGAACGCGCCGCCATCAATCCAAATACTCTGCACATCACACGCCTGCACGTCCGCTATACGGCGGAGACATTCCCCGAGGACATCATGCTGACGGAAACGCGCGACCGCTCGACCTTTCAAGGGCGCTACGTCATACGGCATGCCTGGGACGGCGAGATAAAAGAGTGTGAAGAAGCACGAAGTTACTTTCGGCGGCTGCGCGACCGACACGAGGGCGAAGCGGAAAACCTCGCACGGCTGACCGGCTGGAATGTCAACAATATCAAAGCAAAAATGCGCGGCACGGTCGCCGGCATTGAAATGGAAGACGAAGATCGCGGTTTCTGGGGCAGTGTGAAGTCCTGGTTCGGCATCGATTGACGAGGCTGGTCCGCAAGTCAACATTATTATGTTAACAACACTCAGGAGCCGGAATGTTAAACATACACAAAAATCAGGCGACGATGATTTTCGTCGTTGCGGCGCTGCTCGTGCTGCCGCACTTTTATCTGAACGCCTTTTGTGGTTTTTATGTCGCCAAGGCCGATGCCTCGCTGTTTAACGACGCATCGCGCGTCGTCATGGTTCGCGTGCTTGACCGCACGGTGATAACCATGGAAAACGACTACAGCGGCCCGCTGCGCGAGTTTGCAATGGTGATTCCCGTGCCGAAGGTCCTGGAAGAGAAAGACATTCGCGTACGAGAGACAAAACTGCTTGACCGCGTCGACAGCTACTCCGCGCCGCGCCTGGTCGAGTATCACGATTCGGATCCCTGCCATAACGGGGTAACGGACGATGTGGTCATGATCTCTGATCGCAATACAATGGTTCGCACTGAACAGATTGGAGCGTCACGCGCGGTGCGTCACGGCGTAACAATCGAAGCCGAATACGACGTTGAAGAATACGACATCCTGATTCTCTCCGCCAAAGAGAGCGGCGGCCTGGTGCGCTGGCTGCAGGAAAACGAGTACAACATTCCCGACGGAGCCGAGGAAGTGCTCGGCAGTTATATTAAACAGAATATGCGCTTTTTTGTCGCGAAAGTTGACCTGGAAGAACAGGCTGCCATGGATAAGGTTAAACTGCGTCCGCTGCAGGTCGAATTCAGATCGGACAAGTTCATGTTGCCGATCCGCCTTGGCACGGTTAACGCGCGCGGCGACCAGGACCTGTTGGTGTATCTCCTGACCGCCAATGGACGAGTGGAAACAGCCAACTATCGCACGGTCAAGCTGCCGACGGGACAGGAACTTCCGACCTATGTTAAAAGCGAGTTCAAGGACTTTTATCGCGCCATGTTCAGCCACCAGCACAAATTGCAGGGCGGCAGGGTCGTGTTTAATGAATACACGTGGAACAGCGGCTGGTGCGACCCCTGCGCAGGTTCGCCCCTGACGGCAGATGAACTGGACCAGCTGGGCTACCCGCGCCTGAGCAATCCCGGTCCGATGCTGACGCGACTGCACCTGCGTTACAACTCCGAGACTTTTCCCGAAGACCTGATATTTGCTGAGACCGGTGACAAACAAAATTTTCAGGGCAGGTATGTATTGCGCCATCCGTGGGTCGGCAGCCCGGACGACTGCGGCATGGCCCTGACCTATTTTGAAGAGCTGGAGCAACGACGCGAAGACGAAGCGCACAATCTGGCCGACCTGACCGGCTGGAAATTGTGGGAAATCCGCCAGAAATACGGCCTGGGCGACAAAAGCGGCAGCGACGCGGCGGACGAGAACTGGTGGGAGAGCGTTAAAAGTTGGTTCGGCCGCGGGGAATAGGTGAAGGGGACAAATTGGGTTGTTGCAATTCAGCGCTGTCTTGCGTAAACTTGCATCCCCCCTTAAGATGTCAGAATTGTCTGCACGACGTCAGCCTGCGCAAAACCCTTTCCGATGGAGACCAGGAGATGCGACGACTATTAACCGGTCTGCTCATGACCGCATTGACTGCTGTGTTTATTACGGCCTGCGACGACGATTCGGGTGATCCGCAGCACACCCTGCAAACGCCGACAAATCTGCGAACAAACACTGTTGATCGCACAATGGTCGGCCTCGCATGGGACGGCGGCGGCGACCCTGATTTCTACGAGATTCTGCGCGCCGAAAACGACGACCCCAACAGCGCGGAAGTCGTCACTCAGGTGCAGGCCACGAGTTTCACGGACAGCGGTCTCGAGCCCGGAACGACATACTGGTACTACGTCGTCAGCGGATTTGTCAATGGCGAAAAGTCCGACATGTCCACCGCACTGCAGGTGACGACCAAAGTCGGCGTTGTTAAACAAAAAGCGCCCGAAGCGCCGGCCATGCCGACGATGCGCGCGCAGACGGATCGGACGATCGAGATTGAGTGGGCTCAGGTGGCCGACGCAGATTTCTATCGAGTCTACATGTCCGGGTCCGCCAACGCCCAGTTTGAAAAAGTGGCCGAATTGGACGCAATAAACGATCCGCAGATGTGGAGCGCACAGGGACTTAAATCCGATCGCGCGTACTACTTCTATGTGGTTGCGGCCAATGGCGTCGGCGCATCGCAGCCGTCCCCGACTTTGCAGGCACAGACGCAGACTGCGAGCATGAGCGTGACCTACCGCCTGGTGATCGACGCCGTCTGGAGCGAAGAAACCCATCCCGGCACCTTTGCTCACGTTGTAGATCCGCACTTTTCCGATCTGGGCGGCATCATTCACAGCCCGGACGTTTCTTTCTGGACGCCGGGACAGGTGGCAAGCCCCGGCATGGCGCAGATGGCGGTTTTTGGCGCAGTGGAGATTCTGGGCGAAGAGGCGCAGGCCAAAATCGACCAGAATCTGGCGTTGACTTTTATTGAAGATACGCGCCAGATTCGCCCGCCGGGACAGTTGGAAGTGACTTTCAACGCCACGCCGCAGTTCTCCGCGGTGACTTTTGTCTCGATGATCGGCCCGAGCCCGGACTGGTTTATCGGCTGCTCGGGACTCTCGCTCATGGAAGACGGCACCTGGCAGGACGAGGTGAAAATCGACCTGATTTCCTACGACGGCGGCGTGCGCACAAACAACGTGCTGGAGATGCTGGGCCCCGAAAACGACCCGCCCGAGCCGATCAAATTCAAAGAGGGTTTTCCGCTGGGTGGCGACATCGTCGGGTCTTTTACCTTCACGCGAATTGCTCAGTAAATTACCTGGACTTTATCTGTTCGCCGATCCTGCTGACGGCGGGCAAATGCAATGGCGACGCGCGAAAATGTGCGTCGCCATTTTCAGTTTGTACGGTCGCAGCTCTCGCTGTAACCATTTCCGACAAATCTGATTCTCGCAGCTGATGGATTCTACAAACGCCCCCTTTTTAGAATGCCGATCACAAGTGCAGTCTGATTTACCAATTAAACGGGGAATATTATGAACAAAGGTGCTACTCATTGTCTGCGAACAGTTGTTTTAACTGCGGCGCTCCTGGTGCTGGGCGGCTTGTGGCGCGATGCCGCGGCCTGTGTGATGCCGCCGATCGAACCGCCCAAGATTATTATCGAACGCCATTCCGACACGGAGGTCTGGATAACGATCTGCGGTTTTACGACCTTCGGCACGACCGGGAATAATATCTGTGTCTGCGCACTGGATCTGGGCGACAACATTACGATCACCGAGGTCAAGAGCGTGACGATTACAGCCGACTCTACGGGCCAGGTGATTGAGCCGCCGCTGGAGGAAGTCTTCGATTTTGCCAGGGACCAGCGCATCGCGGACGCAGTCGACAAGATTGCGGCGGGAGACTGGTCCGGCTTTTTTGCGGAGGTCAACCAGACGGTGCCGGGCCGCATTCCGGTCAAGATCATGTTTGAGCTCTGCATCGACGACGGCACGTCCAACGACGATCTGCTGCTGGCGGTCAACAACGCGCGCCTGCTGACGGACGAGGGCGATGAAACGACGCTGGAGCCGACGGGGCATCACCAGCACATCGAGGACATGAGCGAGGTCGACGGCGAGAATATCGAGCTTGAGGACGAGCGCATTTCTCTCGGCGTTCCGGAGCACTTCACGGAGCGCGGCCGTCCGGTCGTCCAGCCGACTCCGGTGCAGGCGAGCGAGGGCGCACAGCTGCGTTACACGCTGGTACATCGCGCGCGGATAGAGATTGACCTCTTTGATCTGCAGGGCAATCACATCAACGGCATTGTTAACGAATCACAGGCGGGCGGCCTTCACGTTCAGCCGCTCGACGGTTCGAGACTCGCGGCGGGAATTTACATTCTGCGTCTGCGCATCGACGGCGCCGACGAGCTTTCGCGGGCGTTCACGGTGGTGCGTTAAACACTGAATATTCAAAACGGAGCAGCACCGCGCCTGCCGTTTCTGTTGTGTACAGGGGCGGCAGGTGCGTCATACATCCTCCGCCGACATCACTCCAAACCAGGCCGTTGCGTTTCAGGACGCAGCGGCTTTGTGTTTTTGGGGCGTGGGACGTGGGGCGTGGGGCGGGGGACCGGCGATCTGGGCGTTTCAATCATCACTGTGTGATTTATTACTTGATTACAGCGCCGCCCGCTTGCATTGGCGGCTCGTTTTTTGAGGGGGTTTTGTTGGTCATAGAACTGAAAGTTATTTGTGATGAGGAGGATTGGAGAATAGTAGCCAGATGGAACACCGTTACTGTATTATATGAGACGCTATCTACGTATTATTTTTCACATTTTACGTGTTTTTTAATGTGGCTTTGACTTCAGATCTTGTGTAATTTTTCATCTGCTCCTATTGCTGTTCGCAAACAGCGCCATTTTGCTCGGAGTCACAAAACAATCAGATGGAACAATTAACCAATATTTTAATCAACAATACAGGCACCGTGACAGGTGTGTTTGTATGGTTGATCGTATTTTATCTGATGTACCGATTAATTGTCACGTATCTGGGCAATCGTTCCCGATTGGAGGGATTGAGAATTCAACAGGAAACAGAGAGGATTCTGCGCCTTAAAAAGCTTGAAAATGACAAAACGCAGGCTGGCCTGACAGCACTCAAGGAACTGGCCGACTCAGTGGGAGATCGAATGCTGCATACGGTAAATCATCCCAACAAAGTCGGGTATGCCGCAATGCGGCAACTCCTTGAGGTTGAACTCGAAAAACTGCACAAAACAATAATTGATCTGGGCCGAAGTGAAGTATCCGAAAACACAAACCCTGATCGACCAATCAGTCCTCCCGATGAGACTTCAGCGCAAAAACGCAAAGACAAAGGCGGTGAATCAGCGGACAATGATACAAGAGAATGATTCCCATTTAAACTACCTTCGTCGCTTCTGAATCCACCGGAGTTGGAGAAACGTGATATGGCAAACAGTATTGAAGATAGAATCAAGAAGGTACTACGCGCCCTGAATGAGGCAAGTGAAAAGATAACATCCGCCGGCACGGCTGCATCTAGTGCGGATCAAGGCATTCTTAGCTCCACGAGCGAGATTGAGCAAGCCAAAAGATTGTTGAGTCACGCAGTTACGGAAATCCAGAATGCCGAAATCCGACTTGAACAACTAACCAGGCGGGAAGGAGAACGCACGCACGAGTTGAAAGAACTCAAGGAAGCTTTGTCGGAATCGAGAAACAAAGCCGGCCAGTTGCAAGACGTGCTTCAAGTCAAAGAAGACAACATATCGCAGTTAAACCGTCAGGTTAAAAGCTTGAATGAAAGGTTAAACATTCAAGTTGAACAACTCACCAAACGGGAAGCAGAACATGAACAGGAGGAAAAGAAGCTGCAGAAGGCTTTGTCGGAATCGAAGAACAAAGCCGGCCAGTTGCAAGACGAGCTTCAAGTCAAAGAAGATAACATATCGCAGTTAAACCGTCAGGTTAAAAGCTTGAATGAAAGGTTAAACATTCAAGTTGAACAACTCACCAAACGGGAAGCAGAACATGAACAGGAAGAAGAGAAGCTGCAGAAGGCTTTGTCGGAATCGAAGAACAAAGCTGGCCAGTTGCAAGACGAGCTTCAAGTCAAAGAAGACAACATATCGCAGTTAAACCGTCAGGTTAAAAGCTTGAATGAAAAATTAGTGTCTCAAGAACAAGACATTGAAGAAACATTGGAATGGGAGAATTCCAGAAATAAAAAAGCACAGAAGGAAATAGATAGGCTTCGAATTATCATCTCTGGTTTAGAGAAGGAAGTTGCTGAAATCAGAGCGAAAACAGAGCCGAACATTTTCATCCGTTGGTTAATCAGTCCAATTGTCAACATATACAGGTATGTCAGGAACAGTGTCTCTGTAGGCAGTATTTCCGCTGTCAGAATCTCTCCGGGTGCGGGTTTGGCTACTCTCATCATGTCTATAGTGGCAGCACTTCCGCTTGGAATTTCACTCAATACATTTGGTGCAAACTCCGGCGGCAATGACTCGATCCCGCCATTTTCTATCAGAATCACAGACACAACACGCAGCCTGCCCGTGGATACAACGGCAAGATTCCGATCCAACCAGGCAATACAGGAACTCATAGCTCCGGCAACTTTGGCATTTATTTATGGAGGACCGAACCAATCGGGCCAGAATATGGCGCTGTTGCAATACTACAGCAAACTATACAGCAAACACGCCTGGTTACTTAACTATAATTTGGCAAATCCAGTCTTCTGCAACGACTCTTTACTTCAGGCCGAAAAAAAGGCATTGGACAACCTGGCGATCGGAACATATTCAATCCGTGCACAGAACACAACACGGAACCTTATGCGCAACAAAATCGAAAACGCTTCTTCCTGTGCCGAATTGATTGACATCAACTTCCAGATTGCAATTGATGCTCTTAAACAAATCAAGAAAGTGAAAAAGCCGGCTCACTCTTCACCCGGCGGCGCACAGTACACAAGCGGCAGTTCAGCAAGCAACAGGTCACGCAACGACAAGCCAGTAGCGCACAATCACCAGTTCAGCAACAACATGGATCACTGTGAAGCATTGGTCCGCCAATTATATGCCAATAGTAAAAATGATACGCTATTTCGGAACAATCTCGATAGAGCTTTGCGTCCGTTCATAGATAGCCTGCCTGCCTCGGTCGAAAATTTCATTCACAGAGACAACTGTTGGTGTAAAGAATGTCAGGAAAGAATGAACGCCGAAAAACGTACGGCAGATACCCCGGATGCGAATGGTTCTTCAAATAATTCCTCAGAATCTTCCTCAAGTACTTCGGGGAGTTCATCAAGCTCAAGCGACAAGGAAACCGACTGTCTAGGATGTTAGTCTATACTTTTTGTTTAAACAGACGGCAGGCATAGTGTACAATCATTACAATACAACGATACAATTTATGATGCTCTTCCAATACTTGGCGTCGGATGAGCAGTTGTTTGTGAAAATAACCCAACACCTGAACAAGGACACAGAATTTCGAGCCAGGCGTGCGCTTGAAAAAGAACAACATTCAGAGGCAGAAGCATTCAATAACTTCGTTTCGCATAGTCAGGCGCTGCTTCAGATACATGCTGTTTTTGATTCCAAGAAGCACTTCTCAGTAGAAGACGTGGTGATTGATTTCATTAAAAACGTCAACAATTGGCTGTGTGCCTACAGACGAGGATTTCTGTCCGGCTCTCTCCAGGGAGTTGTTGTTTTCCCCGCAAATTTTGGCCAACACGCCGTCGCGCTGGATTCATTGTTTTATCAGTTTGAAAACAAGCCGAATCCCAACATTCACCGCATGAAATTCATTGAGGGAATCCTGTGATGTTTCGATTCAGATTCGAACGATTCCGTACGCATCTGTTTCGCGCCATCGGAGAGCACGAGGGCACGATTGCGGTTTCGGCGCTACTGTTGACGGTCGCCGCGTTGTTTGTACAGGAATGCAGCAGCAATGCAATGTTGAACAAACAAGTCGGCGTTATTACAGAAAGTTCCATCGCGCTTCACAAAGACTTGGAAACACTGACCGATCGCATGTACGATCTTGACGGCAGCATTCACGTACTCGACCGCGGGTTGATCACCATTCACACCAGCGCTACCATACACATGAAAAACTTCAAAGATGCTACTGAGAATTTTTCGGACAATATCGACGTTTCAATCCAGGGCCAGCAGGAATTGATTTCCCAGATTGACAATCTGAACAGAAACGTCAACGACCTCAATTCTGAAATGTCCAGACAAACCAGATACCTGAAGTCACTCCAATATGCAGCACAGGAAATGCAGGCTTCGGCAATCGCGCTTCAGAAGTCAGCCGCATTTGTAGAACGCGTGACGGAAAAGATCGCGGAAAACACCATCCCGCAGTACCTTGAATTGCGATTTGCAAATGAATACTACTTGTCGCATGGTAAGGAGGCTTTTCCCATTCGCATTACAGATTCAAATTGTGTTGGACGGGACGAGATATTGTTTGATTCAATTAGCTACGATTGCATTCGCAGTTATCTGACGTACGACGTTGTCAATCGTCAGCGCTGGCTGCCATTTTTTGCGAGCGAGAGAGTTGGATCAGGCGGCAGCAATGTGCTGAACTTATTCAGAGATCTCACGATTGCAGCTTATCCCGACACTGATGGCAAATCAATTGATGAGGTATCGGTAAGTTCTGATTTCGACAACGAGAGGAGAGATACACTCAAACTTCAACTCTCGGCAAATCAGATGGATTATCCGGATAAGGAACTCTATATAAAATTTCCGAAGTTGCTGGAGAACAATGTTGAAGTTGAACAGCACAGTTCTGAAGTCGGCAGCGTAGTTGAAGCAGATAAAATCGTCGAGAATGATTTCTTTTACTATGTCGTGGATGTAAACAGTAGCCCAGAAATCGAGATTATCTTTTCAAATTCCGTTGACCTCAACTCTCCTGACACATCTGCCCAAGACAAACTAAGAATGTTTGTGGAACAGATTCATACAGACGTAGGCGGTGCATCGGGCTATTCGCTGACGATGTTCAAGATTCCTTATTATTTTCTACCCAATAACTCGGACATAGAACCCGAAGGAGTTGATGACCGCGGTTCTCTGTCGGTTATTCCGGATACTAAAGAGAATCGTAAAGTTCTGTCGGATCTGATCTGTTGTTATCGTCGCCAACTTGGCAAAAACGACATTGCGCGAGATGCGATTAGTGAAAGATACTACTTCAAGGACGGGCTCCGATCGTTCGAGCAACAAGAGGTTATCAATCTTTTCTTCCGTAAACTACCGCGAGAAGTATTCTGATGCCTTCCGTTCGAATTCTTATAGTTTTGTGCATCATGTTGGGAAGTTTAACAGTCCCGTCGTTCGCGGGCAAGTTTGTCGGTGGCTTCAGCGTTGAAGGGGGAGTGCCGCGCTATCTGGGCGATTTCAGTTCAGATGTATGGGGTTTGTACAACTTCCAGACGCGCGCCTACCTGAAAGACGTAGACATGTCGTTTGGAGTCCGGCTCGGCAGTTCACTTCTGGACGTGAGTATCAGTGACGCACTTCTGCTGGAAGCGGGACCGGAAATAGACGGTCTGGTGAAAGATGTTCGCATTTCGGCAACGGAATTTGTATTCTTTTACGATCTGGTTCTCTCAGGCGGCAACAACCGTCTCAACAGCATCAGTGTCATAGTGGAATGTGGTTACAGCAATTACGAGACAAGATCACAGACCGGCGACATAGTGTTTGATGAAGGAAACTCGTTGTTGGTAAGTACCGGACTGCATTTTCAGCACAATTTGACGCGTACAGTAGGCGTTCGCGCCGGTTTTTCATTTTCGATTGTAGAAGACCGCTACGACGCCTGGAAAACTGGCACTGAGTTTCCCGGGGATTTATATTTTACGATCAATATTGGCATAGATATTCACGATGTTTTGCCGCGCCCCCACAGGTTTGAGTAAAACCAAACACTATGCTATCTCGAAATCACGAGTCTTTGGTTGCCGATTGCAACACCTTTCTGTTCAACACTGACAATGTAAACTCCAGCAGGAGGGGAGACCGTTTGCAAATCCAGTTTGATTACAACGCCATTTTCGTTGTCTCTGATTTGCGAGCTGTATAACCTGTAAACAGTGTTACCGTGGATGTCGTAGACTTTAACACTAACCGGTTCTGGAGACAATTCGGCGTCAAATTCCACTGGCACAAAACTTGAAGTAGGGTTCGGTGACAGTTTCAAAGCTCTTTGAAGATTTGTTCCAGATTGTACATCATCAACTCTGTCGGCTATGGAGCGAAATATTCTGCCATCAAACGTTTTCCCGAGAATAGTGCTTTCTGTGCCCAGGATGGAGACCAGCAACCATTTTAAAAACGGGGCAACACCTAAGGCCTTATGAGCAGGAAACTTAATAAGGAATCAAAATGATAAAGCACATAGTATCAATTTCAATAGCAACAATTGCATTGATTGGATTAAACAATATTACAATTGCACAATCAATTATCTGTGGAGATGCTCACTCTTTCTTTATTTGCGGTGACAGTACAGTAATATCTTGGGGGTACAACCCTTATGGGCAAGTGGGCAATGGAACATTCACTCAACAAAACATGCCCGTTAAGGTAAACTCTCTTACAGGTATCATTTCTGTTGCGGGAGGAAGAGACCATTCACTCTTTCTTAAATATGATGGCACAGTTTGGGCTTGTGGAAGCAATAAGTATGGGCAATTAGGAGATAGTGTAGGTACAAGTATAGCTTTGCCTGTACAGATAAGTTCTCTTACAAATATTATTGCCATTTCGGCAGGAGAGTATCACTCTCTTTTTCTGAAGAATGATGGTACAGTTTGGGCTTGTGGAAACAATAGCTCAGGAGAGTTAGGGTATGGAACAAATACAAGTCAACCCATCCCTGTTCAGGTAAATTATCTCACTGATATCACCGCCATTGCGGCAGGATATGCCCATTCTCTATTCCTGAAACGTGATGGTACTGCTTGGGCTTGTGGAAGTAACAGAGATGGTCAGTTAGGAGATGGTTCAATAACCAGTCAATCATCTCCTGTTCAGGTACTCTCTCTCACGGGAATCACCTCTATTGCTTCGGGCGGTGGATGGTTTTCTCTTTTTCTTAAGAATGACAGCACAGTTTGGGCTTGTGGAAAAAATGATTATGGACAGTTGGGCAATGGTTCAACTACCAATTTTTCAATCCCCGTACAGATTAATTCTCTTACAGGCATCACCGCTATTGCTGCAGGATGGAGTCATTCTGTATTTTTGAAAAGTGATGGCACTGTTTGGGTTTGTGGACGAAATAGATCTGGAGAATTGGGCATAGGAACAACTATCAGGCAATTCTCTCCAGTACAGTTAAATTCTCTTGCAGATATTGCCTTGATTGCTGCTGGTGGATGGTATTCACTTTTTCTAAAAAATGACGGCACACTATGGGCATGTGGGTGGAATAATTACGGGGAATTAGGAGATGGAACAACCATTCAAAGAAATCGCCCTATTCTGACAGCAGGTTTAAGTTCGTTGTGTTCTCCGTTATCAGTAGTTAAAGAAAGTAAAATTGTCTTGGTTTATCCCAACCCAACTAACAGCATAATAAATTTTTCTGCTCAAACAGACGTGCAACTCGCAAACATAAGAGGACAAACTGTTTTCAACAAGAAAAACGTAAGCACACTTGACATCAGTGAACAAGCTGCGGGTGTCTACTTCATAACACTCACGGGAGACAAAGGACAAGAAGTGCAACAATGTACAATCGTGAAAGAAAAGTAGCACGAAGAAAACCAGCCCGTAACTCTGTATCAAAGGCTCGACCTGGCCGTTTTTGTGGCAGATAAAAACAGGCAAGGGATGTACCAGTACCGAGGAACGGATTGCGATGATCCGGCGGATCACCACGTTCCTGCCGGGCGAACATATTGAAGCCCTGGTGGCCGATCGTGAGTTTGTCGGGCACGAGTGCTTTTCCTGATTGCAACATTCAACAATCCCGTTTTATCCGCATCCGCAAGGACGCGCCTGTAGCCGGCGGAAATCGCCTTGTCCAGGTCAAACAGCTCTTCGATGATCTGAAGCACGATACCGCTCGCCGCATTGGCCATAGGCGTGCGGTGCACGGTGTGCGCCTGTGGCTGACCGGGATGAAAGTCAAGGACGATTACCTGGTTATCGCGTCGAATCGCGACGACATGAAAGCGCTGGACTACTACCGCAACGCTGGGGCATCGAAACCATGTTTGCCAGGCTAAAAGCCAGCATGATGCCGAATCAATTTGACGCGATTGAAGATGATGGAATTCCCGGACTTACGGACATGATTTTTTCTGCGACGCTTGGCCTGGAAATCAATCAGGCGCTTCCAAGACCACATAAGTTTGACTGATTACAAAGGGAAAATACTCTTGGGATAGATAATTGGTCACGACGGCTATTAGATTGGTCATGAAAAGGAATCACTGGCCTGATGCACTCTAATATATATTATGTAAACTAACATAAACCGCGCTTATCCCCCTCCAATACTGGCTTCATGCTGCAATACCAGTCTCAAACCTCAATCACAAGAACCAAAAGTCTGCTGCACGTCAACGTACCGCAACGCTCAAGGCAGCCGCAAATCCGGTGAGCGGCAAAGCTCCTGAACATGCCGACCGCGGCCGAATTCTCAGTTACCAGAGCTATTCAGAATACCATTCCCTGGTTTTGCCCTTAAACGACGCTCAGCATGCCCTGACGCAGCGGCAAACTCACGCGGAACGTGCTGCCGGCGCCCGGTGTGCTGTCCACAAAAATGTGGCCGCCAAGTGCATCGACAATCTTTTTGACCGTGGCCAGACCGACGCCCGAGCCTTCGAATTCGCTGCGCGTTACCAGGCGCTGGAATGGCGCAAACAAACGGTCCGTCTGTGAAACCTCAAATCCGATTCCGTTGTCGCGGAAAATGATATTGCAACTGTTTTGTTCTTCGAGCATCTCAACGCCGACCTTGATGACCGGCGGTACGTCGGGACGGTGAAATTTGATGGCGTTGCTGATGAGATTCTGGAATAACTGCTGCATGTGCGCCGGATTTGCTTCTATTTTCGGCAGCTGATCAAACTCCAACGTAGCCTGTTTTTCTTCAATTGTTTTGCGCAGCCCGTTCCTGATGTCTTCGGCGACGCTGTTTAAGTCCACCAGTTCGTACAGCTCGGGTCCGCTCGTGACAAGTGCGTAGGAAAGCAGGTCGGTAATCAATCGGTGGAGTCGCGCCGCCGAATAAATGGAACTGTCGATTAACTCCCGGCCTTCGCTGTCCATGCCGGCCGCATAGTCTTCTTTCAATTCATCCAGTTGTCCGATGATGTTGTTAAGCGGCGATTTGAGATCGTGCGACGCCGCATAAGCAAAGCGTTTGAGCTCCTGGTTGCTGCGTTCCAGTGCGCGCTGGTATTCCGCCACTTCCATTTGCAGTCCGGCCTTTTCCATCGCATTGCTGATAGCATGCCGCAGAGTAGCCCCATCCAGTTTGTCCTTAACAAGGAAGTCGTGCGCACCGCGTTTCATCGCTTCAACCGAGACGGAAACGTCGCCCTGCCCTGTTAACATTACCACCGCGGCATGTACACCGCGCTCCGACAGCTGCCTGAAAAATTCCATTCCGTTGTGACCGGGCAGGGAATAGTCGAGCAGCACGCAGTCAACCTGATTGGCGCAAAACACCGAAACGCCTTCCTCGGCGGTTTCCGCTTCCAGGATGCTCCAGTGCACGCCTGGTTCCGCCCGCAACAAGCGCGCAAAGAACTCGCGATCGTCCTCGCTGTCGTCTACAATCAGTATGCTACGGTATTCTCCCATTTCAGGATCCTTTGGGAAGTGCTGAAATCTCAAACCAATATTCCTTTAACTTCTCGATCGCCGCAAAATAATCCTCCAAATCCACCGGCTTTTTGATGTAGGAATTTGCTCCCAAATTGTAGCACTCCTGTATGTCTCCGCTGTTATCCGACGTCGTTAATACAACGACCGGTATTGAAAGCCATTCGGCTGTCGACTTCACTTTCGACAGGACTTTCCTGCCGTCCATTCCAGGCATGTTCAGATCCAGCAGAATCAGCCCCGGCAGCGGAGCCGCACCATGAGCCGCATATTTCCCCGTTTGTGATAGATATTCGAGGGCTTCCTGGCCGTTCTCACATCTGTACAAGGGATTTGACAAATTGTTTGTGTGTTGAAATGCGCGGAATGTCGCTTCGAAATCATCGTCCGAATCTTCAACGATCAAAATCGGTTGTTTTGCTGATACACTGATGTTCATGAATCGGACCGCTCAGTTAACGTGAAAAAAAATGTCGTTCCTTCTCCCGGGCTTGATTCCAGCCAGATATGCCCGCCGTGCTGCTCCACTATTTTCTTGACAAATGTCAAGCCGGATCCCGTACCCTGTCCGTATCGCTTCTCGCTGTGCAGACGCTTAAATATCCGGAATATATCATCAAAAAATTCACTGTCAATCCCAATGCCGTTGTCCTTGACGTATATGACTTCCTGACCGTCCTGTTCAATCGTGCCGACTTCGATGTGTTTGACGTCATTGTCGTTGTACTTGACGGCGTTTTCAAACAGATTGCGGAACAGTTCAGTTACCCGCACCGCGGCACAGGTTATCGTCGGCAGTTTAACCGGAACGGAAACGTTGAGAGTTCCTTCAGGCAAACTGCTCTCCATGGTTGTGGTTACATCCTCCACCACCACATTGAGGTTGGTCGGCTGAATTGCCAGCTTTTCACGCCCCATGCGCGAAAAGTACAACAAGTCGCTGATTAACATATCCAGGCGCGAAGCAAGGTATATCAGACGATTCAGTTTCCTGATGCCCGATTCGTCCAGCTTGCCGCGGTAGTCTTCCAGCAGAAATCGCGACTGGTTGTTAATTCCCCGCAAGGGTTCTCTCAGATCATGCGAGGCGATATAGGCAAAGTTGTCCAGCTCCACATTGCTGCGCCGCAACTCCTCATTGCTCTCGTTCAACTTGCTGTGCGCGGTTTTCAGACGGACATTGGCCAGGGCCAGATTCGACTCGGTTTTTTTGCGAATATACACCAATGCGGCTACCACCCAAAGCGCGGAAATGGCCAAAGCCATGTTCAGAAACGCAACCCAGGAGAAGTCCGGCGATTCCGTTGTATAATAGCCCAATACGTTTAACAAACTGCCCACTGCGGCAAACACAAAAGCCATCGAATGGCGCACAAACCAGATCGCGCAAAAAACCAATGGGATATAAACTATTCCCGCAACCACCTCCGGCGGTGCGGAAAAGTCGAACATCAGGCCCAGAAAACAAATGATGACCGGAATGTAAACCGGAATGCTCGACTGTCGCGTCTTGTACTGCGACCATACGTAGGTTAATATGCCAATGCCGAGGATCGTAAAACCAAACGCCGTGTGAATTGCCATGCGCGTCAGATTGCCCCAGCCGTAGGCCGGTTCCGCCCCGAACAGATACCCGCAAAAAACCATGACCGCAAGCGACAGTATGGAAAAACCGAGAAGTTCCTCGGCGATCGCCTGACGCGTTACCCGACGTCTGCGCGCTGCAAACACCACGGAAATTCCGCAGAGCAAAAAACAGATCGCCGTGTTCGGCGCCATGCGCCCCCGATGTGAAGTCTCAACCGTGATGTAGGGGTCAAACAGCAGGCTGTCGATACCAAAATCGACGTTGGCCAGGTATTGAATCAGTGTCAGTCCGCCAAGCGCCGCCGCGGTGAAACCGCATATAGTCGCCGGAATATTTTTGCGGAAGGTAGCCGTAAACAGCCCGAATCCACACAGCAGAAAACCAAGTGCCGTGTTAAACTGCAGCGGTGCGTAATAGGGTACAACCTGGATCAGCGTTTCGTTGCGCGAGTACCAGCCGATTACAACCAGCAAGCCCAGAATTGCCGACACACTGCTGAAAATACGCGTTATCAGGATAAGCGCGGCTGAGGACGCATTCCTTTCTCTACCGATTTTGGCCAAATGCACTCCGCCCTGTTGTTGTTGCCCTGTACTCCAGGCAAATCACTGGCCGTCTTTTTATTCTCCCCGAACAGGATGCGATACGCTCATGGCATCCATTTTGGCCGTCGCCGATCAATGTAATAATTATTCACTCAATTCAATATAAAAAATGATGGGGCCCTCATTTGTTTTGAATTACCGTTCTCCCGGCCTTGAATCGCGAGTTTATCTCTCGGTCAAATCAACTTGAGTCAGCTGCGTCGTCGCTCGGAAATGCTTTTGTAACTCGCAATTCAGAGCCCTATGGAATCAAATTCACTCGTTGCCGCCGGACTGGACATCGGTACCAATACCATTCTCATGGTTGTCGCCGAGAGATCAGCCTCAGGCGACGTCAGCGTGCTGGCAGATGAACATTCCGTGGCCAGATTGGGTGCGGACGTAGACAAGAGCGGAAAAATTTCCGATGCGGCTCTGGCTCGCGCCCTGCCAATTCTCGAACGCTACGCATCCATCTGCAAACACTACGCCGTGCAATCGACAGTGGCCGTCACCACCAGCGCTATGCGCGACGCATCAAACTCAACTGAAATCCGCGCTGCACTGGAACAAGCGCTCGGCCATACGATCAGCGTCATCGACGGCGAACACGAAGCGCGTCTCTCCTTCCGCGGCGCTGCGACGGGTGGACAGTCAACCGTAATAGACATCGGCGGCGGCAGCACTGAGATCGTCAGCGGCAACGAGGACGGCCCGCAACACGCCCGAAGCCTGGACATCGGCGCAGTGCGACTGAGCGAGCGCCACTTCCCCGCTCTTCCTCCTTCAGCAGATCAGGCCGACGCCGCGCGGCGCACGGTGCGGCAACACCTGGAAAAAATAAACTGGACGGACTTCGGAACGCTTGTTGGAGTCGGCGGCACTCCCTCCAGTCTCGCCGCCATGGCTCTCGGTCTGGAACGGATGCGCCCCGCCGAACTCGATGGTCGTTCAATTTCCGCGGCAGACGTCGCACGACTGTGCCGCGAACTGCTGAACACCGATGTGGAATCTATCCGCGCGCATCCCGCTATTCATCCGCACCGCGCCGACATTCTGCCGATGGGCTCGATTATTCTCGATGAAATCATGCAGTTCTGCGGCGCAGATGCTATCCGGATCAGCATCCGCGGACTGCGCTACGGCGCACTGCTTGAAGCTTTTGACGCGGTGACAAACAAGAAGGGATTTGCTTAGATTCAGGGTCGGGTTGGGGGCCAGATTCAGGAGGCGGGATCAGGCAGACACTTGCAGCAATTGTACAAATGAGGGATAATAAAAAGGCGACGATGCGTGTACATCGCCGCCCGCAATTGCAAGCATGATTGTTCAGAGATTTAACGGACGACCGGAATACTGATGTCGTCCTCGAAGTCCGGCGTGGCGATGTAGAGCAGGTAAGCCCCGGGCGCCAGATCGGCGGTCATGATCGGAATTGAATGACTGCCGGCCTGCAAGCGACCGGATGAAATAACCCGCACACGGCGACCAAGCGTGTTAAACAATTCAACTTTCATGTCCGTGTCTTCCTCAAGCGTAAAACTCAGATTGGGTACTTCTCCGGCCGTCAGGGGCATCGGATGCACGTGCGGGCGACCGTCGCGAGTGTAGAGTTTGCCAACGCCCAGAGAGACGCGATTGTCGTCAAAGTCCACACCGGAAGAGGATTCCAGATTGATGACGTGTTGATGGTGGCCCTGCGGCTTGCCGTCCTGCGTGCCCGCGTCCGTCAGGATCTTGAGCGACTTCATCGCCTGGAGCAGATCATCATTCGAAACGCCGTCTTCAATGCAGATGTCAAACATGATTTTCACCGGAATGTTGCCGGGAATAAATCCGTCAACCTGCGAGAAAAAACCGGCCCAGTCACCTGATTCAATTGCTTCCACCGCATCCGCAACGCGCTGATCCTTGCCGAACTTGAAAATATCTTCCCAGTTTCCCTGGATCAGTTTGTCAATATTCACACCGGCCCCCCAGATCTCGCGAAGCAGCACCGTGTCCGGCACGATTTCCACGGATTTTATCTCTGTGATTTCAATGCCGATTTCGTCGAAGCCGAGTGCGCAAAGACAGAGGTTGTTGCCCTCCGAACCAAATGATGTGAACCCGCAAATTGTTAACCAGACATGGGTATCGGAATGGCGTTCAATGTGAATCGTCGGCGGGTCGACCGGAGGCATGACGCAAGCGCTGCCCGGCGCAGACCAGAGTCCCAACATCACAAATACCGCCGTTAACAGTACTGTACAATGTGAACAGGAAAAACGTGTTAGTTGTCGGATCATATTCCGCTCCCCTATGCTATCCTGATAAGCCGTCGAAAGCTGCGTTCCTCCCACGGCAAAAAGATCGTTTGATGTTGGGCAAGTTTGTGTCGACGCAGTTGTTTGGGGTACAGGACAAGGTCCGCAGAAAAAAGGTCTCAAGCGTTCAGTAAGCGATCAGCCGGAAGTCGGCGCGCAACCACGTCAACAGAGAGCACGTGATTCAGAAGCGCAAAGCGCCCGTGCACAGCTCACAGTCGGCAAACGTCAGTCACATGTCGTCGAACGCCATTCACCAGTCATATCCAAACTTGTCGGCGAATGATCAATGAATAATCAGCAGTTTGCGGCTCGACTCAAAAATGCCGGCGTGCAGTCGCGAATAGTACACGCCCGGCGGCAATGCCGAAACATCCGCGTCGATGCTGTATTCCCCGCCCTGCAACGTGTATTCACCCTCCAGCACCGTTTGTACGATGTCGCCGTTGAGGTTGTGAATGGACAGGTAGACCGGGACGGTCTCGCGCATGGCAAATTCAAATCGAACCGTGCTGTTTGCGGGATTGGGGCTGTGGTTGAAAATCTGCCCGCCGCCAGAGGGAAAGCGCACAAAGGAGACGTTGCACTTGCCCTCTGTGGAGTAACTGTCCTCCGTCATTTCCGGCATCAGGTCCAGAAAGTAAAGCGAGTCGGTGACAAAGTTCTGAGCTTCGATCGCAATGCGCGAGTCGACCGTATCCGGAACAACGACTTCCACAAAAATCTCGGCGAGCAAACCCGCGTCCACGGTGTCCATGCCGCTGAAATTCATCCGCAGCAATCCGCGGCGCGAATTGTCAAACGTGAACCGCGATGCATATGGCGAGACCACGTCCTGTATTCGCAACATGCGGAAGTTATAGTCGAACAGAACCTCAAAGCTGATGTCCTGCAGCCAATACTGCGTTCCGTTGTACTCCACGCCAAGCGGATCAACCAGGTAGATCGGGATGGTGTCGAATTCTCCAAGCTGCCGTCTGAAATTCACCGGCGTCGGGAAATCCTCGGAAAAGGCCAGCCGCACGGGATAATCGGGCGCAAAACCAAGGCCCTGAATGCGCGTGCTGTCGATCAGCTCACAGGGAAATGCCGAGAGGACCTGCGCAAGCGAATCCACGGGCACGTCGTTTTGCGGGCAAAATTCGAGCGTCACGATCGAAGCCTCACCGGGTTCCAGCTCGCCGCCCGGCCCCAGCGGAGGCACGGCGCCGAGCACGCGAACATCGGCCGGAATCTGGATGACGTCGTCGATCGTCACCGTTGTATCGCCGGTATTTTCCACCCGCACGTCGGCCTGTTGGCAGTCGAGGATACGAACCTGGCCGAAATCGACCAGGGGCGTCTGTACCTGAATCTCAGGACGCACAATCACGACGTCGCCCTCCGCTCCACCGGCGCCGACGATGTCAAAGAGCAGCAGGTCCTGTGAATCGAAGCGAATTTCATCGAGACGGATCGTGAGCGAAGTCGAGGCCGTCGTGGCTGCGGCAAAACGCGCTATCAGAAAGTCGTCAAATGCCTGGATGCCGCAAAAGTTGACAATCTCCACTTCCGTGCCGAGAAGCGTGCCGGTCGTTGTGCGGCGCTCGCGCGCCACAAGTGAAGGAACAAAGGGTGCGCAGCTGTCGTGCGCCGCTTCAAATCGCGAGCGTATGTCGATGAATTGCAACTGATTAACATCGTAGAGGAAGGACAAGTCAATGTCCACCACTTTGGCCGGAATGGCTCCCGAGGCCACGACCGGAACTTCTATCGTGTCGCAGGTGGTCATCCGGAATTCCGGCCGGTAGTTCGGCGGCGGCGTGCGCAGCGTATCCAGTAAAAAGCTGAGCGAGGCCACGTCGGCTTCGCCGCAACCCACCACCAGTACGGTCGTGTCTCGATCGACGCAGGGAGAGCTCGTGTGGATTACCATCCGGGCCTCATAGCGTTCGTCGTCGCAGCGCGGCGCGCGCGGCACAAAATCGATTTCAATATCCAGCACGTCGTCCGGCGGAGCAATCGTAATCGGGAACGGGCGCCCGCCTGCTTCGCGGGCGGAAAACACACGTTCGTCGGGTTCAAAGGTGATAGAGTCTACCGTGATTGGCAGTTGTTCCGGATTGATGCTGACGTCCGGAATGCCAATCTGAATCCGGCGCGTCCCCAGCGAAGTGTCGACGGGCGTCGTGGGAAATTCGACAAATGCCGCGTTCGGACGGTACGGAATGGCGCGCAATCCGGACATATACACGCGATGCGTGATACTCCAGCCGCCCGCGCCGCTGCCGTCAATCTCCAGCACCGCCGTGTTCTGAAGAAAGGTGTCTTCCGCCGGCGTGCGCGGACAAAACGAAATGGTAAGTGTATCGGTTGAATCGGCCGGAATGGAATACGGCAATACGCCGTTGGGCGAGAAGCGCGAGGTCCAACTGAAAACCTGTGGTCGCGGCGCCGGGCCCGCACCCGCCACAATGCGAATGTCGTCTACCTGCATGTCCAGCAGGTCGGAAGTGTTGAACACCGGCACAACGTCCACCGCGCAGTCGCAGGGTGGCGTATAACCGAATGGAATTGTCTCGCGCCGGACGTCGAGCAGGCGGATCACGCCCTCGCCGCGAATGGTCGCCGGTGTGCGCACGCCCGGACAGGGACTGTTGGAAAAAGCCACAAACTGGTCCGTGCCGCCATAAATCTGTTCGGCCACAGGCGTAAAGATCACGTTGAGGCGAATCGTATCGCGCGCATCCAGAACAGTCGGCAAACGTCCGGGATTTTGCAGACTGAATCCCGGAGGAAGATTTACACCGTCCAGATCAAGACTGATCGAGGAGGCGTTTTCCACCACGACAACCTGGACGGCCGACGAACCGACCTCCACCTGACCGTATACGGTCAGCGGCGTTACGTAGAGGCGTGGCGAAACCGAAGCGCCGATCATCGGCGCCTCCCACACTTCCCCATCGGCTTCATAGCGCAAAAAGACCCGGTCGACGCGGTCGGGACCGCTGCCCGGCACATAGTCAAAGATAAAACGTTGGCGCTCGCCGTTGGCCAGCGTAAACGGACCAGCCGGATAGGCCGCCGGCTGAACCGCCACAAAAGTACCCGGATTGCCGACCAGGTCGACGTTGCGCAGTGTCTGCGTCGCGCCGGAGATATTGATGATGTCGATCGTGTCGCGCTGCGAGCGGCAGCTGACCACGTTCTCCGTGCGCAATACGATCGGGTCGAAGCGAAAACGCTCGACCTGACCGCAACCCATCAGCCGGATCTCGTCCGTGCGGAAACAGGTCTGTTCAAAGACGTGCAGTTTGTCGAAGTAGCAGGAGTCCTCCAGCGGCCGGAATTCAAGGTTGACGGTGCGCGACTGCCCCGGATTCAGGTTGAATACCGACGGTCCGACAATGAAAAACTGTTCACCGATTTCAAGGTTCAGCGATACGCGGATCTGGTCTTCACCTGCGTTGCGCACGTTGACGGAATTGGCTCCGACCTGACCGACGACAATTGTTCCAAAGTCCACCGGCGCAGGTGTTGTAAACTCGACTTCACTCGATATTCCCTTGCCGCTGACGTAGACTTTGCGCTCGATCTGACAGCCCGAAACCGTTGCGTGGAAAACAATTGAGTCCACAAAACGGCCCGAAGTCGGCGGGCGAAAACGGAAGTAATTGGCGCGATATGCAAAGTTGTCCGCCAGCACATAGGGAAAACTGCGTATCGCTGGAATCATTCGAATGAAATCCGGCAGCGTGATGCTGTCCACGCCAAATGGAAAAGACATTTCATTGGACCACAGCCAGGCGCGCGGCTCGCTGAGCAGCAACGGGCAAATATCCTCAAAAGCGATCGAATCCAGGCGTAAACCGCTGTCGACATGTCGCACCGAAAGCGCTTCCTGTTCAATACCCTCAAGCAGGATGAGCGCCAACGGCGAGCAATCGTCGGAGACAATTCGCACAGTGTCGCGATACATGCCGGTCGAGTCGTTTGAGAGAAACCGAACCCGAAAACTGAATTCCTCATCGACATTCACATTCGTCGGCAGCGGCCGCTCAGGGATAACGCGGAACACGCGCGGAAGATTTGTGCTGATCGATTCAATTCTGACAGGTCGGTTTGTGCCAATGGCGCGGCTGTTGTTGCGGATGGTGATGACGGTATCGCGGAAGGGCGTGTCTCGGCAGCCGGCAAGCAGAGTGTCGTATATCACAATTGACTCGGAAAATTCCAGCTCGGTGACGCGATCCACAATCAGATTGAGGCGCTGCGAGCGGGCGCATTGATTGCCGAACTCAAGCTCGCGGTCCACCTGAATTCGCGCATTGGGCAGCTGCCCCACCAGATCCGTCTGTACAGTCAGCGTAAATGTGCGCGGCACGCCCGGCTCGAAATTCTGTAATCCCGATGGCGTGATCGAATAAAAACCACGACCGGCGCCTGCCGGAATGACGCGGTAGTTGCCTCCACAGGCCGAAGTGTCGGTTACGGTAAATGTCCAGGATTGCGCGTTGACACATTCGAGCGTCGCGCGCAAAGGCGACGGCAGGCCTTCAATCAGAATTGTGTTGTCGACGGTCCGGTCGCTTTCCTCACACCGGCCGTTGCTGCTGATGCGCCCGACGTTGTTGTTGCCGGTGGCATCGCAGAGTTCGCGCGCCGCCGGTGCTTCGTTGCAGCGAAAGTAAATCACGAGGCCGGCTTCATTGCCGCGGGCGGCGCGGTCGCGACCACAGATGATTTCCGTTGCGTCAAGCACGCGCGACCAGACTTTGAATTCATCGATCTGGCCGCGAAAGGTGCGGTAGGACGCATTGTCCGTTCGGCCGTTGGTGCTTCCCAGTCGCATCAGCAGGTCGGCCGCCGCAGGAGTCTGAAGTTGAGACGCCGGAAACGCTGCGTTGCGGTTGCTGCCGCGATCGACGCCGTCGACGTACAGACGCACGGTTTCGCTCGCTCCGTCAAAAATGGCGGCAATGTGCGTCCAGCGATTGTAGTGCGCCGCGTAGGCATAACGCACAATAGAGTTGTTGACGTCGCCCTGACTGCCGCCGGGACCGTCAATTTCAAAAACCAGATCGTCGTTGTCGTCGATGTAAATCGCCCAGGAGTCGTTCTGATCGTCGGTCGGGCTGTTGCGTGGTCCCCACAGTCCGGCGATATACTGCAGCAGGTTGGCCTGGCGCTCGGCCTTGACCCACAGCTCCACCGTCATAGCGTCGCGAATGGCCTGCTGGCTCGGTGTGCGTTCGATGCTGACGTACTGCGCGCCGCGCCCCGTGTGGACGTCCTGCGTATACGCATTGCCGACACAAACGGGATTGGTGCATGGATTTGGCTGGGCTTCCGCTTCCGCCAATGTCAGCAGAAACAGGAGGAATAGTAGTAGAACAGGCGGTTTGTACACGCTTACTTCCGCGGAAACAGGGGTTACAGACTTGTATGAGCAGCTACCGGAACAGCCTTTGAAAATACATCGGTCGCCCTGGTTTGCAAGTCCAATCTGCCCCGATTATACCTCGATATTTTTTGAGGTTACAGCTTTTGCCGCCGGAGCGCAGCGCCGCTGCAACATCGCCGACAAACAAAAGAGGCCTTTATCGGGGCTTTTTCAATACGCGCCAAATAGGTCAGACAGCGCAAGATACACAAGCGGAATCAGCTGAACGGCATCTGTTGTCGTACAAGCGTAGGGCATTTTGTGCCTGAACGGTCGGCGGAAGCGCTGCACGCCTGTTTAAAACGACGGCGTCCCGCAATCGAGTTGCGGGACGCCGTATAAGAAATCACAGTCTCAAATCAGGTGCGAACCAATCAGCGCGCCACAACCAGATCGCGCCACACAACCTGATCGCCCACCGTCAGACGCAATTTGTATACGCCCGCGGACAGAACCGACGTGTTGACGGCAAAGTTGTGATCGCCGGCAAAGGCGCGTTTTTGCGCCACCGTGCGCAGGTGCGTTCCGTTCACGGCGTACAGATCCACGCGGACATCCTGCGTCGACTCCAGGTGAACCGGAATCACGGCCAGCTGGCTCGCCGGGTTGGGCGACATGAGACCGACCGTCTCGCTGCCGCGCAGATCATTCACATCGGTGGACGTCGGATCCAGCACCGGAGCGTGCGTGGACGAATAGGTCTCGTGGTTGGTGATGTCGCCCTCTTCGTAGGTCACAAAGGCAACGATCTCCATGTCTTCAACCTTCATCGTCTCGGGAATCTGGAAGCTGTATTCCTGCGTGAAGCTCTTGCCCGGATCGTAGGAATCGCCGTCGACCTGAATGCGCACGCCGCCGCTGCCCGTGGGCGCGCCGCGCAGCACGTGATTGTGCACAAATCCCGGGATGCGCGAGCCGAGATCGTAGTGCGGATGGCTTTCGTCGGCATTGTAGTAGTTGACCTGCCAGTAGCGCTGGTCCGTCATGCTCGAAATATTGTCCTCAACCAGATAGATGTGCAGACGCAGGTCGGCGGGCTCGTGGTAGTCCACAAAGGTCGCCGTGGCGCTGAAGTCCAGCATGCGCGTGTCGGCGTTGTAGGTGTGTTCCGTCGTGACGTTGAGCGGCGTGTAGGAGTTCATGACCTGCTCCACCGCGCCGGGCCACAGGTGCCGGCTGATGCATACCTTCTCTTCACCTTCAAAGTAACGGCGATCGATGAGCGCCTGCGGATAGGACGGACCGTAGCGGCGCGAGAGGTCGCTGCCGTGACCGATCATCATCGGCTCCGAGCTGCCGCCGGCGTGAATCGCCACAGCGACGACCGAAGGAGTCTCCTCCAGAATCCTCTCAACCACCAGAGCGCCGTCGCCGCAGTAACCGCACCACGTTCCGGTGAACTCTTCCACCAGGACGCGTTTGGTGCCGCTGACATCAAGGAAACCAAAGGTTTCGGCCGACATCGTATTGTTCTCGGCCACGGCGTCCAACGACTCATCGCCATTGATGTTAGCCACGCTGACGTCAAGCGTCAGGACTTCGCCCGGCACGTCCAGTTTCCAGTCGTACTCGTCCATCGTCCAGGTCTGGTTCGACGCCAGATTCAGGTCGGTAAACGTGCGCGTTTCGTTGAAGCTGTAGCCTTTGCTGCCCGTGATCGTGAGTGTCACGTCAAGCGAGTTAATCACATTATTGCCAACGTTTTGCACGACTGCGCCGAGTGGGCGCGGCTCTTCGGAGGCAACGAGTTTCTGCGGCATGTTGAATTCCGTCACCGCAATGTCGTAGTCGCGATCGAGCGTCGTGAAACGATAGGTGATCGGCAGCGTGGCCGGCGGCGGAAACTCAAAGTCCGGCGCGTCGACCACGGCCGCGTACTCGGCGTTCATGTCCTGCGAGCCGCACGTGGCAGCGCCGCCGCCGATGATTCGGCCGTCGGTAAAATTGATGTCGAATTTGCCGTTTTCGTGCAGACCGATTGAAAAGGTAATCTTGCGCAGCGGGCTCGGTGAGAATTCTTCCGGCGTCACGCCCGTCCACTGAATGATGTGCACGCGGTCCGGCGCCGTGCCGTAAGTGCCCGTCACAATTTCGTTGCTGCCGCTCTGACCGCCTTCAGCAAGCTGCAGGCCGGTCCAGAAAGCAAAGATCGAGTTGAGCGGAGCATCCATGTTCGGCAGGATCATCGATTCATTCATCGACGTCGTCGCCGCGGCGTCAAACGTGATGTAGCCGTTGTCGCTGATGCGATATTCGGTATATGTCTGACCAAAGAACTCAAATCCAAACGGGATGCTTTGCGCGTCGCTCAACATTTCATCGGCGGGCGCGGTCATTACGACGTTCGGAGAAGTATTGAGCGCTTCGAGGTATGTCTGTGGTTCGGACACGACATTGTACAGGTAGCCCTGTCCAAAAGCCGATGATGCGCTCAGGCACAAAGCGCATATTAGAGCCATAGTAGCACGTGGAGTCATCGTTAAATATCCTTCAAAAGTATGGCAAACAGTGAATTGTCACTTGGTACACGGCGTCGCTAAGGCGGTGACGCGGTTGGGAGGTTTTTGTAGCCTGCGCGGAAATTCGACAAAAAGCACGACATTTCAAAGAATGCCGCCGGCGGCTGCGTATATCGAAATTGTCCACGCTCGCACATCTCCGCTTAAGACGGAGCAACAAGTTGTGTCAGTCGAACTGGTCGGCCGGAGCAAAGCTGTCGGCGGAGGCCAAACGCGCCCATTGGGCATATGGTTCCGGCTGCGCTCCCTCCGGTTGCAGACTGCCCGATTCGATGTAGCTGAAAATTTCGTCGTAGCGCCTGACCGTATTGTCGTCGTTGCGACGAAGGATATGCCGCGGCCGCAGCAGGCCGGGGTGCGACACGTTCATGGCTCCCAGCATTTCGGCCAGCGAGTGCAGAACCTGCCTGTGGTAACTGGCCACGCGCCGGCTCTTGTCCGCAACGTTCAGACCGGCTATCAACGCGGCGTCCTGCGTCGCCACGCCGACCGGACAGTGGTTGGTGTTGCACTTCATCGCCTGGATGCAGCCGGTAGCCATCATCATGGCGCGCGCCGAGTAACAGACGTCGGCGCCCAGCGCCAGGCGTTTAACCAGGCTGAAACCCGAACTGACTTTACCCGCCACAATAATCCGCACTTTGCCGCGCAGTCCAAAACCTTTCAGCAGGTTGTGCACCGTTACCAGTCCCTCCACCATCGGCGTCCCGATGTGGTTGGTGAACTCCAGCGGCGCGGCGCCCGTGCCGCCTTCGCCGCCGTCCACCGTGATAAAATCAGGCGCGATGTCGGTCGCGATCATCGCCTTGCAGATAGCCGCAAACTCAAAAGGGTTGCCGACGCACAGTTTGAATCCAATCGGTTTGCCGCCCGAAAGTTCACGCAGTCGCTTCACAAAATACATCAGTTCCGTCGGCGTGCTGAAGGCCGTATGCGCCGGCGGTGAATTGACGTCGCGGCCCATCGGCACGTGGCGTATTTCGGCGATTTCCTTCGTCAGTTTGGCCGCGGGCAGAATGCCGCCGTGGCCCGGTTTGGCGCCCTGCGACAGCTTGATTTCAATCATTTTAACATTGTCGCGCACAGCTTTGGTCCGGAACAGCTCGGGGTCAAAATTGCCGTGCTCGTCGCGGCAGCCGAAATAGCCCGTCCCGATCTGCCAGATCAGGTCCGCGCCGGTTTCATCGTGGTGCGGACTCAGGCCGCCCTCCCCCGTATTCTGCGCAAAACCGCCCATTTTGGCTCCGAGGCCCATCGCCCGTACTGCGCGGTTGGACAGCGACCCGAAACTCATGGCCGAGATGTTCAGCACGCTGGCCGAATAGGGTTTTTCACACTGCGGTCCTCCGATGGTCACTCGCAGCGATTCCGGGTCGACGTACTGCGGATTCAGGCTGTGGTTGACCCACTCATAGCCCGCGGCATAGACGTTTTCCATCGTTCCGAACGCCACGGTATCGCGCACGTTTTTGGCGCGCTGGTAGATCACCGAACGCTCGTCGCGCCCAAAGGGCATTCCCTCGGTATCTGACTCGATAAAGTACTGGCGTATCTCCGGCCGGATGGCCTCCATCAGGTAGCGGAAGTGCCCCAGGATCGGAAAATTGCGCAGGATGGCTTTTTTGGTTTGGAAAAAGTCGTAAAAGCCCAGGATGATCAGCGGCCCGAAAATCAACAGCGAATACAGCACGGGCGGATAGACCGCCGCAATCACCGCATGAAATGCGATGATGAGAATCACACCCACGATAAAAAAACGCCGCATGGATCCCGGTCCTTTCCAACCTGGTTAACTCAGCAACCGCCGCCTGTCTCTGTGCGGCCGTCTCCCGATTTCGATCCGCATCCCGTTGGCCCTGCTCCGCCGCCGGGAACGCCTGATCCGCAAACGCCGTGAAACTACAAAATCGTTGCGCGGGGGCAAACTGCGCTCTCCTTATCGCCTGCCCACGCTCGGCTTTCGCCGGCTTTTCCTGACTCTTTTGTTAACCTACGGGCTGGAGATGTGTTCGCGTCGCGCGTCGGGTATTTTTGTATCAGCACCTCGCAGCCGCCGGCAGCTGAGCCGGTCCCATTACGGAATGGTAATGAATCGGAAGTCGGCCTGCCAAAAGTTAGAACCGGGCGGTTGGAAAGTTTGCCGCAAACGTTGTGTGACTCACCACTGCTTGCTAGATTTACAAAATTGCTTCAACCGGCTTAACATCACATTCGTGTCTAAAGTCCTGGCTGAATCAGGTAGTACCACGTAACGAAAGCACAGATATGCATACAAAGGAAACAATTCTGATCGTCGAGGACGAAGCGCCTCTACGCGAGCAGGTGAGTCGCATCCTGCAGTTTGAAGGTTTTGACGTCATGAGCGCCGCCAACGGCCGCGAAGGACTGCAGAACGCTCGCCGCCGCGTCCCCGACCTGATTGTGTCGGATATTACAATGCCCGACGTCGACGGCTACGCCTTTTTCAAGGAGATCCGCAAGAACCGCGAGACCTCCATGACGCCCTTCATATTTCTGAGCGCCATGAGCGATCACCGCGATGTGCGCGCCGCGATGAACCTGGGCGCGGATGATTACCTGCTTAAACCATTTAACGCGGACGAGCTGCTGGCGACGATTCAGACGCGGCTGGAGCGACAGCGCAAATTCTACGAACTGGCCGACTCGCGCCTGGAGGGTTTCCGCAAGTCGCTCAACACTACAATCCCGCACGAGTTCCGCACGCCGCTCACGAGCATTCTCGGCTTCTCCGAATTCATCCTGGCCGAATTCGGCACGCTTGAACGCGATCAGATCCGCGAAATGGTGACGCACATTTCCAGCGCCGGCAAGCAGCTGCACCGCCTGGTTGAAAACTACCTGATTTTTATCTGGCTCCAGGACAGCGAGCTGCACGGCAGTTCAGCCGAACTAGACACAAGCGCCTTTTGCCGCGCCGATCAGTGCTTTCGCGAGATTGAGCGCACCTGCCGCGAGTACGGTCGACTGGACGATCTCAAGCTGGATTTTGAAGATGCCATGCCGGCGATCAGCGAAGGACATGCGCAGAAGATTGTACTGGAGCTGCTCGACAATTCCTGTCGTTTTTCCACCAAGGGAACGCCGATTCACATCGTCGGTCGTGTCGTCGACGGTAAATACCACATCGTGGTCGAAGATGAGGGGCGCGGCATGACGCCGGCCGAGATCTCCAACATCGGCGCATACGTGCAGTTCAATCGCAATTTTTACGAGCAGCAGGGGCTGGGTCTCGGACTGGCGATTGCCCGATCACTGGCGGTGGTCTACGGCGGCACACTCAATGTCGTCAGCGAGGCGGCCGATTGCGGCACCAAAGTCACGGTGAAGTTGCCGCTCAGACAGGCAAAGCGGTTCGCCGGCTGAGCACAAGAGCCCGGTCACAGCTTCACGGTCAATACAACTCAAATTTGGCCAGGCGCCCGTCGAGCGAACCATTGACGAGCGCTTGTTTCCAGCTTGGACGCAACCCGACCGCGCCGAGCAGCTTGCGATCCCCCACGTAGATATACGCTTCGCAGCCGGTGCAACGGCGCTTCAGGAAATTGCCGACTTCGCGCAGGAGGTCTTCAGCCGCCTGGCGCTCGCCGAGGCGCACGCCGTATGGCGGATTGATCAGTAATGTGGTGTCTGTGTAGCCCGGCAGATCCATGATGTTCTGTCGCGTAATTGCAACGCGCCCGCCATTCGGCAGATTGGCCAGGTTGTTCTGTGCGGCGCGTACCGCCGCGGGGTTGACGTCGCTGCCCGCCACGTCAAATGAATCCGCCTCTTTAATAACAGCGCTGTCGGCGGCGGCGCGTATCCGCTTCCATTTTTCGGCCTCAAAATCGGGCAGACGCTCAAAACCAAAGTGCGCGCGTTTAAACGCCGCCGGCAGATGCGTGGCATGCATCCAGGCTTCGGCGAGCAGCGTGCCGGCGCCGCACATCGGATCGCGCAGCGCGCGTTCGCCGTTCCAGCCGCTCAGGCGCACAATGGCCGCTGCGAGCGTCTCCTGCATCGGGGCCTCGACGCTCTCCGTGCGGTAGGCGCGGCGATGCAGCGACTCACCCGACGTATCGAGACTGATCGTGGCGCGGTTGTGGTCGATGTGCAGGTGAAAGCGTATGTCCGCCTCGTGTCTGTCAACCGAAGGTCGTTTGCCGTTGCGATCGCGGAAGTGATCACAAATAGCGTCTTTCAGGACCTGCATCGCATAACGCGAATGATGAATCTTGCTGTGACTGACCGCCGCGTCGAGCGCAAAGGACGTGTCGACATCCATGAAGTCCTGCCAGCGCAATTCGCGCGCCATGTTGTACAGGTATTTGGTCGAGTGGCACTTGAATGAAAAGAGCGGCGCAAGGACATGAGAAATCAGGCGGGAGCAATAGTTGATGCGGTAAAGCGCCTCGTTGTCGGCCGTGCAGTACACGCCGCGGTAGGCGGCTGCTGCATCCACAGCGCCGAGTTCCGTCAGCTCGGCGATGGCGAGTTCTTCCATTCCGCCGGCAACCTGCACAAAAAAGCGCCGGCTCTGCTGATATTCGTACAGTCGCGCGCCCTCGCCCATCGGTTCCAATTCAATGTTGCTGTTCACTGCCCTGCCCCGCTGCTGATATCCACCGCAATATTGGCGCGCAATTCGAGCGCAAAGCCCTGCGCAAATTCGTAAAAGGTCGGATAGTGTTTGTCGAGATTCATCGTTTTGTTTGTCAGGCCCATTTGCAGGCTGTTGCCGGGTCGCGGCTCCCAGCCAAGCGCCCATGTCTGAAAAGTGTAATTCGCCGGACCGGCGATATCGTTGTCAATAAAGTTCAGGTCCAGTTGCAGTCCGGCGTACAGATCGCGATAAAAATTGAATCGAATATCCGAGCGCAGGATAAAGGCCTCAACAACGGCCTCATTGCGAAGTTCTGTGTACACGGCCCATTGACTGAAGCCGCGATCGAAAGCCTCCAGCGGGTAGACATTGTCGCCCTGGGTATTGTTGTAGTTGCCGCCGGTTTCTTCGCGAAAGTAGACGTTGCGATTGTAATAACCGGAGTTAAACAAAGCGCCGTAGCGTCGCCACTCCAGCGTGGCGGCGGCGCGCAGCGGGCCGCTTTCAATCCGGGAGTTCAGTCCGAGCACAAAAGCCATCAGCTCGCCGTGGCTGTGTTCGTCCGTCTTGCTGAAGCGCCGCGCCGCCTGCGCGTAGACGCGCTGCGTCGAGTCAAAGGTCACCGATGCAGCGATTGATACGTGATTGCCATAGAGCGCATCGGTGACAACCGTGCTTGTAAAGTAGGGATCGACGAAGGTGCGCGAAAGCGCCAGGTCCAGTCGCCAGCGCGGGCTGAACAATTCCTGATCGCGCCAGTACAGCGAAAAGTCGTCCAGGTCGTTAATGTTAAGTCCGATCTGATTCAAAAGGTCGCCGATCTTGGTGTATTCGAGTCGCAGCTTGCCGAAGCCCAGATAGAAGTGCGAGCCCTGAACGTCGATATGCTCAATAATCAGTCCCTCGTGCAGGCGCGCATTGCGCGTATCGCCGACGTGGACGCCAATGTCGATCTTTCTGTTTAACACGTGAAAATTGCTATCCAGACGCAGCTTGTAGCGCGGCACGACAAAGATGGCATTGCGACTGTTAACGCCGTAGGAAATACCGCGGTGCTCGGCGTAGAGCGCCAGATCCGCAGCCAGACCGCCAAAGGGACTGAAGGTTCCACCCACTTCCATCCAGGCGGCGCCGTGAAAGAGTGGATTGTCGGTAACTCCGTTTCCAAAGAGGTCCCAGTTGCGGCGAAGATTGGGTTGGTCCTCGCGCCGCACTTCCAGATTATCCGGCAGGTAGACATCCGAACCTTCATCCGGTGCCGCCTGGTACATATGCCCGGCGGCTACGCGCAGATTCCAGCGCATGTCGTTCGGAGCGCTTAAACTGTCTCGCGATTCGCCGGTTTCTGTTTGCGCGACTAACAAGAAGGCATTTAGAAGCGAAGCGATCAGGGCAAGCGCAAAAAGTCTGGCGGGGAAACGCGATGTCCCCCGCCCGCAAGCAATATTTAAACACAGGTCTCTGATGTTAAAACTCGGCCGACTTGGGTGTACGCGGAAAAGGAATGACGTCGCGGATGTTTTTCATCCCGGTCAGGTACATAATTAAACGCTCAAAACCGAGACCAAATCCGGCCATCGGCACCGCGCCGTAACGACGCACGTCCAGGTACCACCAGTAGTCGTCGGGGTTGAGTCCCATCTCCGCAATGCGACGTTCCAGCACGTCCAGACGCTCTTCACGCTGGCTGCCGCCGATGATTTCACCGACGCCGGGAACGAGAAGGTCCATCGCCGCGACGGTTTTCTGGTCGTCGTTGAGACGCATGTAAAATGCTTTGAAGTCCTTGGGATAATCGGTCACAAAAACCGGCGTCTTAAACAGCTCGTCGACGAGATAACGCTCGTGCTCAGTCTGAAGATCTTTGCCCCATTCCGGTTTAAACTCGAAGGACTTGCCGGACTGCTGCAGCAGTTCTATCGCCTCCGTGTAGGTAATGCGTTTAAACTCGGAATCGCGCACGAGTTCGAGGCGTTCTTTGAGACCTTCGTCGATAAAGCGGTTGAAAAATTCCATCTCTTCCGGCAGTTCGTTCAGCACGTCGGCGATGACGCGTTTAAGCATGGCTTCGGCCAGCTCGCTGTCCTGTTTAAGATCGCCGAAGGCAATTTCCGGTTCGATCATCCAGAACTCACTCACGTGGCGCGCCGTGTTGGAGTTTTCCGCGCGGAAGGTCGGGCCAAATGTGTAGACTTTGCTGTAGGCCGCGCAATAGGTTTCAACCTCCAGCTGGCCGGAAACGGTCAGGGACGTCTCGCGGCCAAAAAAGTCCTGGCTCCAGTCGACGGCGCCGTCTTCGGTACGCGGCGGGTTAACGGGATCGAGCGTGGAAACGCGGAACATCTCACCTGCCCCCTCGGCGTCGCTGCCGGTAATAATGGGCGTGTGGACGTAGATGAATCCCTGTTCCTGGAAAAAGCGATGAATCGCAAATGCGACATAGGACCGCAGGCGGAACACGGCGGAAAATGTGTTTGTGCGCGGACGCAGGTGCGCCTTGGTGCGCAGGAATTCAAAGGTCTGGCGTTTTTTCTGGACGGGGTTATCCGAACCGGCGACACCGACGATTTCGATGGCGGACGCCTTGAGTTCGACGGCCTGACCGGCGCCGGGCGATTCCACGACCTGACCGCGCACGACGAGGGAACTGGCAATCGTCAGTTTGCCGACTTCATCAAAATTGGGCAGCTCATTGTCAAAGACGATTTGCAGATTTTTGAAAAAGGACCCATCATTGAGTTCGATGAATCCGAATCCTTTGGAAGAGGTGCGCACTGTGCGAATCCAACCGCGCAATTCCACCGTCGCTCCTGTGAACGCGGATGGATCGCGGAAAATCTGTTTAATCGTTGCAAGCTGCATGATAAAGCCGTCTGCGATTTTACCGTGAATAATCGTCAAAAGGCGCGGCCGAAGACGCGCCCGTCAATTGTGACTGCAAAATTACGCAGAAGCAGCGAGATGCCCGGAGGAAATCTTGAGCGGGCTTATTTCCAGTAGCCTTTGCCGCGCAGGTCGACGTAGCCGATGATCGAGGCGGGATCGGTGCTGCGGCGCGAATGAATGGTGGCCAGTCCGTTGCGGAAGTCGGCGATGTAGGGATAACGAATGTCGAGAACGCGGTTGCCGTCTTCGTCGATAATGCCGTAGTTGGAGCCGACGCGCACAATGGCGAGGCCATTTTCAAAATTGCCGACGTCGTCGTACTGCGGCTCGACGACGACCTGGCCGCGACGGTCGATAAAACCGTATTTGCCGCCGATATAGACGGAGGCGCGATCGTTGTAGAAGGAACCGCCGAGGCCTTCGGGCAGGCTGAGAACCACCGTGCCGAGCGTGTCGATGTATTCCGTGTTTTCCTGATAAACGGCGGCCAGTCCTTCGCTGAAGGGTTTGGCGGACATCAGGACGGCGGGCACGATGATATTGCCGCTTTTGTCGACAAAGCCGAACATGCCGTTGACCTCAAAACGAGCGCGGCCGTCGCTGAAATTGTCCAGGCGGTCGTAAATGATCGGCACGACGATTTCACCTTCGGCATTGATCACGCCCCACTGCTCGTTGAGCGCGACGCGGGCAAATCCCTGGCGGAACATGTCGATCTTGTCGTATTCAATTTTGATGATCGGATTGCCCTGTTTGTCGATGAATCCCCACTGGCTGCCGCGGCGCACCTTGGCCATACCGTTGCGGAAAAACATGCCTTCGTCGTATTCGGGATCAATGACCACGTTGCCGTCGCTGTCGACATAGCCGATTTCTTCGCCAACGCGAATCATGGCGCGACCATCGGCAAACGCATCGGCGAACTGATATTCGAGCGGCGTAGAGATATTGCCGTCTTGGTCGATGTGTCCCCAGTAATTGCCTTTGCGCACCGCGGCGCGGCCCTCGCTGAAGGACCCGACATAGTCGTAGTGCAGAGGAATATTGATAGCGCCTTCGCGGCCCACAAAACCGTAACGCCCGCGGATGGACACCGCGGCAAACTCACCATTGAACGGTTCGGCGGTTGAGAACTTGATTTCCGTCAGAAAATTGCCGTCGGCATCTACATAACCCCACCGGCCGGAGCGCATGACGCGTCCGACGCCCTCCACGAGCGGCATTGTGAGATCGTACTGCGGTTCCACCACGACGCGTTGCATGCGGTCGACGTAGCCCCAGAGCGAGTCACGGCGAAACGGCACGATGTCTTCGTCATTATCGGATTGATCCGCGGCGGCCGGGAAACTGGCCGGAAAGCTGGAGAGAGCAACTGCAACAAACAGCGCGCATGCAAATCGGGACAGTGCAGACGGGAAGAGAGCGAGGATCAAAGAGGCATTCCTTGGATTACCGGTTGACGGTTGCGCTGAGGCTTTGCAGCAGCAATCGATCACATTCCCGTTCAACTGAGATACTGGTCCGACGCGGGAGGACAGGCCGCAGGCGGGCAAATTTCACAGCACGTTTTCAAATCGGCAACAGCCGGCTCATGGGAATTTCGATTGCGAACTCCCAGACAAGATGCAAGTCCCGAAAAAGTCACAAAGTGGCGCTGAATTAATTTCAGGCGGCGTCGCCGGAGGCACGGTCGGCTTCGATAACGTTGAGCATATGCGCCAGGTCGGTTTCTTTTTCCAGCCCCAGTTGTTTGCGGATGCGCTGGTGATACATCTCGACGCTGCGCACGGACAGATTGACGATGCGGCTGATTTCGTTGACGTTCAGATTGAGTTTAATCAGGGCGGCAACACGCAGTTCCGTAGCCGAGAGCGCCGGAAACTGCCGCCTGAGCACGGCGATAAAATCGTCGTGAACGGAGGCGTACGAGTCATCTTCGCCGTCGGCTTCGGTATGAGTGCGGCGCAGTTCTTCAAAACTGGCCGCGATGGCGTCGACGCGTTCGCGCAGCTGTTCGTCGGGCGTTTCCGACAATTCGGAAATCCACTGCTGCATGGTGTTGAGCAGTTCCTTGCGCCTCAGGAGCGAACTCACTTTGGCTAGCGCCTGTTTCTCCTCGTTGCTTTCCTGGTGTTCGAGGTGTTCGCTGCGCAGGAATTCTATCTCCTGTTCTTTCTCCGATCGTTCGATGTCGTAGAGCACGCGCAGACTCTTGATGTGTTCGCGCTGTTCGCTGGAGCGGATTTTGCGTTCGGCGCGGTAGAAATTCTTGTGGTGCTCGTAGGCTTTGGCAACCTCGCCGTTGCGTTCGTAAAAGTCGGCCAGCGCCTGGTGCACGCGCAGCACGGAGGCGTCGCGCTCAGGTTCGTCAATACCGCCGGCAAAGGCCAGCGCTTCGTTAAAACTGCGCAGCGCTCCCTGAACTTCCCCGCTGATGTCGAGGGCTTCGCCCAGACCGATCAGCGTTTCGAGAATGTCTTCCGCCGGAATCCCCTTCGCAGTGCGCTGAATCTCGCGCGCGGCGCTGAAACACTCGATGGCCTGCTCGGGGCGGCCTGATTCGGCCAGCACGGAACCAATCTTGCGCAGACAGCGGGCCTCGCCGCTGCGATCTTTTGAATCGCGTCGTTTGCGCAAACCCCGTTTGTAGAGTTCGAGCGACTGATTGATTTCCTTGAGCGCGCGGTAGGCGTCCGCTACGTTTTCAAGTGCGGCGGCAAGGGCTTGAGCATCACCGAGTTCGCGAATGATTTCGAGGCTTTTGCGGTGGTAGTCGAGCGCCGCGCGATGGTTGTCCAGGTCGGCGTAGCCGGCGCCGATCTGTTGCAGGGTTTCGGCCTGGCCGCGGTCCTCGCCGATTTCGCGGTCCACCTGCAGGGATCGATCGAAGTACTGGCGCGAACGATCGTGATCGCCCAGGCGCGCATACAGGTTGCCGATATGCGCCAGCAGGCGCGACTCACTGCGCCGGTCCTTGCGTTCGAGCGCAATTTTGAGCGCTTCGCGCGAGTCCTCCATCGACTTGACCGTCTCACCGGAATACCAATGCAAGATGGCCAGGTGTTTAAGCGCAATCAGCATGGCGTCGCGCCGGCCGTGCACGCGCGCCGTTTTAAGCACGCGATCGTACGCTTCGTGCGCCTCGGTAAAATCCTTGACGCGCTCGGCCAGCGCTCCCAGATTAAAACCAGTGGAGATCAGGCCGTCGTTGTCGCGCAGTCGCTGGAAAGCCGCATGCGCGGCGCGGAAAGCTTCACCGGCCGAATCGTAGCGCTCGGCGCGCAGATACAGCATGCCTTTATTGTTGAGTTCGCGGGCCTCGCCGCGATGATCGCCGATATTTTTGGAGAGTTTGGCGGCGGTGTCGAAACACTTGGCGGCGCGGCTGAAGTTTTCCACGTGTGTGTAGACCAGCCCGGCATTGGACAGAGCACGCGCCTGCAGGCGCAGGTTGCCGTCTTCCTTGGCGACGGCAAGCGCTGCGCGGTGAAACTTGATGGATTCATCGAAGCGCTGGAGGGCCCAGAACACCACGCCGATATTCGTGAGGGCGCGGCTCTGCCCGCTTTTACTTTCGACTTTGCGAAAGATGCGAATCGCGTCGCGCAAAAACTTCAGGGCTTCACTCCACTCGCCGAGGCGGCGGCAGACTTCGCCCATTTCGACGCAGGCGTCGACGGCGGAGACTTCATCACCGAGACCATTAAACCAGACGAGCGATTTGCGCAGGGCGGCTTCGGACTGTTTGTACTCGCCGTTGGCGGCGTACGCCATGCCGAGGGTGCACTGGCACACGCCCAGACATCTGATAAATGGATGCAGGCGTTCGTCCTTGAGCACGGAAGAATTGCTGTACTCGGACGAGTCGCGCGACAGCTCCCCCACGCGCGCATCGAACAACTCCTGCGCTTCCTGCAGCAATTCGCGGCCGCGGGTCAATCCCTCGTCGGCTGAACGGTACAGTTGTTCGCGAACTGCGGTGGAGCGATTGACAAGATCTTCAAGCTTTGTGTGATGTGGATTGTCGTTGTCGGCCGCAGCTTCGTCGCCCAACAACTCACTTACTTCCCTGACAATATCAGACATAGTGGTTCCCCGGAAAACAAGGGATGCGCGCGCCTTGCATCCCGACCTGATTCAATGCAGCAGTAATGTATGGAACGGCGACTAATTAACGGCCGCGGAATCAGATGCGCAATTGCTTTTAATCGAGGGCCTAAAATAGTTGGCCGGTCATTACCGATTTTCGTCGCAGCGACAACTCAGATTTTCGTAATTTTCCGGCATATCGGTAACTTTATTTTCCGGCCTGGTTTTCTGGACTTTTGAAAGACGACCTTCAAAGCACTATCGCCTCTGCGGAGTTGGCGAGCTTTGATTTCAGTGCCCGCATACACGACTACGACTCTTCCCGACACCCGTTCCCGCCCCCCGCCGGGATGTCGGCCGATTGTATGTGCCCAGATTTTAAACTTCCCGAACGCACGAATACTCGCTCCAACTTTTACTGACGAGACATCTTTCAGGTACCCTTATGAACAACTCTCTCCTGCGTTTTTGCCTGCCGGCGGTCGGTTTCGCCGTTGTTGCAGGTCTTTCCATGAACAGTCCGGCAATCAGCGGACAGGACCATCAGGCCAAGGCGGAGGCCGATGACTCACGGCCGAGGATGGTACACGAATCGCCGGCCGCCTGGTATATGGAACAGGTCCAGCCGACAACAATCACAAACAAATCGGGTTCGGACGTTCTGGCCGCACCGACAAAACAATATTCACATGGCGAGCCGACGGACGACGAGCAGCTCATGCTCGAAATGATTAATCGCGCCCGGGCCAATCCTGCGGCTGAAGGCGTACGACTCGTTGACAACAATGACGGCGGGGTCCAGTTTGCGCTGCAGTTTTTTGAAATCAGCAAAGACCTTGTTAAGTCGCAGTTTAACACCTATCCTTCGCGTCCGCCGCTGGCGTTCCACGCACAGCTGATGGAATCGTCGGAGCGCCACTCATTTGATATGGTGCAAAACGATTATCAGGGGCACATCGGCTCGGACAATACATCGCCGTTCGACCGCATGAACGACGCGGGATACACGGGATGGACGCGCGCCGGAGAGAATGTGTCGGCGTATTCCAACAGCGTCTTCCACGGTCACGCCGGGTTTAACATCGACTGGGGCACACAGAACCAGATTGATCTGGGACACCGCACAAACATCATGAATTTTGAAAACTATGTGTACACCGATATCGGCATCAGTATCGAAGAGGACAACAATCCGTCCACGCAGATCGGGCCACTGGTCGTCACGCAGAATTTTGGTTTTCGCGGCAGCTACTACGTTACCGGCGTGGTGTACAACGACCTGAACGAGAATGAATTCTACGATCCGGGCGAAGGGCTGGCGGGCGTGCAGGTCATGCCTGACGGCGGCGACTTTTTCGCTGTGACCTCGCAGTCCGGCGGTTATGCCATTCCGGTTCTCAACGCATCGCAGATTACGAGTGTTACGGCTTCCGGCGGCGATCTGGCCGCGCCGATCACCAGGGATATTACGCTGACAAACAACGAGAGCTATAAACTCGACTTTATTGTCGGCGAAGTCTCACAGGGCCTGGCCGCGCCGCTTAACCTCGCGCCCGCCGACAATCACAGCGCGCAGACCGCCGAGATTGAACTGAGCTGGGACGCCGTCGACGGCGCGGAAAACTACGAGATAGAAATCCGCGAAAACGACGCGGTAAGCGGCACGCTTGTGTTCAGCGAAAATGCGCTGACGGAGACGTCGGTGCGTTTTCCGATTCCGCAGCTCGACGTTCGCTATTTCTGGCATGTACGCGCCATGGGCGGCGGCATGATCAGCAGCTGGAGTGCGACACATTCGTTTGAGTTAACGCTGGCCCCGCCGATGCCGCCTGAACTGGTCGGACCGGCGAGCGGTGCGGAGTTCGGCGCGGAGAACATCGTGTTTTCGTGGAAGCCCTCGGAAAGTGCCGAGCAGTATCGTTTTATCATTGCCGACAACGAGATGTTTAACGAGCCTTACGTCCGCACGCAGAACGTGACGGAGCAGGTTGTTAACATCAAGGGCGACGGCACCTGGGAATACACGTTTAATCCGACGGGATTGTTAACCAAAGGCAATGAGTACTGGTGGGCCGTCCACGCGGTTAACGCCGCCGGCGAAGGCGACCGCTCGGAGATCCGCGCGTTTGGTTTCGACCGCAACGTAGCCACGAGCGCCACGCTGAGCGCCGCCGTCAGCAGCAGCCTCGTTTTAAGCCCCAACCCGGTAAAAGATGTGTTGACGCTCAATCTGGATCTGCCTGCGGCGGCGAGCGTCAACCTGGCGCTGTACGACGCGCGCGGCAGCCTCGTTGGACCGCAGATTCGCGGCCGGCGCCTCGGCGATGGACCGCAGGTTTTGCGACTTGAGACGGCGGGACTGACTTCCGGCGTTTATACGTACCGACTCGAGGTTGATGAACGCGTCGGTTTCGGCACGTTTGTGATTGTGCGCTGAGCCGCAACGCTTGGCGCGCGGTGAATTAAACAGCAAGGCATGCACCTGGCGTTTAACTGCACCAAAATTGAGCTGATTGAAATGAGCCGCCGGGCCCTGTGTCCGGCGGCTGTGGTTTAAAGAGCGCGGATGCCGCTTAATTGTCGGAATTATTGAGAAAGGACCAGCGCACGGACCTGATTGTGCTCGTCGCTTTTTTCATGGCTGAATTACAATCGCCCGCCCCGCACCGACATTGCCTCGATTAGCGTTGACCATCAGCATATAACCGCCTGGGGCAAGTTCTGTATCCGGCAGTTGCAACTGCAGACTGTGCGGCCCGCGCGTCAGCTTTCCGGTCCACAACCCGGCGACTTTGCGGCCGGCGATCGTATGCAGTGAGATTCTCACTTCGAGACTAACAAGAAGGGACAGGTCCAGGGCAAAGTCGAGTTTGTTTAAAGGCTGCGGGCTGATGTTAAGTATCCGGACCGTTTTTTCGGTGTGATACTCAGTTTTGAATCCCCCATCGGCCTGCGGTACGCGCACCACGACAACAGATGGATTGGTGTCGATCTCCGTCCAGATTGTATCGCCGGATTCAATGCGTGGAATCAAGTATCTACGATTTATATCTGCAAATTCTTCCAGGGTCAGCTCAAAATAGCGCGTCTCGGGAAGCCAGCCAGTTTGCTGTTTAATGGAGTCGCAATGAACCAGTATTTCATCAAAATACTGTTGGTGCAATGTATCGCTGACATTTGCCAGGCGCACACCATATTCACTTTGCAATGCCGAGACATTAATCCAGGTGCTTTCGCTAAGCAGACGCATCCCGTAATCAGTCGGTCCCCAGCGTTTGGAGTATATTTGCAGATACACCTCTTCCCCGCTCAACTCGTTCGGCAAAACAAATTCCTGCCGTACCTTTTTGGGGTTGGTCCCATACTTTAGCGCACCCGTTAAATTGGGGTCGTTGTGCGCCGGCACTCCAACGCTGTCCAGCGTAAACAGATGTTCGTTATTGTCTGCGCGTAAGACGCGCACAACCCATTCACTGTGGTCGAGTACATCCCAGGGCGTGGGCGTGTAGTCCGGGTCTTCGTTGTCGGGCGGCATATCGGGGAAGGCATTGGAAGGAGCCCAGCCGGAAACACGACGATAGAATTGAATTTTGTTCGGTCCTTCCCCGCCAATGTTAAATGACCTGGTCCGCCCCGCGGCGGGCAGCAAAGCGGGATCAATTCCCTGCGTTGAATCACCGTAGATCACGATTTTATCGGAAGGCCAATCCACGAATTGAATGCGCTGCTTATCGCCATTTCCGTCGCTCAGGATAAACTCGCCGATCTCGTATTCGATGCCGGAGTAGTCGAACTTGTTTTCATACGACAGGTAGCGCAGAAATCGAGCGTCATCCTCGGTTATTCGGAAGGTAGGATTCGTGTCGAAAGCCATCACCACACCGAAGGTTTCCTCTTCCGCACCACTACCTTCATACGCGGTGGCAGCTCGTAACACACCTACATCCATGAAAACGAGGCAACAGATAATAAAACCGAATGCGCCAATAAGCGTTTTCCGCTGCTTCATTTCCATGAAAAATGACCTCCTGGTTTGTCATGCAGATATTAATGAAAAGCCCTGTTGCTGAACCGAAATCCTCAGAGGCAGTGTGTCTGGAGTGAACGGAAGCGCATAGCTTTTGTGCTGAAGACGCGGTGAAGTTAATCGACCGGCATCTCAAACGCAAGTGAAATAAGTAAAACCAGTCAACCTAATTTATCATGAACATCCAATTCCGGAAGCATCTACGAGGAGCCGCCACCGTGGCGTTTTCTTGAAGGACAAAACGAGTATTTGGTGCAGCAGAATCCCTAGTGGTCGACCAATAGATTTGCAGTTCAACGAGATTTCAGCACCAACTTTTGTCCGCCTGAAGCATATTGCAGAATTATCGACGGCATGTGCTGCGGCATGTTGCCGTCTCGACACGACCTGAACGAACTACCTGCTATTAATACTGGGCTGAAAAATGAAAACATCTCGAACAATTCCAATCATCATCATTACCATTGTTGCATTCTTTGTTACGCCGCGGCTTGAGGCCCAGGATTCCGGAACCGGACTCGGCATCATTATCGGCAATCCTACCGGTGTGAGTTTGAAAACCTGGCTGAGCGGCAATTCCGCGCTTGATTTCGCCGCCGCCTGGTCGCTCAACGATGAGCGCCTGCTTATCCAGGGAAGTTATATCCTGCACGACGTGTCAATTTTTAAGGTGAGCAAGGGCAAACTGGCGTTGTACTACGGTATCGGCGGCGCGATTGTGTTGACGGATGACGTCGGCGTTGCCGCACGCGTACCGGTGGGCCTGGACTACATGTTCGCCACTGCGCCGTTCGACATTTTTGTAGAACTTGCGCCTTCTCTCCTGCTTGTACCCAGGACGGATTTCCGCATCGGCGCGGCCGTCGGCGTGCGTTTCTGGTTTGACTGAGAGCCGGCGAAGTTGCGGTAATCGCATCTGCCGATCCGTTCGACAGTTAAACAGTGCTTTTACCGGACAAAAGCGGAACATTTACCCCGCCCCGAGATTAATTGGGTCGGGGTTTTGTGTTCGTGGTTGAAAGCAGGATTTGAGTTTAAGTTGCGCATATTGTCAGATTCAATGTGACGAAAATTCGACTTATGGATAAAAATGAGTATACGTGTATTATTTACTTGACATGCACTGCTAATTTTTGTAGAATCGCACCACATTGTGACAATGTATTGATCCCACCTCTGTGAACAGGCTCGGAATTTCAACAATCATTCTCTGATTGTCACTGCCTTGCTTCGTCCCAATTTCGCGCCATTATCACTATTACCAACATATCAATATTTTCAGGTGATGTATGAAAACATTCATATTGACAGCCGCCCTTTTATTGTTTATTGGCGGTGATCTTCTTGCGCTTCCTGTCATTTCTTACCATCGAGATCGCAATTGTTTCCTGGGCTGCGGCAACACCTCATACCACGAGGATGTTGTCTTCGATGATCTGGCAGATCCCATCGGGGTCAAAATAAGAATCGACTGTAGGGGATTCGGTTTTAGCTCCTGTCCCCAATCAGCCCATGCTGGAAACGACAACGGCCAAATGTCAGACTTTGAAATGGACAACATCGACGAAGGTTTCGAAGCCGCTCTTGCGGAGATTGACAACGGCGTACTTGAGGGTGAACATGTTCACACTGACGTGGATCCTGAAACCGGCATCAACTACGAGTTTACTACCAGTTGGCTCGTTGAAGACGTCGGCGGTACTCTTGAAGAGAGCATCACCGTCGACATTGCTGAAATTTAGGATGTGTTAAGAATGTGAACTGAGCGAAGAGCTATGGCGCCGTAGCTCTTCGTTCAATTAACAGAGTACAAGCACCCATCTCATTTTCAGAGAAAAGCGATTCGTATGATCGATTGAAGTCGGTTCCAGCCTGTTGTCTCGGATCGCAAGACCTGCGACATCAAAAGCGGGTTTGAGCATTGCGACAAAGCTGGGCAACGCGATAAACAGAGAGGCCGCACGCCCGTTTAACTGCGTTTCTGTTGCGTTCAACCACAAATTGGGTATCGTTCAATTTTTTCGACGTGGAAAACAGAGCTGAGTTTGTTAAGCTTGTTTCGATAGTGCGCAGCATGCGGCGCGTTTTATCCGCGAAACTTCACTCAGAAAAAATACTTGCACATTTTGCAGGGAGGGAGGAGTGTGTTTGAGCGCGGAGGAGTTGTCCCGTGGCGGCGGCGGGGTGGTCCCCTGATCTAGCGGGAAGTGCGTCCAAAACGCAGCCGCGGCACTATACGGCAAGCGTAACACCATTTAATTCAACGTGTTAGCGAATCACTCCGCAACGCATGCCACAGAACGTACACAAACGCGCCCCAAGTTTTTCGCTCATGTCTTAACGTGCACTCTGTGTCTCTTGACTGGACCTTTCAGAGCTGCCAATGCCTTTGATTCCCGCTCGAACGTCTTTCAGCCAGTCAAGTGTTTTGAGTGTTGAACTTAACTGCCAAGGGAGCTGTCCAAACGGGAGCATAGTAACTGCAAGACCTGAAACGTGCACTTGATCTCTCTTAAACGTACCTGTTTGACCTGCCAATGCCTTTAATTCCCGCTCGAAGGTCTTTCAGCCAGTCGATGTTTTTGGTCGCTGATGTTAACCGCTGACTGATTTGTCCAAGCGGAAATCACGGTGAACACTACGCTCGAAACATGCACTCCGGGCTTCGGAACTCTACGATCAAATCCGCAATCACCGTGAATTCCCGCGCGAACGTCTTTCACCCAGTCGATATTTTAAGTGTTGAACTTGACTGCCAAGGGAGCTGTCCAAACGGAAGCATAGTAACTGCAAGACCTGAAACGTGCACTTGTTCTTCTTGAATCCAAACCGCTCCGGCCGGAGTACCAACGACCATTTCGGCAAAAGAACTGGTTGCTCTCCGACAAAAATACTTGTTCACTCCCCCGCCGGCAGCGCGCAGCGCGGGGATTCAATCTCAGTGGTTAACAAAAGCGGATTGAAAAAGGCCGGTGAAAACGGCCGCCTCCGAAGAGAAACGGGATACGTCCTAAACCTGAGCGTCGATGAGCCGGTTGCGGCGCTGATAGGACCAACGCGTGAGAAGAATGATGCCGCCGACGTTGACGCAAACCGCAATGAAGATGGGATTGAACCAGATGATCGACATCACAAGCATTGCTACGAACAGTGAAATCGCAACAGCCAGAAAACGATGGTATTGAGTTTTGGTCATAACTGCCTCCGATGCCGGAATGCAAGGCAAGATTCAACGAGTTGCGCGCAATGACGCAGCATGAACCGCCAGAGTGCTTTTACACGCATAAAAAAGCGCCCTCCCCGCCGTGGGAAGAGCGCTTTGTCTGTTCAACAACGCGAGGCTGTACCGGACGATCAGAGATCGACTTTGACGCCAAAGTGGCTCCAGAATGAATAGAACTCGCGGACGATCGGACGATTTTCCGTGCCGACGTAGTAGCGCAGCGGTTCGTCGGTCAGGTTGAGCAGCTCGGCAAAAACGCGGATGTTGTCCGCGACCAGATACGAAGCTGAGAAGTCGACCTGCATGTGGTTGTCGTAGAAAATGTCGCTCTCGGCGTCGTCGCCCACTTCGTCCAGGTAGGAACCGTGCAGGTTGAGCGAGATACGCGCCGAAACGCCATGTTTCTCGTAGGAGAGTGCAACGTTGGCCGTGTGCTCTGACTGGCCGGGCAGCGTGACCTTTTCATCGCGACCGGGAATTTGCGTCTCCGAGTCGGTCCAGGTGTAGTTGGCGTAGATGCCGAGGCCGTTGAGTTCGCCCGGCAGAAAAGTCAATTGTTGCTCCCAGGCGACTTCAACGCCCATGAGCGTCGCGTCGTCGGCATTGAGCGGCTGCACCTGCTCCCAACCGTCGAAATCGCCGCCGGTGACGGTCGTAACCGAAGGATAGATCACGTCGGTCAGACTTTTGTAGAACACGCCAAGTGAGATGATACCGAGCGGCTCGATGTAGTGTTCGGCCATAAGATCAATGTTCATCGACGAGGTCGGGTTGAGCGAAGGATTGCCGACTTCCAGTTCCTCATCCTCGCGGTTGATGATGCGGTACGGAGCCAGATCGTAGTAGTTCGGTCGTGCAATCGTCGTCGTGTACGCCGCGCGCAGATTGGTGTTTTCGTTGAAACGGTAACGAGCGTGCAGCATCGGCAGAATGTTCGTGTAGTCGTCCGTGCCGTCGATCGACGTGGTCGACGCATAGTCGCCGTCCTCGTCGAACTCAACGACGTTGCCGGTATAGTCCAGCGAGGTCATTTCCATGCGCACGCCGGGCAGGACCATCAGTTCACCGAAGTTGATGGTGGTCATGGCGTAGGCGGCGATGATGTCTTCCGTCGCTTCGTAGTTGGACGGATCCGTGTCGGCGCGCGAGTCGCCGGCGTTGTATTCGAAGTTGCTCAGTTGGCTGTCGACAAGCGCATCGACCTTGTCCGGATCGGAGTTGCGGCCGGGCGTGTAGCTGTTGTCCAGAAAATCTTCCGGCTCAAAATCGCCCAGAACCTGATCCAACGTCAGGCCGTTGCCGTCGCCGTCCTCGTAGTCGTCATAGATGTCGACCTTGTTAACGCGATCCTTGGTTTTGGCGCGGAATTTGCCGCCGATTTTCACCGTTGCCGGGTAGTCGGCCAGCGAGTACGGCATTTCCAGGTTCAGCGCGGCCGTGAAGTCCTGATCCGTCGTCAGATTGTTTTCAATCACCAGTTCGTCAAACTCAAAAGCGGTGTAATCTGTAAACAGATTGCCGGGATCGGAAAACGCAGGAAGGTCGGGATTGCTGACGTCATAGGTCAAGTCCGTGCCGTCCGTCGCAAAGCCGATGTCGCGGCGATCCGGCTCATCTTCTTCGGCATAGGAATACGACAGGTTGTAGCCCAGCGTGATGTTCGAGAGCAGGTGCTCGCCGCCGCCGGCAAGACTCCAGATCGTTTGTTCCTCGTAGCGGTTTTTCAGTTCGCGTTCGTATTTACCGCCGTCGACGGCGCCGGAATTGGCGTTGACGGCCGTGTAGTCGCCTTTATCCCAGCGCACGCGGGCGCGGCGTCGATATTCCTGATCGCCGAACTGGTTAAACAAACCGCGGATGTACACTTTGGAGTTGTCGTCCAGTTTGTAGTCGATGGTCGAGCTGATACCCAGGCGCTCACGCGTAATCACGTAGTCGCGCAGCTGCATGTCGCCGATGACGTTGGCGCCGTCCGGCGGCGTGATGCCGAAGTCATCCGGAAAATCTTCCAGATCGCCGCTCAGGATCCACTCCATCTCGTTGTTGTCCGAGCCGCGCTCGGTGCGGAAGTACGACGCGCTCAGCAGAACGCCGAAGTTGCTGTCGTCGCCCAGTTTTGTGCCGTAGGTGCCGGCGGCCTGGTAGTTCAGGTCGCCGACGATGTCGTTGTAGCCGCCGGCCACCGTCAGTTTGTAGATCGGTTCGTTGTAGTCGAACGCGCTTTTGGTAATCAGGTTAATCGAGCCGCCGATAGCGTCGCCGTCCATGTCGGGCGTGATCGCCTTGCTGACTTCAATCGAGGCCAGGGCGTCCGAGGGAATCACGTCGAGCGCCACGGAGCGGATGTCACCTTCCGGCGAGGGCACGCGTTCGCCGTTGATCTGTACGGAGTTGAGGCGCGCCTCGGTGCCGCGGATCAGGACGTAACGACCTTCGCCCTGGTCGCGCTGCACGGAGGTGCCGGGGATGCGTTGCAGCGCCTCGGCCGTATTGAGGTCGGGAAAACGACCAATGGCGTCGGCGGCGACGATGTTTTTGATATTTGACGCGGTTTTCTGCTGGTTCAGAGCTTTAACCTGACCTTCGCGCAGACCGGTAATAAGGACGTCGCCCGTGGTGAACTCCACCGTTTTCATTTCGACGTCATAAACATTTGCGCTGCCGGCTTTAACCGTTGCAGACATGCGCACCGTCTCATAGCCCAGGTAGGTTACGACCAGCGTGTAGTCGCCAGTTTTAACACCGGGAATGACATAACGTCCCGTGCGGTCGCTGACATCGCCAATTTGAGTTCCGTCGAGAACCACCTGTGCGCCGATCAGGCGTTTGCCGGATTCAACTTCCGAAACTGTGCCCGTCAGAGTACCTGTTTCCTGCGCCATCACAGCGCCGTTAAGGCCGAGTAATGCTCCAAGCGTTAACAAACAAAGGTGCCGTGCGAGTTGCATAGACCGCGTGCTCCACTTAATTCTTGAGAAGGTACAAAGGATTAGAGACTTGTCGCTGATTGGGAGAGAATCAGGCAAAGTTCCGCTATTTCTACCCCACGGGTTGCCTTTTGCACGTGGGGATAACTTCACAAAAATATCACTGCGAAATTACCTTGCTGATGTCAATTTGTTGTAATAATGTTGCGGCGACAACTACGGACAGCGGGATTGATAGAGGGCTGACGGCAGGATGTTAACAATTCGTTGCCTGGCGTCCGATTTCAGGTGTTAACAAATCGTTACCGGCATTTCGGCGATCTGATTGCAGCGCGCCCGGCTCTGCCGCACGCTTGCTTTATGACTTTTTTGTTTGCCAGCGGGTGTGAAAACCGGCAGCACCGCTCTTCGCGCGTGGGGCGGCTTCTCGCTCGGGGCGGAATGCGGCTCGCCTGCACTTTTATTTACCGAGGATAAATTATTTCCTTGACTTGCGATACCAGAAGGCCCAATTTGCACCCGAAACAGTGTCTTCCATTACATCAAGAGTGGAAGTGTTTTTTGCATCTGAGGCCAC